>NZ_BAAAQF010000007.1:0-206821 GCF_039531525.1 Glycomyces endophyticus
CTCCGCCGCTCCGCCGCTCCGCCGCTCCGCCGCTCCGCCCTGATTCTCCCTACCATCCCGCAGTCGATTGGGGAGGGTTGGGAGGGACTCATGTCCGAAGAGCACACACCACCCGTTATAGACCGAACACCCCTGTATCAGGGAATTGCCAGGTTCGGCTCAGGCCCTGCCCAGTCTGATGGTCCACGGTGAAGCCCTCGGGGAATGAGGGGTTCCCGAGGGGTTATGGACCCGGTGGGGCTTTCGGACTCAATCCTCCACTGACGATCGCCGCCGGCCCCGCCGGGTGCCTCCAGCTCAGATCCGAACCCCGATCACATTGCCCCACAAGGCCACTCCTGTCACACCCATAGGTCAGGGTTGTTGTCCGGGGGCCCATCACTCAGAACATTTCGGGAATATCACGAAATGATCACCCGCTCAGCGGTACCGCTCCGGATTCGGCAGCAGCTCGTTCATCGCCCCCGACCGGAACCCCTGCGCGTCGAGCCGCACCTCCGCGAAGCCCGTCACGGCCTCCAGCAGCGAGGGCCGCTCCGCGACCGCGGGCACCAGCTCGGCGTCGATCTCCACCCGTGCGGTGCCGCCGCCCATGTCGCGCACCCGCAGGTTCCGCACGGGGATCGCAGCCTCCCCGAACGCGTCTCGCAGCGCCTGCTCGGCCTCGGCAACCCGCCGCAGCCCGTCGGCGGTGACCTCGACGCCGTACGCGATGCGGCTGGCGAGGCAGGCGGCCGCGGGCTTGTCCCACGTCGACAGGCCCCAGGCCTGCGAGGCGGCGCGGATCTCGGCCTTGGTGAGCCCGGCGTCGGCGAGCGGCGTGATCGCCCCCGCCCCGGCGGCCGCGCGGATGCCCGGCCGGAACCCGGCGGCGAGGTCGTCGGCGTTGGTGCCGGTCGCGACCGCGGCGACGCCGCGCGCCTCGGCGAGCGGGCCGACGACGCTCATCAGCTCGGTCTTGCAGAAGAAGCAGCGGTCGCCGGCGTTCGCGCGGTACCCCTCCCGCGACAGCTCGTCGGTCACCGGCGCGTGGTGCACCACTCCGAGGCCCTCGGCGAACTCCCGCGCGCGGTCGAGCTCGGACAGCGGCAGCGACGGCGAGACGGCGGTCGCGGCCTCCACCCGCTCGGGCCCGAGGGCCCGGACGGCCGCCGCGAGCAGGAACGCCGAGTCGGCGCCGCCCGAGAACGCCACCATGAGCGACGGCAGCGAGGCGAGCCGTTCCAGCAGTGCGTCGACGCCGCCGCCGGACGCGGGAAGGGCCGCTTGAGAAGTCGCCTGGAAGGTCACCGCACGAGCCTATCCCGCCGTGCGCGCCCCACCCTTTTTCACGGACATAACGGAAATGTCCCTACCGATGGGGCGCGAAGCGCCGCCCCGGATGCACGTCGGGACGGGCTACTCGAGGTCGGTCGCCACGGCGCGCAGGAGTTCGGCGATCTTGGCGCCGGTCTTGCGGTCGGGGCGGCGTCCGCGGGAGAGCGGGGGCATGACCTGCTGTTCGAGGACGCCGATGAGGTCCTGGAGGAGGCTGTTGAGCTCCTCCGGCGAGCGCTTCGGCGTCTCGGGGGCCGCGGCCGGGCCGGCCTGCGGGGCGGCGAGCACGTGGAGGCCCATCGCCTGGACGCCGCGGCGCGTGTCGATGATGCTGTACTCGACCTTCGTCCCCTTGGCGAGTTCCTCCACGCCTTCGGGAAGCGCGTCGCGGTGCACGAAGACGTCCTTGCCGCCGTCGTCGCGGGAGACGAATCCGAATCCCTTCTCGGCGTCGAACCATTTCACTCGACCACTGGGCACCGCTGAACCTCGAACTTCTCTCTCATGCCGGCTACTGCTGAGTCCGTCAAGCCTAGCGTGGCATGAACCGGGCGGTCCGCAACGTCGGGGTGAGGGCGCCGCCACGCATCGCGACCGCCGCTCGGGCGCTAGGGGATCGCGATGCCGAGCTCGGGCACGAGCCCGAGTTCGGCGGCCCCGCCGAGGAGGCGCCGGACCGCGGCGCGGCCCTCGTCGCCGAGGTCGCGGGAGAACTCGTTGACGTACAGATCGATGTGCATGCGGCACACGTCTTCCGACATCTCCTGGGCGTGCTCGGCGATGTACGCGCGGCTCGCCTCCGGGTTCGCCCATGCGTAGTCGAGGGAGGCGCGGATGGCGTCGGTGATCGCGCCGGTGTCGAGATGCGACTTGGCGACGATCGCGCCGAGCGGGATCGGGGCGCCGGTGCTGCCCTCCCACCACTCGCCGAGGTCGACCATGCAGTCCAGGCCGTATTCGCCGTACGTGAACCGGGCCTCGTGGATGACGAGCCCGGCGTCGAAGCGGCCCTCGCGCACCGCGGGCATGATCTGGTCGAACGGCACGACCTCGACCGCGACGTCGGGGCTCCCGAGCTCCCGCAGCCACAGGTTGAACAGCAGGAACGCGGTGCTCCGGTCCGAGGGGACGGCGATCTTGCGGCCCCGGAGGCCCGCGAGCCCGCCCGGGCCGGTGAGCACCAGCGGCCCGCACCCGCGCCCGAGCGCACCGCCGGCCGGCAGGAGCCGCCATTCGGGGCCGAGGTGCGGCAGGGCCGCGTACGAGACCTTCGCGACGTCGAACTCGCCTCGCGCGCAGGCGGAGTTGGTGACGTCGATGTCGGCGAACGTCAGCCGCGTGACCGGGGCGCCGTCGATGAGGCCCGAGGTCCACGCGTGGTAGATGAAGGTGTCGTTCGGGCACGGCGAGTGCGCCAGGTGCAGCGCGCCGCGCCCAGGGGCGCCGTCGGCCGCGGCGTCTGTCGCGCCGTCGAGCGGGATTCCCAGTGCGACCATGCCTACAGCTCCCTGATGGCGGTGGTGAGCGACTTCAGGGCCGAGCCCCAGTCCCAGCCCTCGACGTTGCGGTCGCCGACGAAGTTGGAGACGGTGCGGATCTCGGCGAACGGCAGGCCGGCCTGCTGCGCGGCCGTGGCGACGCCGAAGCCCTCCATGGCCTCGCCGACCGCGTCCGGGTACCGGTGGGCGAGGTTCGCGGCCTGCCCGTCGGAGCCGGTGATCGAGGCGAGGGTGAGGATCTCGCCGCGCACGCCCTCGACCGCGACGGTGAGCACGGTGTTGCACCCGATCCGGTTGGTGCCGAATCCGATCTCGTCGATCGGCTGGAACCGCCAGGGGAGGGCCACGCCGAGCTCGGCGTGGACGGAGTCGGTGGCGATGAGCACGTCGCCGATCTTCGCCCGCCCGATGAACGCCCCGCAGATGCCGGCGTTGACGACGACGTCGTACGCGCGGCCCATGTGGCTGTTGTCGGCGATGGTCCGCGCGGTGGCGGCAGCGGCGGCGGCCGGGCCGACGCCGCAGACGAGGATGTCCAGCTCATGGCGGAGCGAGCGCCCGGCCTCGACGGCCTGGGCCTCCTCGGCGACCGCGCACACGACGAGTATTCGCATGGAGCAAACGGTACCGGCCCGCACCGGCCCGCGGCCGCCGCAGTGAACGTGGCGCCGGACGCAGCGGGCCCCCGCACCGCGCCCCCGTGATCGGCGTGGCCGGTCCCTGCGTGTCGGTGGACCAGTCGGAGGACTCGGAGACATCGAGGTTGTGCCGGCCGGTCCCCGCGCGTCGGCGGACCGCCCCGGTCGGCGGGCAGCACGCCGTTGACCTCTGGGTAAGGGCCCCCGGTCTCAACGGTGCCCGAGGGGTCCGACACTTCCAGGCCTGCACGGCCGGGGGTGTGGCGCATCCCCCTCTCGCCCGGCCGCACCGACCGCCGGGGTCCGGCGCGAGCTGACCTATGCTTGAAAGCGTGCCTGACAGCTCCACCGCCGCCGCAAAAACCGCCCGGACCCGCAAACCGCGTCTGGACCGGGCCCTCGCCGATGCCGTCGACCAGGCCCGCGAGGCCGCCGAGGAAGCCGGTGACGGGATCGGCGAGCACCTGAGCGTCGAAGCCGAGTCCGAGCGGGTCGTCACCCACTACTTCGAGTGCACCCTCCCGGGCTACCGCGGCTGGCGCTGGGCCGTCGTGCTTACCCGCGTCCCCCGCGCCCGCGCCGCGACCGTCTCCGAGACCGCGCTGCTGCCCGGCCCCGACGCGCTCCGCTCCCCCGCGTGGGTCCCGTGGGCCGACCGCCTCCAGGGCGGCGAGGTCGGCACCGGCGAGATCCTCCCCACCGAGGACGACGACGACCGCCTCATGCCCGCCTACCAGCTGTCGGACGACGACGCCGTCGAGGACATCGCCACCGAGCTGGGCCTGGGCCGCGAGCGCGTCATGAACCGCGAGGGCCGCGCCGAGGCCGCGCAGCGCTGGTACGACGGCGACCGCGGGCCCACCGCCCCGATCGCCGAGGCCGCGCCCGCGCCCGCCCGCTGCGGCACCTGCGGGTTCTTCCTGCCGCTGGCCGGCTCGATGCGCCTCGCCTTCGGCGCCTGCGCGAACCTGTACTCCTCCGAGGACGCCCGCGTCGTCTCCGCCGACCACGGCTGCGGCGCGCACTCCCAGATCAGCGAGTTCGTGGACACGACGCCGCAGGGCGTCGAGAAGTCCGAGATCGTCTACGACGACGAGGGCTCCGAGATCCTGTAGTCCCCCGATCAGGGGACACCGGGGCCGTGAGCCCGGGAAAATGTCGCACCCCTCGGGCACGGTTGAAACCGGGGGCCCTTACCCAGAGGTCATCGGCGTGCTGCCCTCCATCGGGCGGTGCCGCATGCCGAACCGCTCCTCGGCGCAGTCGCACGCCGCTCGCCCGGTCCCGTTCCGCCACCCACCGCGGGGGCGTGTCTCCGCCTACGCGTCGCCGCGGGGCGCCTTCCCGAAGTGCCGCTTGTCGGCGACCGCCATCGCGGCGGTGCCGAGGAGGCCCACGATGACGCCGGTGAGCGCGCACGCGCCCCACCACTCGCGGCCCGAGGCCGCGAGGTCGTCGCGGAAGAACTGGGTGAGCACCAGGGCGACCGTCCACACCAGAGTCCCGGCGGCGGCGATCGGCGTCATCCGCAGCCGCACCGCGTCGGCGGCCGGCAGCTCGGGGGTCTTCTTCACCCGGTGGTAGGCGGCGCGAGGGTTCGCCGACGAGCCGGACGCGGCCGGGGGCTGGGAACTTCCGTCGGTGGACACGCTGCCAATGTACGCTGCGACAGTCCCCGCGACAATCGGTCACGCCGACGCGAGTCGGCATCGTGTTGCCGCAGACGGGACGCCGCAGGGGGCCCGTCCGCCGCGATCGCTTATAGGCACCCCGCCGGTTGTGGTCCGCCGGTAGGGTTGGGCGTACGCTCGGACGAGCGGGACGCGGCGCTGACGACGACACGAGGGGTGGGAAGGCATGAGGCCGGTACGGTTCGTAGCCCTCTCTGAGGACGGTCATGCGCTCGTGCTCGCCGACGAACTCGGCCGCCTGCTGGCCCTCCCGCTCGATGAGCGGGTCGCCGCCGTGGTCGACGTCCCCGAAGCGGGGAACGCCTTGCGCGCCAGGACGGAAGCCCCGCCCGCGAAGCCCGCGGCCGCGAACCGGCCCGTCCCGCAGCGCCCCGCCGCCGTCAGCCTCTCCCCGCGCGACATCCAGACCCGCATCCGCGCCGGCGAGAGCGCCGAGGACATCGCCGCCTCCGCGCAGGTCGCCGTCGACCGGGTGCTCCGGTACGCCGGTCCGGTCCTCCAGGAGCGCGCCATGCTCGCCCAGGCCGCCCGCCGCTCGCGGCTGGCGACCTCCGAGCGCGGCGAGCGCATGTCCAATGTGGTCGATGTGAAGCTGGGCACGCACGGGGTCGACCCCGAGGCCGTCTCGTGGGACGCCTGGCGCACCGAGGACGGCTCCTGGCTCGTCCAGGCGTCGTGGTCCTCCGGGAAGACGACCGCCCGCGCGCGCTGGAAGCTCGACCGCGCCCGCCAGACCGTGACGCCCGACGACGAGATGGCGCAGTTCCTCTCGACGCCGCTGCCGCAGCAGGTCTCCGGGCCGAAGGACGCCCCGAGCGACCTGGGCGTCCGCCCCGGCGACCCGGTGCGGCCCTCGCGCGACCCGATGCACGGGCTGCGCGAGCTCGACGACGACTCGCGTCCCGACCCGCTGCGCCGCGACCGGCTCCGCGAGGTCCTGGAGCGCCCGCTCGACGACATGCAGGGGCGCGGGAAGCGCACCTCGCAGCTCGGCCTGCCGGGCACGACCGCGCCGGAGCAGCGGGAGACCCCCGAGGTCCCCTCGCTCGCGGTGCTGCGCCCGAACAAGCGCACCGTGGCCGACGACGACCTGAACGCGCTGCCGCTGGCCGCCGCCGGGTCGAAGCCGCGCAACCAGCTCCCGGGCTGGGACGACGTGCTCTTCGGAAGCGCCGGCAAGGACTAGTCCGGCCGCGGAGCACCGATCGGCCGTATCCGGAATTCCGGATATGTGCCGCGTGAACGCCCCACTCCTGACCGTATCCGGCGGGTGCGACGGTGTTCGTCGCCGGTTTCGCAATCACTGCCTTCGCCGCGGGGCGGGCCTTCGGGTCCGCCCCGTTCTAGCGTTGAGGCGGGTCCCGGGCCGGGTGGTGGGGCAGCGGGTCGCCGGTCCGGCGAAGCGCGGGCGCCGGGGCCGAGCGGCGGGGAGACTCCGGTCTGGTGGCCAGGGGCGGTCCCGGGATTCGGGAGGGTTCGGGGGCGTCGGCGGGACGGGGAGAGAAGTCGGTCTCAGTTACTGGCTTGCCGACCGGTAAGTAAATATCATTGAATGCGATGTCTCCGGTCCTCCTCGGCCAGCTGCGCCACACGTTCAGAGCCCTCGCCTACCCCGCCTTCCGGGTGTACGCCTCCGGGCAGCTCGTCGGCACCCTCGCGTTCTGGCTCCAGACCACCGCCGTCTCCTGGCTCGTGCTCGAGCTCTCCGGCAACTCCGGGACCGCCCTCGGCTGGACCCTCGCGCTCCAGTTCGGCCCCTACCTCCTCTTCGGACTCCACGGCGGCAAGATCGCCGACAGCTTCGACAAGCGCCGCGTCCTGCTCCTGTGCTCCATCGGCTCCGCGGCGGTCACCGCCTGCCTCGGCGCCGTCGTGCTCACCGGCCACATCGAACTGTGGATGGTCTACGTCGGCATGGCCGCGTTCGGCTCCGTCTCCGTCGTCGAAGGCCCCGCCCGCCAGGCGTTCTACTCCGAGATCGTCGACCTCGAGGCGCTCCCCAACGCCGTCGGCCTCGGCAGCGCCATCTTCAACACCAGCCGCATCGCCGGCCCCGCCCTCGCCGGGGTCCTCATCGCCGTGACCTCCACCGGCACCGTCATCATCACGTGCGCGGCGCTCGCCCTCGGCCCGGCCGTCGCCTGCGCCGTCCTGCTGCGCCGCAGCCTCTCCAACCCGGTGCGCCGCCGCGAGGACGCCGGCGGCATCCGCGAGGCCCTGCGCTACGCCGCCGCGCGCCCCGACATCATCGCCGTCCTCGTCGTCTCGCTCCTGGTCTCGGGCTTCACGTTCAACTTCGCGCTGACGCTCTCCATGCTCGCCCGCACCGAGTTCGAGACCGGCGCCGACTCCTACGGCCTGCTCCTGACCGCGCTCGCGGTCGGCGCGCTCGCCGGGTCCCTCGCCTCCGGCCGCCGCTCCGGGCGGCCCACCCTGAACACGATGCTGCTGTCGTCGGCCCTGCTCGGCGTCGGCACCATGCTCGTCGGGTTCGCCCCGACCCTGTGGGGCGCGATGCTGCTGCTCGCCCCGACCGGCTTCGCGATGGTCTACTACGCCCAGGCCGCCAACCAGCGCGTCCAGATGGGCGTGCGCGCCGACTACCGCGGCCGCGTGCTGAGCCTGTACATGCTCGTCTTCCTCGGCTCCACCGCCGTGTTCGCGCCCCTCGTCGGGTGGGTCATGGAGGCCTTCGGGGCCCGCACCGGCCTGTGGCTCGGCGGCGTCGTCGCGATGGCGACCCCCGCGGTCGTCGCGCTCGCGAAGCGGTCGCAGCTGCGCCGCCGCGCGACCGCGCTCACCGGCAAGGCGATGCCGTAGCGCCCGTCCCGGTTGCGGGCGTGCCCTACGCTGTGCGGACTCCACAAAGGCGCCTCGGGCGCGTATCCGTTAATCCCAAAGGGTGAACCGCGCGAGATCGCGGTCTCCCTTGTGCTGCCCGACTTCTCCGCAATCGCCCCGAACCTCCTGCGGCGCTGGCGTCCCAGGAGTGCACAGGGGCGTTACTTCCCTGAAATTACTGTCCCGTCCAATGGGATTTCACTGAATGAACGTCGGGGGATGCTGCGAGGATAGGCACATCGTGACAGCCCTCGACCACGTCGCGTCGACACACCTTTCGGCGCAGGCGCGGGTCACCGATCCCGAGTAGAGCCCCTGGAGGGAATCCAGTGAGTGCCTCCGCCACCGCGACCGCACCGGTCGCACCCCAGGTACGGACCGAGCGGCTCTTCGCCGCGCTCCCGCTTCCCGACAACGCCGTCGCCGATCTCGCCGAAGTCGTCTCCGACCTCAACATCGCGCGGCGCGGCGCCCCCAGCCGCCCCGGCGCCGTCGGCCGCAGGCCCGCCGCGGGCCGCCTCGTCCGCTCGGAGAACTGGCACCTCACGCTCGCCTTCCTCGGCGACGTCCCCGAATCGCGCTGCGCCGAGACCGCCGAGGTCATCGCCGCCGCCGCCCGCGAGGCCGCACCGATGCGGCTGTGCGTCTCGGGCGGCGGGCGCTTCGGGCGCGGCCGCTACTCGGTGGTCTACGCCGGCCTCGACGGCGACGTCGCGGCCCTCGTCGACCTCGTCCACCGCATCCGCGCCGGACTCGTCGCCGGAAACCTCCCGGTCGACCAGAAGCAGTACCGCCCGCACGTGACGCTCGCCCGCCCCGGCGACCGCGTCACCAACCAGCAGGCCGCGCAGGACCTCCTCACCCTGCGCCGGTACTACGGCCCGAGCTGGACCGCGGGCGAGCTCGTCCTCTACCGCTCCGACTTCGGGAAGGGCCCCGCCGGGGTCCAGCCCAAGTACACCGCCGTCGCCTCCGCGCCGCTCGGAGGCTGACCCCGACCTGCGGCAGTCCGCGGCCCCTCCCACTGGCCCGGGCTGCCGCACCCCCGCATCCGAAGCGTGCTCGCATCCGCCGTGCCCCCGCGTCGCCTTCGGATCGCGGCACCTCTGAAGTGCCCTCGCATCGCGTTCCAACCCCGGCACCTCCGAAACGTCCTCGCGCCGTGTTCCAATCCCGGCACCTCCGAAGCACCCTCGCGCCTTGTTCGAACCCCGGTCCGGCCGGGACCGTCGGACCCCCGTGCCAGGGTGGACACCGGGGGCCCATCGCTTCGATCGCCATAGCGGCTGCCCGCAAGAAACCCGCTCGCGATCTGCGCGAAAGCCCGGATCGCACGGCCGGTGACCGGTAGAAAGAGGGCATGTCCCACAACGCCTCCGGCGCCGGCCGCCTCCGCACCGACGCGGACGGCCCGCGCGCGACCAGGCCCGGGCGCCCGCTCGCCCGCGTCTTCCTCCGCGCCGCCGGGATCACCGCCCTCGCCTGCTGGGCCGTCCTCATCGTCTGGGCGTCGTTCGGGACCGGCGCGGGCACCGGGTCCTCCGGGGTCTACATGATCATCGGCACCGTCGCGTCCGTGCTCATCGCCGCCGCCGTCATCGCCACCGCCGCCGCCCACACCGGACTGCGCATCATCATCGCCGCACTGGCCACCGCCGTGTTCGCCGCGGCCGCCGGGTGGGCCGTCTACTCGTCCATGCCCGAGGCCGGGCCGGGCCAGTTCATCACCCACCGCGCGGGCGTCGCCGCCCTCGCGTACGGCTTCGGTGTCCTCGGCGGCGGGCTCCTCGCCCTCTCCGAGTTCGTCGTCGAAGGCTACGCGGGCGGGCGCGCCCGCCCGCCGAAGTCCATGCGCCGCAAGGTCGGCGTGTTCGCCGTCGCCGTCGTCGTGCTCCTCGCCGCCGCCCTCGCCCCCGCCATGCAGCGGTGGGCCGAACTCGCCAACCAGGACGTGCGCGTCGGCGACGCGGCCGCCGCCGAGACCGGCCTCGACGGCCTCGCCGCGCTCGCGGGCGTCGAGCGCTTCACCGACACCCCGTACGGGCTCCTGCGCACCGACCACCCCGGCGACGCCACGCCGCAGGCCGTCACCATGCTCGACCCCGCCTCCGGCGCCGCCGTCTGGTACCACCGCCGCTGGAACTGGCTCGCCTCCCAGTCGCCCGTCCTCTCCCACGCCCAGGACCTCGTCGCCCTCACCGGCCCCCGCGCCGACGACCGCGACGACTTCCAGACCCGCGTCCTGCGCGCCCGCGACGGCGAGGAGGTCGCCACCGCCGGGTTCGACGGCTCGCCCGGGACGCTCCTCGCGCTCGCCGACGACCGGCTCCTCTTCGCCGAGGACGGCAGCGAGGTCTTCCACGTCTACGACTTCGGCGGCGGCCTGCTGTGGGACGCCGAGATGCCGCCCGGCTGCGAGGGCACCGCCGCGCAGGTCGCCGGCGACCGCGTCGTCCTCCTCGCCGACTGCGTCCCCGCCCCCGACCGGTCCGTCGCCCGCGACTACGTGCTCGCCTTCGACCTCGACGACGGCGCCGCCGCCTGGGAGCAGGAGGTCGACACCGCCGCCAGGGTCGTCCCCGACTCGTTCCTCGTCTCCGGCGACACCGTCCTCATCGACAGCCGCGTCGAGCACCGCGTCACCGACGGGCCCTTCTCCGCCCGCCGCTTCGAGCACCGGCTCATCGCCTACGGCGTCGAGGACGGCGCCGAGCGCTGGCACGTCAAGGACCAGTCGTTCGGGTCCACGAACTCCTCCGCGTGCGGGGGGACGCTGCACCTGTCGCAGCCCACGAGCGCGCCCGCGGCCGGCATCGCCGCCGGAGGCGACGCCCGCGCCGACGTGCCCGTCGCCGCGCGCCGCACCGTCCAGATCATCGAGTGCTACACCGCGAGGGACCGCGAGGGCTCCTGGCTCGGCGTCATGTCCTACGACGCCGACTCCGGCGAGCGCCTCTACAAGGGCCAGGTGCGCCTGGGGTACACGCCGCTCGACCCCGAGGTCGCGCGCGGCTGGGGCACGGTCCTGCCCGACAACCGGGCGCTCCTCGCCGCCGACCTGTCGCTCGACCCGACGCTCCCCGAGTGCCGCCTGTACCAGGTCGCCGGCGGCGAGGTGAAGGAGATCGCGCTCCCGGGCGCGGTCGCCGAGGAGGGCGAGACCGCCGACGTCCCCGCGAACTGGTGCCACGACGCGCAGCTCAGCGCCGTCGGCACCGGCGGCGCCGTCAGCTACGTGAACGCCGAGGGCGCCCGCGGCATCGCCGTGGTCTCCTGACTCCCGCGAGTCCTGATCCCCAACGGTGCGTGACCGGCCGGTGAACGCACCGCGAACACCGGCAACGATCAAACAGTGTGATCGATTCCCGCTGATCCGCGCATGAGTGATGCGCGAAACTGCGGTAGTGTTTCTCGCATGTGTGGAATCGTTGGATACGTCGGCCGCCGCAGCGCCGTCGACGTCGTGCTCGACGGCCTGCGCCGTCTCGAATACCGCGGCTACGACTCCGCGGGCATCGCGCTGGTCTCGGCCGACGGCCGCATCGAGGTCGACAAGCGCGCCGGCAAGCTCGCGAACCTCGAGGCGGCCCTCGCCGAGCACCCGCTCCCCGAGTCCACCTGCGGCATCGGGCACACCCGCTGGGCGACGCACGGCGTCCCCTCCGACCGCAACGCGCACCCCCACCGCTCCGCCGACGGCCGGATCTCCCTCATCCACAACGGCATCATCGAGAACTTCGGGCAGCTCCGCGCCGAGCTCGAGGCCGACGGCATCGAGTTCCTCTCCGACACCGACACCGAGGTCGCCGCCCACCTCCTCGGCCGCGAGTACGGCGTCGACGGCGACCTCACCGCCGCCATGACCCGCGTCTGCCGGCGCCTCGAAGGCGCGTTCACGCTGCTCGCGGTCGCCGCCGACGACCCCGACACGGTCGTGGGCGCGCGCCGCAACTCCCCGCTCGTGGTCGGGCTCGGCGAGGACGAGTACTTCCTCGGCTCCGACGTGGCGGCGTTCATCGCCTACACGACCGAGGCGATCGAGCTGGGCCAGGACCAGATCGTGACGATCAACCGCGACGGCGTCGCCGTCAGCGGCTTCGACGGGGCGCCCTCCGAGGGCACGCCGTTCAGCGTCGACTGGGACATCGCGGCCGCCGAGAAGGGCGGCTTCGACACGTTCATGGCCAAGGAGATCCACGAGCAGCCGCAGGCCGTCGCCGACACCCTGCGCGGGCGCATCGACGAGTCCGGGCAGATCGTCCTCGACGAGGTCCGCATGTCCGACCAGGACTTCCGCGACATCGACAAGGTCTTCATCGTCGCGTGCGGCACCTCGTACCACGCCGGGCTCGTCACCAAGTACGCGATCGAGCACTGGACGCGCATCCCGTGCGAGGTCGAGCTCGCGAGCGAGTTCCGCTACCGCGACCCGGTCCTCGACCGCTCCACGCTGGTCGTGGCGATCTCGCAGTCCGGCGAGACCATGGACACGCTCATGGCGGTGCGGCACGCGAAGGACCAGAAGGCCCGCGTCCTGTCGATCTCCAACACCGTCGGGTCGACGATCCCGCGCGAGTCCGACGCGGTCCTGTACACGCGCGCCGGCATCGAGGTCGCGGTGGCCTCGACGAAGGCGTTCCTGACGCAGCTCGCGGCCTGCTACCTGGTGGGCCTGCACCTCGCGCAGGTGCGCGGCATCAAGTACGCCGACGAGGTGTCGGCCGTGCTCGACGAGCTCGTGGCCGCGCCGGGGAAGATCGCGAAGGTCATCGAGAACCTCGACCCGGTCCGCGAGATGGCCCGCGAGTGCGCCGCCGCCGGCGAGCGGGTCCTGTTCATCGGCCGCCACGTCGGCTACCCGGTGGCCCTCGAAGGCGCGCTCAAGCTCAAGGAGCTCGCGTACCTGCACGCGGAGGGCTTCGCGGCCGGAGAGCTCAAGCACGGCCCGATCTCGCTGATCGAGGCCGGCACGCCGGTGATCGCGATCGTGCCGAGCCCGCGCGGCCGGTCGCTCCTGCACGACAAGATCATCTCCAACATCCAGGAGGTGAAGGCGCGCGGCGCGAAGGTGATCGCGGTGTGCGAGGAGGGCGACAAGATCACGGCCGCGCACGCCGACCTCGTGATCGAGACGCCCGCGTCGCCGACGCTGCTGGCGCCGCTGCTGACCGCCGTCCCGCTGCAGGAGTTCGCCGCCGAGCTGGCGACGGCCCTCGGCCGCGACATCGACCAGCCGCGGAACCTCGCGAAGTCCGTCACCGTCGAGTAGCGGGCGCAGTCCGGACACCAACGGCGGCAGGAGGTATACGCCCCTGCCGCCGTTTCGGTTGCCCGCCGGGTGCGGCGATAATGGACACTTCTGTGCGAACACCGCAAGGCGTGCGAACCGTTTAAGCTCGCGGGTGTGAAAAAACGTACCCTCATATCGGGCGCGGCGGCGGTCACAGCCGCAGGCGCCATGGTCATCGCGGCGACCACCGTCGCCCAGGCCCAGCCGACCGGCAATGAAGCACTCGCCGCCGCCATCGACGCGATCCTCCAGGACCCCAAGGTCACCGACTCCCAGGCGAGCATCGTCGTCAAGGACGCGGCCACCGGCGAGGTCGTCTACGACCACCACGCCAACCAGCGGGCCATCCCCGCCTCCACGAACAAGCTCTCCACCGTCGCCGGGGCGCTCGAGGTCCTCGGCGAGGACTACACCTTCACCACCGACGTCCTCGGCGACCGCCCCGTGGACGGCGTCGTCGACGGCGACCTGTACCTGCGCGGCACGGGCGACCCCTCGCTCCTCCAGGCCGACTTCGCGGCCCTCGCCGCCGACCTCGCCGACCTCGGCGTCTCCACCGTGGCCGGCGACCTGGTCGCCGACGACACCGCCTTCGACGCGGTCCGCCACGGCGACGAGTGGGCCTGGGGCGACCTCCAGTACACCTCCGCGTCCGAGATCTCCGCGCTCACCATCGGCTCGGGCACCGACCACTTCCCCGGCACCGTCCGCGTGTTCGTCAAGCCCGGCACCGCCTCCGGCGCCCCCGCCGTCGTCACGACGGTCCCCGCGACCGACTACGTGACCGTCGTGAACACCGCCACGACCGGCACCGCCACCAACGTCGTCGTCAACCGCGACGAGCACGCCAACACCATCCGCGTCTCGGGCACCGTGGCCGCCGGGACCTCCGGCACCTTCGCCACCCGCTCCGTGATCGACCCGACCGGGCTCGTCGCCGACGTCTTCGCCGACGCGCTCGCCGCCGAGGGCATCACCCTCGACGGCGACGTGCGCCTCCACGAAGAGGCGCCCCAGGGCGGCGAGGTCCTCGCCTGGCACGACTCCGAGCCCCTCGCGGACCTCACCGTCGACCTCATGAAGCCCTCGAACAACCTGTACGCCGAGGCGTTCTTCAAGGCCGTCGGGCTCGCGCAGACCGGCCTGGGCACCTTCGCGTCCGGCAAGGCCGGCGTGTACGGCGCGATCGACGACTACGGCGTGAACACCGGCCCGATCCGCCAGGTCGACGGCTCCGGCATGTCCCGCTGGGACCAGCTGACCCCGGACATGCTCACCGACCTGCTCATCGGCGCCCAGGACGCGTCCTGGTTCGACACCTTCCAGGGCTCGCTCCCGGTCGCGTGCGTCGACGGCACCCTCGCGAGCCGCATGTGCGGGACCGAGGCCGCCGGGAACGTCCGGGCCAAGACCGGGTCGATGACCTCCGTCTCGGCGCTCGCCGGGTACGCCACCGACGCCGACGGCCGCGAACTCGTGTTCGCGATCATGTTCAACGACTTCCTGACCAGCAACATCAAGGGACTGGAAGACCAGATCGCGGTCGCCATCGCCTCCCACGGCGCCGACGCGACCGAGTCCGAGATCGCGGCCTTCGCGGCCGAGGCCGAGGAGATCGCCGAGCCCGCCGCGGAACTCCCCGCGGACTGGGAGTGCTCCTGGTACGAGCCCAGCACCTGCTGACCGCCTTGAGCGCCAAGTGAACCGGGGCCCGGCCGCGAACGCGGCCGGGCCCCGCCCGCCGCCGCGTGCCGCGACCGGACGGCTGACACCGAACGGCCCCACCCGATCACGCACCGTCCACATCCGCTCCTGACCGGCCGGCGGGCAGAACCGCACGCTCGCGGATGAACCCGCCCGAACGGGGGCGGGACGCCCGATCCCGTGGCACTCTTGACGGGTGATCGTCGCCGTGGGCATAGACGTCGTGGCGGTGGACCGGTTCGAGCGCGTGCTCGAGCGGACCCCCCACGTCGCCGACAAGCTCTTCACCGAGGCCGAGCGAAGCGCCCCCGACGGGCGCCGACGCCGCACCGAGTCCCTCGCCGCGCGCTTCGCCGCCAAGGAGGCCGTGGCCAAAGCCCTCGGCGCCCCCGGCGGGATGCGCTGGGCCGACTGCCAAGTGCTCTCCGAACCGGACGGGCGACCGTCCCTGGAGATCACCGGATCGGTCGCGGCCGTCGCCGCCCAGCGTGGCGTCTCGCGCTGGCACGTCTCGCTGTCGCATGATGGCGGTATAGCGACAGCGGTGGTGATCGCGGAGACGGCCTGAGGCCGACGAGGTTCCGGAGAGGGACAGCCATGGACGGTGCATGGTCAGCAGCGGCGGTCCGCCGCGCGGAAGCCCAGCTGATGGCGAAGCTCCCGCCCGGGACCCTCATGCAGCGCGCGGCGGCCGGGCTCGCCGCCGAGTGCGCGGCGATCCTCCGGGAGCGGCGCGCCACCCGGACCGGCCGGGCGGGCGTGTACGGGTCCACCGTGACCGTCCTCGCCGGACCCGGCGACAACGGCGGTGACGCGCTCTTCGCCGCCGCCCGCCTCGCCCGGCGCGGCGCCCGCGTCTTCGCCGTCCCCGTCATGGGCGACCGGGTCCACCCCGTCGCCGCCGCGGCCCTCACCCGCGCGGGCGGGCGCCTCGTCGCCCAGCCCCCGCACCGCTGCGACCTGCTCCTCGACGGCGTCCTCGGCATCGGCGGCCGCCCCGGGCTCCCCGGGCGCGCCATCGACCAGCTCCACCGGATCGACGCCGGCACCGTCGTGGCCGTCGACGTCCCGTCCGGCGTCGACGTCGACACCGGGGCCGTCCCCGCGAGCGCCGTCACCGCCGACGTCACCGTCGCGTTCGGCTCCTACAAGCCCTGCCACGTGCTCGGGCGCGCCGCGCTCCGCACCGGCCGGCTCGTCCTCGTCGACATCGGCCTCGGCCCCCACCTCGACCCGCACCCGGCGGTGCGCGTCGCCTCCGAGTCGGACCTCGCCCACTGGTGGCACCGGCCCGGACCCGACGACGACAAGTACACGCGCGGCGTCGTCGGCGTCGCCGCCGGCTCCGAGCGGTACCCCGGCGCGGCCGTCCTCGCCACCGGCGGGGCCCTCGCCGGGCCCGCCGGGTACGTCCGGTACGCGGGCGCCGCGGGCGACTACGTGCGCCGCAGCCACCCCGAGGTGGTGTGCACGCCCACCGTCAAGGAGGCGGGCCGGGTGCAGGCGTGGCTGGCCGGGCCCGGGTTCGGGACCGACGAGGCCGCCCTCGGCGAGCTGCGGTCGGTGCTCGTCTCCCCCGCGCCGGTCGTCCTCGACGCCGACGCCCTGACCCTGATCGGCGAGTACCCGTCGGTGCTCACCCAGCGCGACGCGCCCGTGGTCCTCACCCCGCACGACCGCGAGTACGAGCGGCTCTACGGCTCGCCGCCGAGCGAGGACCGCGGCGCGGCCGCGGCCGCACTCGCCAAGCGCCTCAACTGCACCGTCCTCCTCAAGGGCCACCACACGGTCGTCGCCGCCAGCGACGGCACGGTCTGGGCCAACCCGACCGGGCGCCCGCAGCTGGCGACCGCCGGCTCCGGGGACGTGCTCGCCGGGTTCATGGCCTCGCTCCTGGCGTCCGGCATGGACGGGGTGCGGGCGGCCGTCGCCGCCGCGTTCCTCCACGGCCGGGCCGGGGGCGTCGCCGCGAGGGAGCACCGCACGGTCACCGCCTCCGACCTCGCCCGGGCCCTGCCCGCCGCGGTCGGCGAGGTGCTGGGCGCCGCCCGCACGTAGGGCGGGGCGATGCGGTTCGTAAGCGCCGCCGGCGGTGTCGGACCCGCGAGGGAGGCTTGAGTATCGGGGGAGCTCGCGCCCCCGCCCATCGGCGTGCGCTCCGGCGCTACCAGTCCTCGCCCGCGCGCTTGATCCGCGACGGGGCCAGGCCGGTCTCGTCCAGCAGGTAGGTGCGCATGGCCTCCAGGCCCGGCGAGTACACGTGCAGGCTCACCGCCGGCGCGTCCGAGTCGTTGCGCATCGCGTGGACGGTGCGGTCGTCGACCGCCGAGACGTCCCCCGCCGCGAGCGGCTTGCGGCGCAGGCCCGGGAAGTCGCCGGGCGCGACGGTGAACTCGGTGAGGCTCCCGGAGACGACCGCGACGGCGGCCGCGGCCGGGCGGGCGACGCCGCCGTGGTCGTGGAGCTCGGTGCCCTGGCCGGGCAGCCAGGCGAGGAGCCACGCCTCGTGGCCGGGCCCGGCGAGGACCCGGCGGGCCCAGCGGCTGCCCCGGGTGAAGCGCGGGCGGAGCGTCAGGTTCGCGGCGTAGCAGCCGGCGAGGGCCTCCAGCCGGGGGCCGTCGAGGACGGCGGCGTCGAGCGGGACGGCGGGTGCGGCGGGGATCACGGCGGACGTGCGCATACGGGAGAACGACCTTCGGTGCGTCGGAACGGTTGTCGGTGTCTGGGCGCGCCGAGCCGCCCGCGGCGGGTCAGCGCTGGTGACAGCGGCGACAGGGACACGACAGGAAGGCCATGCCCGTCATCGTAGCAACTCCCAGGCAACTCACAGGAGCGACACACCAACGGTGGAAGCCTCACTACGCTGCGAATTTGTCACGACCGGGGGCTACCGGAGGGGAAACCGGCGCGCTAGGCTCATGTTCGGCTCCGCGGCGCCGTCGTATCGCGCCGGTGCGGGCCCACCCTCGGAGAAGCCCCCGGTACGCGTCCCGACCTCCCGAATCCCGAAGGAGCGCCCTCCTCGTGAAGCAGTCGTCCGTCCGCCGCAAGTGGACCTCAGCCGCCGTGATCGGCGGCCTCCTCATCTCGTCCGCCGCGTCCGCTCCCGCCTGGGCCCAGCGCGACACCGGCGACGTCAACGACGAGATCGAGCAGACCGACGAGGACCTGGCCGCGGCGGTCGAGGAGTACAACCAGCTCTCGCAGGACATCGACGACAACGAGCACCTCATCGAGGAGACCCAGGTCTACCTCGAGGACGCCGAGACGAACCTGAACTCGCTGCGCGACCAGCTCTCCGCCTACATCCAGTCCACCTATGTGGACCAGGGGATCGGCGACGCCGCGATGCTGCTCGACGCCGGCTCGCCCGACGCGTTCGTCGAGCGCCTCGACCGGCTCAACTCCGCGAACCTGTACAACTTCGCGCTCATGGACGAGCTGCGCGCCGCCTCCGAGGAGTACACGACCCAGCTCGACCTCCTCACCGACCTCCAGGCCGACCTCGCCGTCGACAAGGAGGCCCTCGAGGTCAAGTCCGACGAGCTCACCGAGCGGATCGACGAGCTCAACGAGGAGTGGCAGACCGTCGCGGGCGACGCCGTCAACGAGTTCGACCTGCCGCACATGTCCGACGAGCGGCTCGCCGTCGTCAACTTCGCGCTCGCGCAGCGCGGCGACTGGTACGTGTGGGGCGCGGCCGGCCCCGACAACTGGGACTGCTCGGGCCTCATGCTCGGCGCGTACGCCGAGATCGGGATCAACCTGCCGCACAACGCCGCCGCCCAGTACAGCCAGACCGCGCACATCAGCCGCGACGAGCTCCAGCCCGGCGATCTGGTCTTCTACAACAACCTGGCGCACGTCGGCATGTACATCGGCAACGGCCTGGTCGTGCACGCCCCGAACTCCTCCACGTACGTGAAGGTCGTGTCGCTCGACCACGGCAACTCCTACTACGGCGCCGCGACGGTCCTCCAGGACTAGGCGCCGCGCGCCCCTCCAGCACCACGGCCCCGCGAGACCTCTCGCGGGGCCGTTCGCATGCGCGGGTCAGGCGGGGTCGCAGCGGACGACGAGGATCGCGATGTCGTCGCGCGGCGACTCGGGGGAGAACGCCTCCACCGCCTCCAGGAGCGCGGTCGCGATCTGGCGGGCGCTCTTGCCGGCGGCGCCGCGCACGGCCCGCTCGATGCGCTCGTGCCCGAACATGGCGCTGCCGTCGCGGCGCTCGGTGACGCCGTCGGTGAAGAACACGAGGGCGTCGCCGACGTCGAGGCGGACCTCCTCGGGATTGACCTTGACGTCGGGGAACAGGCCCACGGCCGTGCCCTCCCGGCCCACCCACTCGACGCCGCCCGCGGCGCGCAGCAGCAGCGGCCGCTCGTGGCCCGACAGGCACAGGGTCGCGCGCACCGACCCGGCGTCGCCGCGGTCGAGCAGGGCCGACGCGATCGTCGCGTACCGCAGCTCGCCGGGCTGCTCCAGGAGCGTCGCGTTCAGCAGCTCGAGCGCGCGCGGGAGCGGGCGGCCGTCGCGGGCCATGACCCGCAGGACGTCCCGGACGACGCCGGTGACGGCCGCGGCCTGCGCGCCCTTGCCGCACACGTCGCCGATCGCGACCCACAGCCGGTGGTCGGGCAGCTCGGTCGCGTCGTAGAAGTCGCCGCCGACCTCGGTGCCGGCGACCGGGCCCGGCCCGGAGCCGGGGAGGCGCCGCGCGGTCGCGGGCAGGTACTCGGCGGCGAAGGAGATCCCGGTGACGTCCGGGAGCGACCCGGGCATGAGCGCGGCCTGCAGCTCGTGGGCGACGGCCTGGCGCTCGGCGTGGATGCGGGCGTTGTCGAGCGCGAGCGCCGAGCGCTTCGCGAGGTCGGCGACGACGGCGCGCTCCTCGGAGGAGTGGTGGCGGTCGGCGTGACGGCCGACGGTGAGGACGCCGATGGTCGCGCCGCGCGCCGACAGCGGCACCGCGATGCCGTCGAGGCCCCGCGGCACCGGCAGCTCCATGCCCGTCCACCCGTCGGTGGTGAGCGCGGCCGCGAGCGGCGGCGCGGCCCCCTCCAGACGGGTGCGCAGGTGCTCGAGCTCGCCCTCCTCGACGTGCGTGAGCGCGGCGAGCCGCAGGCCCGCGCCGTCGCCGGTGAGGTGGACGGCCGCCCAGCGGCCCAGCTGCGGGACGATGAGCTGCGGGATGAGCGCGACCGTGAGGTGCTCTTCGAGGGAGTGCGCCAGGAGCTCCCCGGCCTCGGCGAGGTACGTGAGCCAGCCGGAGCGGCGCTGCTCGTCGGTGCGCATCCGGTCGATCTGGACGGCGAGGGCGACGCGCTCGGCGACGAGCTCGGCCAGGGGCCGCCAGGACGGCTTCGGCTCGCCCGCGAGGAGCAGGCGGCCGTTCGCGGGCGCGGTGAGCGGCAGCGCGGCCGCGACGGCGGCGGTGCCGACGTCGCCGAACTTCGCGATGACCTGGGTGCCGGTGCCGTCGCCCGCGTCGTACTCGATGGCGCCGCCGTCGGCGGCGGTCGCGTCGTGGCAGCGGGCCAGGAGCTCGGTGACGATCTGGTCGACCGGGAGCCGCGACTGGAGCGCGGGCGCGACGGTGAGGAGCGCGGCGAGCTGCGCGAGGTCGGGCGCGGACTCGCCGTTCCCGACGTCGGGCAGCGGGCGCGGGGCCGGCGGCTTGTCGGGGTCGCGGTCGATGCGGAACCAGATCGACTTGCCGGTCTGGTCGTGCGTGGTCCCCCACGACGACGCGAACCGGTCCACCAGCAGCAGGCCGCGGCCGCCCTCGGCGGTGACCTCCGGCATGGCCGCCTCGAGCGGGTCGATGCCGCCGGAGCGGTAGTCGGTGACGGTGACGCGCACGCCGATCGGGTCGGCGGCCACCGTCAGGTTGATGTCGGTGCCGGCGTGGACGACGCCGTTCGTCGCCAGCTCGGTGGTGAGCAGCAGGGTCTCGTCGAGCAGCTCGGTGAGTCCGGCCTCGGCGAGGACCGCGCGGACGGCGGCGCGGGCGGCGGCGGGGGAGCGGTCGTCGGCCGGCAGCCGCAGCCGGCGGGCTGCCCTCTCGGGGTACGTCACCGGGCCAGTCTATGCCCGGGCCGCCCGGGCCCGCCGCACCCGTTCGGGCCCGTCTACCTGCCCCTGCGCCCGGCAGCGGAACGGGGGGCCCGGGNCCGGGGCGGCCGTCGTGTCGCATGCGGCCGGGGCGCCTCGCGGCGCCGGGGGCCTACTCCCAGTTCTCGGCGGCCCTGCGGCGGCGCAGGACCAGGAACACCACGGCGCCCGCGAGCAGCGCGGCGGCGGCCGAGGAGATCATGACGATCGAGGAGCTGCCGGTCACCGGGAGGCCCGGCTCCTCGGCGGTGGGGAGGTTCGGCAGGACCAGGTCGGCCTCGAAGTAGAACAGGCCGAAGTCGAGGAACCAGTCGCCCTCGGTGCCCTCGGTCTCGACGAGCTCGAGCTGGTTGTCGCTCTCGAGGTCGTACCAGCCCTCGGCGAGGGCCTCTTCGAGGCCCGCGGCGTCGAGGTCGACCGCGTAGTACGCGGCGGCGTCGTCAGCGTCGACCTCGCCGACGATGTCGTAGTACAGCGGGGTCGCCTCGGACGGGGTGTAGGTCTTCCCGGCCTCGGCCGCGAAGTCGGTCACGATGCAGGTCGCGCCCCACTCCCAGATGGTGCAGTTGTCGTACCCGGGGGCGGCGTAGGCGTGGTGGGTGAGGTTCCACGAGCCGTCCACGAGCAGGTCCTCGAGGCTCATCGTGTCGGTGAACACGAGGATCGTCGCGGCGGTCAGCTCGGGGTTCGCGGCCGCCTCCTCGACGTAGAACTCGGGCTGCGCGAGGACGGACTCGCCCTCGTTCGCGCCCTGGAGGATCTGGTCGAGGTACTGGTAGGAGTACACGTGCTCCCAGCCCTCGTCGGCGCCGTCCTCCTCTTCCTCCTGCTCGGGGAGCTCCCCTTCGGGGACCTCGGCCTCGGGCACCTCCGCCTCGGCGGGGTCCTTCTCCTCCTCGACCTCGGAGTTCTCCTCCTCCTCGGTCTCGACGGCCTCGGTCTCCGTCGCGGTCTCCGCCGGGGTGGTGGCCTCGTCGGCGGGGGTCTCCTCCTGCGCGAACGCGGGGGCGCCGGCCGCGAGCGCGAGGGCCGCCGCGGCCCCGGCCGCGGCGAGGCGCAGACCGGTCTTGTTGAGGGTGGACATACGTCTCCTATGCGATTCTTCGTTGGGGGGTGCGGCGTCCTGCTCTTCCGCTGGGGTCATAGCGGGTCCGAAGGAGCGCTGCACTGGTATAAACGCGCCTCAGTGGACAGCGGTTGCGTGTAGTCGTCGCTTTTCTTTCCGTGACTTGTGGTGACCGGGCACCTCTCGCTGAGTAACCTGCCTTCACGTTTGCCCCCAGGATGTGACAACCTGGAAGGGCCGCCTGTCTCCGCAGCTGAGGAACCACGCCATGACGGACACCGTTTCCCGTACAGCGAACCCGACCGATGAGTCCGACCTGCTCCGAAGCCTGGCCGATGCGCTGGGCGCCGTCGAGCGGGGCGACTTCTCGGTGCGGCTGCCACGCGGGGAGGGCCTGGCCGGGGAGGTCGTCGACCGGTTCAACGCCGTGGTCGAGCAGGCCGACCGGCAGACCCGCGACCTCGCGCTCATCGCCCGCGCGGTGGGCCAGGAGGGGTCGTGGAACCACCGGCTCGTCATCGAGCACCTGGACGGCGGCTGGTCCGAGGGCGCCGCGAGCGTGAACCGCCTGGTCGAGGACCTGGTGCGGCCCACGACGGAGCTGGGCCGGGTGCTGGAGGCGGTCGCGGCGGGCGACCTGTCGCAGGAGGCGGCCCTGGAGATCGACGGCACGCAGCTGCGCGGCGAGTTCCGGCGCCTCGGCGAGACCGTCAACCGCATGGTCGGGCTGCTGCGCTCGTTCGCGGGCGAGGTCACGCGCGTGGCGCGCGAGGTGGGCACCGAGGGCGCGCTGGGCGGGCAGGCGGACGTGCAGGGCGTGTCGGGCACCTGGCGGTCGCTGACCGACGCGGTGAACACCATGGCCTCGAACCTGACCGAGCAGGTCCGGTCCATCTCGACGGTGACGCAGGCCATCGCCTCGGGCGACCTGAACCAGAAGATCACCGTCAAGGCGTCCGGCGAGGTCGCCGAGCTCGCCGACACGATCAACTCGCTCACCGAGACCCTCCAGGTCTTCGCGGGCGAGGTCACGCGCGTCGCCCGCGAGGTGGGCACCGAGGGCCGGCTCGGCGGCCAGGCCGACGTGCCGGGCGTGTCCGGCACCTGGAAGGACCTCACCGAGTCGGTGAACGACATGGCATCGAGCCTCACCGACCAGGTCCGCGACATCGCGAAGGTCACCGGCGCGGTGGCGCGCGGCGACCTGAACCAGAAGATCGCCGTGCCCGCGCAGGGCGAGATCCTCGAACTGAAGACCACCGTCAACACCATGGTCGACCAGCTGTCGAACTTCGCCGACGAGGTCACGCGCGTCGCCCGCGAGGTGGGCACCGAGGGCCGCCTCGGCGGCCAGGCGCAGGTGTTCGGCGTGTCCGGGACCTGGCGCGACCTGACGCAGAACGTGAACCAGCTCGCCGCGAACCTCACCGAGCAGGTCCGCAACATCGCGAAGGTGACGACCGCGGTCGCCAAGGGCGACCTGAACCAGAAGATCACCGTCGACGCCCAGGGCGAGGTCGCCGAGGTCAAGAGCACCGTGAACACCATGGTCGACCAGCTCTCGCGCTTCGCCGACGAGGTCACCCGCGTCGCCCGCGAAGTGGGCTCGCAGGGCCGCCTCGGCGGCCAGGCCGACGTGCCGGGCGTCTCCGGCACCTGGAAGGACCTCACCGAGAACGTCAACCTCATGGCCGCGAACCTCACCGCGCAGGTGCGGAACATCTCCTCGGTGGCGAGCGCGGTCGCGAACGGCGACCTGAACCGGCAGATCACCGTGGACGCGCAGGGGGAGATGCTGGAGCTGAAGTCGACGCTGAACTCGATGGTGGCGCAGCTGTCCCAGTTCGCCGACGAGGTCACGCGCGTGGCCCGCGAGGTCGGCACAGACGGGAAGCTCGGCGGGCAGGCGAACGTGCAGGGCGTCTCCGGCATCTGGGAGGCGCTCACCGACAACGTGAACTCGATGGCCTCCAACCTGACCAGCCAGGTGCGGAACATCTCCTCCGTCGCCTCCGCCGTCGCCGCCGGCGACCTGAACCGGCAGATCACCGTCGACGCGCAGGGCGAGATGCTCGAACTGAAGTCGACGATGAACGCGATGGTCGACCGGCTCTCGTCCTTCGCCGACGAGGTCACGCGCGTCGCCCGCGAGGTCGGCACCGAGGGGCAGCTGGGCGGCCAGGCGAACGTGCCGGGCGTGTCGGGCACCTGGAAGGACCTCACCGACAACGTGAACTCGATGGCGTCGAACCTGACCAGCCAGGTCCGCGACATCGCGAAGGTGACGACCGCGGTCGCCAAGGGCGACCTGAACCAGAAGATCACCGTCGACGCCCAGGGCGAGATCCTCGAACTGAAGACCACCGTCAACACCATGGTCGACCAGCTGTCCAGCTTCGCCACGGAGGTCACCCGCGTCGCCCGCGAGGTCGGCGTCGAGGGCAACCTCGGCGGCCAGGCCGAGGTCGCCGGGGTCTCCGGCACGTGGCTCGCCCTGACCCGCAACGTGAACTCGCTCGCGGCGACGCTGACGCTCCAGCTGCGCGCCATCGCGAACGTCGCGCACGCCGTGGCCCGCGGCGACCTCACCCAGTCGGTCGACTTCGAGGCCGCCGGCGAGATCGCCGACCTGACCGAGTCGATCAACCAGATGATCACCGCGCTGCGGGACAAGACCCGGCAGAACACCGACGCGGACTGGCTCAACTCGAACCTCGCCCGCATCTCCTCGCTCCTCCAGGGCCGCAGGGGCGTCGAGGAGGTCACCCGGATGGTCCTCGACGAGGTCACGCCGCTCATCGACGCGCAGACCTCCACGTTCTACGTCCGCCACGAGGACGTCGCCGGGCACGTCACGTACCGCCTGAACGCCGTCTACGGGCACCCGAACCCGGGCGAGAAGAAGCTCATCGAGGACAACGAGGGCATGGTCGGGCAGGCCGCCGCGTCGAAGCGGACGATCCACCTGCACGACATCCCCGAGGGCTACCTGGAGATCTCCTCCGGGCTCGGCCAGGCCACGCCCACCGACCTCATCATCCTGCCGGTCCAGTTCGGCGACAAGGTCCGCGGCGTCATCGAGTTCGCCTCCTTCAACACGTACTCCGGGCTCCACAAGCGGTTCCTGGACGCGCTCGCGCCGAACGTCGGCGTCACCCTCGCCACCATCGAGGGCAACGCCCGCACCGAGGTGCTGCTGCGCGAGTCCCAGCGGATGGCGCAGGAGCTGCGGGCTCAGTCGAACCGGCTCCAGGAGACGAACGTCGAGCTGGAGGAGAAGGCGCAGCTGCTGTCCGCGCA
The DNA here is from genome assembly GCF_039531525.1 of Glycomyces endophyticus. Taxonomy (NCBI): domain Bacteria; kingdom Bacillati; phylum Actinomycetota; class Actinomycetes; order Glycomycetales; family Glycomycetaceae; genus Glycomyces; species Glycomyces endophyticus. The sequence goes on from NZ_BAAAQF010000007.1 coordinate 25,464, forward strand.
GAACAAGGCGATCGAGCTGAAGAACGAGGAGGTCGAGACCGCCCGCAAGGACATCGAGGAGAAGGCCGACCAGCTCGCCCAGGCCTCGAAGTACAAGTCGGAGTTCCTCGCGAACGTCTCGCACGAGCTGCGCACGCCCCTGAACTCGCTGCTGCTGCTCGCGCGGCTCCTGTCGGAGAACACCGACGGGAACCTCTCCGAGCGGCAGGTCGAGTTTGCGCGCACCATCTACAACGCCGGCACCGACCTGCTCACCCTCATCGACGACATCCTCGACCTGTCGAAGATCGAGGCCGGGCGGATGGTCGTGTCGGTGCACCCGGTGGACCTCGCGGAGGTCCTCGGCGACATCGAGGCGGCGTTCCGGCCCCAGGCCGAGGACAAGAACCTCGAGTTCAAGGTGGACGTCGGCACCGGCGTCCCGCAGCTCATGCAGACCGACGGCCAGAAGTTCCAGCAGGTCCTGCGGAACCTCCTGTCGAACGCGGTGAAGTTCACGCGGGTCGGCTCGGTGACCCTCGCGGTGCGCCGCGTCCCCGCGGACCTCCGCTTCGACGCCCCGCACCTGAACGCGGCGGCCGAGCGGATCGCCCTGAGCGTCATCGACACCGGCATCGGCGTCGCCGAGGCGAAGAAGTCGATCATCTTCGAGCCGTTCCAGCAGGCCGACGGCACGACCCGCCGCAACTTCGGCGGCACCGGGCTCGGCCTGTCGATCTCGAAGTCCCTGTCGAACGCCCTCGGCGGCGACGTGTTCATCGAGCACACCGGCGACCACGGCTCCAAGTTCACGTTCGTGGTGCCGGTGGAGATCGACGCCGACGGCGACCTGCCGCTCATCCCCGCCGAGCTCCCGATCCCGGTCGTGGAGCCCGGCATCCTCACCGGCGCGCCCGAGACGCCGTCCTCGTCGGCGGCCGCGCAGCACCTGGAGGGGATGACGGTCCTCATCGTCGACGACGACATCCGCAACGTCTTCGCGCTCACCGCGGCCCTGGAGCTGCACGGCATCGACGTCCACTACGCCGAGAACGGCGCCGACGGCATCGACGCCCTCCAGCGGCACCCCGGGATCGACATCGTGCTGATGGACTCGATGATGCCGGGCATGGACGGCAACGAGACCACGCGCGTGATCCGGCGGATGCCGCAGTTCGAGGACCTGCCGATCGTGTTCCTGACCGCGCAGGCGCTGGCCGAGCAGCGGGAGCAGTCGGTGGAGGCCGGCGCGAGCGCGTACCTGACGAAGCCGGTCGACCTCGACCTGCTGCTGGACACGATGTCGCACTGGATCGGCGCGAACGGGAGCGGCGGCGCACACGGTGCGGCACCCGCGGACCCGCGCGGCGCGACCGGGCGCGACAATGGCGAACCGACCTCTGGAGGCACTGCATGAGCACCGCCCGCGTCCTGCTCGTTGACGACCGTTCCGAGAACCTCCTCGCCCTCGAGGCGATCCTCCAGGGGCTGCCGGTCAACACGATCGCGGTGACCTCGGGGGAGGAGGCGCTCAAGCGGCTGCTCTCGGAGGACTACGCGGCGATCCTCCTCGACGCCCAGATGCCGGGCATGGACGGCTTCGAGACCGCGCGGCACATCAAGCAGCGCGAGAAGACCCGCCACACGCCGATCATCTTCCTGACCGCCGCCGACCGCGACGCGCACCTGGCGATGCGCGGCTACTCGGTGGGCGCCGTGGACTACATCACGAAGCCGTTCGACCCGTGGATGCTCCGCACGAAGGTCAAGGTGTTCATTGACCTGTGGGCGCAGGGCCAGGCCCTGCGGCAGACCTCGGAGCGCACCAAGGACCTCCGCGAGCGCGAGGGCCTCCTGACGACCCGCCTCGACCAGGCCCGCACCGCCCTCGCCGCCTGGCACGAGGGCCGCGACGACGACCCCGAGATCCAGCGCATCCTCGCCCTCCTGGAGGCCGGGGCCGTCTGACCGTCCGTGTTCGAACCGCAACCGCGACAACGATTCGCGTTCGTGATGCGGTCGGGACTCCTGCCGCGGCGGAAAACCGGCTAGGGTTGTGCCGTGGTGCACCAGAAGCTCGACATCTCGGTATACCGCGAGTCGAACGAGACGATCGTGGCGTTGACCGGCGAAATCGACCTGCACACCGCCCCGCGCCTCACCGGCGCCGTCGACGCCGCGCTCGCGGAGGACCCCGTGCGGGTCGTCCTCGACATGCGCGGCGTGACCTTCTGCGACTCGCGCGGTCTCGGCACCCTCGTCATCCTCGCCCGCGCCGCCGCCCGCTCGCGCGCCGTCCTCGTCCTCGCGAACCTCGGCGAATTCCTCAAGCGGCTCCTCGCCGTCTCCGGGATCGGCGACCACTTCGTCATCCGCGAAGACCCCGAGGAGTCCGGGCCCGGCGCCGCCCCCGACCAGGAGCCCGCCCGATGACCACCGCCCTCTCCGAAGCGGCCGTGACGCTTCTGACGGTCCTCGCCATCGCCGGCGGCCTCGCGATCGTCGGCATCGCCCTCGCCTGGGCCGGCCTCGCCGGGAAGAACCGGGCCCTCATCGTCACCGGCGCGCTCGGCCTGTTCTCCGGCGGCCTCATCGTCCTCGGCTGGGCCATCGTCGACGGCTCCGGCGCCCGCGCCGCCGCCGTCGGCCTCATCGCCGCGCTCCTGCCCGCCCCGATCCTCGTCGGCACGTTCCTGTGGCTCGGCCGCTACCGGCGCCGCCCCTGGCTCGTCCTCGCGTTCTGCTTCGGCTGGGGCGCGTGCGTCGCCACCGCGATCGCCCTCGGCGTCAACACCGGCGTCGCCGTCCTCCTCCACCGCAACGGCCTCGACCAGAACCTCGCCGCCGTGATCTCCGCGCCCGTCATCGAGGAGATCGCCAAGCTCCTCGGCCCGCTCCTGGTCTACTGGACGGCCCGCCGCCACCTCACCGGCACCCTCGACGCCATCGTCTACTGCGGACTCGCCGGGGCCGGCTTCGCCGTCGCCGAGAACGTCCTCTACGCCTCCGGCGCCTACGTCTACGGCGCCTCCCTCGACGACGCCGCCGGCATCGCCCAGGTCACCATCCTCGTCGTCGTCCGCGGCCTCGCCACCATGTTCGCCCACCCCCTCATGACCGGCCTCTCCGCGATCGGCCTCGGCCGCGCCGCCCGCCTCCCCGGCCGCAAGGGCCGCCAGGCCGTCTGGATCATCGGCATGCTGCTGTGCGGCATGGGACTCCACGCCCTCTGGAACGGCTCCAGCGTCCTCGGCGTCGCCCTCGACATGCCCGCGCTCTGGTTCGCCCTCTACCCGGCGTTCCTCGCGCCCCTGTTCTTCACCATGGTCGGCGCCGCCCTCTGGCTCCGCGCCGCCGACGCCCGCCGCACCCAGACCGCCCTCGCGCCCCTGGTCGCGGCCGCCCAGATCTCCCCGCCCGAGCTCGCTTCCCTCGCCAGCTTCTCCCGCCGCGCCGCCGCCCGCGCCTGGGCCCTGCGCTGGGCCGGGAAGCCCGGCGAGGCCGCCATGAAGGACTTCCAGCGCGCCGCCTCCGACGTCGCCGAGCAGTACGACCTCGCGAGCATCGGCGCGCCCTGGAGCGAGCATCAGGTCCATGAAGGCGTGCAGCGCATGAACACCGCCCGCACCGCGTACGTCGGCCGCGACCCGCGCACCCCGCCCGCGCTGTGGGACGGCCGCCGCTACCACGTGGCGTTCCCCGACGGCCAGATGCGCCCCGTCGACCCGCCCGCGCAGCCGGTCATGCCGCTGCCGCTCGCCCCGCCCCCGCCTCCCCCTGCGTACCCTGTCACCTATGCATGAGGGACCCATCGGGCCCACCTCCTGGACCGCGTCCGACGCGCCGCAGCGGCGCACCGGTCGCCCCGTCTGGAGGGAGCCCCATCCCGTCCGGGTCGGCCCCGTGGCCGCCGGCGCGGCCCTGTCCGGCCTCTGGGTGCTGTTGTGGCTCTTGGCCTACGCCAAGGGCTCGGACAGCGGGGCGCTGACCGGGGCGGGCTTCGCCTGGGTGACTTTGGCCGCGAGTACGATCGGGGCTGTCGCCGCAGCCGCGCTGGCGCGCTACGGTGACCGCGGGGCGGCGGTCGGCGTATCGGCGGTCGCAGGGACGGCCGCTGGGGTCACCGGACTCTCATGCGAGCTGTATCTTTTGCTGACCGGCGATTGGATCCTGTGGTTACATCGACCGCGGGCCGCCACATCCTTCAGTAGGTCGTTCGGACAGCCGCCGCTCCGGCGCTGGTTCCATTGAGTGAGAAGACGGGGACGGATCGTGTCGTATTTCGCTGTGGCTGTGGGCCGCGAGGGCGACGATTGGGAGGCCGCAGAGGTCGACCTCGACGCTGTTGCCGACGTCGAGGACGCGGCCGAGGTCATGCGTGAGGCTTTCCCTGACGCGGACCTGACGCTGCTCTTCGTCGACGCCGACGACGAGTACCTGACGGTGATGCGCCTCGACAACGGCGACGACCTGCGCACCTTCGGCTCCGACGCCGAATACGCGTCGCAGTCGCGCCTGGGCGAGGCCCTCCTGGGCGACCTCGAGCCCGAGGACACCGAGGAGATCGACTCCGAGGACGAGGAGTCCATCGCGGCCCGCCCGACCGAGCTCGACGCCGAGCCCGTCGGCGAGGCGGACCTCCTGGGCGACCTGGGCGTGCCCGGATCGACCCTGCTGGCCCTGTGCGCCAAGGAGGGCATGATGCCCTCCGACGTCGTCTCCGAGGTCGCGAAGTCGGTCGGCTTCGCCGAGGCCCTGGAAGACGCCACCGGCGCGTAGCCCCATGCAGTCCCGCCGCGAGGTCCACGAGCACTGGATGCGGCGCGCCCTCGACGCGGCGCGCGGCACCGGCCTCCCGGCGGGCGGCGAGGCGCACCCACGGCCCGGCAGCCCGGCACGCCAGGCCGACCGCACCCCGGTCCCTCCCCGGCCCGACCTGCCCGTCGGCGCCGTCGTCGTCGGCCCCGACGGGCGCGAGCTCGCGGCCGCCGCCAACGCCCGCGAAGCCCTCGGGGACCCGACCGCGCACGCCGAGGTCCTCGCCCTCCGCGCTGCCGCCGCCGTCCACGGCGACGGCTGGCGGCTGGAGGGCTGCACCCTCGTGGTGACCCTGGAGCCGTGCACGATGTGCGCGGGCGCCGCGGTCCTCGCCCGGGTGGGTGAAATCGTGTTCGGCGCTTGGGAACCCAAGACCGGCGCGGTCGGCTCCCTCTGGGACGTCGTCCGCGACCCGCGCCTCAACCACAACCCCGACGTCTACGCGGGCGTCCTCGAAGACGAGTCCGCGGCCCTGCTGCGGGAGCATTTCGGACGGAATCCGAACTAGAAGCTCAGGGGACGGAGTCCGAACTAGCGGTCTCCCGGCTTCAGCCTTCAAACCGGACAAGCGAAGGACCCCCGATGCCAAGGGTGGCACGGGGGTCCGACAGTCGTGATGCGCCGCTCGGGCCGCTACTCCGGCGCGGTGGCGGCCTTCTCGGCCTTCACCTCGCGGCTGCGGGCCAGCAGCTGCGCGATGTCGATGACCTCGACGTCCTCGCGTCCCGCGTCGGCGACGCCGTCGCGGAGCATCGTGGAGCAGAACGGGCAGCCCACGGCGACGGTGTTCGCGCCGGTGGCGACCGCCTCGTCGGCGCGCTCGCGGTTGACGCGCTTGCCGATCGGCTCCTCCAGCCACATGCGGGCGCCGCCCGCGCCGCAGCAGAACGACTGCTCGTTGTTGCGCGGCATCTCCGTGACCTCGGAGAACGTGCCGAGCAGCTCGCGCGGCGGCGTGAAGATCCGGTTGTGGCGGCCCAGGTAGCACGGGTCGTGGTAGGTCAGCTTGCCCTCGTGCTGCTCGACCGGGGTGATCTTCCCGGCCTGTACGAGGTCGCCGAGGAGCTCGGTGTGGTGCACGACCTCGTAGTTCCCGCCGAGGTCCTCGTACTCGTTGCCGATGGTGTTCAGGCAGTGCGGGCAGGTCGCGACGATCTTGACCGCGCCGACCTCGTTCAGCGTCTCCACGTTCTGCTCGGCGAGCATCTGGTACATGAACTCGTGGCCGATGCGCCGCGCCGAGTCGCCCGTGCACGTCTCGGCCTCGCCGAGGACCGCGAACTTGACGCCCGCGTCGTGGAGCAGCGTCGCCACCGCGCGGGAGGTCTTCTGCGCCTTGGGGTCGTACGCCCCGGCGCAGCCCACCCAGTACAGGTACTCCCAGTCCCCGCCGGCCTCGGCGATCGGCACCTCGAAGTCGAGCGGCTCGGCCCACTTGAGGCGCTGCGCGGGGTTCTCGCCCCACGGGTTGCCCTTGTTCTCCAGGTTGCGGAGCATCGTCTGCGCCTCGGCCGGGAAGTCCGACTCGATCATCACCATGTTGCGGCGCAGGTCCAGGATGTGGTCGACGTGCTCGATGTCCACCGGGCACTGCTCGACGCACGCGCCGCAGGTCGTGCACGACCACAGCACGTCGGGGTCGATGACCGACCCGATGATCGAGATCGGCTCGATCTCCACGGCGGTCCCGCCGCGCTCCTTCGCGAGCGCCGCGGCCTTCAGGTACGGCGCCTGCTCGTACAGGTGGTCGCGCAGGTCCGTGACGAGCTTCTTCGGCGACAGCGGCTTCCCGGTGTTCCACGCGGGGCACTGCGACTGGCAGCGGCCGCACTCGGTGCAGGTGGAGAAGTCGAGCAGGCCCTTCCATGAGAAGTCGGTGATGACGTTGACGCCGAACGGGTCCGTCTCCGGGTCGGCGGCCTCGAAGTCCGCCGGCTCGCCCTTGACGAGCATCGGCTTGGCCGCGCCCAGCGAGACCGCGCCGCCCGCGTTCCGCTTGAAGTAGATGTTGAAGAAGGCCGTGACCCGGTGCCAGCCGATGCCCATCGACGGGTGCAGGGCCAGCATCAGGAAGAACGTCCACGACACGAGGATGTCGAGCAGCGCGACCAGGGTGATGGCCGTCAGCAGCGACGACTCGGAGGCGCCGTCCCAGACGCCGGCGACGAGCGAGGAGACCGGGGAGGTCCACTCGTGCTCGATGTCGCCCAGCGCCACCTTGATCGTGCGGATCGTCATGTGCGACAGGACGATCGTGAAGATCGTGGCCTCGATGTAGAAGGCCATCCACTGCCGCGAGCCCTCGAACCGCGACGACGAGCGCCGCTGTCCGGCGTCCGACGCGGTGCCCTGCGGCGGCACCTTGTTCGCGCGCGGCTGCCGGAAGATCCGGACGAGGAAGAGCGCGAGGATCGCCACGCCGGTGAGCACCGTGAGGATCTCCGAGCCGAGCAGCCACAGGCTCCAGTGGCCGACCACCGGCAGGGCCCAGTGGGGGTTGAGGACCTCGAAATACGACTGGAGGAGGGCCGGGAACAGCAGGAAGAACCCGAAGAACACGGCCCAGTGGGCCAGGCCCACCCAGTGCCACTGGAGCATCCTGGTGTGGCCCAGCGACTCCCGCAGCATCGTCTTCACCCGCGTGCCGCGGTCGCCCTTCCGGGTCAGGTCCGGCGCTCCGAGCCTGACGAGCGCGAGCATTCCCAGCCCGGCGCGGACGAACAGCCAGACGGCGAGCGCGGTGTACGCGAACGCGATCACGGCCGTGACGATCTGGACGACTCCCATGGCGACCTCTCGACGGTGCTTCCACACGGCGTGTTCCCACACGACCGTGCTGTCACACGACAGTGCGATGCTGCCGATCACCCTACATGTTACTGATCGGTAGCCATCCTGTCGAACCGCCATGCGAATGAACCGCCCGTCTCCCCCGCAACCGGTTCCACACGCCGCGCGTGTACACGGAGCCGCACCTTCGGACCGGCACCCGTCAACCCCTCCCACAACCCCCCATAGGACATCTGCATGAACGACGCTTCCCGCCAGAAGCGCCCCCGCCGCGCGATCGGCCGCGCCGCGGCCGCCGCCGTCGTACTCGGTGCGACCCTCCTCGCCTACCCGGTCGGCACCGCCTCGGCCCAGGAGGAGTTCGACTGCGACGCGATTCGCGACGACCGGCGGAGCCCGAGCATGGCCCGCGCCTTCGAAGCGGCGGCATACTGCGGATTCGAGATCCGCGTGTCGACCCGCTCCGACCCGTACTCGATGCTCTACGCCACGCCGGAAGGCCAGTACCACCTGGAGGCCACCGCCGCCCCGACCGGCTGGAACGGCGACGAGTCCGACGTCGATCCGAGCCTGATGGCATTCGACGGCGGGCTCACGCAGCGCACCTCCGCCTGGAGCTTCTGGCTCCAGAACATCGACAAGACGCAGCCGCTGTTCTTCTCCTGGGGCGGCGTCCTGGACTGGAACGGCGCGGACCCGACGCCCACCTACGCCGACACCACGGCCGTCTACGACGAGCTGGCGCCCGGCCTGGACCTGCGTGTGGAGATGGACATCGGCACCGCGGAGCTGCGGTTCACCGCGGACGACGCCGAGGCATGGCAGGACCTCTCCTCCGGGCTGCGGCTCCAGGACGCCGACGACGCCGTCCTCGAGAACGGGTCGCTGCGCATGCCGATCGAGTCGGTCCGCGAGATCGGCGCCGTGGAGACGACGCCGTTCACCGGACTCGACGCGAACGGCGCGTTCACACCGGTCGGACTCGAGCTCGGCGATGACGACGCGCTGGCGCTGACCCTGCCCGCCGGCGCCCTCGAGACCACCGCGTTCCCGCTCACGGTCACCACGCAGTGGGCCTACCGGGGACCGGGCATCGGCGAATGGGGCGCGGTCTCCTCCGCCGCCCCCGACCTCGCCGCCTACCGGGGCATCGGCGCCGGCACGGACGCGAGCTTCCTCGAACACCCTGACAGGAGCGGCGACGCCGGCGTCGGCCCCTACTGCGACGGCTTCGCCGCGGACTGCACCGACACCTCAGAATCCGCCTCGTACTGGAACTTCTTCACGGAGCACATCGACGAGATCCACCGGTACGACGAGACCCACGAGTGGCACCAATCAGTCGACCGGGCGACGTTCTCGATCGACCTGGCCCCAGACGAGAACGGCGAGTTCACCTGCCGTACCCCGGACTTGGTGCCCGTGGACGGCTACCGGCCCGACGTCACCTGGAACAACCGGCCCGAACCCGTCGGTGCGCCCACAGCGGCGCAATGCGAGGACGAGGTCGTCGAGTACGACGTCACCGATGCCGTGACCACCGCACTCGCCGACGGTGCTGACGTCACCGAGATCGCCTTCGGGATGACCGAGAGCACCGAGAAGGCGCGCTTCCACGGCGGCTCCGCCCGCCTCGACGTCTACTACGACGCCTTCGGCGTCGAGTACTTCGCGCCGGACGAGAGCCGCTGCGACGAGAACCCGGACCAGCCGGCGGTCTTCGGCCCGACCTACCTCCCGTACGGCGGCTTCTTCGCCGAATTCACGCCTGTCGGGGCGGGCTACACCTGGACCGCGGACTTCGACGACCGCGACACCGGCGAGACGGTCCTCTCGACCGAGCCCGTCTGGCTCGTACAGGGCCGACAGCCGGAGCAGCGCCTCGAGGCCGGGGTGCTCCCCACCGGGCGGTACGCGATCGAGTTCGCGATCCTCGACGACGAGGGCAGCACGGTGTACCGCTCACCCTCATGCCACCTCACCGTCGACTCGGTGAAGCCCGAGATCGTCGGCATCGAGCAGTCGGGCAGCCCGCTGTACGTCGGCGACACCGTCGGCTTCGACGTCGAGGCCACCGACCCGGACTTCGCGGGCGCGACCTCGAAGCTGCGCGTCGAGTGCCTCGCGGCCGCCTGCGACCCGCAGACCGTGCACCTCGACGGCCAGTCGGTCGCCTCCTTCGAGCTGGAGCTGACCGAGAACGAGACCACGGTGTCGTTCAGCGCCTCCGACATCGCGAACACGGTGTGGAGCGACACCCGCACCCTCCTCACCTCCCACGACCAGAACGACTTCGACGGCGACCGCCACCAGGACCTGGTCGCCGCCCGCAAGTCCGACGGCCACCTCCTCCTTTACCGCGGCAACGGCGACGGCACCCTCAAAGCACCCGTCTCCCTCGGCGCGGGGTGGGGGTCCATGGACGTCGTCATGGCCGGCGACCTCACCGCCGACGGCCTCCCCGACCTCCTCGCCCGGGACACCAGGACCGGGGACCTCTACACCTACCCTGGTGACGGCGATGGCGGGTTCGACGCGCGGATCCACGTCGGCACCGGCTGGAACGCCGTCCGGATCTTCACATCAGGCGGGGACTTCAACGGCGACGGCAAGAACGACGTGCTCGCCGTCCGCAAGTCCGACAACAAGCTCTACCTCTACCCCGGGCGCGGTGACGGGGGCTTCTCCGTGGCGACCGCGGTCGGCACCGGCTGGGGCTCGATCGACACCGTCACGGCCCTCGACGACACCGACCGCGACGGCGAGTTCGACCTCCTCGTCCGCAACGGCCGCACCGGCGGATACCACCTGTACTACGGCGACGGCACCGGCGCCTTCCCGCGCACCAGCGCGGTGTGGGACCTCCTGCCCGACAGCACCGACCCGAGCGTGTACAGCCACTTCACCGGCGCCGGAGACCTCGACGAGAACGGCTACGCGGACCTCGTCCGGATCGAGTCCCAGACCGGTCAGCTCGAGATCGAGACGCTCAAGGAGAACGGCTTCGCACTCAAAGCCGGCCGCGTCATCGCCTCGGGCTGGGGCGCCAACCGGCTCCCCGTCGCCGACACCGACGGCGCGTACGACTACGACAACGACGGCGACACGGACCTCATCGCCCGCAACGGCAGCAGCGACGAGACCTACCTCTACGGCGGCACCGGCACTGGGGCCTTCGGGCCCCGCGTCGAGTGGGGCCCGCTCCTCGGCGACCTCGACCTGATCGAGACCGCCGGCGACCTGACCGGCGACGGCCACGACGACCTCCTCGGCCGGGTCGCCTCCACCGGAGTGCTCTACGTCTATCCCGGCACCGGCGACGGCGGGTACTACCACGGCGGCCGCATCCGGGTCGGTGGCGGTTGGGACGCGATGAGCGCCATCGTGTCCGGGCAGGACTACAACGGGGACGGGAAGGTCGACCTCGTCGCCCGCGAGTCCGCCACCGGGAACCTGTGGTTGTACCCGGGCACCGGGACGGGTTCCCACGGTGCCCGTGTGTTGATCGGGACCGGTTGGAACGGCATGTCGCTGATTACCGCGGTCGGGGATCTCGACCATGACGGGATCGCGGACGTCATCGCCCGGAAGAACTCGGACAACTGCCTGTACTTCTATGCCGGCAAGCCCGCTGGTGGGGTGAAGAACGGGGTTCAGATCGGCTGCGGTTGGAACGTGATGAACACGATCGCGGCCGTGGGTGACTTCAACGGCGACGGCCACGTCGACTGGGTCGCGAGGCACACCAACGGCAGCCTCTACCTGTACAAGGGCAACGGCGCCGGCACCTACACCGGCTCCGTCGTCATCGGCACCGGCTGGGCCGGCATGGACCAGATCGCATAACTCCGATCCCCTCGGACACAAGGACATCTGAATGAACCGAATCCCATCGAGGCGCACCCGCGCCCTCCGCAGGCTCGCGGCCGCCACCGCGGCGGTCGTCGGCACGGCCCTGCTCGCCGCGCCCGGCCCCGCATCGGCGCAGACGGTCGACTGCACCACGCTCGGCGACCTGCCCACCGCAGACGGCATCGCGAACGCCCTCGAAACCGCGATCACCTGCGGTGTCGAGGTGCGCGTCAAGAACCGCACGTACATGTCGTCGACGATGTACGCCACGCCAGAGGCGCAACTGCACCTGGCGCTGACCTCCACTCCGGAACTCGCGCCGCTCAGCGGCACCCCCTCGGACCGCAAGCTCATCGAATCGGACGGTGTCCTCAAGCAGGGCACGTCGGGTGCGGTGCAGCTCCGGAGCTCGAACACCGAGGCACCGCTGATCCAGGTCTCGTCGGCGGAACTGGACTGGCCGGGTAGCACACCCGTGCCGACCTACGAGGCCGCGTCCGCTCATTGGGAAGGGCTGGCCGACGGACTCGACTTGACCGTCGACCTGGGCACGGCGGATCTCGGGCTGCGGTTCGGCGTCGCGGATGCCGATGCCTGGGCTTCGCTCGCCTCCGGCCTCACCGCTGGTGGCGCCTCATGGTGGACGACGAGTACCGCCGCCGGCGCGATCCGCTGGGACGCGGACGACTACGACTCGGCGCTGTGGACGACACCGTTCGTCGTTCGAGACGCTGCGGGTGCTGCCAGCCCCGTCGAGCTCTCGCTCGACGAGAGCGGGGCGCTCACCATGGATCTGCCCGGCGACGTGCTCGAGAACGCGGCGTTCCCTCTCGACCTGTCGACGCAGTGGGGTCGCACGGGCCCGTTCATCGGGGAGTGGGGTTCGATCAGCTCTGCCGCCCCCGAACAGGGAATCTACCGAGGCGAAGCCGGGTTGGACGACCCGTATTTCGAGGCCGCCGGGGAGACCGGCGACGCGATCGCCGGCGGATACTGCGACGCGTTCGCCACGGAGCCGTGCAGCGCCCAGGCCGCATCGTACTGGAAGTTCCGCTGGCCGCTCCTGCAGCAGATCTCCTCATCCGACGGCCACTTCTTCCAGTACCAGGTGGAGTCGGCGCAGTTCACTGTCGACGCCGCCGAAGGCACCGAATGCGTCGCCCCCGACCTCGATCTCACCGAGCCGTACACCCCGGCGGTCACCTGGAACGATCGGCCCTCCGTCGTCGATGCCGCCGCCTCCGGGACCTGTGCGGACGGCACCGCGGTGTACGACGTCTCCACGGCACTGACTTCCGCATGGGCCGACCCCGGCCACTACGACTCGGTCACCTTCGGCACGGCCGCCACCACCGACACCGCCCGCTTCGACGGCGGCTCCGGCCGCCTCGACGTCTACATCGACACCATCGGGTTCTACTTCCTCCAGATCAACGGCTCGGCGTACGTCTGCAACCTCCCGTACGGCCGGACGGCCGACACCACTCCGGTGTACGGGAATTTCCCGCTCCGGACCTGGCGGCCCGATCTGGTCGACTCCGGCCTGACCTGGTCCGTGTCGATCACCGACGCGGAGACCGGCGGGATCGCCTTCGAAACCGAACCGGTCGCGGCGACGGGCGATCGGGTACCGACCGTCAGCATCGACGCGGCGAACGCGCTGGCGGACGGCGGATACGACGTCCAGTACGAGTTCGCCTCGACCACGACCGGCGTCGTCTACCGGCCCACGCCATGCTCCTTCACCGTGGACACGAAGGCCCCCGAGATCGTGGAGGTCGCCGTGGAGCCGGGCCCGTACCTGGTCGGCGACAGTGTAAGCGTGGAAGTCACCATCGCTGACGAGGGCTTCCCCGCAGAGGACGGTGCGAGGGTCGTCGTGAGCTGCTACAGCGACGAGACCGAGTGCTCGCAGAGCAACGTCTCGCTCTACGACCGGACCACCGCATCGTTCGAGCTCGAACTCAAGAACAGCGGCAGCACCGACATCTGGTTCGATGCGACCGACGCCGTGTACAACTCCGGGGCAGGCACGAAGATCACGCTCAAGCCGACGACATCGCGGAACGACTTCGACTCGGACGGCTACCAGGACCTGGTCACCGTTCGCAGGTCCGACGGGGCGCTCCTGCTCCATGCCGGCGATGGAGACGGCGGGTTCGCCGAGGCCGTGACCGTCGCCTCCGGCTGGGACGCGATGACGGTCGCCATGGCGGGCGACCTCACCGGTGACGGGATCCCCGACCTTCTCGCCCGGGACGACCGCACGGGACGCCTCTACACCTATCCGGGGGACGGTCAGGGCGGTCTCGCGCCTCGCATCCAGGTCGGCACCGGTTGGAATGCGATCAACTCCTTCGCTTCGGGAGGAGACTTCGACATGGACGGCGACCTCGACCTCCTAGCGCTCCGCCGGGCCGAAGGGAGGGTCTACCTCTACCCGGGGCTCGGCGACGGCACCTTCGGCAGCCGATCCGTCTACGGCGGCGATGCCTCGTTCTACGGCTCGGACTCGCTGGTGGTCCTCGAGGACGTCCATGGAGAGGGGCACGCCGAGTTCATGGTCCGCAACCGCGGCACCGGAGGTTACACCGTCTACCTCGGAGGAGACGGCCTCGAGATCGGAGGCCGCATCGACGTCGACGCCGCGCTCCGCGGCGGAGACGAGCGCGATTTCAGCCAAGTCCTGCCGGCAGGCGACTTGAACGGCGACGGCTACGGCGATTTTGTGGCAGTGGACTCTCGGACCGGTGAACTGGTCCTCCGCTCCTGGTCGGAACCGGCCGCCGCGTCGCTCATCGCCGCCGAGACGATCGACCAAGGCTGGGGAGGCCAGGATCTTCCGGCCGGGCCTGCGGACCTGACCAACGGCATCGGGCTGGTCGGGACCGACCTGTTCGCCCGCAGAAGCTCCGACGGCACGCTGTTCCTCTACTCGGGCGACGGGCTCGGCGGATTCAGGGCCGAGGGGTACGGTCCCACGGTCGTCGGCACCGGTTGGAACGGCATGAACCTGGTCGAGAACGCGGGCGACTTCAACGGCGACGGCTTCGCGGACCTCTTCGCCAGGGAGGCCTCGACCGGTACCCTGTGGCTCTACCAGGGCGCGCCCGGGGCGCGGTTCAGCTCTCGCCTCAAGATCGGCGGAGGCTGGAACGCCATGAGCGCCATCGTTGCCGGACACGACTACGACGGTGACGGCAGGTACGACATCCTCGCCCGCGAGGCGTCGACCGGAAATCTCTGGCTGTACCCGGGCACAGGGTCCGGCACCCATGCGGCCCGGGTCCTGATCGGCACGGGCTGGGGCGGGATGTCGCTGATCTCCGCGGTCGGAGACCTCGATCACGACGGTGTCAATGACATCGTCGCCCGGCGGAACGCTGACAACTGCCTGTACTTCTACGCCGGGAAGCCCGCCGGGGGCGTGGAGGGCGGCGTCAAGATCGGGTGCGGCTGGGACGTGATGAACACGGTCGCCTCCGTCGGGGACTTCAACGGGGACGGACACGTCGACTGGGTGGCGAGGCACACCAACGGGAGCCTGTACCTGTACGCCGGGAACGGAAAGGGCGCGTACTCGTCGTCGAAGGTCGTCGGGACCGGCTGGGGCGGGATGGATCTGATCGTATAGCGCAGTGAGGGAAGGGCCCGGGCGGCGGACTGCGGTTCGCTGACCGGGCCCTTTTCATCCGTTCGGCCCCAATACGGATCGTGCTGCGTCAGATCGCGGAGAGTGAGCGTCCTATTTACATGGCGCGGAACGCGCCGAACCAGGACCCCACTCACCCCGACAGGATGCATTGTGATGCAACGCTATTCAGGAAAGCACCGGCGGCAGCGCCGCCTCCGCCACGTCCTCGCCGCCGCGACCGCCGCTGCTGCGGCGGGGGCCGTGCCCGGCGTGGCCGCCGCTCAGGCCGACACCGCCGAGGAGGCCGTGGAGGCCCAGGCCGTGCAGTCGCGCAACGACTTCGACGGCGACGGCAACCAGGACCTGATGGTCGTCCGCAAGTCGGACGGCAACCTGCTGTTCTACGCCGGCAACGGCGACGGGACCTTCGACCCGTCCGTGGCGGTCGACGACGGCTGGGGCGGGCTCGACATCGCCATGGCCGGCGACGCGACCGGCGACGGCGAGGCCGACCTCCGCGCCAGGGACCGGGAGACCGGCGTCCTCTACACCTACCCCGGTGACGGGAGCGGCGGCTTCGGCGCCCCGATCGAGGCCGACACCGGCTGGACCGCCCTCGGCGCGTTCGCGCCCGTCGGCGACGAGGCCGGCGAAGCCGGCGTGATCGCGGTGAACCGCGTCGACGGCAAGCTCTACCACTACGCGGACAACGGCGACGGCACCCTCGCCGCCGGCGTCGCCGTGGGCGGCGGCTGGCGCGGGTACGACAACCTCGCCAACCTCGGGGACGTGGACGCGGACGGCAACGCCGACTTCCTCGCCCGCAACTCGAGGGACGGGAGCTACTACGTCTACTTCGGACTCGGTGACCAGCGGTTCGGGAACCGCGTCGCGGTCGACCACGCGCTCGGCAACGACTACGACGACCGCTACTACCACCAGGTCGCCGGCGTCGGCGACGTCGACGGGGACGGCTTCGCCGACGTCGCCGCCGTCGACGCCCGCTTCAGCCAGATGTGGCTCCAGGGCTTCGACGCGGACGGCGGCACCGTCCACGGCGGCACCCTCGTCGGCCGCGGCTGGGGCGCCATGAACCTCCCCGCCGGGGACCTCGACCTCACCTACGACTACAACGGCGACGGTCACACCGACATGATCACCCGCCACGGCACCACCGGAACCACCTCGATCTGGCTCGGCCGCGGCTCCGGCACCCTCTACAACTCCATCGCCCTCGGCGACGACCTGAAGGACATGGACCTCATCGAGACCGCGGGCGACGCGAACGGCGACGGGTTCGCCGACCTGTTCGCCCGCACCCAGACCGGCGTCCTGTACATCTACCCGGGCACCGGGACCGGCGACTACGACGCCGCCGCGCGCGACGTCGTCGGCTCCGGCTGGGGCGCGATGAGCACCATCGTCGGCGGCCACGACCACAACAGCGACGGCAAGCCCGACATCTTCGCCGTCGAGGAGGCCACCGGCCGCCTGTGGTTCTACCCCGGCAACGGGAACGGCGGCTGGGGCACGCGCACCTCGCTGGGCACCGGCTGGGCCGGCTTCAGCCACCTGACCGCCATCGGCGACCACGACAGCGACGGCCACGCCGACGTCATCGCGGTCGACGACCAGACCGGCTGCCTGAACTTCTTCGGCGGCCGCGGCGACGGGACCCTCGAGACCGGCGTCCAGCTCAACTGCGGCTGGGGCGTCATGAACGCCGTCGTCGCGGTGGGCGACTTCAACAACGACGGCTGGACCGACTGGATCGGCCGCCACCAGAACGGCTTCCTGAAGTTCTACGGCGGCGGTGGCAACGGCACCATCGAGATGACCTGGCAGTTCGGCAACGGCTGGAACACCCTCGACATCCTCGCGTAGCACGTGGACAGCGAAATCCGCGCTCCTTTCATACACTGAGTGAGGCGCCGACCCCCGGTCGGCGCCTCACTCTCGACGAGGGGCCCGGCGAGTCGAAATCCGATCTGCGAAATCCACTTCGGTCGGATAGGATTCGCCGGGTGCCCACGCCGGTCGGCACCCGGAGCCCCCTTCTCCCGCACACCTCCCAGAACCCCCCGAACCCCCTGGACATCTGAATGAAGCACCCTCCCCTGCGGGCAACCGCGTTCAAGCGGACCGCCGTCCTCACGGCGGCCGCGGTCACCGCCGCCCTCCTCGCCGCCCCCGGCACCGCCACCGCGCAGGCCGACGGCGTCGACTGCACCGCCCTCGGCGAGAGCCCGTCCGCCGCCACCACCGAGCCCGCGCTCGAGATCGCGGTGGCCTGCGGCGTCGAAGTGCTCATCGAGGCGGTGACCACCGAGTACGACACCTACTCCGCAACCCCTGAAGGCCGGATCCACAAGGTCTCGACCGCCGCGTCGGCCGAGATGCTCCAAGAGCAGGGCACCGCCGACCCGACGCTCACCGAGGCCGACGGCTCACTCGTCCAGACGGCCTCGCCGTGGGACCTCGCCCTCGGCACCGGCGGCGACGCACCGCTGGTCAGCACCCCCGCAGCCGACCTGTTCTGGGCCGGGAGCACCCCGGCGCCGGCGTACTCGGGGACGGAGGTCGTCTACGACGGGCTCGCCCCGGGCCTCGATCTCACCCTCGACGCCCGCGTCTCGGCACTGGGTCTCCGCTTCGACGTCGCCGACGAGGCCGCCTGGAACGCCCTCGCCTCCGGCCTCGACCTGGAGTACTGGGCTACCAGCGGCGGACGCCTCCAGAACACCCTCTACCTCTCCTATCCGCCGGACCGCCCCGACCGCGCGCACACCATGGAGCAGACCACCCCGTTCTACCTGCGCGACAGCGCGGGGATGCGCCAGGACTTCGGCCTCGCCACCGGTTCGGACGGCATGCTGGCGCTGACCCCGGACGGCGGTGCGCTCGGCGACGCCGTGTTCCCGCTGACCGTGACCGCGCAGTGGACCTACCAGCGGTTCGGCGTCAACGAGTGGGCCTCGGTCACCTCCGCCGAGCCGGACCTCACCCTCTTCCGCGGCGACGGAGGGCTCGACGAGCCCTACTTCGTCGCGGCCGGACAGGACGCGGACGCGATCGTCGGCACCTACTGCGACGCGGCGGCCGACCCCGAGTGCGCCGCGCCCGCGCAGGCTGCGAGCTACTGGGACTTCGCGGGCGGCATCCTCGGCGACATCCTCCCGTCCTCCGCGCCCGGCGGCTCCGCCCTCTCGGTGGCCGAAGCCGAGTTCCGAGTCGACGCGGCCGAAGGCGCCGAGTGCGTCGCGCCCGATCTCGAGGCCACCAGGGCCTACGGTCCGCACCTCTCCTGGACCGACCGGCCCGTGCCGACCGGCGCCAGGCCCGCGATCGCGGGCGCCTGCGTCGACGGCACGGCCGTGTACGACCTCTCCTCCTGGAGCGTCGCCGGGGCCTTCGTCGGCCCCACTTACGGCATGACCGAGAGCGACGAGCTCGCGCGGTTCGACGGCGACTCCGCCCGCCTCGACGTCCTCTTGGACATCGAGGCGGCCACCTTCTCGAGCAGGTCGTGCCGCACGGCGCCGGCCTACCCGCAGCTGAGCACCGGAACCGTTTCCTACGGCGGCTTCACCGCCGACCTCTGGCGGCCCGACCTGGTCGATCAGGGCATCACCTGGACCGCGACGGTCCGCAACGCCGCCACCGGCGCGGTCGTCACCACCACCGCCCCTGCCGAAGTCGCCGACGGCACCGCGCCCGCGTCGAGCTTCGACGTCGAAGACGGCTACTACTCGGTCCGGCACCAGTTCAAGTACCCCAGCGGTGCACTGAAGTCCTCCACGACCTGCTACTTCGTCGTGGACGACGAGATCCCCGAGTTCGTCGACATCGAGGTCCCGCCCGGCCCGCACTTCGTCGGCGACATCGTCCCCGTACAGGTCACCGTCGCCGACGCCGGTTTCCCCAACGGCGTCAGCAAGCTGACCATCCACTGCCTCGGCGACGACGACTGCGAACCCGAGACGACCGTGCTCGTCGACGACACCACCTTCACCCTGAACCTGGAGATCAAGCGGGCCGGCACCACTCCGTGGATGCTTCAGATGTTCGACCAGCGGAGCCTCTCGACGTTCAGCGAGGAGTTCAGCATCACCGCCTCCGACAACCGCGCGGACTACAACGCCGACGGCCACCAGGACCTCCTCGCCGTCCGCAAGTCCGACGGGAACCTGATGTTCTACGCCGGCAACGGCGACGGGACGTTCGCAGACGGCGTCTCGCGCGGCGCCGGCTGGGGCGGCATGGACATCGTCATGGCCGACGACCTCACCGGCGACGGGCTCCCCGACCTCCTCGCCAGGGACGCCAGGACCGGGAACCTCTACACCTATCCCGGGAACGGCGACGGCGGCCTGAGCTCGCGCGTCCTGGTCGGCGGGGGCTGGAACGCGATGAGTCTCTTCGCCTCCGGAGGAGACCACGACGGCGACGGGAAGGGCGACCTGCACGCGGTCGGCGACGCCGACGGGAAGCTCTACTTCTATCCCGGTGACGGCGACGGCACCTTCGGGCCCCGCGAGGCCGTCGGCCAGGGCTGGGACGAGATCGACACCATGTCGGGCTTCGCCGACTTCGGCTACGACGGCCGCCCCGACCTGCTGGTTCGCAACCAGTTCGACCACCGGTACTACGTGTACTCCGGTGCGGGCGACGGATCGTTCAGCGGATCGTGGCCGATCTCCGGCGACGACGAAGTGGACCTGGCCAGCGACCACTACGACCAGATCACCGCCGCCGGCGACTTCGACGAGGACGGCAACGAGGACATCGTCTCGATCGACGCCACCACCGGAGAACTGGTCATGCACTCGTTCAAACACGGCGGCACTCCGCTCTACGCGGACCGCACCGTCGAGACCGGATGGGGCGGAGTCCGTTTGCCGGGCGTCGTCGACGACCGGGCCTACGACTTCAACTCGGACGGAGATTCGGACCTCCTCGCCCGCAGCGGCGCCGAAGAAGGAGGACTGATCTACCAGTTCGAAGGGAACGGCACCGGCGGATTCAGCCAGGTCCGCCAGACCGGCTGGGGCTGGGACTCGATGAACCTGATCGAGACCGCAGGCGATTTCAACGACGACGGGCAGGCCGACCTTCTCGCACGGAACAAGTCGACGGGGGCCCTGCTGCTCTACCCCGGCGACGGACAGGGGTACTACTACAAGCCGATCACGATCGGCGGTGGTTGGAACGCCATGAGCGCCATCGTGTCCGGGCAGGACTACAACGACGACGGGAAGGTCGACCTCCTGGCCCGCGAGTCGGCCACGGGGAACCTGTGGCTGTACCCGGGGACCGGGACGGGCTCGCACGGGACGCGGGTGCTGATCGGGACGGGTTGGAACTCGATGTCGCTGATCACGGCGGTCGGGGATCTCGACCATGACGGGATCGGCGACGTCATCGCTCGCAAGAACAGCGACAACTGCCTGTACTTCTATGCCGGCAAGCCCGCTGGCGGGGTGAAGAACGGGGTTCAGATCGGGTGCGGTTGGAACGTGATGAACACGATCGCGGCCGTGGGTGACTTCAATGGCGACGGCCATGTCGACTGGGTCGCGAGGCACACCAACGGCAGCCTCTACCTGTACAAGGGCAACGGCGCCGGCACCTACACCGGCTCCGTCGTCATCGGCACCGGCTGGGGCGGGATGGACATCATCGCCTGACCGCCGCGATCGACCCGGCAGTCCACTTCGGTCGGACGCGCGCCTGCATCGGCGCGCGTCCGACCGCATGCAACCGCTTCCCCTGCGGAGGCGTGTACTCGGCACCGGTCCCACCGGTGCTCACACCCCCCATGCACCACTCAAACTGAACAAGGAGACCCATGACCCCCCAACCCCACCAGGTCCGGCGAATAGCCGTACGCCTGATCGCCGCGGCAGCGGCAGGGTTCGTCGTCGTGCCGGCCTTCGCGGCCCCCGCGTCGGCCGCGGTCCCCGGCATCGCCGGAGACCCCGTCGTGAACCTGAGCCTGAGCCCCTCCGTCACCGCGGGCGCGAGCGTCCCCGGCTCGATCACCGTCGACTACACCCCCGCCGAGGGCGCTGAGGGCGAGACGCACGTCGTCGCGGCCGAGTTCGCGGTCACCGGCAGCGCCGGGGTCGTCGAGCTGACGTCGGCCCAGGCCGAATGCGACGCCGCCACCGCCTACCAGGTGACGTGCACCGACGCCGCCGCCGACGCGAACACCGCGTTCGCCTTCGACCTCGCCGCGGTCGCCAGCGCCGACGACGAGGCCTTCGGGTACACGCTCGCGGTCACGATCGACGGGATCGAGGTCGCGTCGAAGTCCGGCACGGTCGGCGTGGAGTCGGCCTACGACGTCCACAACCCGTACGCCCACGGCGACGTCACGGTCACCGACATCCCCGGCAGCACCACCGGGAACTACTCCGTCAAGTTCAACCCGGTCGTCTACCAGGACTTCGACCTGGCGCCCACCGCCGCGGCCGCGGTCGTGACGTTCACGAACCCCGCGCCCGAGAACGGCATCGACCCGACGGACCTCGCCTGGATCTTCGACCGCTCCGACAACTGCCGGACCACGTACGGCGAAGGCACCTCCAGGACCGGCATGGTCTGCGTCATCGCCGACCTCCCGGATGTGAAGGGCCAGTTCCTGACCTTCACGAAGGACGTCGACTACCTGTTCGACTCGCGGCTGGTCGGGCCGCTCGACGTGTGCAGCTGCGAGTACCGCATCGAGACGATCGACGCGGCCGCGCTCGCCGAGGACTACGCCTGGGTGCCGGCCACCGGCTCGATGATCGGCCTGACCCCGACGGCCGCGGGCTGGGAGGGCGCAGAGGAGTCGATCGCCTACTACTCCGGCGACATCACCCTCACCACCGCGGACAACACGTACGACCTCGAGGTCGACGAGGTCACCGTCGACGGCATGGTCGGTGACACCGTCACGGTCAGCACCGAGGTGGAGAACACCGGCTGGGCCGCGGCCACCGACCTGAACCCGGAGGGCGACGGGTACCTGGTCCGCGGGCAGCTGCCCGAGGGCACCGAGCTGGTCCGGGTCGACAGCGACGGCGAGCAGTCGTGGGACTGCCACGACGCCGGCGAGCTCGACGAGGTCTACGAGGCGACGCCGGGCACGCTGCTGGAGCGCTTCGACTTCGCCTGCACCGTCCCCGACGTCTGGATCACCGGCACCGAGGAGCTCACGTTCACCGTGAAGCTCACCGACACCAGCGCCGTGGACGGCGCGATCGAGATCGGCGCCCTCTACAACGACGGCGAGTACGAGGCGGACCCCTCCAGCGACTTCGCGGTCATCTCCACCGATATCACCGAGGCCCGCTACGACTACAACCAGGACGACTACGAGGACCTGCTCGTGGTCCGCAAGTCCGACGGGGCGCTGCGCCTGTACAAGGGCACCGGCGACGGGGTGTACGCCTCCCCGGTCACCGTCGGCACCGGCTGGGGCGGTACCGACATCGTCATGGCCGGCGACATCACCGGGGACGGGATCCCCGACGTCGTCGCCCGCAACAACGCCTCCGGGGTCCTCTACACCTACCCGGGCAACGGCAGCGGCGGCTTCGGCGCGCGGATCACGGTCGGCTCCGGGTGGGGCGGCATGGGCCAGATCGCCGTGGGCAACTTCGACGGCGACGGCGAACCGGACCTCCTCGCGACGGCGTACGCGGATGGGGACATGTACTTCTACCCGGGCCTGGGCAACGGCAAGTTCGGTTCCCGCGTCCTGTGGGGCGAGTGGTGGGACGGGATGGACGTCATCAGCTCGGTCGGCGACGCCGACGGCGACGGGTACGACGAGTACCTGAGCCGCTGGAACTACAACGGCTACTACTACCTGTACACGTCGGCGGGCGAGGTGATCGAGCTCGACCAGTCGCTGTTCGACCAGGACGAGACGCGCCGCTTCGACCAGGTCGTCGGCGTCGGGGACCTGAGCCGGGACGGCTGGCCCGACCTCGTCAAGGTCGACCTGCGGACCGGTGAGCTGGTGCGGCACACGGTGTACCCGGACGACCCGGACTACCTGTGGAGCACCGTCATCGGGTCCTCCGGCTGGGGCGCCATGCGCCTCCCGGTGATCCAGCTCGACCGCACGTACGACTACGACTACGACGGCTTCAGCGACCTCTTCGCGCAGCACAAGTCCACGAAGGACCTGTTCCTGTACGAGGGGCTCGGGAACCGCATCGGCGCCCGCTGGACGATCTGCGGCGGCTGCGACGGCATCACGCTGGTCTCGGCGGGCGGCGACTACACCTCCGACGGCCGCATCGACCTGATGTACCGCGCGTACACGGGCGCGCTGTACATCGTGCCCGGACTCGACAACGGCGAGGCCGGGTTCGACTCCGAGATCCACGTCGGCAACGGCTGGAACGCGATGGACGTCCTCTCCGGCGGCCACGACTTCACCGGGGACGGCAAGGACGACCTGGTCGCCCGCGAGAAGTCGACCGGGTACCTGTGGATGTACCCGGGCAAGGGGAACGGCACGTTCGGGTCTCGCTCGAAGATCGGTTCGAGCTGGAACGCGATGCGCGACGTCTCGGCGGTCGGCGACCTCGACCACGACGGGCACGCCGACGTGATGTCGATCCTGTCCTCGACCGGCTGCCTGTACTTCTACGGCGGCAAGGGGAACGGGACGCTGAAGGCGGGCGTCCAGATCAGCTGCGGCTGGGGCGGGTTCGACCAGATCACCGGGGTCGGGGACTACAACCGCGACGGCCACGTGGACTGGCTCGCCCGCCGGAAGTCCGACGGGGCGCTGTTCCTCTACCCGGGCAACGGGAAGCTGGGCGCGGGCGCCCGGATCCAGATCGGCTCCGGCTGGGGCTCGATGATCCTCGCCTAGCGGCGACGGGCACGGCAGAGGGGGAGTCCCGCTTCAGCGGGGCTCCCCCTTCTTCGTCTGGTGCGCTAAGCGGACTCGCGGATGACGATCCTGGTGCCGAGGATGGTGACGAGGGGGCCGGCCTCCTCGCCGCGGATGCGGCCGCAGAGGAGGCGGGCCATCTCGCGGCCCATGGTCTCGGTGGGCTGGTGGACGGTGGTGAGGGGCGGGTCGGCGACCTCGGCGAGGGGGGAGTCGTCGAAGCCGACGAGGGCGAGGTCGTCGGGGACGCGGATGCCGCGTTCGCGGGCGACGCGGAGGGTCGCGATGGCGAGGGGGTCGGAGTTGGCGAAGACCGCGTCGAGGCGGCCGGCGGTGTCGAAGAGGTGGCGGGCGGCCTTGATGCCGCTGGCCTCGTCGAAGCCCTCGGCGACAGAGACGAGGCCCTCCTCGACGGGGAGGCGGTGGCCGCGGAGGCCGTCGCGGTAGCCGTTGAGGCGGTCGACGCCGACGGCCATGTCCTGGGGGCCGGCGATGATGCCGATGCGCTGGTGGCCGCGTTCGGCGAGGAACTCGACGGCCTGGCGGGCGCCGGAGCGGTTGTCGCAGTCGACGTAGGCGACGGGCCGGAAGCCGACGGGGGTGCCGCAGAGGACGATGGGGATGCCCGCCTCCTCTAGGCGCTCGGGGAGGGGGTCGCCGGAGTGGCTGGAGACCATCATGACGCCGTCGACGTGCTGGCCCATGAGGTAGGACTCGAGGTCGGTGCGGTTGCCGTCGCGGGGGGCGAAGGTGAGCATGAGCCGCATGTTCTCCTCGGCGAGCTGCTCGGTGATCCCGCGCAGCACCCCCGCGAAGAACGGCTCGGACCACAGCCACTCCTGGGACTCGGTGACCACGAGGGCGACGGTGTCGGTCCGCTGGGTCACGAGGGTCCTGGCCGCCTGGTTGGGGACGTACCCCAGCTCCTTGATCGCGGCCAGGACCGCCGCTCGCGTGTCCTCGGCGACCTTCGGGGAGCCGTTGATGACGCGGGAGACCGTGCCCCGGCCGACGCCGGCGTGGCGCGCGACCGTGTCGAGCGTGGGCCGGCCGCCGCTGCGCCTGCGGCCGGTGCGCTCGGCAGGCTGTGGTTCGCCTGGCGCCTCAAGTCGGGTCTCGGTCATCGTGCATCACCTCGGGCTCTGTCGCGTGGAACTATTCTGCCTCACGGTTCGAACGCGCGCGTCGCACCAGGTCGCCGTACCAGCGTCCGGAGTCCTTGACGGTGCGCTCGCCGGTCTCGAAGTCGACGTACACGAGGCCGAACCGCTTGGTGTAGCCCCACGCCCACTCGAAGTTGTCGGCGAGCGACCAGGCGAAGTATCCGACGAGGGGGACACCGGCGTCGATGGCGTCGGCGCAGGCGGCGAGGTGCCGCTGGACGTAGTCGAGCCGCTCGGGGTCGTGCACGCGGCCCTCGTCGAGCTTGTCGGGGAACGCGGCGCCGTTCTCGGTGACGGCGAGCCCGACCTCGGGGTAGGAGCCGTGGAGGCGGGTGAGGACCTCGGTGAGCCCGGCGGGCTCGATCTCCCAGCCCATGTCGGTGACGGGGAGCCCGGCGGGGACGAAGCCGATGTGCTCGTTCGCGGGCCACGCGGAGCCGGCGCCGGTGGGGGCGGCGGAGGCCGAGGCGGAGCCGCCGTTGCCGGTCACGGTGAAGCGGCTGTAGTAGTTGACGGACAGGACGTCGACGGGCGCGTGGATGGTCTCCAGGTCGCCGTCGAGGACGAACTCGAAGTCGGTGACGGCCTTGAAGTCCTCGACGACGTCCTCGGGGTAGGCCCCGCGGAGCGCCGCGTCGGTGAACCAGCGGTTCTGCACGCCGTCGACGCGGCGGGCCGCGTCGAGGTCGCCGGGGGCGTCGCTGGCGGCGTGGATCGGGTAGAAGTTGATGCCGATGCTGACGACGGCCTCGGGGTCGGCGCCCTTGATCGCGCGCGCGGCCAGGCCGTGGCCGAGCATGAGGTGGTGGGCCGCGGCGATGGACGCCGAGGGCTCGCGGCGCCCGGGGGCGTGCTCGCCGGAGGCGTAGCCGAGGAACGCGGCGCACCACGGCTCGTTGACGGTGATCCAGTGCTTGACGCGGTCGCCGAGGGCGGTGTGCGCGATGAGGGCGAAGTCGGCGAAGCGCAGCGCGGTGTCGCGCACCGGCCAGCCGCCCTTGTCCTCCAGGGCCTGCGGGAGGTCCCAGTGGTAGAGGGTGATCCAGGGGGTGATGCCCTCGGCGAGCAGGGCGTCGACGAGGTCGGAGTAGTAGCGGAGCCCGGCGGCGTTGACCCGCCCGTCCCCGTCGGGGCAGATCCGGGGCCACGACAGGGAGAACCGGTAGCTGCTCAGGCCGAGGGACTTGATGGTGGCGACGTCGCCCGGGATGTCGCGGTAGGAGTCGATCGCGGTGTCGCCGTTGGAGCCGTCGACGACCCGGCCCGGCTCGTTCACGAACGAGTCCCAGATGGACTTCCCGCGCCCGTCGGCGTCGGTGCCCCCCTCCACCTGGTAGGACGAGGTCGCCGCACCCCATGTGAACTGTGATGGGAACCGGGCGGCCAGGTCGGCCGCCCCTTCGAATTCGTTGCTCATTACTTGCCGGAACCTTCCATGATGCCGTGGACGATCTGCCGCCCGAAGACGACGAACAGGATCGCGATGGGAATGATCGAGATCAAGGTGCCCGTGAAGATCATCGAGAGGTCCGCCGCCCAGGTGGCGGTGGAGATCTGACGGATCGCGAGCTGGATCGTGGGGTTCTGCTCGCTGAGGACCATGAACGGCCACAGGAACTCGTTCCAGTTGAGCATGAACGTGAGCAGGCCCAGGACGACCATGGCCGGGCGCAGCGCCGGGAGCACGATCCGCCACCAGATGCCGAACGTGGTCGCGCCGTCGATGCGGGCGGCCTCGATGATCTCGTCGGGGATGGACTGCTCGACGTACTGGCGCATCATGAAGATGCCGAAGCCGTTGATGAGGAAGGGCAGGATCACGGCCTGGAGGGTGTCGAGCCACTGGAGCTCGACCATCACCATGTACAGCGGCACCACGCCGAGCTGCTGGAGCGGGACCATCATGGAGAACAGGACCGTGCCCATGAGGAACTTCGACCCGCGGAACCGGAGCTTGGCGAACGCGAAGCCGCCGAGGGTCGACAGCAGCACCACCGAGAACGTGACGGTGCCGGTGATGATGAGGGAGTTCCGCAGGCCCAGGAGCAGGTTGGCCTCGTCGCTGGCGAGCGCCGTCTGGATGTGCTCGCCGAGGTTGCCGCCGGGCAGGAGCGCGGGCGGGAACCCGGAGGCGTCGGAGCTGACGCGGGAGGCGATGACGACCATCCAGTACAGCGGGAAGATCGACAGGAGCGCCACGAACGCGAGGCCGATCCGGGTCATCATCGTGGGGGCGAAGACCCCGTCGGACTCGACCGGGGCCTTGGCCTTCTTGCGCCGCGGGGGCTTCGGCCCGCGGGACTCCTCGGCGGCCGGTGCGGTGGGGCGCGGGGCGGTGGCGGTGCTCATTTGTTCCCCTGGATGCGGTTGACGACGAGGAAGTTGACGGCGGCGACGATCCCGATCACGGCGAACAGGAGCCAGCCGGCGGCGGCGGAGATGCCGTAGTTGCCGTGGGTGCGCAGGATGTCGACGAGGACCATCGCGGTGGTCTGGAACTGGCCGTCGGCGCCGCCGGTGAGCCGTCCGGAGCCGAACATCATGGGCTCGACGAACAGGGTCATGCCGCCGACGGAGGAGACGAAGACGGTGAAGATGAGGACCGGCTTGAGCTGCGGGATGGTGATCTGCCAGAACTGCTGGCGGGGCGAGGCGCCGTCGACGGTCGCGGCCTCGTAGAGGTTCTTGGGGATCGTCTGCATGGCGGCCAGGAAGATGAGCGAGTTGTAGCCCATCCAGCGCCAGTCGATCATCGAGGAGATCGCGAACCAGGAGGAGATCCGGCCGGTCTGCCAGTCGACGCCCTCGAGGCCGATGAGCTCCAGGAAGCCGTTGACCATGCCGTACTCGGCGCCCCAGATGCGGGCGAAGATGACGCCGACGGCGACGACCGAGGTGACGATGGGCGCGAGGATGAGCATGCGCCAGAGCATCGGGCGCTTGAGCCGCTTGTTCAGGGCGTTGGCGACCATGAGCGCCACGACGAGCTGCGGGACCGTGGCCATGATGAACATGCCGAGCGTGTTGACCACGGACCAGTTGAAGCGGTCGTACGTGGTGAGCAGGAACTCGTAGTTGTCGAGCCCCACGAACTCGCGGGTGGGGCTGCCGAGCTTCCAGGCGTGGAGCGAGGCGTAGAACGTGTACGCCATCGGGAAGACGCCGAAGACGGCGAAGAGGATGAAGTACGGCGACACCAGCGCGTACGGCGTGAACTTCACGTCCGCGCGGTTGAGCCGCTCGCGCAGGGTCAGGCGCGGTGCGGCGTTGCGGGTGGTCATGAGGGCCTTCCTTGGGACGGTCGCGGTGACGCCTGCCGCGCCGCCCGCCTGCGGGTCTCCGTGCGAACCGCTGTGCGGGGCCCGGCCGGGACCGCGGTGGAGCGGAGGCGGTTCGGGGAGCCGGCCCGCCGCGGGTTGGGGCGCGGCGGGCCGACACGGTGCCGCCCGGGGGTGCGGGCCGGTCCTGGGGGTCGCGGCGAGCGGATGCCGGGAACCGCTCGCCGCCGGCCCGTGCGGCGGCACGTGGCCCGGGGCGCCGGAGCGCCGCCGGGCCCGGGGCCCGGACCGGAGGGGGCAGGGTCCCTCCGGCCCGGGCCCACCGGGGGGTTACAGGCCCGAGCCGGCCAGCTCGACCGCTTCCTCAGCGGCCTTCTGGATCTCCTCGGCGGCCTGGTCCGGGGTGAAGGTGCCGTCGGCGACGCCGTTCAGGACGCCTTCGACCGCGCCCTTGACCGGCGGGTGGTAGTACGAGTACTCGAGCGGCTCGAAGGACTGGATCGAGGCGCCGATGATCTCGCCGATGGGCGCACCGGAGAAGTAGTCGCTGGTGTAGCCGGCGACCTTCGGGTCGGCCTGCGCGGTGGGCGAGGACGGGAAGTTGCCGACGGCCTCGAACACCTTGACCTGCTGCTCGGGGGCGGTCAGCCACGCGGCCAGCGCGGCGGCCTCCTCCGGGTGCGCGGACTGCGCGGGCACGGCGAGGAAGGAGCCGCCCCAGTTGCCGGCGACGCCGGGCGCGGGGGCCATGTCCCACTTGCCGGCGTTCTCCTCGCCGGAGGTCGGCTGGATCACGCCGCCGGCCATCCACGCGGGGCAGGGCATGACGGCGTAGCCGCCCTCGACCATGCCGGCGTTCCACTCCTCGCTCCAGGACGCGAAGTTGCCGATGGCGCCGATCTCCTGGAGCTCCAGGACGGTGGCGACGGACTCGGTCGCGGCGGCGGAGTCGAGGGTGAGGGCGCCCTCGTCGTCGACGTACATCTGGCCGTCGCCGGTGCCGGCGAGCTGGCTCAGCAGCATGTTCTGGAGCTGGGTCGGGCCGTCGAGGAAGGCGGCGTCGACGCCGGAGTCGACGAACGTCTGGGCGACGGTCTTGAAGCCGTCCCAGGTCGCCCACTGCGCGGCGAGCTCGGCGCGGTCGGTGGGCAGGCCCGCCTCGGCGAAGAGGTCGGAGCGGTAGCACATGGCCATGCCGCCGATGTCGGTGCCGAAGCCGACGAGCTTGTCGTCGGGGGTGTGGCCGAGGCCCCAGGTGTTGGCGGTGTAGTCGGCCTCGCGGTCGCTGTAGTCGGCGGTGAGGTCGTACCAGTGCTCGGAGTTGTTGAACAGCTGCGGCGAGGCCTGCTCGTCGATGCCGATCACGTCCCCGGCGCCGGAGCCGGTCTCGAGGGCGGTCTCCAGGTTGGGGCGGTACTCGGTGTCGAAGTTGACGCCGTCGCCTTCGATGACCACGTCGATGTCGGGGTTGGCGGCCTCGTACTCGGCCTCCAGGCCGGCCTGGGTGTAGCCGAAGTTGCCGAAGATCGAGACGGTGAGGACGATCTGTCCGTCGGCGTTGGTCCCGGCCTCTTCGGGGTCGTCGCCGCCGCTGCACGCGGCGGACGACAGTGCGAGGGCGCCGGCGGCCGCGGCGGCCAGGGCCACCTTGCCGTGCCTGCGGTTGAGGAGATGCATCTTTGCGGTTTCCTTCCAGGCGCCTCGGCGGCGCCGTGTTTTTTCTCAGAGGGGTTGGTGAGGGACTCGATTCCGTTGGTGCCCGGGGCGGTGCCGGTGCGGGCCGCCATGAGTGCGCGGCGGCCCGCGGACTGGAACCGCCGGGGCGATCGCCTTTGGGAGCGATACCAGGATCGTACGGGAGCGTGTTCCATGACGCAAGTCCGGGTGTGAGGGTCGTTACGACATAGTTGCCGTCGTGATCTTGAGCTGCAGATCGAAGGTCGCGAATCCGTAACTATGAATCCGGAATACCAACTCAATTAGCAGGGAAAACACCTGGCAAACGGCAACAGTTCGCCTCGTTCGGGGAGAAATTTAGAGATGTCAATGTATTGACATTGAGGGTGCGGGCTTGGGAGCATGGCCTGGGAGCGCTTCCGCATTTCGGTCCGATTCGTTCCACTCGTGCGATTCACCGACCGCGAACCCGGCATGAGCGCTCCCATGGAAACGGACATAACCACCCACGTTCAGGAGTAGCCAACATGGATACCGACAACCTGGCCCCGCCGCGCCGGCGGGGCCGTCGATGGCGCCGGACGGCGGCGGTCACGCTGCCGCTGGCGCTCGTCGGCACCTTCGCCGCGGTGGCCGCGCCGTCGGCCTTCGCCGCCCAGTACTGCGGCGGCGTCCAGTACAACGTCGTCTCCAGCTGGGGCTCCGGCTTCCAGGCCAACGTCGTCCTCACCGCGGGCACCGCCGGCCTCAACGGCTGGGACATCGAATGGGACTTCCCGGCCGGCACCACCGTCTCCAGCGCCTGGAACGTGGGTTGGAGCCAGAGCGGCCGCACCTTCACCGGCTCCGACGTCGGCTGGAACGGCACGATCGCCGCCAACCAGAGCCGCGAGGTCTTCGGCTTCATCGGCGCGGGCCCCTCGACGGCGCCCACCGGCATCTCCGTCAACGGCGAGTCCTGCGACGGCGCCGAGGAGCCGGTCGAGCCCGAGCTCGAGGTCGACCGCGCCAACGTGGTCGTCGACGCCGGGGCCACCTCCGCGATCGAGGTCGGGTTCTCGGCCGCGACCACGGCCGCCTCGACGGTGACCACGACCCGCACCTCCGGGTCGACCGACATCACCGTCTCCTCGGGCGGCTCGCTGTCGTTCGCGGCCGGCGACGTCAACCCCAAGCCGGTCACGTTCGCGGCCGCCGCGGGCGCCGAGCCCGGCGAGTCCGCCACCTTCACCGTCGCGTCCCCCGGGTACGCGTCGCTCCAGGTGGTCGTCACGGTCGCCGACCTGGGCGAGGTCACGCAGAACGAGGAGCGCTTCCTCGAGATGTACGACCAGCTCACCGGCACCGACTCCCCGTACCTGCACGAGACGGGCGTCCCCTACCACTCGGTGGAGGAGCTCATCGTGGAGGCGCCGGACTACGGCCACGAGACGACCTCCGAGGCGCTGAGCTACCTCCAGTGGCTGGAGGCCGCCTACGGGCAGGTCACCGGCGACTGGTCGGGCTACAACGAGTCGTGGGACATCACGGAGCAGTACGCCATCCCGGATCTGAACCCGACCAGCTACAACCCGAACTCGCCCGCGTCGTACGCGCCCGAGTCCGGTGACGTCACCGACTACCCGACGCAGATCGACTTCAACGCGTCCGTCGGCGTCGACCCGCTGGGCCAGGAGCTGCGCAACACCTACGGCTCCAACCAGATCTACGGCATGCACTGGATCCTGGACGTCGACAACGCGTACGGGTTCGGCGAGTGCGGGGACGGGACCACCGAGCCCGCGTACATGAACACGTTCCAGCGCGGCTCGCAGGAGTCGACGTGGGAGACGATCGCGCACCCGTCGTGCGAGACGTTCGACTTCGGCGGCGACAACGGGTTCCTCGACCTGTTCGTGGGCGACTCGCAGTACTCCCAGCAGGAGCGGTACACCAACGCCCCCGACGCCGACGCGCGCGCCGTGCAGGTCGCGTGGATGGCGCAGCAGTGGGCCCAGGAGCAGGGGCAGACCTCGAGCATCCAGGGATCGCTCGACAACGCCTCCAAGATGGGCGACTTCCTGCGCTACGCCATGGCGGACAAGTACTTCAAGCAGATCGCGGGCGACTGCATCGGGATCAACAACTGCCCCGACGGCACCGGCAAGAACTCGTTCCACTACCTGATGAGCTGGTACTACTCGTGGGGCGCCGGCATGAACGGCGACTGGTCCTTCCGCATCGGCGGCTCGGGCGTCCACCAGGGCTACCAGAACGTCATGGCCGCGTACGCCCTCTCCGAGGGCGGCCTGGCGCCGGACTCCCCGACCGCGGACGACGACTGGGCCCAGAGCCTGGAGGCGCAGCTCGACTTCATCGAGTGGCTCCAGGTTCCGGCCGGGGCCCAGGGCGCCGGCGCCATCGCCGGCGGCGCGACCAACAACTGGGGCGGCAACTACGGCAGCCCCACGACGTCGGCCGAGCACGCGGGCCTGTACTACGACGAGCAGCCCGTGTGGCACGACCCGCCGTCGAACCGCTGGTTCGGCTTCCAGGCGTGGGGCATGGACCGCACCGCGCAGTACTGCATGGAGACCGACGACGCCCGCGCGTGCGAGATCCTCGACAACTGGGTCGAGTGGGCCCTGGGCGAGAGCGAGATCACCGCGACGGACTACAGCATCCCGGGCGACATCGAGTGGAGCGGCGAGCCGGGGGCGGGCCTGTCCGCCACGGTGACCAGCATGTCGCAGGACCCCGGCGTCGCCGGCGCGTTCGCGAAGATCCTCTCGTACCACGCCGCGGCCACCGGCGACACCGCGTCGCAGACGGCCGCGTCGAACCTCCTGGACGCGCTGTGGGCCGCCAACGACGGCGTCGGCGTGACCCAGACCGAGGCCCGGGCGGACTACTGCCGCTTCGGCGACGAGGTCTACATCCCCGAGGGCTGGACCGGCACCATGCCGAACGGCGACGTGCTCGAGAACGGCGTCACCTTCATCGAGACCCGGTCGTTCATGACCGAGTTCGAGGGCTGGGACCAGGTCCAGGCGTACATCGACGGCGGTTGCACCGGCCCCGCGCCGGAGTTCAACTACCACCGCTACTGGCACCAGGTCGAGGTCGCGACGGCCTTCCAGACCTACGCCGCGCTCTTCGAGTAAGCAGTAAGAGGTAGACGGGCGGCCGGTCGCATCAGCGACCGGCCGCCCCTCGTCTGCGCTGCTGCCGGGGTGCTGCTGCCGGGGTGCGGCCGCCGCCATGCGACTGCCGGGGTGCTCCGCGCTGAGCACACAGGTCGGGTCCGCCCGGATCGACCGGCCCACCGGGCCCGACCTCTATGCTCAGCGGCGTCCGGCACCCCTCTGCCGGGCCGCTGCGCCCGCCGCGCGCCCTCGCGCGGCGGTGGAGTTCAGTCGAGGTCGATGTCCAGGTCCATGCCGGCGTCCCAGAACGTCTGGGCGACCGGGTGGGTGCTGGCGATGCCGCTCATGGCGGGGACGCCGCCGGGGAGGTACGTCGAGGCGATGGTGGTGTAGTCGACGCCGTCGTCGGCGTGGGCGACGGTCACGGTGTCGCCGGACCTGATGAGGCGCAGCCAGATCTCGTCGGACTCGGTGTCCACGGGGAACAGGGACCAGTCGGTGCGGCCGCGGGTGGTGACGGTGCTGATGAGGTGCTGCCCGCCGAGGTACTCCGCGCCGGTGCGGACCCAGTTGGACTCGTCGACGCGGATGGCCAGGGAGGCCTCGGCGTGCTGGTGGCGGTGCTCGGGGCGGAGGCGGAGGGCGATCTCGCCGTCGCCCTTGAGCTCGAGTCCGTAGATGTAGACGTGGTCGCGCTGGGGCTCGCTCCCGGCGCTTCTGACGAGGGTGGTCTTGCTTTCGAAGTAGGGACTGATCACTCCACCGTCAACCGTCCATTGTACTTCTTCTGAAGGAGACTGCATCACTCTATGATGCCACACGTGAAAGGGTCGTTTTACGACATAACGGGCATGGTAACCCAAAGTTAATCCGCAGTTAGGGTCGGTAACCGGACCGTAATGCCAGCTCAACAGGCATCTGCAAGCACTGAAAGCGGTTTGCGTTACGTCCCTTGGATAACGCTGGCAGATCCACTGGAGTCGCTTCCGAAACCCTTGTCCCGCAAGCTCACTCATTGCACGGCAATCGCGCGGAGTCCCATCCGCGCGCCGGTTTGCAGGCGACCGGTCCAGGCTACTCCCTCCGCGCCAATGGCGCCTCCCGCACGGGAGCGCCATTCCCGTTCCATGTGATTCGCGCGCGAATGCGAGATCGCCTCCGTATTGCGCGGCGCCGGGCGGACTAGAGTGCCGAGTGCTCATACCCGTGTCCTCTCGGGCTACTCGACCGTTAATCCGGATGGAGGAGTACGCAGGCACGGAAGCGAAGGCGAATGAGGAGATAGCGTGAGCATGCAGCATTCAACGAGGCCGGGGGCGCCGGAGTCGGAAGCGCCCGAAGGGCGCGGACTGCCGCGGCAGGAACGCACCGCTCCGCCTCGCCGCTCTCGCCACACCGCCGAACCCCCGGCCACCGCCCCCGGGCAGGGCTCCATGGTCGTGCCGATCCCCGCGCGCTCGCGCCGCGCCCGCCGCGAGCAGCCCTCGAAGCTCTTCTCGCTGGAAGAGCCGCCGCCACTGGAGGCGCCGGCCGGCATCACCGAGATCACCGGCTGGAACCTGGCCGCCGCCATGTGGCGCGACCACCTGCCCGAGCAGCTCCTGGGCATCGACTGCGCCTCCTGCAAGCAGGCGTGGCCCTGCGACACCTGGAAGATCGCGGACGACCTGCTCACCGAGTGCTGCGAGGCCGCCGGAGGGGCGCCCGCCGCCGCCCGCTGATCCCGCCTGACACAAAGTTGAGTCGACCTGACTCAACTTTAGTGTATTTAGTCACAATACCTGTGATCGCCTTGACAGTCGACGCGGCCCTGATGAACATTGAGTCTATCCGGCTCAACTTGGTTCTGGGTTCCCGCCCGGCCGCTTGAGACAGCGCCTTCCGCACCACGGTCTCCGACCCGGCGTGCGAGGGCATCAGTTTCGACTACGTC
Organism: Glycomyces endophyticus; assembly: GCF_039531525.1. Lineage (NCBI taxonomy): Bacteria > Bacillati > Actinomycetota > Actinomycetes > Glycomycetales > Glycomycetaceae > Glycomyces > Glycomyces endophyticus. Next base: position 60,612 of record NZ_BAAAQF010000007.1, read on the forward strand.
AGGAGATCAACATGGCACGTGCGGTCGGCATCGACCTCGGCACGACGAACTCCGTGGTCAGCGTCCTCGAAGGCGGGGAAGCCACGGTCATCACCAACGCCGAGGGGGCGAGGACCACCCCGTCCATCGTGGCCTTCGCCAAGAACGGCGAAGTGCTCGTCGGCGAAGTGGCCAAGCGCCAGGCGGTCACCAACCCCGACCGCACCATCCGCTCGGTCAAGCGCCACATCGGCACGGACTGGGCCGTCGACATCGACGGCAAGTCCTACACCGCGCAGGAGATCAGCGCGCGCATCCTCATGAAGCTGAAGCGCGACGCCGAGGCCTACCTGGGCGAGAACGTCACCGACGCGGTCGTCACCGTGCCGGCGTACTTCTCCGACGCCCAGCGCACCGCCACGAAGGAGGCCGGCGAGATCGCGGGCCTCAACGTCCTGCGCATCATCAACGAGCCCACCTCCGCGGCGCTCTCCTACGGCCTGGACAAGGGCGAGGAGGAGCAGACGATCCTCGTCTTCGACCTCGGCGGCGGCACGTTCGACGTCTCGCTGCTGGAGATCGCCGACGGCGTCATCCAGGTCAAGGCGACCTCGGGCGACAACCACCTCGGCGGCGACGACTGGGACGACCGGGTCATCCAGCACCTGGTGAAGACCTTCAACGGCCAGTACGGCGTGGACCTGTCCAAGGACAAGATGGCCATGCAGCGCCTCAAGGAGGCCGCCGAGAAGGCCAAGATCGAGCTGTCGTCCGCGACGCAGACCTCGATCAACCTGCCGTACATCACCGCCGGCCCCGACGGGCCGCTGCACCTCGACGTCTCGCTCTCGCGCGCCGAGTTCGAGCAGATGACCTCCGACCTCCTCGACCGCTGCAAGAAGCCGTTCGAGCAGGCCGTGAAGGACGCCGGGATCAACGTCTCCGAGATCGACCACGTCATCCTCGTGGGCGGCTCGACCCGCATGCCGGCCGTGTCCGACCTGGTCAAGCGCCTCATCGGCCGCGACGCGCACAAGGGCGTCAACCCCGACGAGGTCGTCGCCATCGGCGCGACCCTCCAGGCCGGCGTCCTCAAGGGCGAGGTCAAGGACGTGCTGCTCCTCGACGTCACCCCGCTGTCGCTGGGCATCGAGACCAAGGGCGGCATCTTCACCAAGCTCATCGAGCGCAACACCACGATCCCGACGAAGCGCTCGGAGGTCTTCACGACCGCCGACGACAACCAGCCGTCGGTGCTCATCCAGGTCTTCCAGGGCGAGCGCGAGATCGCGGCCTACAACAAGAAGCTCGGCACGTTCGAGCTGACCGGCCTCCCGCCGGCCCCGCGCGGGGTCCCGCAGATCGAGGTCACCTTCGACATCGACGCCAACGGCATCGTGAACGTGTCCGCGAAGGACTCCGCCACGGGCAAGGCCCAGTCGATGACGATCTCCGGCGGCTCCAGCCTCGCCAAGGACGACATCGAGCGGATGATGTCCGAAGCGCAGGAGCACGCCGAGGACGACCGGCAGCGCAAGGAGGAGGCCGAGGCCCGCAACATGGGCGAGTCGCTGGTCTACCAGACCGAGAAGCTCCTGGCCGAGTCCGGCGACAAGATCCCCGAGGAGCTCAAGGGCAAGATCAACGACGCCACCTCGGACCTGAAGGCGGCCCTGGGCGGCACCGACATCGAGGCGATCAAGCGCGCCACCGAGGAGCTGTCGAAGGTCAGCCAGGAGGCCGGGCAGGCCATGTACGCGGCCGCGCAGGCCGACCAGGGCGGCCCGCAGCAGCCGGCCGGCGGCGCGGGCGGCCCCGGCGCCGACGACGTGGTCGACGCCGAGATCGTGGACGACGACAAGGACCAGAAGTAGTGGCGGACGACAAGAAGGACGCCGACGACCCGCAGCCGCCTCCCGAGGACGGCGACGCCGCCGAGCCCGAGGCCGAGGACGAGCTGACGGTCGACGACATCCTGGCCGCCGCCTCCGACGACGGCCAGGCCGCCGACGACGCGGTCGCGGTCCTCCAGGCGACCCTGGAGGAGCGCACCCGCGACCTCCAGCGGATCACCGCGGAGTTCCAGAACTACCGCAAGCGCGTCGAGCGCGACAAGGCCCGCTCCGGCGAGCTCGCGACGGCCGGGGTGCTCCAGAGCCTCCTGCCGGTGCTCGACGACCTCGACCGGGCCCGGGAGCACGGGGACCTCAACGGCCCCTTCGGCTCCGTGGCCGACCAGCTCGTGAACGCGCTCACCAAGCAGGGCCTGGAGGCCTTCGGGGTGAAGGGCGACCCGTTCGACCCGCAGGTCCACGAAGCGGTCGCGCACATGCAGATGCCCGGCGTGGACGGTCCGACCTGCATCGACGTGATGCGCTCGGGCTACCGCCTCGGCGACAAGCTGCTGCGCCCGGCCCTGGTCGCGGTCGCGGAGCCCTCCGACGAGCCGGAGCCGGCCCCCGCGGCCGAGCCCGAGGAGCCGGAGGCCCCCGAGGCCGAGGCCGCCGACGCCGACGAGGCGCCCGCCGCGACCGAGCCGGTCGAGGCGGACGGGGACGCGGCCGAGACGCTCGGCGCCGATGAGGACGCGACCGGCGACGAGGCCCCCGCGGCCGCGGAGCCGGAAGCGGACCAGGAGCCGGAGCCCAAGGGCAAGAAGAAGAAGGACAAGGGCCGGGACCAGTAGGTCCCGCCCCCGACGAGAACAGAGGAGGCGTCCGGTGGCATCGCAGGAGTGGCTCGAGAAGGACTTCTACGCCGTGCTCGGCGTGCCGCAGGACGCCTCCAAGAAGGACATCGAGAAGGCCTACCGGAAACTCGCCCGGGAATGGCACCCCGACCACAACCCGGCCGCCGACGCCGAGGAGCGGTTCAAGGGCATCTCCGAGGCCTACTCGGTGCTCCACGACGACAAGTCCCGCGGCGAGTACGACCAGATCCAGCTCATGAAGTCCGGCCGCGGCGGCTTCGGCGGCGCCCACGCCGCCGGCGGGATCAACCTGGAGGACCTGTTCGGCGGCGGCGCGTCGTCCGGCGGGTCGTTCTCCGACATCTTCGGCGGCCTGTTCGGCGGCGGCGCGGGCCAGCGGCGCCGCGGCGGCGCCGCGCGCGGGAACGACCTGCGCACCAACGTGACCCTCGACTTCGCCGACGCCGTCAAGGGCTCCACCACGGAGCTGCGGATGCGCGCGCCCGGCGAGTGCGAGACCTGCCACGGCTCGGGCGCCAAGCCCGGCACCGCGCCCACGACCTGCCCGAAGTGCTCCGGCCGCGGGCTCGTCACCGAGAACCAGGGCGCGTTCAGCTTCGCGCAGCCGTGCCCCGAGTGCGAGGGCACCGGCACCGTCGTCACCGACCCGTGCACCGACTGCGGCGGCACCGGCGCCACCACCAAGGACCGCGCCATCACCGTCCGCGTCCCCGCCGGGATCGGCGACGGCCAGACCATCCGCCTCGCCGGGCGCGGCGCCCCGGGCGAGCGCGGCGGACCCGCCGGGGACCTCCTGGTCCGCGTCGCCGTCCGCACCCACCCGCTGTTCGCCCGCGACGGCGACAACGTGACCCTGCGGCTGCCGGTGTCCTTCCCCGAGGCCGCCCTGGGCGCCAAGGTGAAGGTCCCCACCCTCGACGGCCCGGTCACCCTGAAGGTCCCCGAGGGCACCCCGACCGGGCGCGTGCTCCGCGTCAAGGGCCGCGGCGTCCCCGGCAAGGGCGACCTGCTCGTCACCGTCGACGTCGAGGTCCCGTCCTCGCTGACCGCCGAGGCCCGCGAGGCCCTCGAGAAGTACGCGGCGGCCGCCCCCGCGGCCGACCGCGCCAAACTGGAAGAGCTGACGGGGCAGTGAGCCCCGCGGCGCTCGAAGGACGGCGGACCCCCGCGGGGGACCGCCGGAACAACCGGCGAGCCCTCCGGCGTTGTACCGAACGCGCGGCGCCCGGCGGCGCCCCGGGCCCCGGAGAGAGGAGTGAACCGTGAACGGAGCCATGCCCGACGGCACCCATCCGCGCGTGCGCATCGAGATCTCCTACGGCCGCGGCCCCGACGAGGAGATCGACTTCGACGCGAAGATCCTCGCGATCTCCGCGGCCGCCGAGCTCGCCGGGATGCACCCCCAGACCCTCCGCCAGTACGACCGGCTCGGCCTCGTCGAGCCCGCCCGCACGCCCGGCGGCGGCCGCCGCTACTCCGCGCGCGACGTCACGCGCCTGCGGGAGATCCAGCGCCTGAGCCAGGACGAGGGCGTCAACCTCGCCGGCATCAAGCGGATCATGGACCTCGAACGCGAGGTGCACGCGATCCGCGCCGAGGCCCAGGCCGTCGTCGAGGAGCTCCAGCGGGCCCGCCGCCAGCTTGCCGAGCTGCGCGCCCTCGCCGGCCCGTTCGCCCGCTCGACCGACATCGTCCTGTGGCGGGGCGAACAAGGATGACCGCTTTCCCGCCGGACCGGCCCCGTTAAGATCGCCCCATGCGACGAAGACGACGACGGTACCGAAGTCCGGGGCCCCGCTGCGGAACCTCCGCATCGGAGCCCCCCTCCCCGGAGCGTGAGCTGTGCTCATAGCGATCGGGCTGGTCATCATCCTGGCCGTCACGGCCGCCACGGGCTTCTTCGTGGCACTCGAGTTCGCCTACACCGCCGTCGACCGGTCCAAACTGGAGGACCTCGCCGCCGGACCGGACCCCAGGCGCGCCTCCCGGGCCCGCCGGGCCCTCAAGATCTGCGGCAGGCTGTCGTTCGCCCTCTCGGGCGCGCAGCTCGGCATCACCGTCACCGCCCTCTTCGTCGGCTTCTTCGCGGAGCCGTACCTCGGCGAGGGGCTCGCAGCGCTCCTCGGCGTCGCCGGCGTCCCGGCCGCCGTCTCGGTCACCGCCGGCACCGTCCTCGCGTTCGTCATCGCGAACGTCGTGCAGATGATCCTCGGCGAGCTCGGCCCCAAGAACCTCGCGATCGCCCGCACCGAGGCCCTCGCCCTCGCCCTCGCGGCCCCCACCGGCACCTACCTCACCGTGTGCGGGCCGATCATCCGCTTCTTCGACGCCGCGTCCACGCGCTTCCTCAACCTCCTCGGCATCCAGCCGGTCGAGGAGCTGGAGCACAACGCCACCGCCGAGGACCTCCACCGCATCATCGACGTCTCCCGCGACGAGGGCGCCCTCGACGCGGAGCTGTCGGTCCTCCTCGACCGCGGCCTCGACTTCTCCGACACCGTCGCCGAGCAGGCCATGACCCCGCGCGTCGGCGTCCAGACCCTCCCCGCCCAGGCCACCGTCGCCGACGCGGTCGCCGCGCTCGCCGACGGCCACTCGCGCTTCCCCGTCGTCGGCGACGACGTCGACGACCTGCGCGGCGTCGTCGGCATCAACCAGATCATCGCGGTCCCCCGCGCCGACCGCGGCGTCGTCACCGTCGCCGAGATCGCCGACCCCGCGATGCTCGTGCCCGCGTCCCTCCCGCTCCCGCAGCTCCTCGACCAGATGCGCGGGCGCCACCGCCAGCTCGCCTGCGTCGTCGACGAGTTCGGCGGCTTCGCCGGGATCGTCACCCTGGAGGACCTCGCCGAGGAGCTCGTGGGGGAGATCCGCGACGAGCAGGACCGCTTCGAGGCCGTCCCCGTCGCCCTCGCGGGCGGCGGCTGGCTCATCCCCGGGCGCTGGCGCGTCGACGAGGTCGCCGACGCCACCGGCATCCAACTGCCGCAGGGGGAGCACTACGAGACCATCGCCGGCCTGGTGATGGCCGAGCTCGGCCGCGTCGCCCACCCCGGCGACACCGTGGAGGTGCCGACCGCCGCGGCGGGGGACTTCTACGACGAGGACGGCGACGGCGAGGCCGACCCCGTCCCGCGCTCGGTCAAGCTCGTCGTCGTCTCCTCCGCCCGCCATGTGCCGCAGGCGATCGAGCTGCGGCCCGCCACCGGGGAGGAGGCGCCGTGAGCACCGGCTCCGCTCTGCTGATCTCCGCGGTCCTCCTGGCCGCCAACGCGTTCTTCGTGGCCGCCGAGTTCGCGCTCGTGGCCTCGCGCCAGCACCGGCTCGAACAGGACGGCTCCGCCGCCGCCCGGGCCGCCCTGCGCGGCACCAGGAACCTCTCGCTCATGCTCGCGGGCGCCCAGCTGGGCATCACCGCGTGCACCGTCGGCCTCGGCGCGCTCGCCGAGCCGGCCCTCGCGCACACCATCGAGGTCCCGCTGGAGCACCTCGGCCTCGAGGCCGCCGCGCACCCGATCGCCTTCGCGATTGCGCTGGTCATCGTGGTGTTCCTCCACATGGTCGTGGGCGAGATGATGCCGAAGTCGTGGGCGATCACCCACCCCGAGTCCTCGGCGATGGCGCTCATCTGGCCGTTCACCGGGTACGTGTGGCTGACGAAGCCGATCCTGCTGGGCCTCAACCACGGCGCGAACGCGATGCTCAAGCTGTTCAAGGTCGAGCCCGCCGACGAGAAGGCGCAGGCGCACTCCCCCGAGGAGCTGCGCTACCTGCTCCGGTCCTCGGCCGCCGCGGGGGTCCTCGGCGAGGAGGAGCACCAGATGCTCGCCCACGCCATCGAGGTGCAGCGCCGCGGCGTCGGCGAGGTCCAGATCCCGTGGGCCGAGGTCGTCACGATCCCCGCCGCCGCGACCGCGGTCGCCGCGGAGGAGCGCAGCCGCGACACCGGGCGCTCGCGCCTGGTCGTGGTCGACGCCGACGAGCGCCCGGTCGGGCTCGTCCACGTCCGCGAGGCCGTGCAGGCCGCTCCGGACGCGGCCGTCGCCGACCTCGCCGCGGCCCCGCTGCTGGTCGCCGCCGACACCACCGTCGCCGGCGCCGTCACGCTCATGAAGCGCCAGCGCGCCCAGCTCGCCCTCGTCACCGGCCCCGGCCGCGAGGTCACGGGCCTGGTCGCGATGGAGGACCTGCTGGAGGAGATCATGGGCGACTTCTACGACGAGACGGACGCGACCGCCTAGCGCACCGGGCACCTGAGCGGGCCTCGGCTTCGGCCGGGGCCCGCTCCGCGCGTCCCTGGACGTTTTCACCGCGACACGCGCGCCGGGCGTGTTCGTCGCGCGATTCGGGCCCTTCAGGCGTGATCATGATTCATCAACCGTTTCCTGTAGCTCTGGAAGACCATGTCGAAATTCTTCGAGGAAACCGGGCCCGAATTCGCCGTCTCCATGCGCGGCTACGACCGCCACCAGGTCGACGAGTTCACCTCCCGGCTGTATCAGAACATCAAGACCCACGAGCAGCACCGCGACGAGGCGGCGCGGGCACTGGAGGCCGCGGAGCAGCAGCTGCGCCGCGCCGAGGAGCGCATCGGCGCCCTCGAGCGGCGCGTCTCCGAGCGCGCCACGCAGATCGCCGAGGCCGAGCAGCCGACGCTGGCCGGGCTGGGCGCGCGCGTGGAGAAGATCCTGCGCGCGGCCGAGCAGGACGCGGGCGTCCAGAAGGCGGACGCGAAGCGCCAGGCCGCGTCCCTCATCACCGAGGCCCGCTCGGAGGCCGACGCGATGATGCGCGCCGCGCACGCCGAGGCCGCCGAGATCACCGCGACCACCGACCAGGACGTCACCGAGATCCGCTCGCGCGCGGTCAACGAGACGACCGAGCTGCGCGAGAACGCGCGCCGCAACCACGACCTCGCCGTCGCCGACGCGCACCGGGAGGCGCAGACCGCGCAGAGCCAGTCCCGCGCGGCGGCCGAGAAGGCCCGGTCGCAGGCGGAGCGGGAGATCGCGGTCATGCGGGCGACCTCGGAGCGGGAGATGACCGAGCTGAAGTCGATCGCGGCCCGCGAGTCCGACCAGCAGCGGGCCGCCGCCGGGCAGCTCCTGTCGGAGGCCGCGGAGTTCCGCAAGAAGAAGACGCAGGAGCTGACGCTGGCCGAGGCCGACCGGCGCGAGCGGGCGCAGAAGGAGGAGGCCGACCGGCACCAGCAGGCCATCGCGACCGCGCAGCGGATCGTCTCGGAGGCCGAGGACCGGCTGGCGCTGGCCGAGGAGCGGGCGCGCTCCGCGGAGAACCGGGCGGTCGAGCGCCGCGAGGAGGCCGACCAGCAGGCGAAGGACGCCGTGCACCGGGCGGCCGAGCAGGTCAAGTCGATCCGGTCGGAGTCCGAGACGGAGGCGGCGCGGCTGCGGCGCAGCGCCGAGGAGCGGGCCGCCGAGCGCGTGCATCCGCTCGCGGAGGAGGTCGCGGCCCTGGAGCGCCAGCGCGACAGCGCCGGTTCGAACCTGACGGACCTGCGCCGCCAGCTGGGCCTGGTCTCGGGGGGCGACGAGGAGAAGACGGTCTCGTCCTCACTGTCGAGCTCGTTCGACTCGCCTTCGGCCGGTTCGGGGTACGACTCGCCGTCGACCGCCGGGGTGTTCGAGTCGGAGTCGGCGCCGCTCATGCCGATCAACCGGCAGCGGGAGTCGCCGGAGGACCTGGACGCCACCCAGCACCTGCCGAAGGTGCACTAGCCGCCCCCGCCGCGCGCCGCGGTCGCCCGCGCGTCGAGCAAATCCGCTCGGTGCACTGGCCGACCGCGGCGCGGCCCTATATTATAAATAAACTGAACTAATTCGGTGGGAGCGTCGCGCCCCAGCCCGGGGCCGGGTCCCCTCCGAACCGGTTCCGCCTCGGCGTGGCCGCACCCTCGGCGACGCGCGCGAGCCGGACAACTGCACCTCGACCACAGGAGCCCCCGCACTATGCAGCGCCGCATCTCGCTGATCCCACAGCCGCAGCAGCTCACGGCCGCCGACGGCGACCTCGACCTGGCCACCCTCGACGCCATCGCCGCCGACCCCGAGCTGCACCCCCTCGCCTGGCTCCTGTCCGACCTCCTCAACCGGGGCACCGGCCTGCGCCTGACCGTGAACGGACCCGCCGACGGGGGTCGCGTCCTGCGGATGCGCCTCGAAGGCGACCGGCCCGCGGACCTGACGACCGCCGCCGAGGCCTACCGCCTCGACGTCACCGCCGACGGCGTCGACCTCGCCGCCGCCCACCCCGCGGGCATCGCCCGCGCCATCGCGACCCTCCGCCAGCTCCTCCCCGCCGACGCGCTCCGCGAGGCCCCGGCCGCCGCGCCGGTGCTGCCGCTGGTGTCGATCGTCGACGAGCCGCGGCTGCGCTGGCGCGGCGTCATGCTCGACGTCGTGCGGCACTTCCAGCCCAAGGACTTCGTCCTCAAGATGATCGACCGGGCCTGGCTGCACCGCCTCAACGTCGTCCACCTGCACCTCACCGACGACCAGGGCTGGCGCTTCGAGGTGCCCTCGCGCCCGAAGCTCGCCGAGACCGCGTCCTGGCGCGCCGAGACGAAGATCGGCCACGCCCGCGACGAGGCCTCCGGCTACGAGCCGACCCCGCACGGCGGGATCTTCTCGGTCCCGGACCTGCGCGAGATCGCCTCGTACGCGCGCGAGCGCCACATCCTCATCGTCCCCGAGGTCAACCTGCCCGGGCACGCCCGCGCGGTCCTCGCCGCCTACCCCGAGCTCGGGGCGGGCCAGGACAAGCCGGTCTCGCCGACGTTCGGCGTGTTCGAGGAGGTCCTGGAGCCGACGCCGGAGGCGCTCGACTTCGCGCTGGAGGCGTACACGGCCGTCGCCGAGGTCTTCGAGGGCCCGTTCGTCCACATCGGCGGCGACGAGGTCCCGATGACCCAGTGGGAGTCGTCCCCGGTGGCCCGCGAGCTCATGGAGCGCGAGGGCATGGAGGACGTGCGCGGGGTCCAGGCCTGGTTCACGAAGGCGTTCTGCGAGCGGCTCACCTCGATGGGCAAGCGCGTCATCGGCTGGGACGAGATCCTCGACGGCGGCGCCCCGGCCGAGGCCGTGGTCCACGTGTGGCGCAACGAGGCCTACGTCAAGAAGGCCATCGAGGCGGGCCACCAGGTCGTGGCCTCGCCCGAGCCGTACGCGTACTACGACCACTACGAGAGCGACGACCCCGCGGAGCCGCTGCGCATCCACGGGCTCACCACGGTCGACAAGGTCGCCGGCTGGGACCCGGTCCCGCCCGGGATCGACCCCGACAAGGTCCTGGGCATCCAGTGCCAGCTGTGGTCGGAGTACCTGCCGACCCCGCGCGACGTCGAGTACTCGGCGTTCCCGCGCCTGTCGGTCATGGCCGAGGTCGGGTGGACCGGCCTGGACGTGCGCAAAGCGAACCCGGTCCAGGACCGCCTGGAGGACCACCTGGAGCGCCTGCACGCCATGGGCATCGACTACCGGCCCCCGTCCGGCCCCGAGCGGTGGCAGCGCGGCGGCACCGGCCGGCGCGCCCGCTACAACTGGACCTTCGAGGAGCACCAGCCGGAATGACCGGTCGGTAACGAAAACGTGAGAAGCCCTTGCGTCCCGCTGGAGCGGATCGCAAGGGCTTCTTTACGATGGAGTGGTCCCCGGCGGCGGTGGGGCTATTGCGGGTCAGCAGCAGGGTCAGCAATCGGGAGCGCCCACGCCGCCGCCGGGGAGTCTGCGCCCCGGGGTCCGGGGCCGTCTCGCGGCGGTCGGCTACGGCCGGCCGTAGCCGTCGATCCCCATGATGTCGAGGTCGGCGATCTTCACGACGGTCGTCGAGTTGGGGGCGTGGATGATCTGGCCGTCCCCGATGTAGATCGCCACGTGGCTGAGTCCGTTGTAGAACACGAGGTCGCCGGGCTGGAGCTCGCTGCGGGAGATCCGCGCGGTCTCGTTCCACTGCATCTCGGTGTTGTGCGACAGGCTCACGCCGGCCGCGCCCCACGCGCCCTGGGTCAGGCCGGAGCAGTCCCAGGTGTCGGGGCCGTCGGCGCCGTACACGTAGTCGTCGCCCAGCTGGTCGTAGGCGAACGCCACGACGGCGGAGTCGCCGGTGTAGTCCCCCCACTCCTCCTGGTACTCCTCGCGGACCACGTCGTCGTACTCCGCCTCGAGGGCGTCGATCTCGTCCTCGATCTCGTCCTGCTGCGCCTCGATCTCCGCGAGGATCTCGTCGGCGCTCTCCTGGAGGGCGACCAGTTCGGCCTGGCGGGTCTCCAGCTCCTCGATCTGCGTCAGGGAGTCCTGGAGGGTCACGCTGTCGGCCTCGGAGAGGGTCGACAGGTACATGAGGCGGTCGGCGAAGTCGCTGGGGTCGCCCGCGAGGACCGAGTTGACCATCGCGAAGTCGCCGCCCGCGTAGGCGGTCGCGGCGATCTGGGCCATGCGGTCCTGGGCGGCGAGGCCGGCGGCCTCGAGCGCGGGGAGCTGCGCCTGGATGTCGGCGATCAGCTGGTTGGCGTCCTCGAGCTCTTCCTGCTTGGCGTTGTAGTCCTCGATGACCTTCTCGAGCTCGGAGTGCTGCGCGTCGATCTCGTCCTGGATCTCGTCGCTGGTCTGGGCGGTCGCCTGCGAGGACGTGAAGAGCGCCGCCGCCGCGGGCAGCAGGGCCGCGGCCGCGATGGCGGCCGCGATACGCCGGGTACGCACCAAGGGATGCGCTCCTTCCTTTTGCCGCCTACCGGGTTAGCTGTCGGGTTCGGGCGGAAGGAAGGGTCGCCCTACGCGCGATGCGCGATTCACCCCGCCGGCCGTCGATGCGGCCGACTGCTGGTTCCCCGGCTCGGCGAAGCTGGGGCGCTTCAACCGACTCGACGGTGCCGCACGGCGGATACGGGGTGTATCGCAAGTTTCCGACGCGACGGCTTCACGTTAGAGGGCGTCCACAACGGTGACAAGGGCAGGGGGAGAATTTCTCGCACAATGGCACGGAAAACTACCGGCCGCTGCGCAGGGCTGACGAGCAGTTGCCGACATACCCCGCTGGGGTATACACTCACGACCGGAGGGAAGCGACATGGCAAGCGAAGAGACCCCGCACGGCGCCCACGCGCCGGACGGCGGCGACGGCGGTCACGACCACTACTGGTACCACGGCGACAAGGCCGCGCTCACGCGCCGCCTCAAGCGCATCGAGGGCCAGATCCGCGGCATCCAGCGGATGGTCGACGACGACCAGTACTGCATCGACATCCTGACCCAGATCTCCGCCTCCACCAAGGGCCTCCAGGCCGTCGCGCTCAACCTCCTCGAAGGCCACCTGGCCCACTGCGTCGCCGAGGCGCAGACCTCCGGTGACCCGACCGCCGCCCAGGCCAAGGTGAAGGAAGCCTCGGACGCGGTGGCCCGCCTGCTCAGAACCTGACCCGCGGGCGCCGCGGCGCCCGCACATCCTCCGAGGAGATCCGCAATGGAAACCGTGTACGTCGTCAAGGGCATGACCTGCGGCCACTGCGCCGGCAGCGTCACGCAGGAGCTCACCGCGCTCCCCGGCGTCGAGAACGTCGACGTCGCCCTCGACACCGGCAGGGTCACCGTCACCAGCGCCGCCGCCCTCACCGAGGAGCAGGTCCGCGAGGCGGTCGACGAGGCCGGCTACGAACTCGTCGGCACCGCCTAGGACGCCGTCCCTCGCAGGCCCTGGACACCGGTTCACCCGGTGTTCAGGGCCTCACCGTTGCGGGCGGCGGGACCGCCTGACGTACAGTCGACGCATGGCAGTCTCCGACGACGACCGTTCCGTCGAACTCGACGAGGACTTCTCGGTGCTCCCGGACCAGACCTCCGACGACACCGACCGGGGCTGGGGCGAGGCCCCCGCGACCCGCCGCACCCGCGGTGAGCTCACCGCCCGCGACCGCGACCTGCTCGCCGAACGCCCCCCGCACTGGTCCTGACGGAGGATCCCGTGGCAGAACCGTTCCCGCCCGCCGAACGAGTCGAACTCGTCGCCCGCGCCATCCTGCTCCGCGCCGGCATCGCCCGCTTCCAGGAGGAGCGCCGCGCCAACTGGGACCGCCTCGCGAAGGCGCACCGCCCCACCGACGTCTCCGCGCGCCTCCAGAACGCCGACGACCTCGCCACCCTCGACGACGCCCTCCGCCTCATGGACCGCGCCATCGACCTGCTCGAGTCCCCCGCCGAGGACCGCGTCGCGATCGTCGCCTTCGGCATCGAGCAGCTCCAGCACCGCGTCACCGAGCTCGAGGAGTACGCCGACCTCAAGGAGCCCCTCGGCCTCCTCCGCGAACTCATCGAGAGCTGAACGCGACAGGCCCGGACCGAAGGGTAACCCGGTCCGAGGGAGTTCCTTCGGGTGGTATCGGGATGCGGCGGACCGCCGCATCCCGACTAGGTCGAGGTCGTGCGAGCAATTCGGGGGCGTCAGTAGCTCGTACTCGACCAGCTGGCGGTCTCGAGGTCTCGATAGGACCACCTAGCGTCGGAGACGGTTCGGCGGAAGTCGAGCGCGATTGAGCAGTAGCCCTGTGAGTAGTAGACGCAGTAGGTGTACCCGACCTGGCTGCTCGAGTCCAGCGAAGAGTTCCGGTACAGCTCGTTGTACGCCGCGGTCCACGTGTCCGGTCCGACCCACCCGTCAGAGCCGAGGCCGTGGGCTTCCTGCCAGTCCTCAGTGACGGCGGCGGTATTGGATCCGAACTGGCCGTCGATGAAGGCGTTTCGGGTTGCTGTTCCATAGCCCTTCCAGGTGGCGAGGATGTTCTGCCACATCCGGACGACGTTCCCGGAGGTCATACAGCTCGAAGCGGAACTGCACAGCGTGGGGTTGTCATTCCAGCCGCCGGTGATGTAAGCGGCGGAGGCCATGGAGGGCGTCGCTGCGATGACACCGACGGAGATGGCGACGACCAGGAGCAATCGGCGGACGCCGAATCCGCGTGCCGAAGCGGGTCTGACCGCCTTCAGAGGGCTGACCGAACCAGGGGAGAGGGCCATGAGGGTTCCAATCAGGAGAATGGGGAAGATTCGTAAGGAAGCTATCGCATTCTGTAATGTGAAGTCCAGATCACAAAATGTGATCTAGATAACGCTTTCTCGTCTGTGTGTCGCGTCGTTCAGCAGGAACAGGGAAGGCCCGGACCGAGGGGAGGGAGGCTCCCCCTGGTCCGGGCCCGGGTGCGCCCCGAAGGGCGCGCGTGTCGAGCAGGGTCTGGTTCTAGCCCTTCACGGCTCCGCCGGTGAGGCCGGAGACGATGTAGCGCTGGAGGCTCATGAACACGGCCACCGTGAGCACCGAGGTCAGCAGCGTTCCGGCCGCGAAGATCCCGAAGTACGAGGCCGGCGAGTTGTCCGCCGTCAGCGTCTTCAGGCCCACCGCGAGCGTCATCTCCGGCCGGTCGGTCAGGAACAGGGACGCGAGGATGAAGTCGTTCATCGTCCCGACGAACGCGAGGATCCCCGAGATCGCGATGATCGGCGCCGCCAGCGGCAGGATCATCCCGAAGAAGATCTGCGCGTGCGAGGCGCCGTCGATCGTCGCCGCCTCGTCGAGCTCCTTCGGGATCGTGTCGAAGAAGCCCTTCATCAGCCAGGTCGAGACGCCGAGCGCCCCGCCCATGTACACCAGCATCAGCCCGAGCTTCGTGTTCAGGCCCGCGACCGGGTAGAACTCGCCGATCGCGCCGAAGATCAGGTAGAGGGCGACGACGGACAGGAACGCGGGGAACATCTGGATCAGCAGGAGGAACAGCAGCATCGGCCGCCGTCCCCTGAACCGGAAGCGGCTGAACGCGTACGCCGCCAGCGACGAGATCAGGATCGAGATGAACGCCGCCGGGACCGCGATCATGAGCGAGTTCGCGAACCACGATGCGAACGGGATGTTCGGGTCCGAGAACAGCCGCTCGAAGCTCGTCAGGCTGAACTCGGTCGGGATCAGGCCGGTCGCGGACAGGGTCCCCTTGGAGTTGAACGCCGCGGAGACCACGTAGAGGATGGGCACGAGCCCGAACACGAGCACGATGAGCGCGACCAGGTGCCGCCAGCCGTAGTCGGCCAGCCAGTTGCGCGACCGCCTCCGCTTGGGACGTGCCTCAGTTGCCGTTGCCATCAGTACACGTCCTCCTGGCTGCGGGTGGTCCGGAACATGACCGCCGAGATCGTGGCGACGATCAGGAAGATGAACACGCTGACCGCACTGGCGAAGCCGTAGTCCGCGGTGGTGGCGCCGAACGCCTGCCGGAAGGCGTAGGTGATGAGGAGGTCGGTGCCGCCGACCGTCTCGCCCGCGGGGAACGGGTTGCCGCCGCTGAGCAGCTGAATCGCGTTGAAGTTGTTGAAGTTGAACGCGAACGAGGAGATCAGCAGCGGTGTGAGCGCGATGAGCAGCAGCGGCAGCGTGATCTTGCGGAACGCGGTCACGCCGGTCGCCCCGTCGATCTTCGCCGCTTCGAGCGAGTCCGCCGGGAGCGCCTGCAGCGCGCCGAGCGAGATGAGGAACATGTACGGCCAGCCGAGCCAGGTGTTGGCGATGAGGACCATCGCACGGGCCGCCCAGGTCTCGCCGTACCAGTTGACGCTGAGCCCGAACAGGTCGTTGACGAGTCCGTAGTCGCGGTTGAACATCTGCGCCCACACCAGCAGCATCGCGAACGACGGCATGGCGTACGGCAGGATCATGAGCGTCCGGTAGACCTTGGTGCCGCGCATCGACGGCTTGTTCAGCGCCATCGCGGTGCCGAGGCCGATCGCGAAGGTGAACAGGACCGATCCGGCCGCGAACATGACGTTCCAGGCGAACACGCCGAGGAACGGGCCGCGGATCTCGGGGTCGGTGATGACGCTGAGGTAGTTGTCGAAGCCGATGTTGACCCGCCATCCGACGAGCGCGAGCTCGCCGTCCTCGGTGGCGAAGCTGCCGTCCTCGTTGTCCGCGTACCAGACCGTCCCGGTCGCCGAGTCGGTGATGCAGTCGCAGCCCTCGTCGTACGAGCGCGTGGACGTCCCCTCGAAGGCGGAGAGCCCCTGGACCTTGATGCCGGTCTCCGCCCCGGTGGGGACGGCGAGTTCGGCGAGTTCGCCTTGGCGCTCATTGAGGTCGGCGAGGGTCCACACGGTGTATCCGGGGGCGGCGGTGACGCGGCCGGTCCCGTCGACGGTGGCGCCGTCGAGCTCGGTGAGGCCTTCTTCCGTTCCGGCCCAGGTGGAGCCGTCGGCCTGGTCGGTCAGCAGGAGCGTGAGGTCGCCGGCGGCGGACTCGCCGACGGCGAGGAGGTACGTGGCGCCGTCCGGGGTCTGCTGCACGCCCGCGGCGATGATCGCCTCGACGGCACCGTCCTTGTCGGTCCGGTGCCCGTCGCCGTAGTTGGAGAACGAGGTGCCGGCCGTCATCACCACGGGGGCGATCTGGAACGCGATGAGCAGGAGCGTTCCGGGGACGAGGTATTTCAGGGGGATGGAGCGGCGTTGGAGGTAGGTGTAGAAGACGATCACGACGATGATCGCTTCGAGCACCAGGCCCCACCAGGCTCCGGCGCTGATGAGCGGCAACGCCGCCCAGACGGCCAGCGCGGCCACCACCGCGAGTACCGAGATCTTGATGATCAGGCCTGCGGCGGTGGTGGAACCGGCCGTCTGGGCACGTTGGTCGAGCATTCCTGCGCGTTCCTTCGCTCTGGGACTGGCCGGGACGCTACGCGCCGACGGCGTCGCGGATGGTCTGCGCGGCGGTGGCGGCGGCGTCGGCTCCGGTGGAGACGCCGTCGATCGCGTCGGCCTGAGCGCGGCCGAAGGGCTCCCACACGGAGTCCATGGCGGGGATGTTCGGCATGGGCACGGCGTTCTCGCCGGCGGCGGCGAAGCCCTGGATGTCGGTGTTGCCCGCCGAGAAGGTCTCGGCGGCGGCGGTGAGCGCGGGGAGACGGCCCCCGGCCTCGGCGAGCTTGAGCTGGAGGTCCTCGGTGAGGACGTAGTTGGTGACGAACTCCTGGGCGAAGACGGCGTTCTTGGCGCCGGTGGCGATGTAGAAGCCCTGGACCCCGAGGAACGGGGAGGCGGGGCCCTGGCCCTCGAAGCCGGGGATCGCGGTGACCTCGTACTCGAGGCCGGCGCCCTGAACGTCCGTGAGGGCCCAGGGGCCGGAGATCATGAACGCGGTCTTCTGCTCGACGAAGAAGGGGATCACGTTGGAGGCGTCGTAGGTGGTCTTGAGGACGCCGGACGCGCCGAGCTCGGCGAACTTCTCGAACGCGGCGACGCCGCCGGCGGAGTCGACCCCGACGTCGGACGGGTCGAGGTTGCCGGCGCCGTCGTCCTTGAAGAGGTAGCCGCCCATGGACGAGAACAGCGGGTAGGCGCTGTAGGCGTTGCCGTCGACGCCGACCTCCATGGTGAGGACCTCGTCGGTGCCGGCGGCCTGGCCGGCGGTGACGAGCTCCTCGAAGGTGGCGGGCGCGGTCGGCGCGAGCGCGGTGTTGCGGATGAGGCCCAGGTTCTCGAGGGCGTAGGCGACGCCGTAGAGGTTCCCGTCGACGGTGAACGCCTTGACGGCGGTCTCGTTGAGGGCGGCCTGCTGGTCGGTGCTGAGGGTGATGGGGGCGACCGCTCCGGCGGCGGCGTACTGGCCGGCCCAGTCGTGGGCGCCCACGACGATGTCGGGGCCCTGGCCCTGCTCGGCGGCGGTGAGGAAGTCCTGGCGGAGGGTGCCCACGTGCTCTTCGACGGTGACCTTCACGCCGACGGTGGACTCGAAGTCCTTGACGAACTCCTTGAGGACGGGGGTGCGGGTCTCGTCGGCCCAGATCACGAGTTCGCCCGAGAACTCCTCGGTGGTCTCGTTGTCGGAGCCGCCGTCGTCGGAGCCGCAGGCTGCGGCCGCGCCGAGCGCGGCGGCGGAGACGGCGGTGATACCCAGGGTCCTTCTGCGCATTGTCTTCTTCTCTCCTCATTGAGGGGCCCCGGGGCGGGGGCCGCTGGTCCGGGACTCGCGTACCCGACTGCTTACGACATTAGCAAGATGTTTCAGAACCAGGAAAGCCTTGCAACCAAACTGTTGCCAAGTTTCAGATAGGCTAGTCTGTCATCATGCGGCTTCGACTCTCTGACATCGCCCGGCAGGCCGGGGTCAGTGAGGCAACGGTGTCCCGGGTCCTGAACGACAAGCCCGGCGTCGGTCAGCAGACCCGACAGTCCGTCCTCACTGCGCTCGACGTGCTCGGCTATGAACGCCCCCAGGCTCTCCGCAAGCACGCTATCGGCCTGATCGGCCTGGTCGTGCCTGAACTCGAGAACCCGATCTTCCCGCTGTACGCGCAGACGATCTCGAACGTCCTGGCCGGTTCCGGCTACACCCCGGTGCTGTGCACCCAGACCCCCGGCGGGGTCTCGGAGGACGAGTTCGTGGAGATGCTCCGCGAGAGGGCGGTTGCCGGCATCATCTTCGTCTCGGGCCTGCACGCGGACACCACCGCGAGCACCGCACGCTACCAGGAGCTCAAGGACAAGCGCCTGCCGGTGGCCTTCGTCACCGGCCACCCGGAGGGCGTCGAGGCCGCCTCGTTCTCCTGCGACGACACCGTCGCCGCCCGGATCGCCGTCGACCACCTCGCGGGCCTGGGCCACTCGCGGATCGGCCTCGTGTCGGGCCCGGACCGCTACTGGCCGGTGCGCCGCAAGATCTCCGGGTACCGCGCCGCCATGCAGGGCGTCGGACCCGAGCTCATCGAGCTGACCCTGTTCGGCGAGCAGGGCGGCCACGCCGCCGCCTCGCGGCTCATCGACCGCGGCGCGACCGCGGTCGTCTGCGGCTCCGACATGATGGCCCTCGGCGCGATCCGCGCGGCCGAGGAGCGCGGCCTGACCGTTCCGCAAGACTTTTCAGTCGTCGGCTACGACGACTCCCCGCTCATCGCCCACACCAACCCCCCGCTCACGACCGTGCGGCAGCCGGTGCGCGACATCGCCACCGCCGCGGCACGGGCCCTGCTCGACGAGATCGCCGGGCAGCCCACCCCGTCGTCGGAATACCTGTTCCGACCCGAACTCGTCGTACGCGGTTCCACCGGTGCGGCACCCCGAGAAGACTGAAAGGGAACTCACCGATGAGTGAACACTGGTGGCGCGACGCGGTCATCTACCAGGTGTACCCGCGCTCCTTCGCCGATGCGAACGGCGACGGCATGGGCGATCTGGAGGGCATCCGCTCCCGCATCCCCTACCTCGCGAAGCTCGGCGTCGACGCCATCTGGCTGTCGCCGTTCTACGCCTCGCCGCAGCACGACGCCGGGTACGACGTCTCGGACTACCGGGCGATCGACCCGCGCTTCGGCGACCTCGGCGACTTCGACCGGATGCTCGCCGACGCGCACGCCGCCGGCATCCGCCTCATCGTGGACCTGGTCCCCAACCACACCTCGTCCGAGCACGAGTGGTTCGAGGCCGCCCTCGCCGCGGCTCCCGGCTCGCCCGAGCGAGAGCGCTACCACTTCCGGGACGTCACCGACCCCGAGGTGCCGCCGAACAACTGGCAGTCGATCTTCGGCGGTCCCGCCTGGACCAAGACCGACGACGGCGCCCAGTGGTACCTCCACCTCTTCGACTCCTCGCAGCCGGACCTGAACTGGGACAACCCGGAGGTCCACGAGGAGTTCAAGTCGGTCCTGCGGTTCTGGCTCGACCGGGGCGTCGACGGCTTCCGCATCGACGTCGCGCACGGCATGGTCAAGGCCGTGGGCCTGCCCGACACCGGCGGCGACGGCACGATCGAGATGATCGGCACCACGCAGGCCCCGTTCTTCGACCAGGACGGCGTCCACGACATCTACCGCACGTGGCGCCCGATCATCGAGGAGTACGAGGGCGACCGGATCTTCGTCGCCGAGGCGTGGACGGACTCGGCCGAGCGCCGCTCCCTGTACCTGCGCCCCGACGAGCTCCACCAGGCCTTCAACTTCGACCTGGTCCTCGCGCCGTTCAGCGCGGTCGACTTCCGCAAGGCCATCGACTCCGAGATCGCCAACAACGCCGGCGTGGGCGCGCCCTGCACCTGGGTGCTCTCCAACCACGACGTGCAGCGTCACGTCACCCGCTACGGCGGCGGCGAGCGGGGCCTGGCCCGCGCCAAGGCCGCGACGCAGCTCCTGCTGTCGCTGCCGGGCGTCGTGTACGTCTACCAGGGCGAGGAACTGGGCCTCGACGAGGTCCTCGACCTGCCCGCCGAGGTCCGCCAGGACCCGTCCTTCCACCGCACCGGCGGCGAGCAGATCGGCCGCGACGGCTGCCGCGTCCCGCTCCCGTGGGCGAAGGAGGGCGTCTCGCTCGGCTTCGGCCCCGCGGGCGAGCCCTGGCTGCCGCAGCCCGCGGCGTGGTCGGACCTCTCGGTCGAGGCTGAGGACGGCGCCCCCGGCTCCACCCTCGAGTTCTACCGCCGGGCCATCGCGACCCGCAAGGACCACCGGGCCACCGGCCTGACCTGGCTCGCCGACCCGGGCGAGAACGCGTTCGCCTTCGACAACGGCGCCCTCGTCGCGGTCGTCAACTTCGGCGACGAGCCCGTCCCGGTCGCCGGCTACGGCACCGAGGTCCTCCTCGCCAGCGCCGACCTCGCCGACGGCCACCTCCCCGGCGGCGCGGCGGTCTGGTTCGCCAAGTAGCACAAGCACATAAGGGGCGGCGGGCCGACGGCCCGCCGCCCCTTATGCGCTGCGACTGTCACACCCCGGCCATACGCTCGGACGAGACCCGGGCCGCCGCCCGGACCGGGAACCCACGACGATCGGAGGCCGGCATGCCCTGGTTCATCACCATCGGATACGGCGACGCCGCCGACTACGAGCGCACCGACCCCGCCCTGCGCGACGCCGCCCACGAGCACGACGCCCGGCTGCGCGAAGCGGGCGTCGTCATGGGCGTCGCCGGTCCACCCGTCCTGGTCCGCAACCCCGACTCCTCCGGCACCGCCACCGAGGACGGCCCCTTCATGCGTGCGGACCTCCCGGTGGCGGGCTTCGCCGTCATCGAGGCCGCCGACATCGAGGAGGCGACCCGCCTGGTGGCCCCGACCCCGTGCGCGGTGGCCCACGGCGTCGTCGAGGTCTGGCCCCTCCAGACCCCCTGAGCGCAGCAGACGCCGGGCCCCGCCGCGACGCGGCGGGGCCCGGCGCCGTTTCACGAAGCACACGCCGAAAGTTCGTCGTGTCCTCCCCGGATTCCGGTGCTAGCATCGGTAGCGTAAGGGGGTGAATGCAATGACCCATGTACCTCCCAAGACCCGCGACATGTCCATCCGCGGGCTCGACGCGCAGGTCTACGAAGCGATCCGTGTGCGGGCCGCGAAGCACGGCCAGTCCATGGAGGCCGAGATCCGGGAAGTCCTGACCCGCCTGGCCGACGGCGAGTTCGACCGTGACGCAGCGGGGATCGGCTCGCTCATCCGCTCCTACGTCGAGGACGTCGGCGGCGCGGACCTCGACCTCCCCGACCGCGACGAGCCCGACCGCGCACTGGACCTGTCTTGATCGTCGTCTTCGACACCAACGTCATTTCCGAGATCATCCGGGAGAACGGCGATTTCGGCATCGTCCTCTGGAGCAACAGGTACACCGCCGCGGCTCTGACCACCTCGGTGTGCATCGCTGAACTCAGGTGGGGCGTGGCACAGCTGCCGGCAGGCCGGAAGCGCGCCGCCCTCGAGATCGCAGTGGACAAGATCGAGATCGAGGCGTTCCGCGACCGCATCCTGCCGTTCGACGCGCGGGCGGCGGCGCACTACGGCCGGATCCGGCAGGTGCGGAGGGCGGCCGGTCGCCCGATGAGCTCGACCGATGCGATGATCGCGGCGATCTGCGCTTCCCGCGGCGCCGCGCTCGCCACCAGGAACGTCAAGGACTTCGAGGGAACCGGGGTGCCACTCCTCGACCCTTGGAAGGATCAGAGGACACCGGAATGAGCCAGGTGCAGAGCGGCGGCAAAGCCGTGGCGGCCGCCCACAGGTTGATCGTGCACGACCTCGATCCCGAGCTGTCCGACTGGCTGAGGAGGAAAGCGGCCGACAACAGCCGTTCGATGTCCTCGGAGGCGAAGGCGATCTTCGCGCAATCACGTGCGGCGGATGAGGCTCGGCGGTCCACCCGGATCGAATGACCTGTGGGAGTGCCGGGCGGCCGCCCGAAAGCGCCGCGAGCCCGGACCGGGAAACGGTCCGGGCTCGCAGTGCGTCGCGACTGGTGCTTACTTGATCTTGGTGCCCGCGGAGCGGAGCTGCTGGCAGGCCTCGACGATGCGGGCGGCCATGCCGGCCTCGGCGAGCTTGCCGTATGCGCGCGGGTCGTAGGCCTTCTTGTTGCCGACCTCGCCCTCGACCTTGAGCACGCCGTCGTAGTTGCGGAAGATGTGGTCGACGACCGGGCGGGTGAACGCGTACTGCGCGTCGGTGTCGATGTTCATCTTGATGACGCCGTGGTCGACCGCGTCGGAGATCTCCTGCGCGGTGGAGCCGGAGCCGCCGTGGAACACCAGGTCGAAGGGCTTGTCCTTGCCGACCTTGGCGCCGACCGCGTCCTGGATCTCCTTGAGGATCTCGGGGCGCAGGTGCACGTTGCCGGGCTTGTACACGCCGTGCACGTTGCCGAAGGTGAGGGCCGTCATGTAGCGGCCCTTCTCGCCGGCGCCGAGCGCCTCGACGGTGGCGAGGCCGTCCTCGACGGTGGTGTAGAGCTTCTCGTTGATCTCGGCCTCGACGCCGTCCTCTTCGCCGCCGACGACGCCGATCTCGATCTCGAGGATGATGTTGGCCTTGGCGGTGCGGGCGAGGAGCTCCTGGGCGATCTCCAGGTTCTCGGCCATCGGCACGGCCGAGCCGTCCCACATGTGGGACTGGAAGAGCGGCAGCTCGCCGCGGGCGACGCGCTCCTCGCTGATGGCGAGCAGCGGGCGGACGAAGCCGTCGAGGTGGTTCTTCGGGCAGTGGTCGGTGTGCAGCGCGACCTTGACCGGGTAGTTCTTGGCGATCTCGTGCGCGGCGGCCGCGAGGGCGACCGAGCCGGCCACCTTGTCCTTGATCGTCGGCCCGGAGAGGTACTCGGCGCCGCCGGTGGAGACCTGGACGATGCCGTCCGACTCGGCCTCGGCGAACGCGGCCAGGGCGGCGTTGAGGGTCTGGGTCGAGGTCACGTTGATGGCCGGGTAGGCGAAGGAGCCGGCCTTCGCCCGGTCGAGCATCTCGTTGTATTCCTCGGGTGTTGCGATAGGCATGCTGCCTGCTCCTTAGACAAGTCGTTGATTGCTCCCCGACCGGGGCCAGACCCAGACGCCGCTGTCTGAAGGCCTCGAGACTATTGCGTCGAGGTGAAGTATCGCCCACGAACATGTGACGGCAGAACTCAGGCTACCTGGTGGTTCACTGGTCGGACCGGGCCCTCGCCACTACGGTGGGGTTCATGAACTATCAGCAGGAATGGGCGGACGACTACGACGAGGTGTCCGAGTTCGATCTCGCGGACTCGGCCGAGCCCGGCGACGAGCCGGACCCGGAGTCGCCGGTCACCGACCCCGGCGTCCCCGACGAGGCGGACCCGGCCGACGCGGCCGAGCAGCTGTTCGCCGTCCCGCTCGACGAGGACGACGAGTCCCCCGCCTAGCGGAACGGGGCCCGGCCCCGCTTCCGCGGTGCCGGGCCCCGGTGCATTCCGGTCCTTACGCCGTACCCAGTCGGTCGAGGATCCATGCGAGGTTGAAGGCCTCTTCCTCCCAGGCGTCGTACCGCCCGGAGCGGCCGCCGTGGCCGGCCTCCATCTCCGTCTTGAGGAGCACGTCCGAGGCCGGGCTCTCGTGGCGCAGCTTCGCGATCCACTTCGCGGGCTCGTGGAAGCCGACGCGGGTGTCGTTGAGGCTGGTCACCGCGAGGATCGCCGGGTACGTGACGCCGGTGACGTTCTCGTACGGCGAGTACGACTTCATGTAGGCGTACACCTCGGGCGACTCGAGCGGGTTGCCCCACTCCTCCCACTCGATGACGGTGAGCGGCATGGTCGGGTCGAGGATCGTGTTGAGCGCGTCGACGAACGGGACGTCGGCGAGGACGCCGGTGAACCGCTCGGGGGCGAGGTTCGCGATCGCGCCCATGAGGAGCCCGCCGGCGGACCCGCCGCGGGCGACGATCCGGTCCGGGGCGGCCCAGCCGACGTCCACGAGGTGGTTCGCGGCGTCCACGAAGTCGGTGAACGTGTGCTTCTTGTGCAGGAGCTTGCCCTGCTCGTACCACTGCCGGCCCATCTCGCCGCCGCCGCGCACGTGCGCGATGGCGAAGACGACGCCGCGGTCGAGCAGGCTCAGCCGCGCGATCGAGAAGTACGGGTCGATGGAGTGCTCGTAGGACCCGTACCCGTACAGCAGGCAGGGCGCGGTCCCGTCGGCGGTGACGCCGGCCTTGGCGACGATCGAGATCGGGACCTTCGTGCCGTCCTCGGCCACGGCCCACTCGCGGTACTGGACGTAGTCGGCGGGGTCGAAGTCCCCGAGGACCGGGGTCCGCTTGCGCAGGTGCAGCGCGGCCTCGTCGATGTCGTAGTCGTACACCGAGGACGGGGTCACCAGCGACGTGTAGCCGAGGCGGATCTGCCGCGACTCGAAGTCGGGGTTCTCGCCGAGGCCGACGGCGTAGATCGGCTCGTCGAAGGCGATCTCGGTGAGGCTCCCCGCCTCGTCCAGGATGGCGACCTGGGACAGGCCGGCGCGGCGCATCGACACCACGACGTGGTCGCTGAAGGCGTCCGCCGACTCCAGGCGCACGGCCTCGTCGTGGGGGATGACCTCGTGGAACTGCGTGGTGTCGTCGACGGGGGTCCACCCGAGGGTGAAGTTCTCGGCGCCGCGGTTGTGCAGCACCCAGAACCGGTCGCCCTGGTGGTCGACGGAGAGCTCGACGCCCTGCTCGCGGCCGCCGCCGAAGAGCGTGAACTCGCCGGTGGGGTCGGCGGCGTCGAGGTAGCGCACCTCGGTGGTGATCTTGGAGCCGGAGACGATGAACAGGTACCGCTCGGAGCGGGTCAGGTCGATCCCGGTCCAGAAGCGCTCGTCGTCCTCCTGGTGGACCAGCACGTCCTTGTCCTCGTGCTCGCCGAGGACGTGGCGCCACACCTGGTGGGGGCGCCAGGCGTCGTCCACCTTGGTGTAGAAGAAGACCGAGCCGTCCAGGGACCACGAGCCGCCGTAGAAGACGTTCGGGATGTCGTCGGGGAAGTCCTCGCCGGTGCGCAGGTCGCGGAAGCGCAGGGTGAAGCGCTCGTCGCCGGAGTAGTTGACGGCGTAGGCGAGCAGGTTCCCGTCGGGGGAGACGTCGCAGGTGCCCAGGGAGAAGAAGTCGTGGCCCTCGGCGAGCTCGTTGCCGTCGACCAGGACCTCCTCGCCGTCGACGGCGACGCCGGCCTGGATCTCCGGCGGGGTGTCGCCGGAGGCCTTGAGGCGGCACTGGATGCCGTACTGCTTGCCCTCCTCCGTGCGCCCGTAGTACCACCAGCCGCGCTTGCGGACGGGCACGGAGAGGTCGGTCTCCTGGGTGCGGCCCTTGATCTCGCCGAAGATCGCCGCGCGGAGCCCGGCGAGGTGCGCGGTGCGCGACTCGGCGTAGGCGTTCTCCGCCCGGAGGTAGTCGAGCGTCTCGGGGTCCTCGGGGTCCTTCAGCCAGGCGTACGGGTCGTCGACGGTGTCGCCGTGGTGGGTTCGCGCGTGTTCGCGGCGGGGCGCCGCGGGTGTCGCGGGTTGCGTTTCCGACATGCCTCAACAATAAGGGCCCGGAGCGGGACGCGTCGGTCACAGCACGCCCGCCCGCAGTCGATCATAAGTTACTCATGAGTAACCTCCTTGCGGTTGGAATCCCTTGAAAACGCCCGAACCAGGGCGCACCGGCCTGTGAGGATAGTGCCCATGAGCGACAGGAGCGACGAAGCCGGGCCCGTGCCCGAGACGTCCGCCGAGGCGACCGGCGAGCCCGAGATCACCGCGCCCGCACCGGAACCCGCGGCCGAGCCCGATCCGGACCCGACCGCCGTGATCGAACGCCCGCGCGAGGGCGCCGCCGTCGCCCCGCCCCCCGCCGCCGCACCCGACCGCACCGCCGTCCTCGACCGCGCCGCCGACCTCGAACATCCGAGCGGCGACCCGTTCCTCGACGCCCGCGGCCTCACCGCGGCCGGCCGCCAGGGCGCGATCTTCACCGACGTCTCCCTCACCGCCCGCCCCGGCCAGGTCGTCGCCGTCACCGGCGACGGCGGCGACGGCCGCACCTCCCTCCTCCTCGCCCTCGCCGGCCGCTTCCGCCTCGACGCCGGGACCCTCACCGTCGACGGCCAGACCCGCCCCGGCCAGATCCGCCGCCGCTTCACGATCGCCCAGGCCGGCCCGCCGATCGGCTTCGCCGAGTACCACACCGTCGCGAGCTGCATCAAGGAGACGGTCGCCGTCTCCGGCGGCACCGCCACCGCCGCCAACATCCACGCCTGGCTCGACCGCCTCGCCGTCGGCGTCGACTCCGGCGACACCTTCGGCTTCCTCCCCCGCATCGACCAGATCCGCTTCGCCGTCGCCTGCGCGGCCGCCGCCCGCACCCCCGCCGTCGCCGTCGACGACGCCGACACCGGCCTCGACGTCTGCGGCGCCGAACGGGTCTTCGAGGCCCTCCGCACCGTCGCCGACGCCGGCCAGCTCGTCATCGCCGCCTGCACCCGCAGCAGCCCGCCCGCCGACACCGTCGTCGACCTCCGCGGCCGGCACCGCCCGCCCGAGCACCACCGCGACCACCGGCACGAGCGCGCCGGGAACGGAGGCCACCAGTGAGCCCGAACCTGACCGGCCCCTTCACGCTCGCCGCCGCCGAACTCCGCCGCTTCCGCGGCCACCCCATCCGCACCCTCGCGCTCGTCGCGATCGTCCTCATCCCGCTCGTCTACGGCGGCCTCTACCTCTGGTTCGCCTGGAACCCCTACGGCAAGCTCGACCAGATGCCCGTCGCCGTCGTCAACGAGGACACGGGCGCCACCGTCGACGTGAACGGCGAGAGCCAGGAGATCAACGGCGGCGACCAGCTCGTCGACCAGCTCAAGGAGGACCGCATCTTCGACTGGCGGTTCACCACCGCCGACACCGCGGCCCGAGGGCTCGAGGACGGCGACTACTACATGGTCATCACCGTCCCCGAGGACTTCTCGACCCGCCTCGCCAGCCTCTCCGGCACCGACCCCGAGCAGGCCACCGTCGAGTTCGACCTCAACGACGCCAACGGCTACGTCGCCGGCATCATGGCCTCCACCGTCGAGGCCGAGCTCCGCAACCAGATCAACACCGCCGTCTACATCACCTTCGCCACCACCATCTTCGGCGACCTCACGCAGCTCCACGACGGCCTCACCGAGGCCTCCTCCGGCGCGGCCGACCTCGCCGACGGCGCCGCCACCGCCCAGACCGGCGCGAGCGACCTCCAGTCCGGCCTCGGCGAGCTCACCACCGGCGCCCAGCAGGTCGCCGACGGCGCGAGCCAGGTCAGCGACGGCGTCGACCAGGCCGTCGGCGTCGCCCAGCCCGTCGTCCAGACCCTCGCCGGCGACTGGTCCCAGATCCAGACCGGCGCCGCCGGCGCCGCCGACCTCGCCGGCCGCGCGAACGCCGACCTCGACGCCGTCTACAGCGCCCTCTGCGGCGCCGACGCCGCCGACCCCGACGCCTGCGCCTCCCTCCAGGGCTACATCGATGACGCCGACGCCGTCAACGACGACATCCAGAACGCCAACGACACGATCCAGTCCACCTCCACCGACACGCTCAACCAGGCCTCGGAGGACCTGACGACCCTCCAGACCGGCGCGAGCGACGTCGCCGACGGCGCCGCCCAGGTCGCCTCCGCCGCCGCCACCGCCGAGGACGGCGCCGGCGACCTCGCCGACGGCCTCACGCAGCTCCAGGACGGCGCGACCACGCTCGCGAGCAGCCTCAGCACCGCCGCCGAGTCCGTCCCCAGCACCAACCCGGCCGACGACGCCGACAACGCCGAGGCCTACGGCAGCCCCGTCGCCGTCAAGGAGACGAACCTCAACCCGGCCGAGACCTACGGGCGCGGCCTCGCCCCGTTCTTCATCGCGATCGCCCTGTGGGTCTTCGGACTCATGGCCTACCTGGTGCTCGCCACCGTGAACCAGCGGGCTCTCGCCGGGCCGCTGCGCTCGGTCCCGATCGCGATCGGCGGCTGGCTCCCCGGCGCCCTCCTCGGCGTCCTGTCCGCGGTCGTCCTCTACCTCGCGGTCGAACTCGGCCTCGGCCTGGACCCGAAGGACGCCCTCGACACGGTCGGCCTGTCGATCCTCGTCATCCTCACGTTCTCCGCGATGGCGCACCTGTTCAAGCTCGCCTTCGGCACCGCCGGGAGCCTGCTCCTGGTGGTCCTGCTGATGCTCCAGCTCACCAGCGCCGGCGGCCTGTACCCGGTCGAGACCACGCCGCGGTTCTTCCAGCTCCTCCACCCGCTGCTGCCGATGGGCTACGTCGTCGACGCCCTCCGCGTCACGATCAGCGGCGGCGAGACCGCCCACGTCACGAGGGCGATCGTGATCCTGGGGGTCTACCTCGTGGGGGCGCTGGCGCTCTCCTCGCTCGTCGTGGCGACCCGGCGCAGGTGGAAGCCCGACAGCCTGAACGAGCCGCTCCAGGTGTGAGCCGGGGGGCCGCAGGCCGGGCCCTCCGGCGGGGCCGCCGAGCGGACCCGCGGCCGCGATCCGGCCTCAAGGGTCCGGCTCCGGTCCCAGGGGCCGGGCTCCCGGCCGGGGCCGCCCGTCGCGGACCCGCGGCCGTCACCGCCGTGCGGCAACTGACGGCGGCCTCGAACACGTTGTACGCGATACCGCTGAAGAAGCTGCGCATCACTCGTGCCGGTCCCGCTCGACGAGCGGCGCGAAGCCGTCCAGCATCCGCTCCAGTCCGAACCGGAAGGCGTGCTCGGCGTCGTAGGCCGCGTCGTGGGCCTCGCCCGCGGCCTGGCCGACCCGGACCGCGGTCGGGAAGCGCTCGGGGTCGAGGACCCTCGCGAGGAGGGGGCCGTTCGCCTCCCACCACTCCTGGTCGCTCATCGCGCTGGCGGCGCGCTCGGCGTCGGCCTGGGCCGCGTCCTGGGCGGCGATGCGCACGAAGCCGAGCAGGTGCGCGAGGGCGTCGTCCATCTCGACGTCGTCGAGGCCGAGGCCCTCCAGCGCCCGGAGCTCGTGCTCGTACTTCCCGCACTGCCCGGGCCCGAGCGGCGGCCGGCTCGGCGAGGCCGCGGCGGCCCAGGGGTGGGCCCGGTACAGCGCGTACGCGTCACGGGCCACCGCGGTCAGCCGCTCCCGCCAGGGGAGCCCGTCGACCGGCGTCCGCTCCATGCCCCCGAACAGGAAGTCCACCATCAGCGCGACGAGCTCGGCCTTCCCCGGCACGTACGTGTACAGCGTCATCGGGGCCTTCCCGAGCTCCTGCGCCAGCCGCCGCACCGTGACGGCGTCGAGCCCCTCGCTGTCGGCGAGCCCGATCGCCGCGGCGACCACCGCGTCGACGGTCAGCCCCTTCCGCGGCCCGCGGCTCGCCTCCGGCCCGGCCCTCCAGAGCAGTTCGAGCAGGTTCGGCCTCGGCGTCTCAGTGGCAGCACTCACGTCGAAAATCCTAACCGGAACACTTGTACATCGTACGACGTACTAAGTACAATATACAACGTACGAAGTAACGGTCCCCGTCAAGGAGCGCTCATGCGAATCACCTCGTCCGCCGTGTCCCTCAACGTCACCGACCCGACCGCCTCGGCCGAGTTCCTCAAGCGCCACTACGGCTTCACCGAGGACATGGCCGCCGACGGCTTCGTCTCGCTCTCCCGCCCCGACGCCGGGTTCAACGTGATCTTCCTGCGCACGGGCCTGTCGACCTTCAAGCCGGAGAGCGCCAAGGGCCACGCCGACGGCCTCCTCCTCGCGTTCGTGGTCGACGACATCGACGCCGAGTACGAACGCGTCCAGGCCGAGGGGGTCGCGATCACCACGCCCATCGAGACCGAGGAGTGGGGCGAGCGCTACTTCCAGACGGCCGACCCGAACGGCGTGATCGTGCAGCTCGTGCAGTGGATGACCGACCCCGCCGCCTAGCCGCGAGTCGGCCGCGGTGCGACCCGGCCGCAGCGACGACCCCGGTCCGCGTCCGCGCACGCGGCGGGCCCCGACCCGTCACGGGTCGGGGCCCGCCGCGCCTCGTCGATCAAGCCTGCCGCGCGGGCGAGGGCTCAGGGCCGCTTGGGACCACCGACGTATTCGGCCCGGAAAGCCTGCCGCGCGAAGGCTCAGGTGAGCCGGAACAGGGCCGAGGCGTGCGGCGGGAGCTTGGCGCGCAAGTGGTCGCCGGGGACGATGTCGGAGCGGTTCCAGCAATCCCGCACCCGGTCGGGCCGGGTCGTGCCCAGCGCCGCCCAGGGGAGCTGGATCTCGGCGGCCTCGGTGCCGCGGTTGAAGACGGCCGCGAAGGCGCCGTCCTCCGATGCCCAGGCGAGGTGCTTCCCCTCGCGCCATACCTCGCGGGCCCCGACCGGGTGGCGCTGCGCCGCCAGCACCTCGGGGTTGGTCAGCAGTTCGATCGTTTCAGCGCCCGACCCGGGCAGGTCCGCGCCGACCATGAGCGGAGACCGGGCGACGCACCACAGCGTGAGCATCGTCCGCTGCTCGTCGGGCGAGAGCAGGCTCTCCCGGGGCTCCCCGACCTCGGCGCGGATGCCGATGCGGCCCAGGGGAAGCATGTCGGCGTCGGGCCAGTGCCCGGGGCCGGCGTGCGGGGCCCACTCGCGGAGCAGGTCGAACGCGGCGTTGACGTCGCGCCAGCGGTCCCACAGGTCGGCGGAGATGCGCCACAGGTGCGAGTGGGCCTTGAGGTGCTCGGCGTGGCCGGTGGAGAGGTTCATGCCCGGCGAGAGGCTCAGGAGGATGTCGCGGTCGGCGCGGTCGATCGCGTGCCAGAACGCCTCGACCTCGTCCTCCCAGTACGGCGCGATCATGTCGTCGGCCTTGACGTAGTCCACGCCCCAGTCGGCGAACTGGCGCACCAGCGAGTCGTAGTAGGCCTGCCCGCCGGGGTGGGAGTGGTCGATCCCCCAGTTGTCGTCGACCCACGAGGAGCGCCGCTCCCGGTCGGGGATCTGCGCCGCCGAGTACTCGCTGCCCTTGATCGGGGTGTCGGCCGCGACGGCCTGGCGCGGGATGCCCCGCAGGACGTGCAGCCCGAACTTCAGCCCGAGCGAGTGCACGTAGTCCGCGAGCGGCTTGAACCCGGCGCCGCCCGCCGCCGACGGGAACCGGTTCGGCGCCGGCTGCGGCAGCCCGTACTCGTCGAGGACCAGCCCGGTCCCCGAGTTGTACCCGCCCGCCCGCGCCGCCGGGTCGTACCACTGCACGTCGACGACGACGTACTCCCAGCCGTGCGCGGCCATGTGCTCGGCGAGGAACTCGGCGTTGGCGCGGGTCTCGGCCTCGGTGACCGAGGTCCCGTACACGTCCCATGAATTCCAGCCCATCGGCGGAGTGGCAGCGAGTCGGGTCACAGAAACCTCCTCGGGGGGTAGGGTGCCCTGTACGCTACTCGCGCCCGCCGACGCCTTCCACTGCCCCGCCGGAAATCCTTGCGCCGCTTCGACTCGCCTCAACTGGGCGTCGACCCCCTCCCCGCCCCGCACCCCGCCTCCCCCCGGGGCCGCCGTCACGTTCCCCGCAATACCAGTTCGGCCGCCCGACCCGCCGTGTTGTACAGTGTTCACGGCAACGCGCACAACGCGTATGTCCTGGCCAGGTAGCTCAGTTGGTACGAGCGTCCGCCTGAAAAGCGGAAGGTCGCCGGTTCGACCCCGGCCCTGGCCACCATCACCACCAGGCAATTCAACCCCGTCTACCAGCGCGAACACTGGAAGACGGGGTTTCCTCATGTCCGGCTCCGACCGGTGAAATCCGGCTGGAAACGGCCAATCTGCGGCCCCACAGTGGCCCCGACATTTTACACAAATAGCATTTAGCAGACAAATCAGTCATTTCAAACATGAGGATGCCGCCTCCGGAAGGATGATTCTTCGGCCTGAAGCTGAAGCATCATCAAAGCGCGATCCATGTCCTGCGACGATGCAGAACCTTCGCGATGTCTTTGCGGCACAGCGGATTCGGCGCCTTCCAAATGGCGTGCCAGTTGTTCGGCGGTCGCCTTAGGCATGGTCGGCAGCACCCGGAACGGGTCGATCTCGGCCGCGTGAGCCCTGGCCCATGCGAGCCAGGCTGCGGCCCCCTCCCGGTCCGATGCAGAGACATCAGCGGTCTCGATCTGCTGTTCCAGCACGTCACAGTAGGTGCCGATCGCACGAGCGCGTTCGAACGCCTCCACCTGCCGGTAGAGCGTCTCGCCTCTGAACTGGGACAACGCGCGCGTGTGAGCGTCCGTTTCGGCCTTCTCGCGGGCGCGTTGCCGCTCGGCGGCCTCCTTCGCTTCCACTTCTGCCCGCTCGCCATCCTCCGCCGCGCGGGCGGCGAGGCCCTCCAGGATCTCTGGCAGGCGGTCTTCCAGCGTCCCGGTCTTGCGGTCGGCCCACCGCCACCGGATCCCCGACTTCGCGTGGGGCAGCTCGATCTTGAGCGTCTGCGACTTGATCGGATCGAGCGTCTGCGGGAACTCCTGATCGATGGCGACCTTATAGGAGTACCCCTCGACGACCACCCAGATCCAGCCCTCACGATGCTCCGAGTCCTGGCGTCGCCCGCTATAGTGCAGCTCAGGCTCAGCCGAACGGTCCCGGACCTGCCAGCTACGCTCCTCGGCGGCGGCAGCAAGCGCCTGCAACAGCAGCAGCGACCGGTACCGCAGCTGCTCCGGCATGGTGAGCTTCCCGGCATCATCGCGAAGCTGCGCTACGACCGGGTGCAGTCGGTCCAGCCGCTGCGGTACCGGCACCGGCGCCAGGGCCGCGGCGCGCTTGCGGCCCGCATTGGGATGGACACCGGCCACAAGCGCGATCGTCAAGTCGCCGCGTCCGGACCCGGTGCACTCGATGAACTCGCCCTCAGGCTCCAACCCGTACCGCTTCGCATAATGAACGGTCTTGCGCCAGTGCCCGCGCTCAGACTCATCCGGACTGGCGACGACAACCCGGCGCTCCCGAACCAGGCTCTTGACCAGCGCCAGCGCGTCCCGGCGACGAGCCCCAGAAGCGGCAGGACGCGTTCCCGCGCTCGGCCCCGGACTCAACTCCGCATCCGCGTCGAGCATGCGCCGCTGCTGCTTCGGCGGCAGTCCAGACTCGGATGCCGACGGTGCACCGTGGTGCTGTGCGCTGCCCCGATCGAGGAGGTCCCGGCCGGCCTCAGTGATCGTCGCCTGCCACTTCCCATCGGCCCTGCGAACCTTCACCAGGCCACGGGACGCAAGCGCCTTAGCTGTGATCCGCAGAGGCTCGCGGTCCTTCCCGCTGAGATCATCCCCATCCCCGATCAACCGCAGCGTCGAGCGCTGGTGTTCGTTCAGGAGCAGTGTCGTTTGTGCGTTCAACAGAGTCCTCCTACTCGCAGGAGCGCAGGTTCACCCATGCTTGCAGAGCGGTATCTCCTCAAACCTCCTTTCGCGCCGTCCGCGTGTCGCCCTTAAAGACACAGGAGATTTTGCTCGGACCGGTCCGATTGTCAGCCAAACGAAAGCCCGTCCGCCAGCGGTGGAGAACTCAGCCCTGGGGAGTAATCGGCACCAAGATCCGGTCTCGAGCCACCACTACGCCGTCCTTGATGGCGTAGCACTCGACGTAGTGGTCTCCACGGAAGGCGGACCGCTCATGTCGTGTCCGGTCCTGGCTCGATGCGATGATCTGGCCGCGTATGTCGTCGCGGCGCTCTGCTTCGAAACCTCGGTTGAGGACCTTCCACTTCAACTGGAACGGTTGAGGCACGTCGCAGTCCTGGACGGTGAAGTCGAGTTCCTTCTGCGGCAGGAGCGGCAAGCGGCTCTTTCGCATCGCACTGAGCTGCTGCGGCCTGAATCCGTTCTGGGTGACCCTGCAGTCGATCCTGAGGCTGTAGCGGATGTCGACAGGGAAGTAGTCCTCGATGAACTCCTCGGTGTCCTTGAACGAGCGGGCGTCCTGCGAAGCCTGGATAGACTTCGCGCTGGGCACCGGCCGCCCGAACACGGCCTTCCACTTCTGGTTCACCGCAGACTTGCCCTCGGCCTCGATCGCCTCCAGACACAGCTTGTACGCCTTCTTCGCCCGCCGCTGGAACGGCCGCTTCACATAGACGCGCTGGCCGCTGCCCAGCGCTGCGTAGTATTCGTGATCCTCCTCCTCCGACAAGAACTCGAAGAAATCCCGGACAATGAGGTCGTAGCTCGACGTCTTGGCCTTCTCGTACTCAGTGGCGTCCTTGAAGAAGTTGTAGGCCAGCGTGTCCATCAGGAGGCCGCCCATCACGACACCGTGCGAGTTCTTCCACGCGCGCGCCATCCTGCACAGGTTGCGCAGGTTCCCTGATGTCTCTCGGTCACGGATCTGCATGGCTTCGATCTCGGCGCGCGGTTTAGTCGTCCGCCACCGCTTCAGATGGGTGTCGGGGTGGGAGAACGATCGATCCTTGTTCTCGAAGACCGGCTGCACCTCGAACTTGAAGTCCGTGAACTGGACGACCACGATGCACTGATCAACACGCACTTCCGTCCTCGGGTACCGGTCCTTAAGCGTCCTTCGCACCCGCCTCAGAAGCCGTTCAGGGCCGGCCTCATCCTTGTAGTCGCCCCGGATCGAGGCGGGCAGGAAGAACAGAAGGTCGAGGTCGGAGATCCCCCGGGTTGCGGTGAAACGGCCGAAGGACCCGACCATCAACCGGTACGAGACCACACCATCGGCTGAGCGGAACTCCTTGTTCAGCGCCTTCACGATCTCGTCGCGCCGATCGGCGATGGCTTTGGAGTTGTCGACTTTCAGGTTCTCCAGCAGGCCGTCGAAGATCTCACTGGTCTCCACTTCGGTTCCTTTCCCCGGTGCTGCGGAGTTCGACGGGCAGCAGCAGATCGATCTCTCTCGTGGAGAAGGTCAGGTCCTCTCGCTCCTTCAGCGCCTCCTGCGCGCGTAAGTAGGCCTTGCCCGTCGTCCGAGGAGCGTCGCTGTAGATCGCGAACGCCTCCTCCTGAAGCCCGTCCCGTGCTGCCCGAGCGGCTTCGAGCGGTATCGACTTCGACTGGATGTCGACGATCAGCGACTGGTAGGACTCGCGCAGATTCCACATCTTGGCGGCCGTCTCCCGGTGCCGCTGCGTCTCTTCACCAAAGTTGAAGGTCTTGCTTCCCAGGTTCAGGGCAGTGACCGCCAATGCGATGAACGAAGTGACCAGCGCGCTCCACGACTGGTCCAGTACCAGCCCGAGCAGTGAGGCCAAGAACGTCCCAGAGCTGACCACCGTCAACCCCACCAGGAACCACTGCTGCCTCCGATGCTTCTGGAAGCACAAGTCGGCCTGCTTCTCGTGCGTCTTGTGCGTATAGGCCACACGGCCGTACGCCTCACGCACCTGCGCGAGCAACAGATCGTTCACGCCGCTGGTCCCAGCAGAATCTGTGCTGCCCACGCCAACCTCCGCTTCTATCGCTGAAAGTCACCCGCGTCAGATCGGAGCCTGCACGACTTGAGATAGACGACTCACCAGGCCGAATTCCGATCGCCTTTCGAACAGCATGAACCTGCGGTATGACAAAGCACCCTTTCGCGGGAACCGCACGAGTGGTGCCTGCCCGGGTATGTCCGATGACTTCAGAAGCGGCACTTGGAAAGTCCACGCCGCAAGACTCCCCGGATCTCCCCCGTTCGAGTGAGGTGATTGTCGGCCGCGGCACGTGCGAGCGCTGGTCGATGGAATCGACCCCGGATTCAGCCGGATGCGGGTTGTCGCGCAGGTCGGGACGAAGTTCCCCGTTCCGGCCGGGACGCCGCTGCTACGGTCGGATCGAGACCGGCGCTCGCCGGTGATCTGCCGGAGAGGGGTGGCCGTGATGGAGGAGCGAGTACCGATCGAGCTGGACTCGAAGGTCGCGATGGGCCTGCTCACGCACGCCGAATACGGACGGGTCGCGTTCGTCTCCGGCGGGGCGCCGGTGATTCGGCCGCTCAACCATGTGGTGTTCGAGGGCCGGATCATCGTGTACACGCAGCATGTGTCGGCCTTCGCTGAGGCGGTGCGTGCGCAGCCGGGTCTGGCGGTGGCGTATCAGGCCGACGAGATCGAGGCGCACAGCCACATCGGCTGGAGCGTCCTGGTCGACGGCACCGCTACCGACATCACCGGCGAGCCCGGTGCCGAACTGCTCGGCAAGCGCGTCCAGTCCTGGATCGACCGTCCCCTCGACGCGGTCATCGCCATTCAACCGGCCGCGGTCACCGGCCTGCGGATGACGATCAAGTAGGACGCCGTATCGGTGACCACCGGCATCGGCTCAGGGGACCTTCGTCTCTGATCTCCGACCGCTGCGGCGGCGAGACTGGAGGCCGAGAGGAAGGAGCGGGCCATGTCGAACCGCAACCAGGAGAACGGGATCGTCGTCGGTGTGGACGGGTCGCCCTCGTCGCACCGGGCGCTGGAATGGGCGCTGGCGCACGCCGCCGCAGCAGGGTTGGTGGTGACGGCCGTGCAGGCGTGGCAGATCCCCATGAACTACGGCACCGCGGCCATGATCCTGCCCGCGCAGGAGTTCGCCGAGGAGGCCCGCCGCAGCCTGGAGAAGACCGTCGAAGAGGCCGCCGCAGAGTTCCCGACGGTGCACGTCGAGCGCGTCGTCAGGGAGGGGCACCCCGCGAAGGTCCTGCTCGAGGTCGCCGACGGGGCCCGGATGCTCGTGGTCGGTTCGCGGGGGCACGGCGGCTTCGTCGGCGCGGTGATCGGCTCGGTGAGCCAGTACTGCGTCACGCACGCGCACTGCCCGGTCCTGGTCTTCCGCGGCGCCGCGTGAGACAGGGATCGGTGACGGGGCGGCGCGTGCCGCCCCGTTTTCGTATCGTCTGGAATGGAGGTCCGTGATGCGAGTGGCTGTGTTCAGTACCAAGCCCTACGACGAGAGGTTCCTGCAAGAGGCGAACCGTGAACGCGTGCACGAACTGTTGTTCCTGGAGCCGCGACTCAGCCGTGACACCGCGGTGCTGGCCGAAGGCAGCGAAGCGGTGTGCGCGTTCGTCAACGACGACCTCGGCACCGATGTGCTGGTCGAGCTCGCCAGGCGCGGGGTGCGGTTCGCGGCGCTGCGCTCGGCCGGGTTCAACCATGTGGACCTGCGCGCGGCGGCCGCGCTGGGAGTCGCGGTGGCCCGCGTGCCGGACTACTCGCCGCATGCGGTCGCGGAGCACTGCGCGGCCCTGATCATGGCGCTCAACCGCAAGACCCACCGCGCCTACAACCGGGTCCGCGAGCACAACTTCGCGCTCACCGGGCTGCTCGGGTTCGACCTGCACGGCCGCACGGTCGGCGTGGTCGGGACGGGAAAGATCGGGGTGTGCTTCGCGCGGATCATGGCCGGGTTCGGATGCCGTGTGCTCGCGTACGACCTCTATCCGAGCGAGGCGGCCCGTGCCGCCGGCGTGGAGTACACGGGGCTGGAGGATCTGCTGACGATCGCGGACATCGTCTCGCTGCACTGCCCGCTCACCCCCGAGACGCACCATCTCATCGATGCCGAGCGGATCGCGCTCATGCGGCCTGGCG
Source organism: Glycomyces endophyticus (assembly GCF_039531525.1). Taxonomy (NCBI): domain Bacteria; kingdom Bacillati; phylum Actinomycetota; class Actinomycetes; order Glycomycetales; family Glycomycetaceae; genus Glycomyces; species Glycomyces endophyticus. The sequence goes on from NZ_BAAAQF010000007.1 coordinate 98,075, forward strand.
TGATGCTGGTGAACACCAGCCGCGGGGCGCTGGTGGACACCGCGGCGGTGATCGAGGGGCTCAAGTCCGGTCGGATCGGGCACCTGGGGCTGGACGTGTACGAGGAGGAGGCGGGGCTGTTCTTCGAGGACCTCTCCGACCAGGTGATCGGCGACGACGTGTTCGACCGGCTCAGCTCGTTCCCGAACGTCCTCATCACCGGGCACCAGGCGTTCTTCACCGTCGAGGCGATCGAGGCGATCGCGGCCACGACGATCGCGAACCTGACCGCGTTCGAATTCGGCGGCGCCGGCCTCCACCCGGTCGTGCACGGCCTGGATTGAGGGCAGCCCGAAGGGGCGGGCGCGCAGGCCCGCCCCTCGTGCTCGGCTACAGCTCGAGCGGCCTGCCGGGGCGCCAGTCGGCGACGGCGGGGTGGTCGGTGCCGTGGGCGCGGGTGTGCTCGCGGCAGACCTGGCGGGCGTCCCACATCTCCTGCCGCAGGCCCGCGGTGTTCTGGCCCAGGCCCGGGACGCGGTCGATGACGTCGATGACGAGGGTGAACCGGTCGAGGTCGTTGAGCATGACCATGTCGAACGGCGTGGTCGTGGTGCCCTCCTCCTTGTAGCCGCGCACGTGGAGGTGCGCGTGGCCGGCGCGGCGGTAGGTGAGCCGGTGGATCAGCCACGGGTAGCCGTGGAACGCGAAGATCACCGGCTTGTCGGTGGTGAACAGCGCGTCGTACTGCCGGTCGGGCAGGCCGTGCGGGTGCTCGGTGTCGGGCTCGAGCCGCATGAGGTCGACGACGTTGACCACCCGGACCTTCAGGTGCGGCAGGTGGCGGCGCAGGAGGTCGGCCGCGGCGACGGTCTCCAGTGTGGGGACGTCGCCGGCGCAGGCGAGGACCACGTCCGGCTCGGTGCCGCCGTCGGTCGAGGCCCACTCCCAGATGCCCAGGCCCCGTTCGCAGTGGCGCACCGCCTCGTCCATCGTCAGCCACGCCGGGGCGGGCTGCTTCCCGGCGACGACGACGTTGACGTACTGCCGCGAGCGCAGGCAGTGGTCCATGGTGGACAGGAGGGTGTTGGCGTCCGGCGGCAGGTAGACGCGGACGACCTCGGCCTTCTTGTTGACGACGTGGTCGATGAACCCGGGGTCTTGGTGGGAGAACCCGTTGTGGTCTTGGCGCCACACGTGGCTCGACAGCAGGTAGTTGAGCGAGGCGATCGGGCGCCGCCACGGGATCGCGTTGGTGGTCTTGAGCCACTTGGCGTGCTGGTTGAACATGGAGTCGACCAGGTGGATGAACGCCTCGTAGCTGGTGAACAGGCCGTGCCGGCCGGTCAGGAGGTACCCCTCGAGCCAGCCCTGGCACAGGTGCTCCGACAGCACCTCCATGACGCGGCCGTCGGGCGCGAGGTGGTCGTCGCCGGGTTCGATCGAGGCGTTCCAGGCCCGGTCGGTGACCTCGAAGGCGGCGCCGAGCCGGTTGGAGGCGACCTCGTCGGGGCCGAAGAGGCGGAACCGGTCGGGGTTGGCGGCGATGACGTCGCGCACCCACTCGCCCAGGACCCGGGTGGCCTCGGCGTCCGTGCCGCCCGGCCGGTCGACGTCGACGGCGTAGTCGCGGAAGTCGGGGAGGATGAGGTCGCGCAGGAGCATGCCGCCGTTGGCGTGCGGGTTGGCGCTCATGCGCCGGTCGCCGCGCGGCGCGGCCGTCCGCAGTTCGGGCGCCGGGGCGCCGGTGGCGTCGAAGAGCTCCTCGGGCCGGTACGAGCGCAGCCACTGCTCCAGGGCGGCGAGCTGGGCGGGGTCGGTGCGGACGGCCCCGAGCGGGACCTGGTGGGAGCGCCAGGTGCCCTCGACCGGCTTCCCGTCGAGCTCGGCCGGGCCGGTCCAGCCCTTCGGGGTGCGCAGGACGATCATGGGCCAGCGGGGCCGCCCGGTCGCCGAACCGGAGCGGGCCTCGTCCTGGATCGCCCTGATGCGGTCGACCGCCGCGTCGAGGGTGCCGGCGAGGAGCTGGTGGACGGTGTCGGGGTCGTCGCCTTCGACCAGGTGCGGCTCGTACCCGAAGCCGCGCATCATCGCGAGCAGGTCATCGCGCGGGATGCGGTCCAGGACCGTGGGGTTGGCGATCTTGTAGCCGTTGAGGTTGAGGATCGGCAGGACCGCGCCGTCGCGGGCGGGGTTGAGGAACACGTTCGACAGCCATGAGGCGGCCAGGGGCCCGGTTTCGGCCTCGCCGTCGCCGATGACGCAGGCGACGAGGAGGTCGGGGTTGTCGAATGCGGCGCCATAGGCGTGCATGAGGGCGTAGCCGAGTTCGCCGCCTTCGTGGATGGAGCCGGGGACCTCGGGTGCGGCGTGGGAGGGGACGCCGCCGGGGAAGGAGAACTGGCGGAACAGGCGGGCCATGCCGGCCTCGTCGCGCCCGATGGAGGGGTGGTGCTCGGTGTAGGTGCCCTCCAGCCAGGTGTTGGCGAGCATCGCGGGTCCGCCGTGGCCGGGGCCGGCGATGTAGATCGCGTCCAGGGCGCGTTCGGTGATGATCCGGTTCAGGTGGGCGTAGACGAGGTTGAGCGCCGGACTGGTGCCCCAGTGGCCCAGCAGGCGCGGCTTGAGGTGCTCCGGTCGCAGGGGTTCGCGGAGCAGGGGGTTGTCGAGCAGGTAGATCTGCCCGGCGGTGAGGTAGTTCGCGGCCCGCCAGTAGGCGTCGAGCTGCCGCAGCCGCGCCTCGGTCAGCGGCCGGGAGAGTGCGGTGTCCATCTGTGGTCCTCGCGTTCGCGGTGGATTCGGCTGCCTCCAGCCTCATCCCGGCAGGTGGTTCCGCGGGAGGGACGGAGGTCCCCGGTTCCCGGGTCCAAGGCACTCGGATCTGTTGCGCTGCCGCCTGATCTCGATACGATGAGCCGATGGTGTCCCCGCCGCGCCCCGCGTACACCCCCGGACCGCCCGAGCCGCGCACGCCGATCGACCAGTTGCTCAGTGAGCTCGCCTCGCGGGTCGACGAGATCGTGCTCGACCGCGAGCGGCTGCGGGCCCTGCTGGACGCCGTCATCTCGATCGGATCGGATCTGGAGCTGGCCGCGATCCTCGACCGGATCGTCGCGGCGGCGCTCAAGCTCGTGGACGCCCGGTACGGCGCGATGGGCGTCCTCGACGGCGCGGGCGGTCTGGCGGACTTCCGCACCCAGGGGCTCTCGCGAGAGGAGATCGAGGCGCTCGGCGACCCGCCGACGGGCCGCGGGATCCTCGGCCACATCATCGACCATCCCGAGCCGCTGCGCCTGATCGACCTGTCGGCGCACCCGGCCTCGGTCGGGTTCCCGCCCGGGCACCCGCCGATGCGGACGTTCCTGGGCGTGCCGGTCACGGTGGGGGACAAGGCGTGGGGGAACCTCTACCTGACCGACAAGCGCGGCGGGGAGCTGTTCACCGAGGACGACGAGGCGCTCATCCAGGCCCTGGCGGCCGCGGCCGGCGTGGCGATCGACAACGCGCGGCTGTACACCGAACTCGCGGCCTCCCAGGCCGAGCGCGAGCGGCTGGTGGTCTTCCGCGATCGCGACAGGATCGGCCGCGACCTGCACGACCTGGTCATCCAGCGGCTCTTCGCGACCGGACTCGCCCTGCAGTCCATCGTGCACCTCGTGGACGCGCCGGACGCGGCTGCGCGGATCAACTCGGCGGTCGACGAGATCGACGGGTCGATCGCGGACCTGCGGGCGGCGATCTTCAGCCTCCACACCGACACCGACCAGGTGTTCTCCCAGACCGTGCGCGGCTTGTGCGGAGTGGTTCGCCACCATCTCGGCTTCGCACCGGAGGTTGGATTCACAGGTCCGGTGGACGAGGACGTGCCCGAGCGGGTGCGCATCGAGGTGCTGGCGATGCTGCGTGAGGCGCTCTCCAACGCCGCCCGTCATGCCAGCGCGACGAGCGTCGCGGTGTCCCTCACGGTGCAGAGGGGGGTGCTGCGGATGCTGGTGACCGACGACGGGCGCGGCATTCCGCCGCAGGCACCACGCCGCGGCCTGGCGAACCTCGCCGCGCGGACCGCCTCGCTCGGCGGCGAATTCGACATCGACTCGGTCGAGCCGTCCGGAACCGAGCTGCGATGGAGCATCCCGCTGGAGCGACAGGTCAACTGAAGACGCGGGAAGCGAGGACCGCGGCCTGGGTGCGCCGCTCCAGGCCCAGTTTGGCGAGGACGCGCGTGACGTAGTTCTTCACGGTCTTCTCGGCCAGGTGCATCCGCTCGGCGATCTGCCGGTTCGTCAGTCCTTCGCCGATGAGTTCGAGGATGCGCTGCTCCTGCTCCGAGAGCGACTCCAGCTCGCTCGCCTTGGGCGGGCCCGAGCGCAGGCGCTGCATGACCGCACCGGTCACGCGCGCATCCAGCAGTGAGCCGCCGGCGGCGAGGGTGCGGACGGCCTCGATGAGGTCGTTGCCGCGCACCTGTTTGAGCAGGAACCCGGCCGCGCCCGCCTCGATCGCGGTGAACAACGTCGCATCATCCTCATAGGAGGTGAGGATGACGACCGCGACGTCCGGGTCCTGTTCCTTGATCATGCGGCAGACCTCGACGCCGTTCCCGTCCGGCAGTTGCGCATCCAGCACCGCCACCTGCGGGCGCGCGGCGGGCAGGCGCCGCATCGCCTCGGCCACGTCCGACGCCTCGCCGACCACCTCGATGTCGCCGTCCCGTTCGAGGAGATCGCACAGCCCCCGCCTGACCACCTCGTGGTCGTCCAGCAGGAACACCCTGATCGTTGCAGTATCCATCCTTCGAGTATGGGCGCCTTCGCGCCAGCGGTCACCATGCCGAAGTCCGCTCTGCCGGGGACCTTCGTCCCCGGCCCGAGCAGGGACCGAAGGCCCGCCCCGGCCCGCCGTTCGGCACTGACCCCGCTCCTGCTTCGCGGCACACGATCGAGGCGGGGCCGACCGCCGGCCCCGCCGCGAACCGCAAGGAGCCTGTCATGGCACTCCGACCGCCCCCGGCCGTCGACGCACTCGACGCCGACGGCCGCATCGTCCGCCTCCGTCCGGTCGTCCCCGCCGACCTCCAGCCGCTCCTGGCGCTGCACGAAGGCTGCCCGCCGGCCGACCTGCGCTACCGGTTCTTCGGCTCCGGCCGCGGCATCCTCGGCATCGAGGCCAAGCGCCTGGCCGCCCTCAACGACACCGGCACGCGGCATCGCGCTCATCGTCGAATCCGACGCCGCCCCGGTCGCCGCGGCTTCCTTCCAGTGCCTGCCCGACCAGCCCGAGAAGGCCGAATTCGGCGTCCTCGTCGTCCCCGGCCACCAGCACCGGGGCCTGGGCACCCTCCTGCTCGAACACCTCGCACTCGCCGCCGCGGCCGGCGGCGTCAAGGAGCTCTCGGGCCAGGTCCTGGGCGGCAACTACAAGATGCTGCGCCTGGCCAGACGCCTCGCCCCGGACGCGCCGATGCCCTACGCCGACGGCGTGGTCGACGTCGTCCTCACCGCCGACCTCGACAGCACCTTCGCCGACGAGGTCGCCGAGCGCGAACGGGCCGCCGAGCGCATGTCCCTGCGCCCCCTGCTCGACCCGGTCTCGGTCGCCATTGTCGGTGCAAGCCGCACCGGCCGCGGCGTCGGCGCCGAGATCCTCGCCTCCATCGTCGAGGGCGACTTCGCCGGCGCGGTCTACCCCGTCCACCCCGAGGCCGACACGCTCGCCGGAGTCGAGGCGTACCCGTCCTTCGCCCAACTGCCGCAACCGGTCGACCTGGTCGTCATCGCCGTCCCCGCCCCGCACGTCGCCGACGTCCTGCGCGAGGCCGGCGCCGCGGGCGCGCTCGCCGCCGTCATCGTCACGGCCGGATTCGCCGAGACCGGTGACGCTGCGGCGCAGCGGGAGCTGGTGCGCATCGCCCGCGACCACGACATGCGCCTGGTCGGGCCCAACTGCCTCGGCGTCGTCAACACCGCCCGCTCGGTGCGCCTCCAGGCCAGCTTCGCCCTCGACGCGCCCGAACCCGGGGGCCTGTCCCTGGCCTCCCAGTCCGGGGCGGTCGGCATCGCCGCGCTCGCCCACGCCACCCGCACGGGCCTGGGCGTCCACTCGTTCGTCTTCCTGGGCAACAAGGCCGACGTCTCCGGCAACGACCTCCTCGCCTACTGGTACGACGACCCCGGCACGAAAGCCGTTGCGCTGTATCTCGAGTCGTTCGGGAACCCGCGCAAGTTCGCGCGCATCGCGCGGGCCGTGGCCCGCCGCAAGCCGGTCCTGGCCGTCAAGGGCGGCCGCTCCGAACCCGGGCGCCGGGCCGGACTCTCGCACACCGCCGCCGCGGCCACCTCTGACACCGCCGTCGACGCGCTCTTCGCCCAAGCCGGAGTGATCCGCTGCGACACCCTCGAACAGCTCCTCGACACCGCGCGCGTCCTGGTCGACCAGCCGCTTCCGCACGGCCACCGCCTCGGCGTGGTCGGCAACGCCGGCGGCGCGGGCGTCCTGGCCGCCGACGCCGCCTCCCGCGCCGGCCTCGCCCTCCTCGACCTGGGCGAGCGCGCCCGCGGACGCCTGGCCTGCGCCGCGTCCGCCGCCAACCCCGTCGACCTCGGCGCCGCGGCCGACCCCGGCGCGTTCGCCGAAGCCCTGGACGCGGCGGGCACCAGCGGAGCGGTGGACGCGCTCGTCGCGGTGTTCGCGGCCACCGGCACGAGCGACGTCGAGGGCACCCTCGCCGCGATCGGCGACGCCCTCGACGCCATGCCCGGACTCCCGGCCGCCGCCGTGGTCATGGGCCTGGCCGATCCGCCGACCGTGTTGGGCGCCAGACAGGTCCCGGTGTTCGCGTTCCCCGAGTCCGCGGTCGCGGCCCTGGGCAGGGCCGCCGACTACGCCGCCTGGCGCACCCGCCCCCTCGGGGCCCGCCCCGACCTGCCCGGCATCGACCGGGCCGGGGCCCGCGCCCTCGTCGACCGGCTCCTGGAGCACGGGGACGGCTGGCAGACCGCCGCCGACGCCGCTGCGATCCTGGCCTGCTACGACATCCAGCTCACGCCCGCGATCCGCGTCGCCTCCAAGGGCGAGGCCGTCGCCGCGGCCCGCGCCCTGGGCTACCCCGTCGCCGTCAAAGCCGACGACCCGCGCCTGATCCACAAGACCGGCACCGGGACCATCCACCTCGGACTCACCGACGCCCACGAGGTCCGGATCGCCTACGCCGAGGTCGCTGCCCGCGTCAGCGGCGACGAAAGCGCTGCCGTGGTGGTGCAGCCGATGCTCGACGCCGGTGTCGAACTCGCCGCCGGCATCGTCCATGACCCCCTCTTCGGGTCCCTGGTCATGGCCGGCCTCGGCGGCACCGCCACCGACATCATGGACGACAAGCAGTTCCGGCTGCTGCCGGTCACCGACGCGGACGCCGTCTCGATGTGGCGGTCGCTGCGGTCCCTGCCGCTGTTGGAGGGGTACCGGGGCTCGCGCCCGGTCGATACCGAGGCGCTCACCGACCTGCTGGTGCGGCTCGGCCGCCTCGCCGAGGACCTGCCCGAGATCGCCGAACTCGACCTCAACCCGGTCATGCCCGTCCGCTACGGGGTCCAGGCGGTCGACCTGAAAATGCGGCTCGCCCGCGTCGGAGACGAGCCCGACCCCGTCGCCCGCCGCCTCCGCTGAATCCCGCCGCCGTCGGGACCTTCGGCCCGGCGGCGGCGGCGCTTCGTCACTGTCCGGAGCCGCCGCGAAGCGATGGGATGGAAGCACCAGCCATCCTTTCGGGAGGAACCATGCGCACGCGGCCTCGCGTCGTCATCGCCGGCGGCGGCTTCGCCGGCCTCGAGACGGCCTTCACCCTCCGCTCCCGCCTCGGCGATCGCGTCGATCTGCGGCTCATCGCGAACGAGCACGACTTCCTGTTCCGCCCCAACACGATCTATCTGCCCTTCGGCGGCGACGAGGCGAAACTCCACGTCCCGCTCACTGACGCCGCCGTGCGCCGCGGCGTCGACCTCGTCCGCGCCTCGCTCAAGCGGGTCGACACCGACCTGCACCTGGTCGAACTCGACGACGGCACCATCGAGCATTACGACTACCTCGTCCTGGCCACCGGCGCGGCGATGCGGCCCGAAGAGGTCCCAGGGCTCGCCGAGCACGCCCGCACCATCTGGACCCCCGGACAGATGCACGACCTCGGCGACGACCTCGAACGCCTCCATCTCGCGGCCGCCGACGGCGAAGTCCGCCACGTCCTCTTCGCCGTCCCGCCGGGCAACAAGTGCGCCGGGCCCCTCTACGAGATCGCGTTCATGCTCGAGACCTGGCTGCGCCGCCGCCACCTGCGCGACCTCGTGTGCCTCACCTTCACCACGTATGAACATCAGTTCATCCAGGCGTTCGGACCCGGCGTCCACCACGTCGTCGCCGACGAGTTCGCCGACCGCGGCGTCAACGGCTACACCGACCAGGCCCTCACCCGCGTCGAGGACGGCATCGCCCACTACGCCAACGGCACCGCCCGCACCTTCGACCTGCTCGTGGCCTTCCCGCCCTACCGGGCCGCCGTCGACTACCCCGGCCTGCCCACCGACGACCGCGGGTTCCTCCTCACCGAACCCGACACCCGCCGCGTCCAGGGCACCGCGAACGTCTACGCGCCCGGCGACGCCGGCGACTTCCCCGTCAAACAGGCGTTCCTCGCCTTCCTCCAGGCCGACGCCGTCGCCGACGACATCGCCGCCCGCATCGACCCCGCCGCCGTCCCGGCGCCGCGCCGCTTCGCGCCGGTGAGCATGTGCGTCATGGAGATGCTCGACAAGGCCGCCTTTGCGCAAGTCCCGCTCCAGACCACCGGCGACCCCGCCGCACCCGTGCGGGTGGACCCCGACGCCGAGGAGGACTACCTCGTGGGTGTCTCCCCGATCTGGCGCCTGGGCAAGAAGGCCCTCGGCTACTACCTGCCCCACCAGTTCGCCGCCGGACGGCCCTTCCACGGCGGACTGGCCTGGCACGCCATGGAGCTGGGCCTCAAAGGCATGTCCAAGACCCTCGCGGACCAGGTCCGCGAGTGACCCTCTCGGCGGGGCCGGCGCTCATCGAGCACCGGCTCCGCCGCAGCGATGAAGGAGGACCAGATGCGAGCCGTAGTGGTGTACGAATCCATGTTCGGCAACACGAAACAGGTCGCCGAAGCCGTGGCCGCAGGCATCGCCGAGACGATGCCGGTCGACCTGTTCGAGGTCGGCCGGGCGCCGACGGCACTCAAACCCGATGTGGGCCTAGTCGTGATCGGCGCGCCCACACACGCTTTCAGCCTCAGCCGCCCCGCCACCCGGGACGAGGCGGCCAAACGCGCTCCCGCAGGGCTCGTCTCTCCTGGAATCGGAGCCCGCGAATGGCTCGGCGACCTCGACATCGCGCCCGGTACGCCGACCGCGGCGTTCTGTACCCGCGTTAAGGTCGTGTTCGCCGGGTCCGCGGCCAAAGCCGCGGCACGGCTGCTGCGCAAGGCGCGCTGCACACTCGCCGCCCCGCCCAAGGACTTCACCGTCGTCGGCACGCCCGGACCGCTCGCCCCCGGCGAGCTCGAACGCGCCCGCCGCTGGGCCGGGCGCCTCGCCCGCGCCGCCGCCTGCGTCCCCGAATGAACCACGACGGAAGCGGGCCGCGACCGGAAGGTCGCGGCCCGCTCGACACGGCCGGGCTACTTGAGCCAGGGGTACCCCCGGACCAGACCGGTCCGGCCCCAGCTCCTGCCGAACCCGAGCGTGTCCTCCGCGCGGGCCAGCGCCAGCCCGATCAAGAGGCCCGCGTAGACCAGGTGGTCGTCCATGAACGGGTTGTTCTCCGGCCACAGCGCAGCCGACCACATGAGCACCAGCAGCAGCGCGCCCGCGGCCGCGGCGATCCGCATCCCGACTCCCAGCACCAGCGCGAACCCGATACCGGCCAGGCCGATCATGAACAGCCAGTCGGCGAACGCCGACCCGGCCATGCCCTGGTAGAACTCCGCGAGCGGACCCTTCGTGGCGAAGGCCAGAAAGCCCTCGGTCGGGCTGCCGCCGTTGATCCAGGACGCGTCCCGCTCGGTGGCGAACCCGAGCCCGAACGTCTTGTCCAGGAAGGCCCACAGGAAGACCCATCCCAGAGCGATGCGCAGTCCGCCCCACACGTAGTCGACGGCCCGGTGCCCTGCCGTGCTCGGAGCGACGGCGGAAGCGGTTGCGGGAGAGGTGGTCATCGCGACTCCAATCGGTGTCCCACCGAGCCCATTGCCCGGTGACACCTATAGAAAACCGCAGATCAACCCTGGCATGGAGAGACCAGAAGCCTTGACTTATCAGGACGAAAGTCCCACCGGACATGGCTCACCTCATTGGAGGTGGTGTGCCTGCAAATGGTGGAGGTGAAGGGAGCGAACTCGTGGCTGCAAGGGGCAAGGCGAACTCGGACTTGGAGTGAGTTCGCAGGCCAGCCAGTTTCTGGGTGACTGGAGTGGGCGTCCGCCCGAGAAGCGGAAGGTCGCCGGTTCGACCCCGGCCCTGGCCACCATCACCACCAGGCATATCAACCCCGTTTACCAGCACGAACACTGGAAGGCGGGGTTTCCTCATGTCCGGCCCCCGTCCGGCTGGACCAGGTGAGATCGGGCCCGCCGCACTGTTCCGCCGTTTCGTGACCTGGCGGTCGATTTCTTGGGACAGTGAGTCATCGTCGGGACCGTCCCGGTCCCGATCCTGGCATGAGGGGGGCGCCATGTCGTTCTGGGATTTCTTCTGGCTGCTGCTGATCTGGCTGCCGCTGGTGATGATGTGGGCGTTCGCGCTGCTCGACATCTTCCGCCGGGACGATCTCAAGGGCTGGCTCAAGGCACTGTGGATCGTGGTCGTGATCCTGCTGCCGTTCTTGGGCACGCTCGTCTACCTGATCGCCCGCCCGGCCGGGGCGACCGCCGCCGAGCGGGCGGCCATCGACGCCGGCAGCCGCGAGTTCGTCGCACGGTACGCCCCGGACAACACCGCCGAGCAGCTCCGCGTGCTCGCCGACCTGCACGACCGGGGCAAACTCACCGACGAGGAGTTCCAAGCCGAGAAGACCCGGGTCCTCGGGGCGCCGTCGGCCGCGTGAGCGGGTGAGTTCCACGGGGGCGGGCGCCGCGCGGCGCCCGCCCCCGCACCGGTCAGGAGGCGACCATGCGTTCCGCTATCGATCTGGGCAACCTGTTCTCGCAGTCCTCCGTCACGGTCGGCCACGTGATCGTGGCACTGCTCATGGCCGCGGCGACCTGGCTGCTGTGGCGCCTGAGCCGCAAGGGCGCCACCCGGCTCCTCGGGAGGCTCAGCGGCATCTCCGAGCAGGCGAAGTCCGTCACCGCCCGCGCGGTCGGGTACGCGGTGCTGCTCGTGGGCATCGCCTCGGCGCTGGCGGTGCTCGGCGTGACCATACAGCCGCTGGTGGCCGTGTGCCTCATCCTGCTGGCCGTGCTCGCGCTGGTCCTGCGGGGGACGGCCGACAACTTCGCGGCCGGCGTCGTGATCCAGACGCGCCAGCCGATCCGCATCGGCGACCTGGTCGAGGTCGCGGGATGCAGGGGTTTCGTCAAGGAGGTCAACGGGCGGGCGGTCATCCTGCTGTCGCCGGACGGGCGCACCGTCCACATCCCCAACGGCGAGACGCTGTCGAACCCGATCGTGAACTTCACCGCCGGGGGCGTCCTGCGCGGGGAGGCCGAGGTGCGGACCGCCCGGGCGTTCCCCACGGACCGCCTCCTGTCGCTGCTCTGCGAGGCGGCCCGCGGCGTCCCCGCGGTGGCGGACCGCCCCGAACCGGAGGCGTTCCTGCGCTCGGCCGCGCCCGACCGGTGCACGGTGCTGCTGCGCTACTGGTACCGCTGGGACATGGAGCTGGAGGCCGGATCGCAGGTGGTGTCGGCCGTCGCCGCCGTGCTGGAGCGGGACGGCCTGCCCGCCGTGGTCGTCACGCCGCCGCCCCGCCAGCCGCTGACGCCCCCTGCGGCACTGTGACCGAAAGACGTGCACACGAGAGCGCCCCGGCCGACCGGCCGGGGCGCTGCTCTTCGGTGGACTCGACGCGTCAGGGAGTGACGATGTCGAAGTCGGGGTCGCCGGGGTCGAGGACGGCGGCGAGGCGCTGCAGGACCTCTGCGTCGCCGGTGATCTCGACGCCCTGGGCCGCGAGATGCTCCTGCCCGAGCCCGCCGAGGACCACCGACGGGAGCGCCTTCGCCGGTGCGCTCACGGTGGCGTCGGCGTCGCCGGGCTGCGCGGCCCTGGTGTAGGTGAGGCAGCCGTTCGACAGGCGCAGTCGGTACCGGTCGCCGGTGTCGGTCAGCGCCACGTCGATCGTCAACCGCTCGTCCCACGCCTTCGGGCCGTTCACCTGGATGGCGAGGGCGTCGAAGAGCAGTTCGGGCGTGAGCTGGCCGAGGATGTCGTGCGAGGCCGTGGCGGTCGGCGTGCCGAAGTTCCCCTCGCGCAGCTCGGTGGCGCCCGACAGGAAGAAGTTGCGCCAGGTGCCGTTCTCGGACCCGTACCCGAGCTGCTCGTACGTGTCGGCGAGCAGGTCGCGCGCGTCGGCGTGGTTCGGCTCGGCGAACACCACGTGGTTGAGGACCTCGGCGGCCCACCGGTAGTCGCCCGCGGCGAACGCGATCTGCGCGGCGTCGACGGCGTTCTCCGCCCCGCCCGCCAGGTCGACGTAGCGCTTGGCCCGCTCGACGGGGGTGTGCTGCCACAGGTTCGCGGGGTTGCCGTCGAACCATCCGAGGTAGCGCTGGTAGATCGCCTTCACGTTGTGGCTCAAGGAGCCGTAGTAGCCGTGCGAGGACCAGGTGCGCTCCAGCGCCGGCGGCAGGACGAGCTCTTCGGCGATCTCGGGGCCGGTCAGCCCCTGGTTGAGCAGGCGCAGGGTCTGGTCGTGGACGTAGCCGTAGAGGTCCCGCTGGGAGGCGAGGAATGCGACGGCGCGCTCGTTCCCCCAGGTCGGCCAGTGGTGGGAGGCGAAGACGACGTCGAGGTCGGCGCCGAACAGGTCGATGGTCTCGGTCAGGTACTTCGACCAGCCGTGCGGGTCGCGCACGACCGCGCCGCGCAGGGTCAGGAGGTTGTGGAAGGTGTGGGTGGCGTCCTCGGCCGCGCACAGCGCCTTGAAGTCCGGGAAGTAGATGAGCATCTCGGAGGGCGCCTCGGTGTCGGGCGCCATCTGGAAGACCATGCGCACCCCGTCCACGACGGCCTCCTGGCCGGTGGTGGTGATCTCGTCGGTGGGGACGATGAGGGTGACGGTGCCGGTCGAGGTGGTCTGGCCCAGTCCCGCGCCGACGGCGCCCTGCGGACCGCGGCTGAGGGCGGCGCCGTACATGTACCCGGCGCGCCGGGCCATCGCGGTGCCGGCGTAGACGTTCTCGGCGACGGCGTGCTCGACGAACCCCTCGGGTGCGAAGACCTTGACGGTGCCGGAGTCGACGTCGTCCTGAGTGGTGACGCCTTTGACGCCGCCGAAGTGGTCGACGTGGCTGTGGGTGTAGACCACGGCCCTGACGGGCCGGTCGCCGCGGTGCTCGCGGTAGAGCGCGAGGGCGGCCGCGGCGGTCTCGGTGGAGATGAGCGGGTCGATGACGACCACGCCTTCGTCGCCTTCGATGAAGGAGATGTTCGACAGGTCCATGCCGCGGACCTGGTAGATCCCTTCGACGACTTCGAAGAGCCCGGCGGCGGCGTTGAGCCTGGACTGCCGCCACAGGCTCGGGTTCACCGTGTCGGGGGCGTCGCCGTCGAGGAACGCGTAGGTGTCGTTGTCCCACACCACCCGCCCGTCGTCGGCGGTGACCGCCCCGGGCTCACGCCGAGCGATCAGGCCGCGGGCGGCGTCGTCGAAGTCGGCGGTGTCGTCGAAGGGCCCTGCTGCGAGGGTGTCGCGCTGCTGCGCGGCGATGGACGCTGAGGCGGGCTTTGGCTCGGTCATGCCGCTCATCGTCGCACCGGGTCACCGCCCGTGCACCGGAATCGGTCAAGGGTCCGACGGCGGCGGGGCGGCGGCGAGGCGCCGCTCCTCCCCGAGGAGGTAGGCGGCGTGGACCGAGGACATGACGCCCCCGCCGTCGCCGAGGAGCGCGCCTTCGAGCCGGCCGGCGAAGCGGCCGTGTTCGAGGCGGCGGCGCAGCGGTTCGGGGACGCCGCAGACGATGACGGTGACGCCGTTGCCCTCCCAGCGGTCCAGGAGCCGGTCGAGGGATTTCAGGAACGTGGCCGAGGGGATGCCCGCGGAGCCGCGCAGGGAGATCACCAGGGCGGCGTTCCGGGCGCCGGTGGTGTCGGGCCACTCCTCCTCGAGGCGATTGACCTCCGCGAAGAACCCGGAGCCGAGGTAGTGGAGGACGGTGGTGCGGTCGCCGGGCAGCACGGCCGGCGCTTCGGCGACGCGGAAGTCGCCGTCGTCGAGGGGCACGAGCTCGACGAGCCGCCCGCGCTTGCCGGCCTGCACCGTGTACAGCACCATGGACAGTCCGACGCCGATGAAGATCGCCTGCTGGAGCGGCAGCTGGGTGGTCGCGGCGAAGGTGGCGGCCATGGCCAGGGTCGAGAGCCAAGACGTGCGCGCCACCAGGCGGATGTCGCCCAGGCGCGAGACGACCAGCTCGGCGCCGATGACCAGGAGCAGGCCGCCGATCACCGCCATCGGGATCGCCCCGGCGAGCGGCCCGAGGACGAGCACGAGGACGATCAGCCAGGCCCCGGCGAAGATCCCCGCCCAGCGCGTGCGCGCCCCGCCGCTGGTGGCGACGCCCGTGCGCGACAGCGAGCCGCCGGTGGGCAGCGCCCCGAACAGGCCCCCGGCGAGGTTGGCGGCGCCTTGTGCGGTGAAGTCGCGCGAGGCGTCCGACCGGGAGCCGTCCGGATTCGGGACGGCGGCGCCGATCCCGGCCGCCTGCGCCAGCGCGATGAGGGCGATGGCGAGCCCGCCGTAGACGAGATGGGGCAGCGCGGACGCGTCGGGCAGCGTGAACGGCGGCAGCGAGCGGCTGATCGAGGCGATGTCGTCGACGCGCTCCACACCGGTGCCCAGGACGGCGACGGCGACCGTGACGGCGAGGAGCGCGATCAGGGTCGCCGACGCGCGCAGGCGCTTGAACGGGCGCACGACCGCCCAGACGGCGATGGTGGCGGCGGCGACGGCCACCGTCGGGCCGTCCCAGTCGCCCACGTGCCACAGCGCTTCGGCGAGCTTCCTGACGGTGTTCGACGACTCGGGCGCGTACCCGGTCGCGTCCTCGACGACTCCGGCGAGGATCTGCACCGCGATGCCCGCGGTGAACCCGGTCATCACCGCCGTGGAGACATAGGACATCGCCGAGCCGAGCCTGAGCAGCCCGAGGAGGACCATCCAGGCGCCGACCACGAGCGTCAGTGCCGCGACCGCGCCCGCGTCGCCGGGATCGAGCCCGGCCTCGGCGAGGATCCCCCCGGCCGACAGGGCGATCGCGCTGGTGAGGGTGGTGACCATGAGGACGGTGCGGGACAGGATCGAGCCGATGATCGTGGGGACCGCGCCCGACCACAGCCCCAGCGGAGCGGCGAACCCGCCGACCGTCGCGTACGCCATGCCCTCGGGGATCGAGAACAGGCCGGTCGCGAACCCGGCGACCGCGTCGCGCACCGTCGGCCGGGGGCGCCGCCGCGCCGCCGCCTCGGCGGCGGTTTCGTCCACCTCGGCCATCGGAGCACCTCCGCGCGCAGCGGACCCGCGTCGTCGCTGGTCCTCGCCCGGACGGTACACGGCCCCGGGCCGGCCGGTGCGGGGTTCGGGGTCAGTCGCAGGCGACGTGGAGGAGGGCGATCACGGCGTCGCCGGTGTCGACGGTGTCGAGCTTGACCTGGCAGCCGCCCGCGTCGCCGTTGTAGGAGATGCGGTGCGAGGTCAGGTCGCCGGTGGTGAGGTCGGCGTCGGGGTAGCGTTCGCCGGTGGACGCGAGCTCGGCCATGGCCTCGATGTCCGCGAGCGCCGCCTCGTCCTCGACATGGAAGACCGCGTGGACTCCGTACATCCCCCACGGGTTGTAGAGCGGCGCGAGGAGCCGGGTCCCCTCGGGGACGCGCCCGAGCACCTCTCCCGTACCGAAGAAGGGGACGTCGGTGCCCGGGCCGAGTTCGTCGCCGGCGGTCTGCGGCAGGTCGTAGCCCGATTCGCCTTGGGGCGCTTCGAAGTCGATCCAGTCGTCGCGGATGGGGTCGAGGGAGGTCCAGGCGCCGATCTCCAGTTCCAGGAAGGGGAACGGGTCCTCCCTGTCGGGCTGCTCGATCCCGACGAAGTGCGCGGTGACCTTGGTCAGGCCGTCGTCGGCGACGCCGTACAGGCGGCACGTGAAGCCGTGGTTGACGCGCAGGCGATCGCGGACTTCGCCGGGCGGCACACCACCGGGAAGCTCGTGGTGCGCCTCTGAGCACGGGTCGAGGGGCCGACCGGTGTGGTCGGCCCCTTCGATCGGGGTGGGGTGGTGGTGTGGGTTAGGCGTCGAGGGCGTGGGTGATCTTGCGGGCCATGTCGGCGAGGGTGGGGGAGGGTTCGCCCTTGTGGGCGCGGTTGGCGGCGTCGATGACCACGGCGATGGTGGTGCGGAAGTTCTCGGCCTCGGCCGCATCGTGCGCCTGGAGGATCTGGACGGAGGCGGTGAGGGCGGGGAGGACCTGGTCGGCGATGTCGGCGGCGTTCTTGCCCTTGATGTTGGCGGCTTTGGGGTGGTCGGCGATGGCGTGGCCGACGGCGCCGGTGGCGGCGTTGAGGGCGAGGGCGGCGTCGGTGGCGACCTTGTGGGCGGAGCCGGCGATGCCGGCGAAGGACAGGAGGGTGACGGTGCCCCAGGCGGCGGTGGCGATGGTGGTCTGGTCGGCGGTGGAGAGGGCGGCGGTCATGGTGGTGCTCCTTCAAGCAATTCGTGTGTGTCTCGGCGGTTCGCCTCGATGCAGCAACTATCGAGGGCCGCCCTGACACGCCACTGACACCACACTGACGCGATGGATCTCAGCCGCGGAGGTCGGCGACCTCCTGGCGGTAGTCGCCGAACGCGGCCGCGACGGCGGCCTTGTCGAGCCCGTACCGCTCCAGCGTCGACGAGTGGGCCCTGCCGCGGGCGGGGTCGTCGAGGATCGTGTTGAGCCCGTTGCGGTCCGAGGCGGTCCACTCGGCGCCGACGCGTTCGAACAGGAGCGGGACGAACTCGTGCGGGTACCCGGTGAACCGGTGGTGGTTGACGTCGGCGACCGCGCCCTCGGGCAGGGCCCGCCGGAGCTTGCGGCCGCGCTCGACGAGGTCGGCGAGGGCCGGCAGCCACACGCTGCCGATCTCGACGGGGTCGATGTCCTTGCAGTGCAGGGCGGTGAGCCGCTCGGCGACGGCGCAGAACGAGGGGACGGCGAACACCGGGTCGCGGTGGGTCCACACGAACACGGCGTCGGGGAAGACCTGCCGCACGACGTCGAGGTGCGCGAGGTCCCAGGGGGAGCGGAGGATCCACCGCCGCGGGCGCTCACCGTACTGGAGCACCTGCAGGACCTGCTTGAGGTGCTCGTAGTCGCCGGCGGCGTCGGCGCGGTCGAGCCGGAACCGGTACTCGTCGGGCAGCGGCGCGCAGGCGAGCGGGGCGAGCGTGCGCGACATGACCTCGGCGGACTCCTCGGGCCGATCGGCCCGGAGGGGGCGGACCGCGTCGTAGTCGGGCGCGAGGCGCCGCAGGGCCGCGAGCTGGCGTTCGACGGCGGCGCGGCTGCGGCCGGCGTCGTCGAGGCCGGTGCGCTGGAGCTCCCACAGGGTCGGGCCGCGGTGGCCGGGGGAGGCTGCGAGGACGCGGTGCGCGAGGGCGGCCGCCGACCGCGGCAGGCCCACGATGAACACCGGCCGCTCGACCGGCGCCTCGCCGACGAGGGGGTTGCGGGCGTGGATCCACTTGACGCGCAGGCGGTTCTCGAACTTCTGCTGGGCGGACCGGAGCTGGATCGTCCAGCCCAGCGGGGTCAGCTCGGGGACGGTGGCGAGGCACTGGAGGAGGAACCCGAGGTCCTCGGCGAACGCCCAGTCGCCCGCGTCCGGTTCGATGTCGGCGGCGTCGAGGGTCGCGCGGATGCGCTCCCGCCAGGCCGCGAGCGCCTCGGCGGGGTCGCGGCGGGCCCGCGAGGTCCGGCCGAGGGCGGCGTTGAGCACCATTCGTCGCATGGGGCGTCCTAACGACACAACGTCCTAAAAGGAATGGATTGTCACTCCCAATCGGCACAATATTACCGATGGGCTCCTATCCTGTACAGACCCGGTCTCAGGGGTTCGAACCGTCGCCCCTCGTCTAGAAGTCCCCTTTAGACTCGTGACGGTCCGGATTGGAACCAATCTGCTTGGGAGCGTTGAACATCGCTCGCCGCCCTCCGCGCAGTAGCGCGCGCAAGGGGTGCTAACCTGGTCGCAGACTTGTCTTCGAGGGGTACGGGCCCTGACCGGCGCTTGCGCCGGTCAGGGCCCGTTTTTTCGCCCGTCGCCTTCCGGCGCTTCACGACAGCCGGTCGAGCAGGCCTGCGACGGCGTCGGCGATGGCCTCCGGGGCGTCCTCGGGGGCGTGGTGGCCGACGTCCTCGCCGATGCTGCGCACCTCCAGGTTCCGCGAGCGCTCCGCCGCCCACGCGACGATTGCAGGGGAGCCGAGCCCGTAGGGGCTGGCGGTGAGCAGCAGCTTCGGGGTCTCGGCGGTGGCGAGCCAGTCGCCGTAGGCGTCGAAGCGGGCCGCGGTCTCGGCCGGCTCGAACGGCCCGCCGACCTCGGCGAGCGGGATCTGCCTGGGCCAGGCCAGGAGCGGCCGGCGCGAGGCCGGGTCGGGGTAGGGCTTGCGGTAGACGGCCAGGTCCTCGTCGGAGATGCCGCCGTTGGTGGCGCGCAGCGCGGTCTCGATGAACCAGTTCTCCTCCAGCGCCATCCGCTCGCCCTCGCCGGGCGTGCGCAGGGCCCGGAAGAACCCGACGGCCCCGGCCGGGTACTCCTCCCAGGTCATCGGCCGCAGGAAGGTCTCCATGACGACGACGCCGCGGATGCGGTCGGGATGTCTTGCGGCCCAGTCGAGGGCGAGCGCGCCGCCCCAGTCGTAGCCGACCAGGACGGGCCGGTCGGCGCCGACCGCGTCGAGGAACGCCTCGAGGTGCGCGGCGTGCTCGGCGAAGGTGTACTCGATGTCGGGCCGGCCGGACTCGCCCATCCCGACGAGGTCGGGGGCGACGACGCGGACGCGGTCGGCGAGGCGCGGGATCACGTGGCGCCAGATGTGCGAGGAGGTCGGGTTGCCGTGCAGCAGCACGACGGTGGTGTCGCCTGCGCCGGCCTCGGTGTAAGCCAGGCGGGTGCCGAGGACGGGAACGGTCTGCATGGGAGTGCCTTTCGGGTGGGCGGCGCGGGTCAGAGGGACGCGCGGTCGATGGGGGCGGTCAGGGCGGCGGGGGCGATCTCGAGGTCGGCGATGCGCCATCCCGCGCCGGTGCGGCGCATGCCGTAGCGGGCGACGCCGGCGGCGAGGGACACGGTCGCGTCGTCGACGACGAAGAGGGCGACGTCGGTGGCGCGCACGGCCGCGGTGTCGCCGTCGAGGTCGATCACGACGTTGGCCTTGTTGTGGACGGTCTGCGCGAAGGTGTCGTGGCCCCGCGCGACGAGGGCGAGGAGCTGGTCGACGCCGCGGGCCTCGCCGCGGGGCGAGCGGGTGGTGACGTCCGCGGTGAAGATCCGGTCGGTCTCGTGCCAGCGGGCCTCGTCGATCCAGACGCTGTGGCGGGCGACGAGGTCGGCCAGTTCGGCGCGGTCGGCGAGCTCCCGGACGAGCTGCTCGGCGGTGGTCATGGCGGTCTCCCTTGATTCGTTAGTTGAGCTAACGTTCGTGTTGCTAATGAACTTACATCGTTAGTTCCACTAACGCAACTGGGGTAGGGTGTTCCCATGGAGACCAGCGGTGAACTGCGGTTCGACTACGGCGAAGCCACTCCCGAGCGCCTCAAACGCCAGATCTCGCGCCTCACGGGCATGACGAGCGCCCAGATGAGCCGGACCGCGTCGGAGGCCCTCGCGCCCATCGGCGCCCACAAGGCCCACTTCGTGGTCCTCGCCGTCCTCGACGAGGCCGGGCCCGCCAGCCAGGCCGCGATCGCCGACCGCACCCGCATCTACCGCTCGGACCTCGTCGCCGTCCTCAACGAGCTCGCCGACGGCGGCTGGATCGTCCGCGCCCCCGACCCGGACGACAAGCGCCGCAACGTCATCACCATCACCGACGGCGGCCGGGCCCGCCTCGCCGAGATCGAGGCCGTGCTCGACGGCGTCAACGAGACCATCCTCGCCCCGCTCGACCCCGGCGAGCGCGCCCAGCTGTTCGCACTCCTCGGCCGCGTCAACGCCCACCTCGCCCAGCGGTGACGGCCGCGCCGCCTACCGCAGGCGGCGCATCACCTGCTCCTTCAACGACGTGAACGGCGGGTACACCACCCGCAGCGTGTCGGGCGCGAGCGGCTTGTCCAGCACCGACTTCGCATGGCTGAACGCCTCGATCGACGCCTTCCCGTGGTACGCCCCCAGCCCCGAGCTCCCGACCCCGCCGAACGGCAGCCCCGGCACGTCGATGTGCGCCATCGGCACATTGAACCCGACCGCGCCCGACGACGTCCGCGTCAGGATCTTGCGCCGGGTCGCGTCCGAACCGGTGAACGCGTACAGCGCCAGCGGCTTCTCCCGCGCGTTCACGAACGCGACCGCCTCGTCCAGCGACTCGACCGCCAGGACCGGCAGCACCGGCCCGAACACCTCCTCGCCCATGACCGCGTCGTCCGGCGACACGTCCGCCAGGACCGTCGGCGCGATGTACCGGTCGGAACGGTTGTGCCCGCCCCCGCACACCAGCCGCCCCTCCCCGAGGAACCGCGCGATCCGGTCGAACGACCGCTCGTCCACGATCCGCCCGAAGTCCGGGCTGTCGGCCGGCGCGTGCCCGTACATCTCCCGCACCGCCTCCGCGAGGTGCCGCTCCAGCTCCGGACCGACCCCGCCCACCGCGAGCACGTAGTCCGGCGCGATGCACGTCTGCCCCGCGTTCATGAACTTCCCCCACGCGATGCGCCGCGCCGCCGCCGCCAGGTCCGCGCCCGGCTCCACGATCGCCGGGCTCTTCCCGCCCAGCTCCAGCGTCACCGGCGTCAGGTGCTCGGCCGCCGCCTTCGCGACGATCCGCCCCACCCGCGGCGAACCCGTGAAGAAGATGTGGTCGACGCGCTCGGCCAGCAGCGCCGCCGTCGCCTCCGCGCCGCCCTGCACGACCGCGACCGCCGCCGGGTCCAGGTACCGCCCGATGAGCCGCTCCAGCACCGACGCCGTCGCCGCCGACGCCTCGCTCGGCTTCACCACCACCGCGTTCCCGCACGCCAGCGCCCCCGCGAGCGGCGCCAGCAGCAGCTGCACCGGATAGTTGAACGGCCCGATCACCGTCACCACCCCGAGCGGCTCCCGCAGCACGTACGCCCTCGCGGGCTGCAGGTGCGGCGGCGTGTAGACCCGCTTGGGCCGCAACCAGGACCGCAGGTGCTTGCGCAGCGCCCGCACCTCCGCCGACACGAAGTCGATCTCCGCGAGGAACGACTCCGGGGCGGCCTTCCCGAGATCGGCCCGGAGCGCGTCGGCGAGCTCCTCGCCCGCCTCCCGCAGCATCCGGTCGAGGCCCTTGAGCTGCTCCAGCCGCCACGGAACCGGCTTCGTGCGCCCGGTCGCGAAGTGCTCCCGGAGGCGGGACACGGTGTCTGAGGGGGACTCTGGTCCGTACGCGCTTGACATGGAACGACTCTAGCGACTCCGAGCCCCCGGCGGTCCGCTGCGCCGGGCCGGACCGCGCGCCGCAAGCCCTCCGAACAGGTGTGTCACGGTCCATGCCCAGGCCTCGGTCCCCGGGGCGGAGGCGCCCTCCCGTGACAGGATGGCGCACATGAGCGCCGCGAAACGATCCCCGCTGCTGTCCTGGACCGTCATCGCGCCGCTGGTCGGCGTCATCGTCCTCGCCCTGACCTGGGGCCGCGAATCGGGGCCCGTGCTCGTCACGATCGCCGCGGTCGCCCTCGGGGCCACCGTCCTCGCCGCAGTCCACCACGCCGAGGTCGTCGCCCACCGCGTCGGCGAACCCTACGGCTCCCTCGTCCTCGCCGTCGCCGTCACCGTCATCGAGGTCGCCCTCATCCTCACCGTCATGGCCTCCGGCGGCCACGACGCCGAGACGCTCGCCCGGGACACCGTGTTCGCCGCGGTCATGATCACCACCAACGGCATCGTCGGCATCGCGCTCCTGGTCGGCGCCCTGAAGTACGGCGTGACGCTGTTCAATCCGGAGGGCTCGGGCGCGGCCCTCGCGACCGTGGCGACGCTCGCGACGCTGGGCCTGGTGCTGCCGTCGTTCACGACCAGCGCGGCCGGCCCGGAGTACTCGACGCCGCAGCTGGTGTTCGCGGCGCTGGCGTCGCTCGTCCTGTACGGCCTGTTCGTGTTCACGCAGACGGTGCGCCACCGCGACTTCTTCCTGCCGATCACCGAGACCGGGGTGGTTACGGAGGAGGAGCACGCGGACCCGCCGAGCGGGCGCCGGGCGCTGCTGAGCGTGGGCATGCTGATGGTCGCGCTGGTGGGCGTGGTGGGGCTGGCGAAGGTGGAGTCGCCGGCGATCAAGGCGGGCGTGGACGCGGCCGGGTTCCCGGCGTCGTCGGTGGGTGTGGCGATCGCGCTGCTGGTGCTGCTGCCGGAGTCGATCGCGGCGGTTCGGGCGGCGTCGCGCGAGCGGATCCAGACGAGCATCAACCTGGGGTACGGGTCGGCGATGGCGTCGATCGGCCTGACGATCCCGGCGATCGCGATCGCCTCGTTCTTCATGGACGGGCCGCTGCTGCTGGGCCTGGGCTCGACGCAGATCGTGCTGCTGGGGCTGACGCTGGTGGTGAGCGTGTTGACGGTGGTGCCGGGCCGGGCGACGCGCCTCCAGGGCGGCGTCCACCTGGTGCTGCTGGCGGCCTACCTGTTCCTGGCGATCAACCCTTAGCGGGCGCCCGCCCACACGTCCCAGCTGAGCCGGGCGAGGAGGGCGAGCACGACGACGACCAGGACGATCCGCACGAAGCGGGACCCGCGGGCCAGGGCGGTGCGGGCGCCGAACCAGGCGCCGGCCATGCAGCCGGCGCCGAGGACGAGGCCGAGGAGCCACGACACGTTCCCCTGGGCGGCGAACACGATGACGGCGCCGATGTTGGTGGTGGCGTTGACGACCTTGGTGTGGGCGGCGGCGGTGACGTAGTCGAAGCCGACGATCGTCGTGAACGCGACGGACAGGAAGATCCCGGTGCCGGGGCCGATGATGCCGTCGTAGAACGCGACGGCGACGCCCGCGGTGAGCATGAGCGCGGCGGCGCGCAGCGGGGTGCGGAGCTTCGGCTGGGGTTCGAGGCCGAGCTGGGGCCGGGCGATGACCAGGACCAGGACGGCGAGGAGCACCGCGATGATGATGGGCTTCAAGGCGCTCGCGGAGACGGCGAGGGCGGCCACGGCCCCGGCGCCGGAGCCGAGGAGGGCGAGGCCGACGGTGGGCCAGAGCAGCCGGTGCTCGAGTTTGATCTTGCGCGAGTACGTGATCGCGGAGATGGTGGTGCCGCACACCGAGGCCATCTTGTTGGTGCCCAGCATGAGCTGCGGTGGCGCTGTGGGGAAGGCCACCAGGAGCGCCGGGAGCTGGATCAGCCCGCCGCCGCCGACGACCGCGTCGACCCATCCGGCGAACACGGCCGCGACGATGAGCAGGGCGAACACGCCGGGGTCGATGTCGAAGGGCACCAGGCCAAGTTACTTGCCGCGCGGCAGGGAGACACGCCGATGAGGTGAGGAACACGTGGCGGTGCGTAATCGTCTGATATCAACAGGTCATGGACATGACGAAGCCTATGACCCACTTGGTGAAACGCGGGTACGAGTATGCGTTCGACCCCGATGACCAGCAGCGGAGGAACCTGGAGGAGACCCTCGAAGCGGTTCGGGCCGTGTACAACTGGTCGCTGTCGGTCTTTCAGCGCGAATGGCGCGCGAAGGGGGAGAAGATCTCGTACGCGGAGATCTCGGCCCGCTTGACGAAGTGGAAGAACCAGCCGCAGAACCGGTGGGTCAAGTCGTATTCGTCGGTCCCGCTCCAGCAGATCGCCCGGCAGCTGCACACCGAGTACCACGCGTTCCTCAACGGCCGCAGCCGCGAGCCGGCGCCGAAGGAGCACGGCGAGCAGGAGCAGCTGGTGTACTCCCGCGCCGGGTACTACCTGAAGGGCCGCGAGGTGAAGCTCGCGAAGCACAAGGCGCCGTTGGACATCATGTGGGGGTTGGAGCGGCCGAGCCGTGACGACATCACCTCGATCACGGTGATCCGCGAGGCCGGGGAGCGGTGGAAGCTGTGGATCGTGGCCGAGGAGTTCGTGGAGGTCCCGCGGCAGAAGCCGCCGGAGTGCGGCGAGTGCGGGCGCGAGCTCGACGAGTAGGGGTGCACGGCGGCCCCCGTGCGGGTGCACGGGGGCCGCTGCGCGCCCGCCCGGGAAAGCCCTTCAGAACCCGGGCGGGCGGTCGGCTCTCACCGGCGCTCCTGTTGACAGGGGGCGCGCCGGCGCGGCTAGAGCCGGTGTCGAAGCGGTCGCGGGCCCCGGCGGCTTCTTGTTTGGGGCCCGTCCCCGCTCGGCGTCTTCGGTTGTGCGCTGCGGCCTTTCTACGCCCGCAGTTCGGCCACGGCTTCGGCGAGCCGCTTCCCGTACTGCTCGTCGGCCTTCGCGAAGTTCGCGACGGCGCGGTCGACGATGTCGTCGCGGGTGACCTTGGCGAGGAACCCGGCGAGGTTGGCGACGAGCCGCTCCTGCTCCTCGGGGGTCATGAGCCGGTAGAGGTCGCCGGCCTGCACGAAGTCGTCGTCCTCGGCGTGGCGCGGGGTCTCCCACGCGCCGGTCGCGCCCGTGACCTGGACCGGGGCCCACAGGGGCCGACCGGTCTCGTCGGGCCCGCCGAAGGAGTTCGGCTCGTAGTTCTTCGCGCGGCCGTGGCGGCCGTCGTAGCCGGTGCCGTCGCGGTTCCCGTTGCGCGCCACGGTGGCGTGCGGGCGGTTGACCGGCAGGTGGTCGGCGTTGATCCCGACCCGGTAGCGGTGCGCGTCGCCGTAGGCGAACAGGCGGCCCTGCAGCATCTTGTCGGGGCTCGGCCCGATGCCCGGCACGAAGTGCGCGGGGGAGAACGCGGACTGCTCGACCTCGGCGAACACGTTCTCCGGGTTGCGGTTGAGCTCGAGCCTGCCGATCGTGATGCGCGGGTAGTCGGCGTTCGGCCAGACCTTGGTGAGGTCGAACGGGTTGAACCGGTACGTCGCGGCCTCGGCGGCGGGCATGATCTGGACCTGCACGGTCCACGACGGGAACTCGCCGCGCTCGATCGCCTCGCGCAGGTCGCGCTGGTGCGAGTCGGGGTCGGCCCCGGCGATCCGGTCCGCCTCGTCCTGCGTCAGGTTGCGGATGCCCTGGTCGGTCTTGAAGTGGTACTTGACCCAGAACTGCTCGCCGGCCTCGTTGACCCACTGGTAGGTGTGGGAGCCGAAGCCGTCCATGTGCCGGTACGAAGCGGGGATGCCGCGGTCGCCGAACAGCCAGGTGACCTGGTGGGTGGACTCGGGGGAGAGGCCCCAGAAGTCCCACACGTTGTCGGCCTCCTGCGAACCGGTGTACGGGTCGCGCTTCTGGGTGTGGATGAAGTCGGGGAACTTGATTGCGTCGCGGATGAAGAACACCGGGGTGTTGTTGCCGACGAGGTCGTAGTTGCCCTCCTCGGTGTAGAACTTCAGCGCCCAGCCGCGCGGGTCGCGCACGGCGTCGGCCGAGCCGAGCGAGCCGGCCACGGTGGAGAAGCGCAGGAACGTCTCGGTCTCCTTGCCGGGCGCGGAGAGGAACGCGGCCCGCGTGTACGCGGAGACGTCGGCGGTGGCGGTGAAGGTGCCGTAGGCGCCCGCGCCGCGGGCGTGGACGACGCGCTCGGGGATGCGCTCGCGGTTGAAGTGGGCGAGCTTCTCCAGCAGGACCTGGTCCTGGACGAGCAGCGGCCCGCCCGGGCCGGCGGCCTCGCTCTGGTTGTTCGAGGCGATCGGCGCGCCGGACTCGGTGGTCAGCGGCCCTGCCGTGTTGTCGAATTCAGTGCTCACGGTGCGAGCCCCTTCCTGCTGTCGTGCCCCGGCGGCGTCGGCGGCGTCGGCGGCGGCGTCCCTGTCATCGGACTCGATCCTAACTTAGACTATGTCTAAACTAAGAAGCCGTCCAGTGTCAGTGGTGCCACAACCGTTTGTCCTGCTAGGGTGGTATTCGACTTCCTGACCGTGTGAGAGAAACAGCATGAGTGACCTCGTAACCCGACTGCGCCGCCACAACTGGCGCATCACCCCGCAGCGACGCGTCATCGCCGAGACGCTCGAGGGCTCCCACGTGCACTTCACCGCCGAGGAGATCCTCGAACGCGCCTGCGAGCGCATGCCCGAACTCTCCCGCGCCACCGTCTACAACACCCTCAACGAGATGGTCGCCCTCGGCGAGATCCTCGAACTCACCCTCGAAGGCCGCTCCAAGCGCTATGACCCCAACGCCGACCACGAGCACCACCACCTCATCTGCGAGGGCTGCGGCCTCATGAAGGACGTCCACACCGTCGCCGACCCCGTCGACTGGCTCCCCGGCGACGAGCGCCACGGCTTCGCCGTCAACCGCGCCTCCATCACCTACCGGGGCCTGTGCCCCGACTGCCGCGCGGCATAGTCCTGCAAGGAGTGGTTCCGCTCCCCCCGCCCGGATAGGCTCCGGTGCATGACGCTGCCCGAGGAGCCCTGGAAGTCGGACATCTGGCGGAACCGGCCCGCGTTCCTCTACTCGCGCCGCCCCATCGCCCGCTACGTCGGCCGCCCCGCCGCCGAGTTCCTCAAGATCGAGCCCGCCGCCGGCGTCGTCCTCGTGTTCTGCGCCGTCCTCGCCATGGCCTGGGCCAACTCCCCCTGGTCGGCGTCCTACGACGCCGTCTGGAACCTCGACGTCACCTTCACCTTCGGCGACTTCGCACTCCACCACACCCTCCGGGACTGGATCAACGACGGCCTCATGGCCGTCTTCTTCTTCGTCGTCGGCCTGGAGATCAAGTCGGAGATCGTCTCCGGCGAGCTCTCCAGCCCCCGCAACGCCGTCACCCCGATCGCCGCCGCCTTCGGCGGCATGGCCGTCCCCGCCCTCGTCTACGCCGCGCTCAACGCCGGCGGCCCGGGCGCCCACGGCTGGGGCATCCCCATGGCCACCGACATCGCCTTCGCCGTCGGCGTCCTCGCCCTCTTCGGCTCCCGCATCCCCTCGCCCGCCCGGATCTTCCTCCTGACGCTCGCCATCGTCGACGACCTCGGCGCCATCGCCGTCATCGCCGTCTTCTACACCGAGGACCTCTCCTCCTCCTGGCTCCTCGCCGCCGCGGCCCTCACCGCGCTCGCGGTCCTCATGCGCATGCTCAACGTCTCCTCCGGCCCCGTCTACCTCGTCATCGGCGTCCTCCTGTGGGTCGCCATGCTCGAATCCGGCGTCCACGCGACCATCGCGGGCGTCATCATGGGCCTCATCATCTCCGCCAAGCCCCTCCTCGACCCCGCCGTCGTCCACGAGGAGGCCCAGGAGCTCGCCAAGGAGGGCCTCACGGTCGAGGAGACCGAGCGCCTCATCAAGCTCACCCGCGACGCCCAGCCGCCCTCCGAGCGCATCCAGCACCAGCACCACCGCTTCTCGTCGTTCCTGGTCCTGCCGCTCTTCGCGCTCGCGAACGCGGGCGTCCCGCTCTCCGCGGACGTCGTCGACGCCGCCCTCGGCTCCACCGTGACGCTCGGGATCGTGCTCGGCCTCGTGCTCGGC
This sequence comes from Glycomyces endophyticus, assembly GCF_039531525.1. Lineage (NCBI taxonomy): Bacteria > Bacillati > Actinomycetota > Actinomycetes > Glycomycetales > Glycomycetaceae > Glycomyces > Glycomyces endophyticus. Next base: position 126,028 of record NZ_BAAAQF010000007.1, read on the forward strand.
AAGACCGCCGGCATCACCCTCACCACCTGGATCGTCGTCAAGCTCGGCCTGGGCCGGATGCCGCGCGGCACGAGGTGGCCGCTCCTCGCCGCGATCGCGGCGGTCGCCGGCATCGGCTTCACCGTCGCGCTGTTCATCACCGAGCTCGCGTTCCACGGCGACCGGTCCCTCACCTACGAGGGCAAGATGGGCGTCCTCGCCGCGTCGCTCCTCGCCGCGGTGCTCGGCGGACTCGCCGTCCACCTCACGGCGCTCCGCACGCCGCAGGAGGACGATTCCGACCCGGTCCTGGAGGGCGCCTCCGAGGCGGGGTTAGGCTTGGCCGACTGCATTTCACGAGCGACTCGACCCTAGAGTGAGGACCCGCATTGGCTCCGCAGAATCTGATGTCACAGCCTCCGGCGACGCACATGCCCGAGGACACCGAGGCCAGGAACTACCTCGACGGGCACTCGCCCGAGGACACCGTCCGCCACTACCCGTGGTTCTGCGCCGCGTGGGCGCGGCTGGCGAAGAACGCCCTGGAGTCGGGCGACGACGTCGCCGCGTACGCCTTCGCCCGCACCGGGTACCACCGGGGGCTCGACCAGCTGCGCCGCAGCGGCTGGAAGGGGCACGGCCCGATCCCCTGGGAGCACAAGCCCAACCGCGGATTCCTCAAGTCCCTGCACCAGCTCTCCCGCGCCGCCGCCGCGATCGGCGAGGCCGACGAGGCCGCCCGCTGCGCGCAGTTCCTGCGCGACTCGGACCCGGCCGCCGCCGACGCCCTGACGTGACCGGCGGCCCGCGGCCCGCGCACCGCGCCCCCTGACGGGCCGGGGCGCCCGCGGGCGGCGCTCCAGTGCGATCCGGCGGCGCGCGGGCGTCGCCGCGACGGACGGCGAAGCGGGCGGGGAGGAGTCTCCCCGGCCGCTTCCGCGTGTCGGCGCGTTCGCCGTGTTCGATTGCGCCCCTAGGCGAGGAAGATCTGCCCGTCCTCGACGGTGATCTCCACCGGGCTGAGCCCGGTCTCGGCCGGGCCCTGCTCGAGTTCGCCTTCGAGGGAGAACTCGGAGCCGTGGTTGGGGCAGATGATCGTCCCGTCGGCGTCCGGCGGGTTCACGGTGGTGCCCATGTGCGGGCAGGCCGCCGAGAACGCGAGGAACTCGTCGGCGCTGGGCTGCACGAGCACGGTGTCGTCGACGACGATCCCGCCGCCCTCGGGCACGTCGGCGGTCGCGGCGAGCGCCGCGCCCCCGCCCGAGTCCCCCGTGGACCCCTCGGACGTCCCCCCGGTCGTCGCGTCGGAGTCGGCGTCGCCGGACGGCGACTCGGCCGTCCCGCACGCGGCCAGGGCGCCCGCGGCGCCGAGCCCGGCCAGCCCGCACATCAGCCCGCGCCGCGAGGCGAGGACCCGCTGCGCGAGGTCGCTTCCGGTCTTGCTGTCGGTCATGTCTGAGCTCCTTATCGAGCGGCCCTCCCGTCCAGCGGACGGTCCCATGGCAGCCTGCGAGCCATGCGAGAGGTTTCAGGCCGCGGCGGCAACGCTACTGCCGAAGAGCCGAGCTTGTCACGATTCGGGGCGGAAACTCAAGACCTTTAGTTGAAGTTTTCAGTAAACTCTCAGGCGGCGACCGGGGTCCCGGTCGCCGCCTGAGCCGCTACAGCCCCAGGGACCTCGCGATGAGCATCCGCTGGACCTCGTTGGTGCCCTCGCCGATCTCCAGCACCTTGCTGTCGCGCCAGGCGCGGGCCACGGGCGTCTCGTTCATGAACCCGTAGCCGCCGAAGATCTGCGTGGCCTCGCGGGCGTTGTCGACCGCGGCCATGGACGCGTGGAGCTTCGCGAGGGCCGCGTCGGTGCCGAACGGCTCCCCGGCCTCGGCCTTCACGGCCGCGTCCTGCCAGGCGAGGCGGGAGGTGTGGGCGCGGAGCTTCATGTCGGCGAGCATGAACGCGATCGCCTGGTTCTCGGCGATGGGCCGCCCGAACGCCTCGCGGTCCTTCGCGTGGGCGAGCGCCTCGTCGAGGCAGCCCTGCGCGGACCCGGTGGCGAGGGCCGCGATGGCGACGCGTCCGGAGTCGAGGAGTTCGAGGAACTGGACGAAGCCGCGCCCGCGCTGCCCGATGAGGTTCGCCTCGGGCACCCTGCAGCCGTCGAAGTAGACGGGCCGGGTGTCGGAGGCGCGCCAGCCGACCTTGGAGTACTCGGGCCCGATCTGGAGGCCGGGCGTGCCGGGCTCGACGGCGATGCAGGTGACCTCGCCGGGCCCGGTCTGGGCCGTGGTGATGATGAGGTCGGTCATGGCGGTGCCGGCGTTGGTGATGAAGCACTTCGCGCCGTCGATGACCCATTCGCCGCCTTCGAGGCGGGCCTTGGTGTCGGTGTGCCCGGCGTCGGTGCCGCCGCCGGGCTCGGTGAGCGCGAACGCGACGAGGCCCTGCCCGGCGGCGAGGTTCGGCAGCCACTTCGCCTGCTGCTCGGCCGTCCCGTACTTGGCGATGGCCTCGGCGCCGAGGGTCACCGACGCCTCGACGGTGACGGCGACGGACGCGTCGACGCGGGCGATCTCCTCCAGCGCGAGGCCGAGCATGAACAGGCCCATGCCGGCGCCGCCGTGCTCCTCGGGAAGGGTGACCCCGAGGACGCCCAGCTTGCCGAGCCCCCTGACCAGCTCGATCGGGAACTCGCCGCGCTCGTAGAAGTCCCCGATGACGGGGCGGATCTGCTCCTGCGCGTAGGCGCGCACGGCGGCGGCGAATTCGGTCTGCTCGATGTCGAGTCTCATTGCGGGCTCCTCTTACACCGGTGTGATCGGGTGTCGGCGGTCGGCGAACCGGCGGTCCTTGTGGGACAGCCGGCGGTATCGGGCGATGAGGTCATCGCGGAGCTCCTCGGGGGCGAGGACGTCGTCGACGACGAGTTCCCCTGCGAGCCTTCGCAGGTCGACGTCGGCTTCGTATTCGGCGCGCCGGTCGGCGACGAACTGCTCCCGCTGGGCGGGGTCGTCGATGGCGGCGATCTTGTTGGCGTACACGGCGTTGACGGCGGCCTCGGCGCCCATGACGGCGATGCGCGCGGTCGGCAGCGCGAGGACGGCGTCGGACCCGAACGCGGGCCCGGCCATGGCGTACAGGCCCGCGCCGTAGGCCTTGCGGACCACGACGCAGATCTTCGGCACGGTGGCCTCGGCGACGGCCGCGATCATCTTGGCGCCGTGGCGGATGATCCCGGCGTGCTCGACGGCGGAGCCGACCATGAACCCGGGGACGTCGGCGAGGAACAGCAGCGGCACGTTGAACGCGTCGCAGGTGTTCACGAACCGGGCGGCCTTGTCGGCGGAGTCGGAGAAGAGGACGCCCCCGCGGATCGCGGAGTTGTTGGCGACGATCCCCACGGGCCGGCCGTCGAGGCGCGCGAACGCGGTCGTGAGCTCCCCGGCCCACCGCGCCTGCACCTCCAGGATCGAGCCCTGGTCGACCACACCCTTCACGAAGTCGCGCATGTCGAACGGCGCGGACTCGCTCGGCGGGACGACGCCGGCGAGGTCGACCGGGAGGGCGGGGCGGGCGGCGCGCACCGGCGCGGGCTGCGTCCAGTTCGACGGCAGGTAGGACAGCCAGCGCCTGACGTCGGCGATCGCCTCGTCCTCGTTGCGGCACAGGAAGTGCCCGACGCCGGACTGCTCGCAGTGGACGCGGGCGCCGCCCATGTCCTCCAGGGTCGTCTTCTCGCCGGTGACCATCTCGACCATGCGGGGGCTGCCGAGGTACATGGAGGCGTTCCCGTCGACCATGGCGACGATGTCGCAGAACGCCGGGATGTAGGCGCCGCCGGCCGCGCTGGGGCCGAACAGCGCGCACGCCTGCGGGATCTTCCCGGAGGCGCGGACCTGCTCGTGGAAGATCCGCCCGGCGCCGCGGCGGCCGGGGAACAGCTGCACCTGGTCGGTGATGCGGGCGCCCGCCGAGTCGACGAGGTAGACGATCGGGTGCTGCTCGAGCTGGGCGGCCTCGATGGTCCGGATGATCTTCTCGACGGTGCGCGCGCCCCACGACCCGGCCTTGACCGTGGAGTCGTTGGCGACGAGCCGCACCGGCCGGCCCTGCACGGTGGCGGAGCCGACGACGACGCCGTCGGCGGGCAGCGACGGGTCGGGGTTCGCCCACAGGGCGTCCTCGCGGAACGAGTCGGGGTCGCACAGCCGCCGGATGCGCTCGCGGGCGTGGTACTTGCCCGCGGCGGCCGCCGCCTGGTGGTACTTCTCGGCCCCGCCGCGTTCGATCCGCTCGCGTTCGGCCGGGTAGTCCCCGCTGAAGTCCACGACGCCGTCCTCCTTGACGATCAATCCCTTAACGATCGTTAAGGCATCGTAATCGTGGCATGGCGCCGCCCCCCTGTCAACGGATCTCCGACCCCCGCAATTCATTGAATCCACCTCGCGTCCGCACCGCCGAAACCCCATGTCGCACCCCCGCGGCACCCTTGGATCCGGGGGCGCTTGCGAACGCCCGATTCGCCCGCATTCACGTTCGCGCCGCGACCACCGAAGCGCCCCGTGCCGCCCCGCCCCGCCCACTGTCGGACCCCTCGGGCACTGTTGATCCGGGGGCGCCTCGCCGCGCCCGATTCCTCCGCATTCACATTCCACTCGCGCCCCGCCCACCGAGCCCGGCCCCATGTCGCACCCCTCAGGCACTGTTGATCCGGGGGGCGACCGCGAACGCCCGATTCCTCCGCATTCACGTTCCGCCCCGGACCACTCCCGCCGCACACCGCCTTCTACGCTCGATGCGTCACCCCGCCACCCCGGCCGCACCCCGCCGCCCCGCCCCCGGAGACCCATGAGCGCCACCTCCACCGCCGAACCCGCGGCCGAGCCGGACCGGACCGCCCCCGCGCCCGCCGCCCGGCCGCCGCGCCTGCGCGAGATCGACGGACTCCGCGGCCTCGCCATCGCCGTCATCGCCGTCTACCACATCTGGTTCGACCGCGTCTCCGGCGGCGTCGACATCTTCCTGCTCATGTCCGGCTTCTTCATCACCGCCGGCTTCCTCCGCTCCGCCGACGCCGGCCGCGGCCTCGGCCACCTCCCCTACGCCGCCCGCATCGTCCGCCGCATCTTCCCGCCCGCGCTCATCGTCGCCGCCGCCACCGTCCCCATGGTCCTCATCTGGCTCCCCCGCGCCACCTGGACCCAGCAGCTCGGCGACATCACCGCCTCCGCCCTCTACTACGGCAACTGGAACCTCGCCGCCCACTCCGTCGACTACCTCTCCTCCAACAACGGCGCCAGCATCGTCCAGCACTACTGGTCCCTCGCCGTCCAGACCCAGTTCTACGTCCTCTGGCCGATCCTCATCGGCCTCGTCCTCTGGACCGCCCGCCGCACCGGCCTGCCCCCGATGCGCACCGTCGCCGCCGTCCTCGCCCTCGTCCTCGCCGCCTCCTTCGCCTTCGCGCTCTGGGAGACCGCCACCAACCAGGCCTACGCCTACTTCGACACCCGCGCCCGCATCTGGCAGTTCGCCGCCGGCGGCCTCCTCGCCCTCACCCTCCGCCCGAGCGCCCGCGCCTGGACCCGCCGCCTCACCGGCCCCCTCCCCGCGATCCTCGGCTGGTCCGGCGTCGCCGTCCTCGTCCTCGCCGGCGCCTTCCTCGAATCCACCCAGTTCCCCGGCTGGGCCGCCCTCGCCCCCGTCGCCGGCGCCTGCGCCGTCATCCTCGCCGCGACCGCCGCCCCCGGCACCGGCGCCGGCCGCCTCCTCAACACCTGGCCCCTCCAGCGCCTCGGCACCCTCTCCTACACCCTCTACCTCTGGCACTGGCCGATCCTCGTCTGCTACCTCGTCCAGACCGGACGCGACACCGCCACCCTCCCCGGCGGCCTCGCCATCCTCGCCGCCGCCACCGCCCTCGCCGCCCTCACCCACTGGGCCGTCGAACAACGACTCCCCGCCACCGGCCTCGGCCAGCGCACCGCCCGCGGCGCCTTCACCCTCGGCGCCGCCTGCATCGCCCTCGTCCTCGCCGCCTGCGCCTCCACGACCTGGTACATCGCCCACGAACGCGCCCGCCTCGCCGAAGCCGCCACCGACCCCGCCCGCTACCCCGGCGCCGCCGCCCTCGATCCCGCGTTCAACACCGACCTCCCCGACGCCGACTTCGCCCCCTCCACCCTCGACGCCGCCCAGGACTACGACCCCGCCCTCTCCGGCGACTGCAACACCACCATGGAGGGCTACGAACCCCTCCGCTGCGACTTCTACGACGGCGACCAGGTAGCGACCGGAGACGTCCAGGACCAGGCGGCCGCCACCGTCGTCATGTACGGCGGCTCCAAGATCTGGCAGTGGCTCCCCGCCGTCCTCGACGCCGCCGAGACCCGGAACTGGCACGTCATCGCCTACACCAAGAACGCCTGCATCATCGAGACCGGCCAGGAGGACCTCGGCGAAGAGCGCTACCGCTCCTGCGCCGCCTGGAACGACGCCGTCGTCGCCGAGATCGCCGACATCCGGCCCGACCTCGTCCTCACCTACGGCTCACGCGTCGGCTACGAGGCCTACGAGACCTTCCCCGACTACACCGACCGCTACGAGCAGCTCCTCGCCACCGGCACCGCCGTCGCCGTCGTCCGCGACACCCCCAGCCCCCGCTTCGACATCCCCATGTGCGTCGACCTCCACGGCCCCGGCGCCGCCGAGTGCACCGTCGACCGCGACGCCTACTTCGACGAGGGCGCCTTCGACGCGCTGGCGGTCCCCGAGGGCGTCCACAAGATCGACCTCACCGACCACATCTGCGGGCCGGAGGCCTGCGCGCCCGTCGTCGGCAACGTCCTCGTCTACCGCGACGACGCCCACCTGACGAACACGTACGCCGCGACACTCGGCCCCTACCTCGGCGCCGGGCTCGACGCGGTCCTCGCGGCCGCGCCCGCCGGGTGACCCCGGGCAGCCGAAAGGCCCGGTCCGACCGGACCGGGCCCTCCGGAAGCGGCTAACGCGGTGACGGCGTCGAGGGCGATCTCGACCATCTCCGAGAACGACTCCTGCCGGTCCGCGGCGGGCAGCTCCGTGCCCTTGAGGATGTGGTCCGAGATCGTGCACAGCGCCAGCGCCCGCGCCTTGAACTTCGCGGCGAGCGTGTAGATCGCGGCGGCCTCCATCTCGATCGCGAGGATGCCGTAGTCGGCGAGCTTCGCCTCGACCTCGGGCGCGTCCGTGTAGAACGTGTCGGAGGAGTACAGCTGGCCCACGTGCAGGTCGATGCCGCGCGCGGCGGCCGCGTCGACGGCCTGGCGCAGGAGTCCGAAGTCCGCGACGGGCGCGTAGTCGACGACGCCGTTGAAGCGGATGCGGTTCATCGACGAGTTCGTCGAGGCGCCGATGCCGGCCACGACGTCGCGCAGCTCGATGTCGTCGTGGATCGCTCCCGCGGAGCCGACCCGCACCACCGTCTTGACGCCGTACACGTCGAGCAGCTCGTGCGTGTAGATCGAGGCCGACGGCTGGCCCATCCCCGTGCCCTGGACCGAGACGCGCTTGCCCTTGTACGTCCCGGTGAACCCGAACATGTTCCGCACCTGCGAGTAGCACTCGGCGTCGGTGAGGAAGGTCTCGGCGATCCACTTCGCGCGGAGCGGGTCCCCGGGAAGGAGGACGCTCTCGGCGATGTCGCCCGGCTCGGCGGAGATGTGTGCAGTCATGACGCCAGCCTCTCATAAACATCCCATGTATTTGCGGAGACGGTCTGTGAGGTGGATCGCGCGATCCCGGTGACGGGGCCGCGAGCGCGATCCGGTAACGTTTTCGGCGGTGGCGTGTCCGAGCGGCCGAAGGAGCTCGCCTCGAAAGCGAGTGTTGGGTAACCCTCAACCGTGGGTTCAAATCCCACCGCCACCGCCAACCGAACGCCGGGTCTCGCAGAGGCCCGGCGTTCGCCGTTCCTGGCGGGCTCCCGCTAGGCTGTCGAAACTCCGAAGCGGCCGGTGCGGGCCGCTCGACCTCGAAGGGCGGACCGGGTGGGCAAGACGGGCGCGAAGTTCTACAGCGGCGTCGTCATCGCCGCGTCCCTGCTCCTGGCCGGCGTCCTGCTCCTTCACCGGTTCATCCCCAACCGCTGGTACAACCTCGGCAGCCTCATCGAGACGTTCCTGCCCTGGTTCGGCATCGGCGTCCCGGTCCTCGTCCTCCTCGCCGCGATCCGCCGCCGTCCGCTCGCGATCGTGTGCTCGCTCCTGCCCGCGCTCGTCTGGTTCCAGATGTACGCCGCGCTCATCCCGGACAAGCACGACGGCGACGGCGACTTCCGGGTCGTCGCCCACAACGTCAACGCCGAGAACACCGACACCGAGGCGACCGCCGCGACCCTCCTCGCCGCCTCGCCCGACGTGATCGTCCTCGTCGAGCTCACCGAGGACCAGCGCCTGGCCTGGGCCGACGCCCTCGACGGCGACTACGAGTACTCCGCGGCGTACGGCACGGTCGCGCTGTGGTCGGTGTACCCGATCACCGAGTCGAACGAGGTCGACCTGAACCTGGGCTGGGCCCGCGCCTTCCGCGCCGCCCTCGACATCGACGGCGAGCCGGTCGCCTTCTACGTCGCCCACCTCCTGTCGGTCCGCGTCAACTCGGAGGGCTTCACCTCGGAGCAGCGCAACGAGACCGCGACCCTCCTCGGCGAGGCCATCGCCGGCGAGGAGCTCGACCGCGTCGTCCTCGCCGGGGACCTGAACGGCACGGTCCAGGACCGGTCCCTCGCCCCGATCACGTACCAGCTGGAGTCCGCGCAGGCGTCCGCCGGGAAGGGCTTCGGGTTCACCTGGCCCGCGGACACGCCGCTGGCCCGCATCGACCAGGTGCTCTACCGGGGCCTGGACGCCACGGGCTCGGACGTCCTCGACGCGACCGCCTCCGACCACCGGCCCGTCCAGGCCGACTTCGCGTTCTGACGCCGCGCCCGCGCCGTCCCGATCCGTCCGGTCGCCGGGGTGTGCAACTCCCGGCGGGGGCGACGGCGTCTCACTGACGTGACCCAAGACGACGCCACGCTGATCCTGCCCACCGTCACCGCGGAGGGCTCCGTGGACGACACCGCCGTGTTCGCCCGCGTCGCCGCGGCACCGGACGCGGCGCGCGAACCGGGTCCGCGCGCGCTCATCGAACTCGACGGCGTCGGCATGACCTACCCGGGCCCGCCCCCGGTCGAGGCCCTGAAGCCGGTGCGGCTCACGGTCGCCGACGGCGAGTACGTCGCGATCGTCGGCCCCTCCGGCTCCGGCAAGTCGACCCTGCTGAACCTCCTGGGCCTCCTCGACGCGCCGACCTCCGGCACGTACTGGCTCGACGGGCACGACACCTCGACGATGAAGGAGTCCCTGCGGACGCGCCTGCGCGCGGACAAAATCGGCTTCATCTTCCAGTCGTTCCACCTCATGGCGCACCGGACCGCGACCGAGAACGTCGCGATGTCCCTGGTGTACCAGGGCATCCCGCGCCGCCGGCGCCGCCAGGTCGCCCGCGAGAAGCTCGAGCTCGTGGGCCTCGGCCACCGCCTCGACGCCCTCCCGACGACCCTCTCCGGCGGCGAGCGCCAGCGCGTCGCCATCGCCCGCGCCCTGGCCGCCGAGCCGAGCCTGCTTCTGTGCGACGAGCCGACCGGCAACCTCGACTCCCACACGGCCGAGGCGGTCCTCGCGACCATCGACGAGCTGCACTCCGGCGGCCTGACGGTCCTCATGATCACCCACGACCACGACGTCGCCGAGCGCGCCCAGCGCGCCGTCACCATCCGCGACGGCGAACTGCGCGAGGGCAACCACGTCGGCGACGACCGCGTCCCCACCGACGTCCCCGGCCCCGGCACCCTCGTCATGCCCAGGGCCGACTGAGCTTTACACCCTCCCAAGGAAAACGAGGGCCCGCGCCCACCCGCGCGGGCCCTCTCCCGTCGTCCTCTCCGCCCGGACCCGTTCGGTACTGGGAAATGTGCGGGGCATTGGCGGCGAGCGCTCAGGTCATGAAGTCGGGTCCTCAAACCGCGGAGGAGATCGAGTGCGGCAGGACCTTGCTCGGGTCGATCGCGCCGTGAACCGACGCAAGGACGATCAATTGCAGATTGTTTTCGACGTCGAATCGCTCCCGCATCAGTTTCAGCAGGCGACGTAGGTGCGTGGCAGAACAGCCTAGCCATTCGGCGGCGACTTGATGGGACGGTGCCGCGATAATGCAGCTCAACAGTTCAGAATCCGTTTTGGAGAACAAAGAAGAGGGTCCTGGAGGGATGGGATTCACGATCGACCTCTGCACTGCTCGTCGAGATGGGGGCATTGAAATGCAGCCTATGTGATGTTTGTCCATCGTAGCATGTCGACCGGATACAGCGCTTGCCCCAAATCGACCAGAGTCGATGGCGTGGTGACCCGGACCGCCGTCTGCGCCGGTCCGCGGCTCACGGCGACCAGCCTTCCACCAGTGTGTTCGCGAAGCATGTTCGGAATCGAACATGCTTGTTGACCAAACGTGACCATCTGGATAGTTTGATTGCAGCCGAGTGCCGCGGACACCCGGCTCGCAGGACGCCGACGTCGAGGAAGACCGCCGCGCGCTCGAATCCTCACCCGATACGCGAAGACCGGACCCCCGGTGACATCGCGAACCCCCATTGCTCACCCCGTCCGGACCTCATGAGGCGACTGGCCCGCGAAGTCTCCTCGATCGGTCCGCTCACTCTCCCCGGACTCGACAGCACCAACGCAACCGTGATCTCCGATCGCGTGCTGAAGTGCGCTCGCAGGAGGACTGTTTGCGCTCCCGGAAACTGAAGAACCTCGTCGTCATATCGACCTTCGCCCTGGCGACCGTGGTCAGTACGACCGCTGCGAATGCGGCTTCCGTCCAGTCCGAAGCGCCCCCAGCACCCCAAGTCGCCGCCGATGCGGACGACATCGGGATCACCGGGAACGGAGACGAGAACGGGTTCCACCTGATGACGGCCGACGCGGCGTCACCTGAGGCGTGGACCGAAGTCGCGACGCTGGTCGAACCCGGATTCGGCACCGACCGCTGGATCGGCCAGTACTGCATCACCGACGACCGGGGCCACGCCGTGGTCGTATATGCGCCACGCGAGTACACCAATGCGCCGGCGGGAATGTACGCAGGCGCGTTCGCGGCGGTCGTGGACTTGGAGACCGGTGCCGTGTCGAAACTCGACGAACGCACCAGCCTCGCCTACTACAACCCCTCTTGCGGCGAGGAGGGCGCCGTGCTCTCTGCGCTCATCGGGGACGACGGAGTGGCGCGCACGCGGATCCAGGAGGTCGACATCGCGAGCGCCGAGATCGAAGCGGTCGAAGTCGACGGGCAGCTGTCGTCTCCCGTCTCATATGAAGACGGCTTCGCCGCAGTGAGCGGCGGCCAGATCGTCACCGTCGACCGCGAGGGCGCCGCCGTACCGCTGCTCAACACCGGGTCCACCGCATTCGATCTCAACGTAGACACAGACGGTGGATTGGGTTTCCTGGTGCTCGACGGCGAAGCCACTGCGGCCGTGCGGTACGCGGACGGTGAAGCGACCGAGCTCGCCCGTGCTGCCACCGGCCAGATCGACCTGCACCGCAATGCCGACGGCGAAGTGCTCGTCAAAGGACTTGCAGATGCCGTGGACGTCGAGGACCTTCCCCAAAGTTGGGAGGCCGCAGACATTCCGGTCGGTGTCGAACTCTCCAGTGACGGCGGCATGGCGGTGGTCGCCTCCGAGATCGGGGCCGACGGATCGACCACGTCTGGCGGTGCCACAGCCGACCTTCTCGTCTACACCACCGCCGACGGCGACGCGGCCGATGCGACCGTGCCGCTCGGCGCGACGACCGGCGCGGACGAGATCTCGCCGGTACTCGCCGAGGAGCTCTCCCAAGACACCGCATTCGGTGCGCTGGATGCCGAGGACCCCGCGACCGTACCCTGGGATCCCGACAGGTCCTGCGCGATGCCGCGCAACGACCCGAACCTGATGTCGTACCAGCCGAACGCGGACCAGGTCGAGTGGGCGACCGATCTCGCGGTCAGGGGCGCCCTCACCCAGAGCCGACCCGCCGACTGGAACAACCTGGGCCTACCCGCCTTCGCTCCGCAGGTCCAATTCCCTCCGGTCGCGCTCGACGGTGGAGGTACCGTTCCCGCCCAGATCATGCTCGGGATCATCGCCCAGGAATCCAACGGCTGGCACGCCTCCAACCATGCCGCCGACGGATACTCGGGCAACATCCACCAAGGCGGCTTCTACGGCAACCGGACCGCCGACGGCGACACGCTCTGGGAGGTGAACTGGGACGACGTCGACTGCGGATACGGGATCGCACAGATCACGACCGGAATGCGTCGCGATGACACGGTGTACACCGAACTCCAGCAGCAGCTCATCACCGTCGACTACGCCTCCAACATCGCCGCGGGCCTCCAGATCCTCCAGGACAAGTGGAACCAGACCCGCGAAGCCGGATTGATCTTCGACGACGGTGATCCGGCCTACCTCCAGAGCTGGTGGTTCGCGCTATGGGCTTACAACACCGGGTTCTACCCGGAAAGTGACAAGGCTCAGCACCACGGCCAATGGGGTGTCGGCTGGGCGAACAATCCGGCCAATCCCATATACATGCCCGGACGTGAGATGTTCCTGCTGACCGAAGACATCCCTGCCGACTGGGAAGGACTGCCTGACAACTGGGATTCGGAGTCCATCGGGTACGGCAACTCCAAGCACCCCAATCTGTGGTCCTACCCCGAGCGCGTCATCGGATTCGCCTTCAACCCGTTGCGGCGCTACGACTTCGGTACGGGTGAGTACCCCGCCGCGTATCTGGGAGCCACCGGTGTCACTGGTGTCGCCGCGTTGCCCGATCTCGGCGTGTTCTGCACCCTCTCCGGAAACAACTGCGACGTCGACGGCGACTGGAACGAGGGGCTGTGCGAGGTTGAGACTGACGAATGTCTCAAGACCGAACCAGGGCCCTGCTCGTACAGCCACCTCCACTGCTGGTGGCACCTTCCCGTGCTGGCGGACGTCTGTCCGAGCAACTGCGGCACCGAGCGTCTGGAGTACGAGGCGGGGGATGCCGAGCCCGCTAGGCCGACGTATGCATCGTTCGCTCCGAACTGCGCTTCACCAAACGTGCCGAGCAGCGGCTACATCCGGGTGATCGACAGCGTCGCGGAGACCCAAGGCGGGCCCAACTCCTGTTCCGGCGCGCCGGTTTCGCAGTCGGGCACGTTCTCGTTCGAGTTCCCCGCGGCTGCGACGGATCCCCCGACCTACCCGTCGAAGATCGATCTCCACCAGATCGGCGGCGGCTTCCGCGGCCACTTCTGGTTCACACACACCCGCAACGAATCCCAACCGGCCATGGAGATCACCGGAACGTGGGAACTCGACGCTGCCGACCGCATCGACGGCTGGGCGAAGGTCTACGTCCACATCCCCTCGCGCCAGTCGCACACCCAGCAGGCCCCGTATCAGGTCCACGGCACCACCCTGGGCACCCGTGATCGGTATCTGAACACCGTCCTCCGCGCCAACACCTGGGTCGAGATCGGCGCGTACGAGTTCGACCCGACCCAACCGCAGTCCGTCACCCTCTCCAACCAGACGGCGGACGGCGTCGGACTCGACGGCATCGCCTACGACGCGGTCGCCTTCGCACCTTTGCCGGCAAAACCCAAGCACATGGTCGTCGCGATGGGCGACTCCTTCATCTCCGGCGAAGGCGCTGGGAACTACTACACCGAGACCGACCGTGATTACGGACTCCGCACATGGAATGCCTGTCGGCGCAGCAAGGACGCCTGGCCGCGCGAGGTCGTCCCTCCCGGCTGGAACTACTCCTTCGGCGACAACGCGGACGTGAACAACAACGGCATCGACTTCCAGTTCGTCGCCTGTTCGGGGGCGAGGGCCAGCGATTTCGACCGTTTCCCCGACTACTGGGAACCCGGAGGCGGCGACGATCGCGAAAGCGGCCAGTTCAACGAGTACCCGCAGCTCTACTCGGGTGTGCTCAGCGCCGACACCACGCTCGTGATGCTCTCCATCGGCGGCAACGACGCGAACTTCTCCGCACATGTCAATGAATGCGTCGACTTCCGCAATCCGAACTGCGCCACCGCCGAGAACGAGTCCCTCATGCAATCGGATGTGGCGTCGGCACTGGACAAGGTGGCCGACCTGCTGCCGCAGATCAGATCGCGCGCCCCGAACGCCGAGATCCTGCTCGTCGGATACCCGAGCTTGTTCTCGGAGGACCCCTTCGAGCAGTGCTTCTACTCCGACGGCAAGATCACTGTCGACGACGCCGAGTCGATACTCCTCTACGACATGGCGCAGCAGCTGCGGACCGGCATGGTCGACATCGTCGACGGCCTCGACAGCGAGGTCTCCTACGTGTCCGCGATCGAATCCTTCGCAGGTCACGAGATCTGCAACGGAGAGGACAATCCGCTGTACTTCAACACCGGGATATTCGAGACGACTGGACCGGGGGACTTCGGCGACTTCGCCAATCCGAGCAGAGAATCCATGCACCCCAACCTCCTAGGCGTGACGGACGGATACGTGCCGGCCGTCGAGAACGGGATGGTGGTCGCCGGTGTCTGAGGGAGACCGCAGCAGGTTCAGCTTCATGACCTGCGGATGGATCGGCCTGATCTATGCGGCGGTCGTGTTCGCGGCGACGCTGGCATTCGTGATCCTGCTCTGGGTGAACCTGGACTTCCCCGACTGACCGAAATCCCGGCCGCACGGGCGGGAACCGTGCGCAACAACGTGCACGGCGACTGCGGAAACGTCGATTGCCACCCCACCTACGGCGGTTGGTTCGTGAACGGCGCGCTCGGCACCAACACGGCCGCCGGCCAACGACTCCGCCACGGTCCCCGGTCACCGGTCTACAGGAGCCCGAGGACCTGCTCCAAGCGTGACGCCACCAACGGCTACTGGTACTTCCAGAGCAGGCGTGACGGAGGCCACTGGAAGGCGATGAGCTTCTAGCTCGGGTCGGCTGCAGGCCTGCATCAACACACGGCACTCGGAGGAATACATGGATATCAAGGTCAAAGAAGCGCAGATCTGGGTGAACGACCTATGCGAAGGCGTCGCCGGATACATACCCTGCGGCGAGGACGGCGTCGTCGGGCAGGGCACGATGCGGTCGCTCATCATGGGGCTCCAGCATGTCCTGTTCACCTCCGCGGAGTACCCCGCGCAGGTCTCCGGAGTCTTCGGGCCGACCACGCTGTCGCTGCTCGAAGGCTGGGGCGACATCGGGATGTCGACGACCAGCCCGAACATCTGCAACCTGGTGCGGCACGGCCTGTGGTGCAAGGGGTACAGCGGCGGATTCACGGACGGCGTGATCGATCAGGAAGTTGCGGACTCGATCTACGCGCTCCGCGCCGACATAGGCGTGGTGTCCGGCAGCTTCGTCTCCCCGAAGGTCTTCAAGGCCCTTCTCACCACCGACCCGTACAAACTCGCCGATGGCGGAAACGACTGGCTTCGGTTGGCGCAGAAGCACCTCAATCTCAACTATGTGGACATCCCCGCATTCAGCATCTGTCCCACTGACGGACTGCCGTCCAGGAACTACCAGCAGTCGCTGATGATGGGGATCCAGTCGGAGATCGGCATCGCACCGAGCCAGATCACGGGGCTCTTCGGTCCCGGAACGCAGGCCGGGCTGAAGACGGCCCCCTTTCAGCTGTCGCAGACCAGCTACAGCGTTCCGATCACCGCGCTGTTCGTCGCGGCCTGCCTCATGAACGAGGGCTACTTCGACGGGACGAAGTACACGATCGACTGGCGCAAGCAATACACCCAGGAGGTCACGGAGTTCGTCACCGCGTTCCAGAAGTTCTCGAAGCTCGCGAACACGAACGGCAGCGCCGACTTCGACACCTGGGCCCAACTGCTCGTGTCCTCCGGAAATCCCGATCGGCTCCACCGCCGCATCGCCTCCGACTGCATCTCGGAGATCACGCCCTCACGCGGTGCCGCCCTGTACAACGCCGGATACCGCACCGTCGGCCGCTACCTCGACGAGGACACCGAGCGCATCCCAGAAGAGGACTGGCTCTACAAGTGGATCCAGGAAGGCGAACTCGAATCGATCTTCGGTGCGGGTCTGCACTGCTTCCCGATCTCCCAGTATTATGGCGGCGCCATCGGCGAGTTCACCTACGCGAACGGCGTGAACGAGGCCACCAAGGCGCACTTGAAAGCCGTCGAGTACGGCTTCGAGGCCGGCACCTGCATCTACTTCGCGGTCGACTACGACGCACTCGACTCCGAGGTCACCTCCAACATCCTCCCGTACTTCCGTGGCGTCCGCGAAGGGCTGCAATCACAGGGCGGCAGATACACCGCCGGGGTGTACGGATCCCGGAACGTCTGCATCAGGGTCTCGGCCGCCGGTCTCGCGAAGTGGTCCTTCGTCTCCGGGATGTCATGGGGATTCTCGGGCAACCAGGGCTATCCGCTTCCTCCGAACTGGGTGTTCAACCAGATCAAGGAGGCGAACTTCGTCGTCAGCTCCTCAGACTCGTTCGGACTCGACAGCAACATCGCCCGGTACGACTCCGTCCTCGGCGTGGACCACGTCCAGGCCGATACGAGCCGGGAGGAATATCTGGACCGCCTCGACGCGATCTACGATGCGATCTTCAGCGGTGGCTGGGTCGACCATTTCGATCCTGACTCGACTGACGACACCGGCCGGAACTGGAACGCGAACGTCCTGGCGCACTTCTATCTGAAGCAGTCCCAGTTCGGCGAGGCGCTGGACGGGGATCCTTCAGCCGGAGACGTCGATCGCGCCCTTCCGCTGCTGGACGTCAAGGGCTGGGTCGAGCACGCAATGGGCGTCTTCGGCAACGGACGCTCCACCGCAGTCCATGTCTTCGAAGACCTGAACGTCAACTTCGCCAAGGCTTTCGCAGCCGTCAGCCCGCTGACGGTGATGCGTACCAACCCGATTCCTCTCGGCGGCGAGCCGATGATCAGTACCCGGCGAGGACCGATCGGAGACATGGCGCGACTGTACAACCAATGGAGGAACCGACGCGGCGAATACCCGTCGGGATTCGACTTCTGCCAGCAGTACATGGGTCGGTTCGGGGTGCCCTCGTTCCTGACGGTCGCCGACTACATGGCGACGAACTACGGTCGCATGATCAGGTACTTCTCAACTCCGTCCGGCGATGAGAACGCTGCGCGGCCCCTGTACAACGCCGCGCTCCGGTCGGCTTGGGAGTACTCGCTCACCGACGCGATCGGCTTCTTCGCGAGTGGGACCGCCGCGGGAATGGCGGCGTCCCTCCGCGAGGAGTTCGTCGAGGTCAGTCAGATCGACAGCAATGCCACCGATGTCCATGACTCGTGGAGGAAGGAACTCCTCCTCGAGGTGGGCAGCGCCCAAGGCCAGATCGACAAGCTTCCACACCAGCTCGCCGCGGCGGAACTCGACGGGTTCATCTCAGGCTATGTCGATCGGATGATCGCGATGTCCAACGGCGACTTCTGACCCCGACCACTCGACCAGGAGCTACACATGAGAAGAGAAACACAGCAAGCGGTGACTCGCCGGGGACTGCTCGGTGGCGCGTTCGCCGGCGGCATCGCGGGCCTCGGCGGGGCGGTTCCCGCACAGGCCGACCCTCCGACCGGTCTCGCAGACTCCGGCCAGTGGATCGGATCGACCAGTGCGAACGGCTGGCCCATCCTGGCGAGCGCGCCGTTGGTCTCCGTCGAGGGTGTCGAAGGCGCTGAGGTCGCCCTCGCTGAAGGATGGCCGCAGGTCGTGTTGACGCACTTCATCAGGCGCTATGCATACGAGCTGGGAGTGAAGCTCGAAGTCGGAGATGTTGCAGGGCACCGGACGTCGCGTACCGTCACGGCGGCGTTCGAATCGAACTACCTCTCGGGCACCGCGGTGGAGATCCGCCCGACGCTGTACCCGATCGGTGCGGGGGACGGGTTCTTCCCCGCCGAGATCGCGATCATCGAGAACATCCTCGACGACTTCGGCGGCGTCATCGCCTGGGGCCGGCACCTGGATCCGGCCAAGGACTCGCACTTCGAGATCGCAGTCGCACCGACGAACTCCGGGCTCGCCGAGGACGTCGGGGAAGCGGTGGCGCCGGATCCCAAGAACTCCCGGTCGTTCGGGCTCAGTCTCGTCCGCCGTGAAGAGGTGATCATCGCATCGAGTTAGATCCACAGCCAGTGGAGAGGGCCCGCGCCGTACGGCGCGGGCCCTCTCCCGTTGCGGTGCAAGCCCTTTAGGGCCGCGGTCAGTCGCCCCCGCCGCCACCTCCACCGCCGCCCCCGCCTCCGGGGCCGCCGGTCGTCTCGTCGTCTCCGGGTTCTTCCTCTTCATATCCGGAGCCGTTGGACACCAGGATGTAGACGGACGCGCCGTCGGGCGCCGAGCCGGTCGGAGAGGTCGCGAACGCCTCGCCCTCCTTGCAGTCGGAGTCGAACTGGCCGGCGGCGATGGAGGCCTCGAACCCGGCGTTGGCGACGCGGGAGCGGGCGTCGTCGGGGTCCATGCAGTCGATCGAGGGGATCGAGGTGAGGTTCTTGCCGTTGACCATCGCGTCGCTGGGCTTCGGCCAGTCCTCCTCTTCGAGGTCGCGCACGGCGTCCTTGAGGATCGCGATGCCGGCCTCCTTCACGGAGGTCTTCAGGCTCTGGGTGGCGACGTCGTCCCGGTGCGTCGCATCGGGGTCGCCCACGAACGTCGCGGTGGCGGCGTTGGGGGTCGCGCCGATGAACCAGTAGGAGCGGTTCGAGTCGGCGGTCCCGGTCTTGCCGAACAGGGGCCGTCCGAAGCCGCTGGCGGCCGATGCGGCGGTCCCGGAACCGGAGCACTGGGTGCCGTCGGCGCTCTGCCCCACGACGCAGCGCCCGGCGCTGACCGCCGCGTACGCGACCTCTTCGGGGAACGCCTGGTTGCACTGCGGCGCTGCGGCGTCGGTCCATTCCTGGCCGTCCGCGCCGATCACGGTCATGACCGGCAGCGGTTCGCAGTGGAGCCCGCCCGCCGCGACCGTCGCGTAGGACTCGGCCATCTCGAGCGGCGTGGTCGAGTGGAGGCCGAGGGTGAAGGTGCCCTGGGACTCGTCGATGGTGCCGTTCTCGTACGCCTCGTTCAGGGGCGAGTTGTAGAAGTCGACGCCGGAGGCGACGGCCGCCTCGTATGCGGCGCTGACGCCGACCATCTCCTGGAGCCGCACGAACGCGGTGTTCGAGGAGCGGCCGAACATGCCCCACATGTTCAGCGGCGCGGCGGACCAGCTGCCGTCGTTCTTGGGGCACCAGTGGCCGTACCGGACGTTGTCCCTGGTGAAGTGCTGGCAGTCGGATTCCGAGTCGTCGAGCGCGTCCCCGCTCATGAGGTACTGGGAGGCGTACTGCCCCGGCGACGGGACCCGGGTCTCGAGCGGCCAGCCCTTGTCGAGGGCCGCGAGCATCGTGAACATCTTGAAGGTCGAGCCTCCCGGATACCCGTTGACCTTCTCGTTGCCGCTCAGCAGCGGGATGGTCGTGTTCGGGTAGTTGGAGGGCTTGGAGTCGTCGCCGTCGGAGCGCGGGCCGTTGTCGGTCTGGTCGAGGCTGTAGACGCGGTTGACGGCCATGGCCCTGATGTGGCCGGTGCCCGGGGTGATGGTGACCGAGCCGAGGGCTTCGGGCCTGTCGACGTCGACCTCGTCGGCGAGCTCCTCGGTGGCCTCGTTCTGGAGTTCGGCGTCGAGGGAGGTCACGATCTTGAACCCGCCGCGGTTGAGGAGGCTGATCCGGTCGCGCTCGGTCTCGCCGAAGGCGGGGTTGGACGCCCACCACTCCTTGAAGTAGTCGCAGAAGAAGCCCCAGCTGGAGGGTGAGACGTCGACGCACTCGTTGCGCTCGGCCCGCGGGTTGAGCCCCAGCGGGAGCGCGATCGCCTCGTCGGCCTCCGCCTGGGAGATGCTGCCGAGGTCGGCCATGCGCTGGATGACCCAGTTGCGGCGCTCGACGATCTGGGTGTCGTCGCCCTCGCCGCCGAGGAGCCCGTCGGCGAAGGAGGGGAACTTCGGCAGCGAGGCGAGGGTGGCCGCCTCGGCGAGGGTGAGCTCGCTCGGGGACTTGTTGAAGTAGGTCCAGGAGCCCGCGTTGACGCCGTACGCCTGGTTGCCCAGGTAGATGACGTTCAGGTAGCCCTCGAGGATCTCCTCTTTGGACATGTACTCCTCGATCGCCATGGCGTACCGGGCTTCGCTGAGCTTGCGCTCGTACGTGTCCTCGGACGCGGCGATGACCTCGTCGATGGTTGAGGCGGAGTAGATCAGGGTATTGCGGACGAACTGCATGGTGAGGGTCGATGCGCCCTGCGAGTCGCCGCCCTGGTTCGCCACCGCGGCCCGGACGATCCCGGCCCAGTCGACGCCGTTGTGCTCGTAGAACTTCGAGTCCTCGGCGGCGAGGAGGGCCTCGACCATGAGCGGGGAGACGTCGGTGAGCGCCACCTCTCGCCGGTTCTCCTCATAGAAGGAGGTGATCAGGGTTTCGCCGTCAGAAGCGTACACATAGGACGTCTGCGGGAGCACGGGCTGGGTCAGCTCCGTCGGCAGCGATTCGAACGACTGGATGCTGTTCTCGGCGGCCATGCCGAAGAGCCCCGCCAGGGGGAAGGCGGCCGCGGCCGCGAGAATCCCGGCCAGGACGCCGCAGACGAGCAGGGCTACGGCATCCCCGAGGGGACTGCGGTCGCGTTTCAAGGTCTCCACCGCCTCAGATTAGAACGGACGTCGGGAAGCGCGGGGACTGCCGGGCACGTGTGCTGAGCCCGGACACGTGAACCGGCGTGAACGGCGCCCGAGAGTGGTACGCCGCGAACGCGGGCCGAGGGTGCCCCCGTATTGGAATCGTTATTATCGCGAGCCGCATTCGCATGGCGAACCGTAGGGGTGACGCCGTCCCAGGGAGTCCGATTTTCGTCTCGGAGAGTAGTCAAACACTTACAAGAGGTGTAGGGTCCGTTCTGACGGCGACGTTGTGTGATCGAGAGGTCACTCGACTGTAGTCGTCGGGGGGTATGAAGGGTAGATCTCACGGGGAGGTCATGCAGATGGCACTGCTGATCGACTGGACGACCAAGGCGCTCTGTCAGGACAATGATCCTGATGCCTTGTTCGTTCAAGGGGCCGAGCAGAACAATGCGAAGAAGGTGTGCCGGGGCTGTCCAGTCCGGCTCGAATGCCTCGCAGACGCACTCGACAATCGCATCGAGTTCGGCGTCTGGGGCGGCATGACAGAACGGGAGCGGCGGGCGCTGCTGCGCAAGCACGCCGACGTCCGATCGTGGAGGGCGGTCTTCGAAGTCGCCCTCGAGGAAGAGCAGCGCAACGCTCGCAGGAGCAGCCGGCGCCGGATACCGGTGGACATCAACTTCTGACCGGCCGGCCGCCCAATGGCGGCCACTACACGCTTACGGGCCCAGACGGCGGAGCCGTCCGGGCCCGTTCACGTCCCCACCCCTGTGGAAAACTCTTCCACTCACCACCAGACAAAATGTCCACCCCTCACGAAGTTATCCACAGGTGGAAAACCCATCCTGTACAGGTCTTCCGCAACCTGTGATTGTTGGTAGCAAAAACACCTTCCTCCTGGTGGTGGTTTGGAGGAGGAGGGAGGTGGTGCCGGTGTCGGCAGGACTGGCGGTGAATGTGGGATACCCCGGGGGCCGCCCCCGAAGACCGCGCGGGAGTGCACTCCCGCGCGGCTCCTGCCGACACACACCTCGCGAGGTGACACGAAGGAAACGCGGGCGCATCGACACCCAGCCGATGCGCCCGCACCAAAAACTCGACAACCGCACAACCGCCACGAAAACGCCCGCACGCAAATCGAACAAACAACCGAACGCAAAGCAATCGGCAAGGCGAAAACCCGGTAAACCGCCGAGGCACAAGAGGATCAAGTCAAGAAACATCGTCGAACAAGCGCACGAACGCAAAACCGAATCCAGGCGGCAAGAATGCAATTCCCTATTCGGGTCCGGTCCACTCACTACTCGATCAAACGTCGAACAGGCCCAGAAGAACCGAAGCACGACTCACACGACGAATCCGCCCACGACGATTCCGCTACGGAAGGTGATCGACGGACCTCGGTCCAAAAACGGCTGGGAGCGCCCGCGCCCCAGCCGTGAACGGTCGTCGATCGGCCCTGACGGGTCCAGCCCGTCAAGCGATGGGAGCGTCGCTACCGATCGGTGTTGGCCGCTGCCGCGCCGAAGGCCCGTAGGTCGTCGAGGTCGACGACTTCGACGCCGAGGGCCGGGAGCCAGCGTTGGGGGACTTTCGGGCAGGCTGCGGCGTAGCGGGCGGCTACGCGCTCTTCGGCGGTGCGCCGGCGGGTCAGGTCGGCGTGGGTGCGGAGGACGGCGGCGACCGCGTCGTCGGGGTCGGCGTCTTCGAGCTGGGCGGCAGCGCCGAGGGCCCGTTCGGCCAAGAGGTCGGCGGCGACGGGGGTGAGGCGGTTGAGGATCATCCCGTCGAGGGGCATGTGCTCCTCGGTGAGGCGGCGGGTGAAGTAGACGGCCTCGCCGACCGCGGCCGGCTCGGGGGCCGCGATGACCAGGAACGACGTCTGGTCGTCCTGGAGGGCCCGGAAGGTCGCCTCGGCGCGCTTCCGGAAGCCGCCGAAGGTGTCCTCCAGGCTCGCTGTGAACTCCGCGACATCGGTGAGCAGGTGCCCGCCGAGGACCTTGTTGAACACCCGGGTGAACACCGCCGCGCTCGCGCCCATCAGGGAGAGCATCGAGCGGCGGGCGCCCGGGGTGGACGCCGAGAGGAGGCGGATGATGCGGCCGTCGAGGAACCGGGCGAGGCGGGCGGGCGCGTCGAGGAAGTCCAGGGCCGAGCGCGAGGGCGGGGTGTCGAGGACGATCAGGTCCCACCGCCCCGTGGCCCGGAGCTGGCCGAGCTTCTCCATCGCCATGTACTCCTGCGTGCCCGAGAACGTCGACGACACCGCCTGGTAGAACGGGTTCGCGAAGATCTCCGCGGCCCGGTCCTTCGTCGTGTGCGAGGCCACGACCTCGTCGAACGTGCGCTTCATGTCGAGCATCATCGCGTCGAGCGAGCCGTCGCGGACCCCCGCGACCGGCCGCGGGGTGTTGTCCAGGGCCTCCATGCCCAGCGACTGCGCCAGCCGCCGGGCCGGGTCGATCGTCAGGACCACCGTGCGGCGCCCGTGGACCTCGGCGGCCCGCAGCGCCAGCGCCGCGGCCGTCGTGGTCTTCCCCACGCCGCCCGAGCCGCAGCACGCGATGACGTGCTTGCTCTGGTTGCCGAGCAGCGCGTCGACGTCGAGTTCAGTGCTCATTCGAACCTCCGAGTCGCGGCCGCAGCTCGCGGGCCAGCTGGTACAGGCCCGACAGGTCGACGCCCTCGGGGATCAGCGGCAGCTCCTCGACCGGGCGGCCCAGCTGCTCGAGCCGGTCCCGGTAGGCGTCGACCGCCCGGATCTCGGTCCGCGCCGCCTCGTACTCGGCCATGAGGCCGCCGAGGAGCGCGGCGTCGGGGGCGATGCCCGCCCGCGCCAGGCCCGCGTCGAGCTCCTCCGCGGTGATCTCCGCGGGCTTCGCGCCGGTGACCTTGTTGAGGACGATGCGGCCCACCGGAAGATCGGCCGCCACGAGCTCGCGGTACGCGTCGACGGTCTCCTGCACCGGCATCGCCGCCGGAGTCGTCACCAGGTGCACCGCCGTCAGCGACGAGTGCAGCATCCGCGCCACCGACCGGGAGTGCTTCCCGATCGGGCCGGTCTTCGCGAGGCGCCCGGACTCGACGGTGACGTTCAGGAACTTCACCACGCGGCCCGTCGGCGGGGCGTCGAGGACGACCGCGTCGTACGCCATCCGCCCGGTCTCCGTGCGCGACACGGCCTCCTTGAGCTTCCCGGTGAGCAGGATGTCCCGCAGGCCGGGGGCGATCGTCGTCGCGAAGTCGATCGCGCCGAATTTCTGGAGGACCCGCCCGGCCGAGCCGAGCCGGTAGAACATCGTCAGGTAGTCGAGGAGGGCCTCGTCGGCGTCCACGGACTGGCCGAAGACCTCGCCGCCGCCCGCGCCCGCCGCGAGGTGCCGCTCCTCGTAACCGAGGGACGAGGTCTCGAACAGGGGCGCGATGCCCTGGCGCCCTTCGACCTCCACCAGCAGGACCCGCCGGCCGGGGCCGGCCAGGGCCAGGGCGAGCGCCGCCGCGACCGAGGTCTTCCCCGTGCCGCCCTTCCCGGTGACGATGTGCAGGCGCGGCACCGGGAGCGCAGAGGCAGTCATTCATCGGAGTCTAGTCATCCGGCGGCGATTCCGCAGATGAGCCATTGGGGAGCGCCTTCCTCGGCCACGAGCGTGAACTCCCAGGTCGCCGGGGACGCGCTGCCGTCGATGCCGATCTCGGCGGTGACGGTCGCCGCACCCACGGAGCGGCCGGTCTCGGCGACCTCGGCCCATTCGAAGCCGCGGCCGCCTTCGGCGGCCGACATCGCCGCGACGGCCTCGCTCAAGTCCCGGTCCGCCTTGTCGGTGCACAGCCAGGCCGCGGCGGCGTCGGCGTCGCGCTCGTCCAGGAGCGCGCCGAGGAACGCGGCGACGGTCCGCTCGGGCGAGTCGGTGACGTCGCCGGCGGTGTCGCCGATGAACAGGCGGGTCGCGCCGAACACGAGCGCGGCGCAGAACAGGACCGCAGCGGCGGCCGTGACGGCCGTCCACAGCAGGCCCGACCGGTCGCCGCGGCGTCCGGGGCCCGCATCGGGTGCGGCGGGCCGGCGCGGGGCGGGCTCCTGCCTCGGGACCTGCGCGGACGGGCGCTCGGCGGTGTCTTCGCGCACGGGCTCGGCGGCGGCGTCCGGCGACTGCGCCGCAGTGTCTGCGGACATGGGGACTCCCTGGTTCACTGGTGCAGCCTGAGGCCGCGGGACTCTTCGGGGAGGCGACGCACTCTGAGCGTAGCGGTGCGCCGCGGGCGAATCAAGACGCCGTACTGTGGGCGCATGGAGAAATGGGAGTACCTCACGGCACCGCTGCTGATCCACAACACCAAGATGATCCTCGATACGTTCGGTGAGGACGGCTGGGAGCTGGTCACGGTCCTGCCCGGCCAGAACTCGGAGCAGCTGGTGGCGTACTTCAAGCGCAAGAAGGAGCAGTAGCCGTGGCCGCTGTCGAGAACGGCTCCGTCGAGGAGGCGCTCGCGCGCCTCGGACTGGAGCTCCCGGCGGTCGTGCCGCCGGTGGCCGCGTACCAGCCGGCCGTGCTGTCGGGGGAGTACGTGTACACCTCGGGGCAGCTGCCGATGGTCGCCGGGGCCCTGGTCGCGACCGGGAAGGTCGGCGCGGAGGTCGACCCCGGCCAGGCGTACGACCTGGCGCGGATCTGCGCGCTGAACGCGCTCGCCGCGGTGGCCTCGGTGGCGCCGCTCGACCGCGTCGTCCAGATCGTGAAGGTCGTGGGCTTCGTGGCGTCGGCGCCGGACTTCACCGGTCAGCCGAAGGTCGTGAACGGAGCTTCGGAGCTGCTGGGGGAGGTGTTCGGGGAGGCCGGGACGCACGCGCGGAGCGCGGTGGGGGTCGCGGTGCTGCCGCTGGACGCCCCGGTCGAGGTCGAGCTGATCGCCCGGCTCGCCCCGAGCGCGAAGACCGTGCTGGTCTAGGCGCCTCCTGATCCGGATGTCACCGGTCGGTCCCGTCTCGGGACCGACCGGTTTTCACCATCCGGTTCAGGTGATGGACGGGAGGACGCGGGTCTCGACCTCGCCGAGGGCGACGGTGGTGCCGCGCGGTCCGGGCGCGGACGCGGTCACCTTGACGACGTCGCCGTTCTCGAGGTTCCAGCGGCCGGTGACGGCCTCGCCGGAGCCGAACATGAGGCCGGAGCGCAGGAGCGCGCCGCTGGCGGTGAGCTGCGCGAGCTGCTGCGCGGGCGTCCAGCACGCCTCGGCGAAGTCGGCGCCGGCGACCGCGACCCCGTTGACCTCGATGTTCAGGTGCAGGTCGAAGCCGTACCGGTCGGACTCCTTCAGGTAGGAGGCCATGTCGGCGGCGGGCTGGGGTGCGGCCGTGCGGGCCGCGCTGAGCGACTCGATCGGGGTGACCCAGGCGCTCATGGAGGTCGCGAAGGACTTGGAGGCGACCGGGCCGAGGCCGTCGGTCTCCAGCTCCTGGAAGTCGCGGGCGGTCCAGTCGTTGAGGAGGACCGCGCCGAACACGTAGTCCTCGAACTCGTCGGGGGACACGGGGCGGCCGATCTCGGACTCGCCGCCGACGATGAACCCGACCTCGGCCTCGATGTCGAGGGCGCGGGTGGGGCCGAACACGGCCCGGCCGTCCTCGAGGCGGTGCCCGGCGGGGCGCACGAGGTCCATCCCGGAGGGGATGAGCGTCGAGGGGCGGCCGTTGGAGGCGCGCGGGTACACCCGGTCGGAGTCCTTGGCGCGCATGGTGAAGTCGACGTAGTCGGTGACCAGGAGCGGGGCGTGCATGATCGCCTCGCCGATCGGGGTGAGCCACTCGGACGCGACGTCCTGCAGGCTCGGTTCGGTCAGGGCCTCCTGGACCTGGGCGCGGACCTGCTTCCACGCGGGCTTGCCGAGCGACAGCAGCCGGTTGAGCGCGGGGTCGCGCAGGGCGGTGCACGCGGCGCAGGTCTGGCAGTCGCCGGAGAGGACCGCCTTGTGCATGTCGAGGATCTGGTCGCCGATGCGCACGCCGATCCGCGGCAGCGTCTCGTCGGCGGTCGAGAAGACCCCGAACGGGAGATTGTGGATGTTGAAGGGGCTTTCGTCGGCCCCGGGAACCCAGCACGTGGTCACTTGTCGTCCTCCATCGGATCGGTGGTGATGGAGTAACGAGCGCGGGCGGCCGGAGGTCACTCGGGGTTGCGGTGACGGCGCATAACTGTGAACCAACCCACCCATGCGGCGGCGGCGACGGCCGCGAAGCACACGCGCGGGCCGGTGGCGATCTCGGTGCCGAGAAGTGCGGGGACGGCGAACACGACGGCGAGGCCGAGGAGGATCGAGCGGCCGAGGGCGCCGCGGAAGACCCCGGGCCCCCAGATCTTCTCGCGCCAGTGCGGGTCGTCCTTCGAGGCGTCGACCCAGGCGGGGCGGCGGGCGGACCTGACGGCGGGGGCGATGCCGCCGGTGAGTCCGGCGCCGTCCTCGACGGCGCCGCTCCAGCGGTGCCTCGCGGGCTCGGTCCCGGTGTGGCCGAGGTCGGCGGCGGCGCGGCGGGAGCGCTTGGCGAGGTCGTCCATGCCGAGGTCCTCGGCGATCGCGGCGAGCGCGAGGTGGGTGCGGGGCTGCTCGGGGGCGAGGTTGACGGCGTTCCACGCGGCGTCGAGCGCGGGCTGGGCGGCACCGGCGCGGCGGGTGATGAGCGCGTAGTGGATGTGGTGCTGCCAGGAGGCGGGGTCGAGCTCCAGGAGGCTCGCGGCGGCCTGCATGGCCTCGTCGCGGCGGCCGGCGTCGGCGAGCGCGTAGCCGCGGGTGACGAGCGCGCGCGGGTGCCCGGGGGTCTGGGCGAGGGCCGCGCCCGCGTACACGAGGGCCTCGTCCGGGTCGTGGTCGGCGAGGGCGCAGGCGGCGGCCATCGCGTTCGCGTCGGCGTCGAGGGGGTCGAGCCGCAGCGCGGTGTCGACCTCGGCGCGCGCGTCGGCGACCTGTCCGACCTCGAAGAGGAGCTCGGCGCTGCGGAGGTGCTCGCCCACCGTGCGCTTGGGGTCTTCGTCCATGGGTCTACTCCCGGACAGGTGATCAGGGCTGGTACAGCAACGCTACCGCGGTCGCGGCCAGACCCTCGCCGCGTCCGGTGAAGCCCAGGCCGTCGGTGGTGGTCGCGGCGAGCCTGACGGGGGCGCCGACGGCGTCGGCCATCGCGGCCTCCGCCTCGGATCGGCGCGGCCCGATCTTGGGGCGGTTGCCGATGACCTGCACGGACACGTTGCCGATCGCCCATCCGGCGTCGCGGACGCGGCGGGCGGTCTCGGCGAGGAGCGCGGTCCCGGACGCGCCGGCCCATTCGGGCCGGTCGGTGCCGTAGTTGGAGCCCAGGTCGCCGAGGCCGGCGGCGGAGAGCATCGCGTCGCAGGCCGCGTGCGCGGCGGCGTCGCCGTCGGAGTGCCCGGCCAGCCCGGCCTCGCCGGGCCATTCGAGGCAGGCGAGGCGGCAGGGCTGGTCGGCGTCGAACCGGTGCACGTCGGTGCCGTGCCCGACGACGTAGGGCAGGTGGGTGCTCACGGTGGCGGTCTGCTGGCGGAGCCGGCTACTTGACCGGGGCCTCCGAGAGCAGGACCTTGTCGAGGATGTTGTCGGCCTCGTCCTTCACGCAGTCCTCGGCGAGGGCGATCTCGCCGGTGAGGATCTCGCGTGCCTTGGAGAGCATGCGCTTCTCCCCGGCCGACAGGCCGCGCTCGCGGTCGCGCCGCCACAGGTCGCGAACGACCTCTGCTATTTTCAGCGGGGAGCCGGACGCGAGCTTCTCGACGTTCGCCTTGTACCGCCGCGACCAGTTGGTGGGTTCCTCGGTGTGGGGGGCGCGCAGCACCTCGAAGACCTCTTCGAGGCCCTCGGCGCCGACGACTTCCCGGACGCCGACGAGCTCGACGTTCTTGGCTGGAACCTTGACCGTGAGGTCACCCTGCTCGACGCGCAGCACGAGGTATTCCTGTTCGATACCACCGATGGTGCGAGTCTCTACAGCTTCAACGAGTGCGGCCCCGTGGTGGGGGTAGACAACGGTCTCGCCGACACTAAAACCCATAGGATCGAAACCCCTTTCGCTGTGTCTAGCCTAACACGTCATCGGGGTTTTCCCCGACAGCGGATCGCCACGAATTCCCTGGTCAATTGGTATGTGACTGATTACTCTACGGCACCTTGGGCTTTCGGGCGGCCTGCAGATGAGACAAATGAGGCCTGGGTCGCTCCGCTGTGCCGGGCGTCTCCCCCGGGGCGCGCCCGCCCGGGCCGCGGTCGCGGCCGCGGACGAGGCGTTCCGGTCCGGAACCGGCCGCCTCCACTCCGGCCGCGCCGGATGCCGCTCGCGCCCAACGGGACCGGCGTCCCCGTGAGACCCAGGTTCCACCGCCGCACCGGCCCGGGGGAGAGGTGAGAGCGAGTCGTCTACGCTGTCGTCAGCATTCCTGTCGGAACTCGGAGAGGACCAGCAGTGGCCAAGGGGATCAGGACGGCGATCACGGCCCGTCGCGCGGCCGCCATCGCGATCGCGGGCGCAGCGGCCGCGACGCTTTCGGCGTGCGGCGCGGGCCAGGAGACCCAGACCGACCTGAAGGTGAGCGCGATCGCCGGAGTGAACGTCGACGAGGGCGACCTCGCGCTGCGCGACCTCCAGGTCGAGTTCGACTCCGCCGAGGGCTACGCCGTCGGCGACGACGCCGCCCTGCGCGTGTGGATCGGCAACGAGGGCACCGAGGAGGTCAGCCTCACCGGCGTCGCCGTCTTCGCCAGCGAGGACGAGGCCGCCCAGGGCGCCGCCGAGGTCGGCACCGTCACCTACGTCGACCCCGCCGCCCCCGTCGAGGAGCCGACCGAGAGCCCCGGCGGCGCGACGCCCACCGGCGAGGACGGCCAGACCGACGGCACCGAGACCGCCTCCGAGGCCCCCTCCCCGCAGGAGCCGGAGTTCGAGGGCGACACCGCCATCGACATCGCGATCGCCCCCTCCGAGTACGCCCGACTCGACCAGGCCGTCGAGAACGGCCCCTACCTCCTCGTCGAGGACCTGGCCGTGGACCTCCCCGTCGGGAGCACCATCTGGGTCGTCTTCGAGTTCTCCGACGGCAGCACCGCCGAGGCCGCGCTCCCCACCGGCCAGGACGTCACCGGCGAGGAAGAGCGCGAGTACTACGAGCCCGAGGAACCGGCCGAAGGCCACTGATCGGTTTTCGAGTCGAGGCCCCGGTCCTGTTCGGACCGGGGCCTCGGCCGTTCACCGGCACAGCGGCCAGCGCCGGTCCACCGCCTCGTCGCGCCCCTTGCGCTTGAAGTACGCCTCCAGGCTCGCCGCGTCCTCGGCGTGCCAGCGGATCTGCGACACGTGCAGCTCCTGCGGGGTCAGGTCGCCGACCTCCGGGTAGAGCGCCCCGATCGCGCGCGCCAGCGCGACCGTGGCCGCCGCGTCGCCCGCCGCCGAGTGCGCGCCGTCGAGCACGACCCCGTACTGCTCCGACGTCGCCCCGAGGGTGCGCTTGCCGCGCCGGTACCTGTCCACGCGCTTGTCGAGCACCGACGGGTCGATGATCGACATCCGCTCCCACGCGGGCTGCTCGATGCCGTGCCGCTCCAGCTCGTACGAGAGGAGCGTGCAGTCGAAGCCAGCGCGGAAGGCCACCACCGGGGTGCCCGCGTCGACGGCCGCGCGCAGCGCCGCCGCGACCTCCGCGAGCGCCTCGGCCGCGGGCCGGCCCTCCGCCTTGACGCGCTCGTCGGTGATGCCGTGGACGCGGGTCGCGCCCGGGGGGATCGGCACGCCCGGGTCGATCAGCCACACCAGGTCGCCGCTGCCGGTCGTCAACGCGGCCTGGACGATCCGGTCCCGGTCCAGGCCGACGCCGGTCGTCTCCGTGTCGAACCCCAGCAGGGGCCCCTCAAACCATCGCTCGCTCATGTCCACACCGTACCGGGGGGCGCCGACATACCCGCCGATGCGCTGCGGGGCGCGATGAACCGCCACGAAGCACGCAAGTCCGGCCCGGTGTTCGAAAGAGCGTGACGGACCCCGCGGATAGCGTTGCCGGATGGCGGAGCAGCAGGGGCAGCCGGGCACGGTCCTGGAGGCGGTGCTCGAACGCGTCACGTACGCGAACGAGGAGACCGGGTACACGATCGCCCGCGCCGCCCCCGCCCGCGGCGGCGCCGACCTCGTCACCGTCGTCGGGCCGCTCCTGGGCGCCCAGGTCGGCGAGTCGCTGTCGCTGACCGGGCGCTGGTCGAGCCACCCGAAGTACGGGCGCCAGTTCGAGGTCCGGTCCTACCGGACGGTCCTGCCCGCGACCGTCCAGGGCATCGAGCGGTACCTCGGGTCCGGGCTCGTCAAGGGCGTCGGGCCGAAGACCGCCGCCCGGATCGTCGCCCACTTCGGGACCGCCACCCTCGACGTCATCGACGCCGACCCCTCCCGCCTCGCCGAGGTGCCCGGGCTCGGACCCAAGCGCACCAAGGCGATCGCGGCCGCATGGGAGGAGCAGCGGGCCATCAAGGAGGTCATGGTGTTCCTCCAGTCCGTCGACGTCTCCACCTCGCTCGCGGTGCGCGTCTACAAGCAGTACGGGGACGCGTCGATCGGCGTCGTCAAGAACGAGCCGTACCGGCTCGCGAACGAGGTGTGGGGCATCGGGTTCAAGACCGCCGACGCCATCGCCCGCGCCGTCGGCGTCCCCGAGGACTCGCCCGAGCGCATCAAGGCGGCCCTCCAGTACACGCTCTCGCAGGCGTCCGACGGCGGCCACTGCTTCCTGCCCGCCCCGAACCTCGTCGCCGACACCGTCGAGCTCCTGGCGCTCCCCGCCGGGCCCGTCGCGGCCGCGCTCGAAGCGCTCGCGGAGGCCGGCGACCGCGTCGTCGCCGAGGACGTGCCCGTCGGCGGGTCCACCGTGCCCGCCCGGTACCTCGCGCCGTTCTTCCACGCCGAGCGCGGCCTCGCCGCCGGGCTCCTCGCGCTGCTGCGCACGAGCGAGGACCGCCTCGGCGCCTTCCGCGGCGTCGACTGGGACAAGGCGTTCGCGTGGCTCCGGCGGCGCGGCGACGCCGAGCTCGCCCCCGAACAGGCCGAGGCCGTGCGGCTCGCGCTCACCGAACGGGTCGCCGTCCTCACCGGCGGGCCCGGGTGCGGCAAGAGCTTCACCGTGTCGTCGATCGTGGCGCTCGCGAGGGCCAAGGGCGCCAAGGTCATGCTCGCCGCCCCGACCGGGCGCGCCGCCAAGCGCCTCGCCGAGCTCACCGGGTTCGAGGCCCGCACCCTCCACCGGATGCTGGAGCTGCGGCCCGGCGGCGACGCCGCCTACGACCGCGACCACCCGCTCGACGTCGACCTCCTCGTCGTCGACGAGTCGTCCATGCTCGACACGATCCTCGCGAACAAGCTCGTCAAGGCCGTCCCGCCGGGCGCGCACCTCCTCCTCGTCGGCGACGTCGACCAGCTGCCCAGCGTCGGCGCCGGCGAAGTCCTCCGCGACCTCCTCGCCGCCGACGCGATCCCGCGCGTGCGCCTCACGCAGATCTTCCGGCAGGCCGCCGAGTCCGGCGTGGTCGCCAACGCCCACAAGGTCAACCAGGGGCGGTTCCCCGAACTGGAGGGCTACGGCGACTTCTTCTGGTTCGCGTGCGACGACAACGAGGCCGTCGCCGACCGGATCGTGGAGATCGTCGCCCGCCGCATCCCCGCCCGCTTCGGCCTCCACCCCGTCCGCGACGTCCAGGTCCTCACCCCGATGCACCGCGGCGGCCCCGGCGCCGGCAACCTGAACGCGCGCCTCCAGGAGGCGCTCACGCCCTCCCGGGACGGCCTGCCCGAACGCCGCCACGGCGGCCGCGTCTTCCGCGTCGGCGACAAGGTAGTGCAGATCCGCAACGACTACCAGAAGGGCCGCGCCGGCGTGTTCAACGGCACCGGCGGCATCGTCCAGGGCGTCGACGCGGTCGCCCAGACCCTCACCGTGCGCACCGACGAGGACGAGGACGTCGACTACGACTTCGCCGAACTCGACGAGCTCCAGCACGCGTACGCCGTCACCGTCCACCGCTCGCAGGGCTCCGAGTACCCCGCCGTCGTCATCCCCGTGACCACGAGCGCGTGGACGATGCTCCAGCGCAACCTCGTGTACACGGCGATCACGCGCGCCAAGCGGCTCGTGGTCCTCGTCGGGTCCAGGGAGGCGCTGGCCGTCGCCGTGCGCACCGCGGGAACCGGGAAGCGCCACACCGGGCTCACGCACCGCCTCGCCGCGTAGGCGCGGCGGTCAGTCCTTCGGGGCGGCCTCGATCGGCCGCTCGCCCTTCGCCGTCGGGTAGACCACCCAGAACTCGGAGCGCTCGTCCTTCTTGTACGAGCGCTGCGTCACCACGACCATGAGGCCGACCAGGCCCCCGCCCACGACGAACAGGGCGAGCGCGAGGACGTTCGAGAACTCCACGGCGCTAGCGGTAGTTCGTGAACTGGAGCGCGACCTCGAGGTCCTTGCCCTTGAGAAGCGCGATGACCTCCTGGAGGTCGTCGCGCTTCTTCCCGGTCACGCGCAGCTTGTCGCCCTGGACCTGCGGCTTGACGCCCTTGGGGCCCTCGTCGCGGATGATCTTGCCGATCTTCTTCGCGTCCTCGGTGGAGATCCCCTGCTTGAACGCGACGTCGATCTTCGTCTCCTTGCCGGACTGGCGCGGCTCGGACGCGTCCAGGGCCTTCAGCGAGATCCCGCGCTTGACGAGCTTCTCCTTCAGGACCTCCAGGGCCGCCTTCGCGCGGTCCTCGGTCTCGGCGGAGATCACCGCCGCCTCCTCGCCGCTGCGGTCCACCGCCGCGCCCGTGCCGCGGAAGTCGAACCTGGTCCCCAGCTCGCGCTGGGCCTGGTTGATCGCGTTGTCGAGCTCGGCGAGGTCGATCTCGGAGACGATGTCGAACGAGGCGTCGGCCATGGCGTCCGGTCCTTCCAGTGTCGTGGGCGGCTCAGCGCCGCGAACCGCACCGGAGCGGTAGGGAGGCGACGCAGGGGGCGCGACCGCCAAGCTTAGTCCGGGCCCGCCGCGCCGTGCGCCCGCGCCCGGACGGGACGGCAGTGAACGCGGTCTCAACGGGGGAGAACCCGCTTGCGCACCCCCAGGGAGGGGACGCTATTCTTGCTCTCGCTACAAGCCACGGCAGGTTACCCAAGTGGCCAAAGGGAGCTGACTGTAAATCAGCCGTCATCGACTTCGCAGGTTCGAATCCTGCACCTGCCACCAGTAGCGGACGGCCCGCCCGGGGAGACCCGGAGCGGGCCCTTCGCGTTCCCCTAGGCGGCGCGGTGACGCCACGGGGCCGCACGCGGCCGCTCACACCCCGACCGGGGCCGCCTCGCGCGGCAGCCACGCCGCCGTCTCCCAGCCGCCCTCCGGCCGCTCCTGCGCCCGCAGCTGACCCCCGACCGCCTCCACGCGCTCCCGCAGCCCCACCAGGCCCAGACCCGAACCGGACTGCGCCAGGGACTCGCGGCCGAACCGGCCCCGCGCCTGCCTGCCGTCGTCCCGCACCGACACCTCCAGGCCGTGCCCGCCCGCCGACGCGACCACCACCCGCACCCTGCTCGCCCCCCGGGCGTGCTTGCGCACGTTCGTCAACGCCTCCCGCACCACCCGGTGCGCCGTCGCCGCGATCTCCGGCGCCACCTCGCCCGCCAGCTCCGGCGAGATGAAGCACGTCGCGTCCGTCCCCTCCCGCGAGAACCGGTCCACCAGGTCCTCGATCTGCGACAGGTCCCCCAGCGGGTTCACGCCCCCGCCCGCGTCGTCGTCGCGCAGCATCCGCACCATCCGACGCATCGACGCCAGCGCCGCCAGCCCCGCCTCCTCGATGTCCGCGAACGACTTCCGCGGATCGGTGTCCGTGACCTGCCCCGCCTGCGCCAGCACCACCATGCCCGTGACGTGGTGCGCCACGAAGTCGTGCATCTCCCGCGCCAGCTCCAGCCGCTCGGCCCGGCGCACCTCCTCCTGCGTCTCGCGCCGCAGCTTGTCCATCGACCGCAGATACGCGCCGAACCCGACCACCGTCGAGATGCCCAGCCCGATCAGCACCGTCCCGCCGACCGCCGAACCCGGATAGACGAACAGGCGCCAGCCGATCACCAGGATCGCCGCGCCCAGCGCGAACGCCACCCACCGGCCCGGCGCCGCGTCCCAGTGCCGCACCGCGAACAGCAGCAGCAGACCCAGCGCCATCAGCTCCGCCGTGCCCACGCCGCGCGGCCCCTGGTCGTACACGACGTCGATGCCCGTCGCCGCCAGCGACGCGATCGCCGCGACCGCGATCCAGTGCTTGCGGCCCGGCCGGTACCAGACGTACACGCCGATCGCGAACAGCGACGTCGCGAACTGCACCCACGACACCCACGAGAAGTACGGCGGCTTCTCGTCCGGCATGTGCGACGACATCTCGGCGATCAGCGCGAGCATCAGCATGAAGACGACGCCGATCTTCAGCAGGCGCATCACCAACCGGCTGAAGCGGCCCGGCATGGCGGTCTTGGACGCGTTCATGGGCTCGAAGGTAACCCGGAATCCGGGCCCCTCGGTCGAACGGCCGACCCGCGGCGCCCGAAACCCGTCGCCGAGCCGAAGCAGGCCAGGGGCCTCCCGGGCGAGGCTTGCGGCATGAACGACGTGCTCCTGAACCTCAGCCTGGGGATCGGCACCGCACTGGGCCTCGTGCTCACCGCCGTGTTCCTCATCGCAGGCGTCGCCCTGCCGTTCCTGCCCGACCACCGAAAGGCCCGCCGATGAGGCCCCCCATGCTCAGCGCCCGCTCCCTCGTCAAGCACTTCGGGACCGCGCCCGCGCTCGACGGCGTCGACTTCGCCGTCGCCCCCGGCGAATCGGTCGCCGTCACCGGGCCCAGCGGCTCCGGCAAGTCCACCCTCCTCCACTGCCTCGCCGGGATCATCCGGCCCGACTCGGGGGAGGTGCGCCTCTACGACGAGCGCATCGACACGCTCTCCGAGCGGTCCCGCAGCCACCTGCGGCGCACCAGGTTCGCGTTCCTGTTCCAGTTCGGGCAGCTCCTGCCCGAACTCCCCGCCGAGGAGAACGTGGCGCTGCCGCTCATGCTCGGCGGCACGCCGCGCAAGGCCGCGCTCGAACCGGCCCGCGCGCAGCTGCGGCGGCTCGGCCTCGAAGGCAAGGAGCACCGGCGCCCCGGCGAGCTGTCCGGCGGCGAGGCGCAGCGGGTCGCGCTGGCGCGGGCGCTCGTCGTCCGTCCGGCGGTGGTGTTCGCCGACGAGCCGACCGGCGCGCTCGACCGGACCACCGGCGACCAGGTGATGGGCGTCCTCCTCGACACGGTCGCCGAACTCGACGCGGCGCTCGTCGTCGTCACGCACGACCCGCGGATCGCGTCCCGGTGCACGCGCACGATCGAGATCCGCGACGGCCGCCTCAGCGGGACCCCGCGCACCGGCGACGGCGCGTCCACCGGCCTCGCCGACGCCGCGGCCGCCTCGCGCCCGGTGATCGACGGCGACGGCCGGTTCGGCGCCGAACCGGTCGTGGAGGTCTGGCGATGACCGAGCTCGCCTGGCGCCTGACCCGGCTCGGCGGGCGCAGCGCCCTCCTGAGCACGGGCCTGACCGCGCTCGCCGTCGCCGTCGCGACACTGCTGCTCCAGTTCGCGGTCGCCGGGAACTTCGCGTTCGACGCGCGCGGCGACCGGACCTCGTGGCGCGACGCGCCCGAGGCCGACGGCACCGGGACGGCGATCCTCGCGACCGCCGTCGACCACCTCGGCGGGGACTCGATCACGCGGGTCGACCTCGCGGCGCTCGACGGCGACGCGCCCGCGCCTCCCGGCATGGACGCGTTCCCCGCACCCGGGGAGGTGTGGCTCTCCCCGGCGGCGGCCGACCTGCTCGACGGCGTGCCCGAATCGGAGTTTCTCGCCCGCTACGGCGACGTCGAGGTCGCGGGAGAACTGGGCGCGGACGCGCTGGCGCACCCGAACGAGATGGTCGCGGTCGTGGGCCGGGCCGCCGACGACCCGGCGATGACCGCGGAGCGGTTCAGCGCGGACGGGGTGTCGCCGCGCGAGATCGACGGGTTCACCAGGGGGCGGGCCGACGCCGTCTACGGCTTCTACATGATCCTGATGGTGCTGGCGGCGATCCTCATGGCGGTCCCGGCGGCGGTGTTCGGCGCCGCGGCCGCCCGGTTGACGGTGTCGCGGCGCGACGAGCGCCTGGCGACGCTCCGCCTCATCGGCGCGACCCCCGGGCAGGTCGTGCGGTTGACGCTCATCGAGACGGTGCTCGCGGCGGTCGCCGGGTCGGTGGCCGGCACGGTCGCGTGGATGCTCGTGACCCCGCTGGTCGCGCTCATCCCCATCGACGGCGGCCGCTGGTTCGTCGCCGACCTGTGGGCCGGCGCGCCTTGGACTGCGGTCGTGGCCCTCGGGGTGCCGGTCCTCGTCGCCGGCTCGGCCCTCATCGGCCTCCGCAGCGTCGTGATCAGCCCCCTCGGGGTGGCCCGGCGGGTGAAACCCAAGGGCCTCAGGGCGATCCGGGCGGCGGTGTTCGTGGTCCTCTCGATCATGTTCATGGTCGCGACCCAGCTCGTCGGCGGGAGCATGGTCGCGGTCGCGATCCTCATCGTCCTGTTCGCCGCGACCCTCGCGGCCGTGAACCTCATCGGCCCGTGGACGGTCCAGCGCCTCGGCCGGATCCTGGCGCGCACCGCGAAGGGCCCCGCGCGGCTCCTCGCCGCCCGCCGCCTCGCCGAGGACCCGAAGGCCGCCTGGCGCACCGTGTCCGGTGTCGCGATCGCGGGCTTCATCGCCGGTTCGGTCGCGCTGTTCCCGATGCTCGTGACCGACACCAGCGCGCAGTCCACCGAGCAGATCGCCGCGATGGTCCCCGCCGCCGACGCCGAAGCGCTGGCGGCGGCCCTGTCGGCCGAACTCGGCGACCGGGCCGAAGTCGAGGTCGTCGACAGCAGCGGGTACTTGACGGCCGACGGCGATTCGGCCGTCATCGAGGCGACCACCTCGGGCGCGGACCTCGAATCGGTGCGCACCACCATGACCGCGGCCCTCCCCGGCGACCCGCCCGAGCGGGAGATCGACTCCAGCATCATGTCGAACCGGCTCGTCGGCTCGGTCCGCATCGGCGTGACCGTGGTCCTCGCGGTGGTCTTCGCGACCGCGGCCGTCTCGGCCGCGATCAGCGCCATCGGCTCGGTCCTCGACCGCCGCCAGACCTACCGCCTCCTCCACCTCGCCGGCACCCCGCAACGGGTCCTCGACCAGGCCCGCCGCCAGGAGACCGTGCTGCCCTTGGCATTCCTCGGCGGGGCCTCGGTCCTGACCGGGATGCTCCTGACCGCCCCTGTCATCGGCGCGATGGGCTTCGACGTCAGCGGGGCCCTGATCCTCGGGGCCACGCTCGCAATCGGCACCGCATCGGTGATCGCCGCCGGGGCCCTCTCCCGGCCGCTGCTCCGCTCGGTCATGGAAGACGTGAGCCCTCGGCCCGACTAGCGCCGAGAAGCTCGGCCCGGCCGGGTTCGGCTGGTACGACCGAGCCCCACTACGGGCGGGCCCGACCCGGCCCCGCCCGGTGGGGCCGGGCCGGGTCTGCCCGGGCTTGGTTGGGCGAGCCGGGCCTGGCGGGGCAGGTTCGACTTCGACCTAGCCCCACCGGGCGGGCGAGGCCGGGTCGGGTCTGGCACGGGTTATGCCGGCCTGGTTCGGCCGGGTCGGGCCTGGCGGGTCTGTGGTCGGGCTCGGATCGGCTGGTTGCCTGGCGCGGGGCTGATTGGGCCCTGTGGCTGGTTCGGGTTGTGGTGTGCTGGTTTGGTGCGGGCGCATCGGCTGGGTGTCGATGCGCCCGCACTTTCTTCTGTTCACCTCGCGAGGTGTGTGTCGGCAGGAGCCGCGCGGGAGTGCACTCCCGCGCGGTCTTCGGGGGCGGCCCCCGGGGTATCCCACATTCACCGCCAGTCCTGCCGACACCGGCACCACCTCCCTCCTCCTCCAACCACCACCAGGAGGAAGGTGTTTTTGCTACCAACAATCACAGGTTGCGGAAGAGCTGTACAGGATGGGTTTTCCGCCTGTGGATAACTTTTGTCCGGGCTGGTGGCGGCGGTATTGGGGCGGAAGGTCCGACTAAGGCGGGAGTGAGGACCGGATTCGGGCGGGTCGGGGCGGGCGGGGTGGTGGGGCGGCGGGGTACAACTGAGAGTGTGATGGTTAGGGGGACCTAACCACGATCGTCTCGACGGGGCCGACCTCGCGGCTCGAGGGCCTCGCCGAGTGGACGTGTGAGCCGCTTTGAGCAAGGGAGCCGGTATGGCTGAACGCCGTGAGCGCAGGAGTCCGAACCTGAAGACTGCCGAGGTCCTGCGGACCGAGCGGGTCACTCCGCACATGATCCGCGTGGTCCTGGGCGGGGAGGGGCTCGCGGACTTCGAGTGCGGCGACTTCACCGACCACTACGTGAAGCTTCAGTTCCCGGTGGAGGGCGTCGCGTACCCCGAGCCGTTCGACCTCGGCCGGATCCGCGAGGAGTACCCGCGCGAGCAGTGGCCGGTGACCCGCACCTACACCGTGCGCCGCTGGGACCCCGCCGCGCGGGAGCTGTGGATCGACTTCGTCTACCACGGCGACGAGGGCGTCGCCGGGCCCTGGGCCGCGAGCGCCCGGCCGGGGGCGCTGCTGCGGTTCGCCGGGCCCGGCGGCGGGTACGCGCCCGGGGCCGACGCCGACTGGCACCTGCTCGCCGGCGACGAGAGCGCACTGCCCGCCATCGCCTCCGCTGTCGAGCGGCTCTCGCCCGGCGCGCGCGCGTTCGTGTTCCTGGAAGTCGAAGGGCCCGAGGAGGAGCAGCAGCTCAAGTCCGCCGGGGACGTCTCCGTCTTCTGGCTCCACCGCGGCGAGGCCGCCGTGGGGAGCCGGCTCGTGGACGCGGTGCGGGGCTTCGAGTTCCCGTCGGCCGAGGTGCAGGCGTTCGTGCACGGCGAGGCCGGGTTCGTGCGCGAGATCCGCCGCTACCTGCGCTTCGAGCGGGAGGTCCCGCGCGAGCGCCTCTCGATCTCCGGGTATTGGCGGGTCGGGCACAACGAGGACGGCTGGCAGTCCTCCAAGCGCGACTGGAATGCCGTGGACGAGGCTGATGAGGCCGACAAGGCCAAGGGCGGCAAGGCGTAACGCGCCCTGGTCCATTGTGGATGCCGGTTGCGGGGGCTGCGCTCGGGGCCGGTTTCGGGTAAGGTCGCCGGTGCTGAACGTGCGCGGCGCGGGCGGCCCCCCGGACCCCTGAGAGAAAGGCCCGACAGTGGCGAGCATCGATGAAGTCCTCACCTCCATCAGCGCGAACGTCGATGCGGTGAACGAACTCCAGGGTCAGATCGAGGCCAGCAAGGCCCAGGTCGACGAGGTCCTCGGGCAGCTCCAGTCCCTCGGGATCGAAGCGGCCGCGAACGCCCTCAACCTCGGCAAGGAGCAGCTGGAGGAGACCAGCGCCATGGCCGCCGCGCTCGTCACGAAGCTCGAAGAGGCCCGCAACTCGGCCGAGATCGCCAAGCACTCCTGACACCGGAGACCGCGGTCCGCGGGGGTCGCGACGACGCCGCCCGGACATGCGAGCGGGGCCGCCTCGGAAGAGGCGGCCCCGCTCTGCTGCTCGGGTGTGCGGCTCAGTCGGTGGTCGCCTCCGAGGAGGTCTCCTCGCCCGCGGGCTCCTCCGTCGTGGGGGCGGTGTTGTTGCCGGTCTGCTTGACCCACTCCGGGTACTGGGCGATCCACTCGGTCATCGTGTCGTTCTGGAGCGCCTCCCACAGCGCGTCCGCCGCGATCTGCTGCTCGCCCTCGGCGATCACCTCGGAGGAGCCGACCTCGGTCTCCTGGGACGTCGCCGGGACGCGGATCGAGGTGATGTCCTCGGGGTTGAGGTCGCGCAGGTTCAGGGCCAGGTCGACGGCGCTCAGGCCGTCGGGGAGGTCCATCGTCAGCTTGCCCTCCAGGCCCTCGAGGACCTGGGTGAGGCGCGTCGGGTCCGAGGCGTAGCCGTCGGCCTTCAGCTCCTTGATGAGCGCCTTGATGGCCTGCTGCTGCATCGCCTGGCGGCCGTAGTCGCCCCACAGGCCGCTCTCGTAGTCCTCGGGGTCGTCCCACGGGTAGCGCTGGCGGATGAGGTCGAGGGCCTCCTCCTTGTTGTAGTAGTTGCAGCCCTCGGGGAAGACGCGGTTGTCGCCGTGGATCGAGGTGATCTCGTGCCACGGGCACAGCTCGATCTCCTCGACGAGGTCGACGAGGTCCATGAAGCCCTCGAAGTCGACCGTGGCGCCCATGTGGAACTCGACGCCGGTGAGGTTGTAGATCGTGTCGACGACGTTCGCGCGGGTGACGTCCC
Organism: Glycomyces endophyticus; assembly: GCF_039531525.1. Lineage (NCBI taxonomy): Bacteria > Bacillati > Actinomycetota > Actinomycetes > Glycomycetales > Glycomycetaceae > Glycomyces > Glycomyces endophyticus. The sequence continues at coordinate 167,214 of NZ_BAAAQF010000007.1, forward strand.
AGTCGTCGGAGATCGACGCGGCGTGGTTGAGCTTCTGGAAGCAGGTGTTGTTGCCCCAGTCGGGGCCGCAGTCGGGGATCTCCACGTACAGGTCGCGGGGCAGCGACACCATCGAGACCTCGGTGAGGTCCGCGTTGACGTGCACCATGATCATGGTGTCCGACCGGGTCGAGCCGCCCTGCTTGTCGACGCCGAGCACGAGGATGTTCAGCGGACCGGAGATGTCCTCGACGTCCATCTCGGCGCGGTTGTCGCCGAGGATGTCCTCCGCCTCGATCGTGTTGTTCGCGGTGTGGAGGGCGTACTGGGCTATCCCCGCGGTGGCCCCGGCGACGACCATCGTCACGCCGCCGGCGTACATCATCAGGTGGGCCCACCAGGGTGCGCCGCTCTTCACTGCCATGCCTCTCCCAGAGGTCGGTCGAGCATCATCCCGTATTGATAACGCTTTGGTAACGCCCCCCGGTTGCGTCGCGATCCAGGCTAATCGGCGGTCTCGGTGGCGGCGTCGCTAGGGGTCGCGGAGGTGGCGGTCGTCGGCGGCGCGGCGCAGTCGGGGGCGGAGTCGCCGCTGAGCCAGTCGGGGTACGCGCACGCCCACTCGTTCACGGTGTCGGTCGCGATCGCCTCCCACAGGGCGTCCGAGGCGACCTCCTCGTCGGTGCCCTCGTGGATGAGCACGTACGACGTGCCGTTGATGCTGCCCTCCGAGGACGGCGTGCCGATCGACAGGATCTCGTTCGGGTCGACGTCGCGCATCTGCGTGATCATGTCCACCAGGTTGTACCCGCCGACGTCGACGGTGAGCGCGTCGCCGAAGGAGTTCAGCAGCTCCACGGCCTTGACGGGGTTCGTCGCGTACCCCTGCTCCTTGGCCCGCTCCAGGATCTTCTTGATGGCCTGCTGCTGCATCTTCTGGCGCCCGAAGTCGCCCCAGGTGCCGTTCGCGTAGTCCTCCTCGGAGTCCCACCCGTACCGCTGGCGCACCAGGTCGAGCGCGTCCTTCTTGTCGTACTCGGCGCACCCCGCCTCGAACGTCTTGTCCGTGTGGATCGAGGTGATCTCGTGCCACGGGCACAGCTCGATGGTGCCCAGCTCGTCGACCATCTGCAGGAAGCCCTCGAAGTTCGCGATCGCGCCGCCGTCGAACTGGATGCCGGTCAGGTTCGTGATGGTCTCGGCGGTGTTCTGGAACGACTCGCCCCAGTCCTCGGAGTACGCGAACGCCTCCGTGAGCTTCGTCTGCTCCGCCGGGATGCCCGAGGGGATGTCCACCAGCAGGTCGCGCGGGAGGGAGATCATCGAGACCTGCGTCAGGTCCGCGTTGAGGTGCACGATGATGTCGGCGTCGGTGCGCGCCTCGCCGCCCGCGTCCACGCGCTCGTCGGTGCCCAGGACCAGGAAGTTCAGGGGCCCCTCGATCGCGGCGCCCTCCTCGGCCTCGACGCGCTGGTCGCCCAGGAGGTCCTCCTGGTTCACCGAGTTGTTCACCAGGTTGAGGCTGACCTGGGCCGCGATCGCGCCGCCGCCGGCGACGACCATGACCATCGAACCGCTGATGACCATGGCCTTCGCCCACCAAGGCGAGGACGCCTTGGCGGCATGCTTGACCGGTTCGCTCATTGCCTCTCCCGGGAACTACAGGTGGGGTGTCGCGGCGCAGCCGGGGGAGGCTGGCCCGCTCTCCGGGGAACACGCACGGTTCACCAGCGGGGTTGCGTTCACCCGACAGTAGTTCATGTTCATCCGGTAACCGCTTCGCATACCATCCCGTCCGGCTCCCGGTCCGGACGAAAACGGATTACACGACCGAATACAGTATGACGCCTGCCACAGTTGCTGCGAGCGTGAACGCGATTCCGAGCTTCGTCCCGCTCCACGGACGCTCGGCCACCACCCGGCCCGTCTCCCCGTGCACCGCCACCATCCGCCGCCGGCCCCGGTACGGGTACGACGCCAGCCACACCGGCAGCAGCACCAGCCGGTACCCCAGCCCCGCGTACGCCGTCTCGATCACCGGCACGTGCTGCGCGTCCCCGCCGACCAGGCCGCGCACCTCCCGCTCCACCTCGGCCGCCATCCGCGCCTTCGCCAGCTCCAGGCCGACCTCCGGCTCCAGGTCGTACCGCTGCACCCACCGGCCCTCCAGGAGCGCCGGCGCGAACGGCACCGCGGCCCCCAGGTCCCAGTCCCGCAGCAGGTCCGCGAGCATCGCCGCGTCCACCCGCACCGTCGCCGGCACCACCACGTCGGCGAACGCCCGGTCCACCGTCCCCGCCGCCGGACGCCACCGCACGCCCCGCACCCGGCTCCCGTGCGCCGCCCCCGACCGGCCCGCCCGCGACCAGTGGAAGTCCCCGCGCGCCGCCCGGTACCGCGACCGCGTCCACGCCCCCCACACCCAGTGCGGCAGGTACGCCGCCCGGAACGACTCCGACTCGTCCACCCGCCGGAACGCCCGCGGCGCGAACCACCGCCGCGCCGAGTCCCGCAGCAGCCGCCGCGCCGTCGCCCGGTCGATCCTGAACGGCACCATCGCGTCGGGGAGGGTGAGCGGCTCCGGCGTGTCGTCCGCGTACCGGCCCGTCGCCTTGGGCGGCAGCGCCGTCCAGTCCGGGTCCACCAGCCGCCGCGCCGCGGGCCGCCCGTACAGCGCCGTCCCGCAGGCGTCGCAGGCCAGGACGGTCGCACCCGGGGCCACCGGCAGCGGCTCGCCGCAGGACGTGCACGGACACGCAGGGAGCAAAGCCCACCATCCTTCCATTTCGGGCAATGCCCCAACTCTAAGCGCCCGACGCGCCCCGAGGGGGGAGAACGGTTCGGGCCCATGCCCATCCGAGTCGGGACGCGGCCGGGCCCGGCACCTGCGGCACTGGATATATCCGCGCAGCGGTGGCAGGATAGAGCGCGTGACGCCACGGAGGGAGCTCACGTCAGCGCGTGATTATGCCGACCAGTACCGGCGTCTGCGCGGACTCGTGCGGTCCGGCCAGGTGGCCGAGGCCGTCAGCGAGGCGACCTGGATCGTCTACAACTCCGAGACCGCCCAGCAGCGCGCCCAGGCCTGGCTGTTCATCCTCCAGGGCCAGATCAGCCAGCGCGCCATCGACAAGATCCCCAGCACCATCGACCAGGCTGGCACCGCCGTCGCGCGCTGCCGCGACCCCCGCCTGGACGGGAAGTACCACGCGCTCGCGGCCTGGTACTACCACCACCACATCAAGTCGCTCGACTTCACGGCCCAGCGGCTGGTGCTGTCGTCCCGCGCGCTGCGGTCGATGACGGAGGCGAGCCAGGCCGCGGTGGACGCCTGGTACGACCTGGCGGTGATCCTCTCGAACTGCGGGTACCAGCAGCAGGCGGCGGGGGCGCTCGACCAGTGCCACACGCTGGCGGAGCGGGCCGGGGTGACGCGGTCCTCTGTGGAGGGCGTGGAGATCCGGGTGCGCGACGCGCTGCTGCGGTACTACACCGGCGACCCGCGGGCGTGCACGGGCCTGCTGCGGCAGGAGCTGCGGCGGGTGAAGCCGAACCTGCACGACCTCGACACGCGGGAGCTGGAGTGGGTGCACTACGCGCTCGCGCGGCTGTCGCTGCTGGGGTTCAGCGAGCAGTGGTCGGTGGAGCACCTGCTGCCGGAGGAGACGTCGTCGGTGGAGGCGATGGACCTGCGCACGATGGCGCGGGCGTCGCGGCTGATCGCGCAGGCGCGGGGGCTGGAGGCCCTGGAGGTGCTGGAGGCGCGGGAGATCGGGGACGAGACGCTGGGCGTGATGGAGCCGCAGCACCTGCGGTCGCTCGCGCTGGTGGCGAAGGGCGACCACGCGGCGTCGATCCTGGCGGCGCACGCGACCACGTACGCGCTGTACAAGCAGATCAACGAGTTCCACACGATCTACCTGGCGTCGGCGGCGGCGCTGGTCGACCACGACCAGCTGCGGCGGGCGGCGGCGGGCTGGGCCGACCGGGCGAACACCGACGAGTTGACGGGGCTGCCGAACCGGCGGCGGCTGGACGCGTTCCTGTCGGACGTCGACGGGGACGGGATGATCGCGGTGCTGGACCTGGACGGGTTCAAGGCGGTGAACGACACGCACGGGCACCAGGCGGGGGACGCGATCCTGCAGCGGCTGGCAGCGCTGCTGTCGAGCGTGGTGCGGTCGGGCGACCTGCTGGCGCGGACGGGCGGCGACGAGTTCATCATGGTGCTGCCGGGGGCGACGGAGTACGACGCGGACGCGGTGTCGCAGCGGATCAGGATCGCGGTGGCCGCGGAGAACTGGGAGTACTCGGTGCCGGGGACGCCGGTGGACGTGTCGATCGGGTGGGCGCGGCTGGCGACGGGCGGGAATCCGGCGCAGACGCTGTGGGCCGCGGACCAGGCGATGTATCAGATGAAGCGGTCGCGGAAGGGCCTTTTAACGGCTGACGGCGAGGTCGGGGGCGTCGGCGGGGAGGACTTCGGCGAGGTCTACTGGCAGGGTTCGTAGACGGTGTCGAGGTCGACGCCGGCGACGGCGCCGCTGAAGCCCTCGTCGGCGTAATGGGCGCAGGCGGCGGCCTTGTTGGCGGGGTCGGCGGCGTAGTCGACGGCCAGGATCAGCTTGCCGGCGTCGCGGATCGCGCGGGTGTTCGCGAGGTTCTCGGCGCACCAGTCCTCGTCGCAGGGGGTGTCGGCGTTGAGGAACCAGAGCTCTTCGATGCCGATGCCGTCGACGGCGTCGAGGTAGCCGTCCTGCTCGATGAGCTCGGGTGAGTTCTGGGGGAGGACGGCGAGGCCGCCGGCGGTGTACTCGTCCACCGCGATGACGAGGTCGGCCATCTTGCGGGCGAGGGTCTCGCGGGTCTCGCCGGGGACGAGGGCGAGGTCGATCTCCTCGTAGGCGTTGGGGACGTCGAGGTAGACGCCGTCGAATCCGGCGGCGGCGGCCTGGTCGAGGCGGGGGCGCATGACGAGGTCCCACCAGTCCTGCTCCCAGTACTTCACGAAGTACTCGTCGGGCCAGTCGCCCCACTGGTTGAGGACGAGGTCGGAGCCCGCGGCGGCGACGGCGTCGTATTCGGGGCGGTAGGTCTCGATGGAGCCCATGGTGAAGTAGGCGTAGACGGTCTTGCCGGCGTCGTGGAGGGCGGTGATCTCGGCGGCGGTCCAGTAGTCGTCGCCGCCGTCGCGGGCGAGGTCGACGACGGCGGTGGGCTGGGGTGCGGCGGCGACGGCGTCGAGGGTGTCGTCCTGGTAGCCGCTGAGCTGGTAAAGCCAGCCGTCGGCGGTCGCGGCGGCGTCGTCGGGGAGGGGTTCGCCGAGGGGGTCGGCGTCGGCGCCGGTGCAGCCGGCGAGGAGGAGGGGGAGGGCTGCGATGGCGGCGCCGATGCGTCTCATGGGTCCGAGGGTATCCGGTTGGGGCGAGCGTGCCGGTTTCGTCCGGGGGTGCGGTTCAGGCGGCGTCGCCGACGGCTTCGGCGACGGCTTCGACGGCGAGGGCGCGGACGACGTCGACGGAGGCGGGGAGGGCGCCGGTGGCGGCGGCGATGAACGCGTCGCCGTCCATGCGGGTGTGGACGGGGCTGATGGCCTTGGCGAGGCCGTCGTGGGCGCCTTGGGCGACGAGGGCGCACTCGACCTTGTCGAGGCGGGCGTTGGTGACGACGACGCCGATGGTGGTGTTGCGGCCGAAGCCGCCGGCGGCGAAGCCCTCGGGGCGGAGGAGGCCGCGGTCGAGGGGGCCGGGTTCGCCGAAGGCGTTGACGGCGGCGAGGGCGGTGACGGTGACCGGTCCGGCGCTGACCGTCGCGGTCCGCAGGCCCGACGGCAGGGTGACGCCGCGCCACTGGCCGACGGTGGCGCCGCGGCCGGCGCCGACGGGGCCGTCGAGGGCGGGTTCGAAGGGGGCCATGGCGGCGTCGCAGGCCTCGTAGCCCTGGGCGGCGGCGGGGACGTTGCCGGTGCCGTCGAGGTCGTAGAGGCCGAGGGTGGGGACGATCGGGACGGTGCCGCCGGGGGTGGGGACGCCGCGGCCGCGTTCGGCGAGCCACTGCATGACGCCGTCGGCGGCGGCGAGGCCGAAGGCGGAGCCGCCGGTGAGGAGGACGGCGTCGACGCCGGTGTTGGAGCGGAGGGGGTCGAGGAGCTCGATCTCGCGGCTGGCGGGGGCGCCGCCGCGGACCTCGCCGGAGGCGAGCACGGCCTCCTCGAACAGCAGCACCGTGCAGCCGGTGTGCTCGCCGGTCCAGTGGCCGACGCGAACTCCCATGTCCCGCATCAGGACAGCGTACCGTCATGGGGCTCGGGGGCGCCTCTGGAATTCGATAACCGAACGATAACTCAGTGCTTTGTGGACAGTGTCCTGGGACACCTGTGACCCACGCGAAATACCTGGATTTCCCTCGTGCGGCGGGCTTAACATTGACGCAGAGGCCCAGAGCGGCGGAACCGGAACGGCGAACCCGAACCGCTTCCGCGAACGGCCTCCCGAAGCGGTCCAAGGCGATCGCGACGGTTCCCCGCCGTCGACAATGGCGTCATCGACGAGCGGTCCCCCTTCAGAATCCACGATCCGGCGCACCCCGCCGGGAAGGAATCACCATGTACGAGTTCGTAGGTGCATACCTCGCAGTCGACGCCGCCAACACCGCCGCCACCTCGGCCCTGCCGAACGCGCCGGTCGTTGACGACGGTCGGGCCGACAAGCCGTACGCTTTCGGCGTCACCCGCCCCGAGAAGGTCCGCCTCTCGACCGCCGGCGTCCTGCGCCGCGTGGCCGACCGGGTCGAGGGCCGCGCCCTCGCCGGCCTGGCCCGCTAGGTCCCGAGGCGAGCGCGCCCACAAGGCGCCGAGCCGACTGCAACACTCCGATCGCTGAACGCGCCGCAGGCCCCCGGGCCCGGCGCGTTTCGCACGCCCGGACACGGGCACGGGCCCCGGCCGATGCGGCCGGGGCCGCTTCGCGTCTACCTCCCGGCCGGGCGGCGGCGCGCGGCGGCGGCGGCGAAGACCATGCCGAGCGCGACGAGCGCGGCCGCCCCGCTCACGACCGGCCCGACCGGCGCCCCGGTCTCGGGGAGCTTCGGCGCCGCGGACGCGGGCCCGGACGCCTCGGGCGTCGGCTCGGCGGTCGGCTCGTCCGGGCCGCCGGCGGTCGTGATCGCGATGTCGCCGCCGAGGTCCGGGTTCGGGCCGCTGCCGGGCCCGTCCCAGGCGTCCGCGGTGGTGAGGCCCACGAGGTTCTCCGACTCCGGGTCCCACGTGAAGCCGGGGAAGTCCGTCGCCAGGTCCTCGGCGGTGACCGCGGAGACGCCGTACGCGCACGCGCACGCGTCCGCCAGGGCCGGCGCGTCCGCGTCGACGGTGTACACGACCGGGCCGGTCAGGGTGAGGATCGCGCCCGGCAGGTCCGTGAACTCGGTGACGATGCAGGTCGTGCCGCGCGGGTCGTCGAAGTAGCCGGGCCGGCAGTTGTCGTAGTCCGCGTCCGCGCGGGCCCCCGCGGTCGTCTGCCCCTCGTCGTCGAAGGAGCCGCTGAAGGCGATCACGATCGCCGCGGTCTCCGGGGACAGCGCCGCCTCCTGCGTGAAGCGCGGGTTCACCTCGACCGCGCCGCCCGGGGCGACGCCGGTGAAGGCCAGGTCGGCGTGCAGGAACGGGTGGTAGGGGTCGCCGTCCTGCGCCTGCGCGGGCGCCGGAGCGGCCAGGGCCGCGCCGATCAGGGCCGCGGCCGCCGCCGCGAGGCGGGCCGTCCGTCGGGTTCGGGTGGTCGCCTGCGCCATCGCGGGCTCCTTTCGTCCGTACCTGACTGAAACGTGCGAGACGTCCCCGCGGTTGCGGCCGCCCGTGCGAATCCCGGGCGGACGGGCGGCCGCGGCAGGTCAGGCCCGTGCTCGGCGGCGCGGGGCGAGGAGCAGGACCGCGCCGGCGGCGAGCGCCGCGAGCGCCGCCGCGAGGACCCCGGTCAGGGACGCGCCCGTGTCGGGGAGCGCCGTGCCGTTCACGGTGATCGCGCCGGTGTTGTTCGCCAGGTCGTCCTCCAGGACCCCCGGGTAGATCCCGGCGTTGTTGCGGCCGTGGACCTCCAGGACCCCTCGGGCGGTCGAGTCCGGGTCGGTGACCGCGACGGTGAACGCGAACTCGATCTCGCCGCCCGCGTCGAGGCGGTCGAACATGCACACGAAGTCGCGGCCGTCCGGGTCGAGGTCGGGCAGGATCTCGGCCGCCTCGGCGTCGCTCAGGCAGTCCCAGTGCTCGGACGCGTCGCTGTCGACCTCCACGAGGTCGAGCCCGTCGGGGAGGGTCCCGGTCACGTAGTAGGAGTGGACGCCGAAGAGCCCGAACGCGGTCGCGGGCCCGCCGTTGCCGACCGGGACGGTGAGCGTGCGCTCCTCCCCGCGGCCGCCGCGCGCGTCCGCGTCGCCGATCTCCAGGTCGTAGAAGTGCTCGCGGGTGACGATGTCGAGCTCGCCGACCGTCGGGTCCGAGTACTCGCGCGCCGGCTCGGCGGCCTCCCGCAGCCCGATGAGGTGCCCCTCCTCGTCCCAGGTGATGTCCCCGTAGACGGCCTCGCGCTCGTCTTCGCTGACGGTGTACGCGCTGATGTAGCAGACGCACACGTCGAACGGGCCCGGCGCGAGCGCGTCGACCTCGTACGGGATCGGTGCGGTCGTGGTGAGCGCCGTCCCCGGCGCGTCCTCGAAGTCGGTGATCACGCAGACCACCCCGCGCCGGCCGAGGAAGTCGTCGGCGCAGTTGTCGTAGGCCGCGGACGCGTCGACGCCCTGGTCGAACTCGGCGTACTCGGGCTCGGTGAAGGTGACCACGACGGCGCCCGTGCCCGGGTCGAACGCGTCGGCCTGCACGAACTCCGGACTGACGCCGACCACGGCGCCCGGCTCGACGCCGGTGTACTCGAGGTTCGCGTGCCGGAACGGGAACGCCTGCGACGGGAACGGGTTCACGATCTCGATCGCGCCCGAGGCGGTGTCGACGGCCTCGCCGTCGACGGCCGCGGTCACCGTGTACCCGTAGACCCCGGTCGGCGCGTCGAGGGGCGCGCCGAACCCGAACGGGAAGTACAGCTCGGCCGCGGCGGCCTCGCTGACGCAGTCGACGCGCGTGTGGTCGGCGTCGTTCGTGCACGGCAGGCCCGCGCCGAGGTCGCCGGTCGTGAACCGGAACGTGCCGGGCGCGGCGTCGACCTCGAGCGCGACCGACACGGTGTGGGCGCCGGGCGTGAAGCCGTCGCCGAAGACGAGCGTGAAACCGCCCGGCAGGCCCTCGTCGCCGAGGTGCACCGGGCCCTGGAAGTCGTAGGTCGCCTCGGCGGGCGGCTGCGCCTGGGCGGACGCGGGGACGGTGAGCGCCCCCGCGAGCAGGGCCGCGAGGACGGCCGCCAGGCGCCCGCCCGCACGACGCGGGAGAGGCGGAGTCATGGGAGTTCCTTAGCGAGGGCCCGGCCGGCGGCCGGACGGCGGACTATATGAACTCAACGCGAACGGCCGGTGACGCGTTGCGATCCCCGCCGGAGTTTCTCGGACGCGGACGAGCGCCCGGCCTGTGGGGGCCGGGCGCTCTGCGGGTGTCCTGGTGGTGGCGGGCCTACTCGGCGGTGTCGCCGGCGGTCTTGCGGCGGCGGGTGGCGATGTAGAGGACCACGCCGAGGACCAGGGCGGCGGCCGCTCCGGCGAGGATCCACGTCATCGAGGAGCCGGTCTTCGGCAGGTGGCCGGAGCCGTTCAGCGTCAGGTCGGCGGTGTTGTTGCCCAGGTCGCCGTCCAGCGCGCCGGGGTAGTCCTGGTCGCCGAAGGCGACGACCTGGAGCAGGCCCTTGCCGGACGCGTCCTCGTCCACGACCGTCACCGTGAGCTCGACCTCGATCTCGCCGCCGCCGGGCACGTCGGTGAAGATGCAGACGAAGTCGGCGGCGTCGGGGTCCTCGATCGCGGGCATCGTGTCGCGGAAGTACTCCTCGGAGTCGTCCTGGCAGTAGAACGAGTCGTCGGACTCGACCGACACGAACTCGGTGCCCTTCGGGAGGTCGCCGACCAGGGCGTAGGAGCCGGGGCCGTCGAAGAAGCTCGGGGCCTCGGCGGACTCGCCGTTGGTGACCGGCACGGTCACGGTGACCTCGTCGCCGTCGTCGCCCTTGATCGCGGTGTCGGCCACGGCGAGGTCGTACGGGTTGGGCACGGTGGTGAGGTCGATCCAGCCGTTGTAAGGGTCGCCGAACTCGTCCGTCGCGCCGGTCGAGGCGAGGCCGAGCAGGTTGGCGGAGCCCTCGTCCCAGAAGACGCCGCCGTACTCGGACTCGAGCGTGTCGGCGTCGACCGCCCGGACCCAGTAGGAGCAGCCGCAGGCCTGGATGGGACCGGGGGCGCTGTCGCCGACGCTGTAGGCGATCGGGTCGCTGAAGGTGAACCCGGTGCCCGCGGCGTCCTCGAACTCGGTGAAGGCGCAGGCGACGTCGCCGTACTCGAGCTCCGTGCAGTTGTCGAAGTCCGCCTGCGGAGCGGCGAGGCCGTGCGGGAGGCGCTCGGCGTCCGTGAAGACGGCGACGACGGCCGCGGTGTCCTCGGGCAGGGCGTCCTGCTGGTAGAAGTCCGGCTGGACGCCGACGGTGTCGCCGGGGGCGACGCCGTCGACCGCGGTGCTGCCGTGGAGGAACGGGCCGTCCCAGTCGGGCACGGTGATCTCGGTGGTGCCCTCCTGGACCGCGACGGTCTCCTCGTCGACCAGGACGGTGAGCGTGTAGCCCCACTCGCCGGCCTGCGCCTCGGGGAGCGCCCCGTACTCGAGCTCGAAGTGGAGCGAGCCGTCGGCCTCGTGGGAGACGCAGGAGAGCGTGTTGTGGAACGCGTCCATGCCGCAGAAGCCGTCGTCGGTGGAGACGCCGCCGTAGTGCATCTCCTCCTGGTTCTCCCACCTGAGGACGGCGGTCACGGTGTGGGCGTCGGGCTCGAAGTCGTCGCCGAACTCGATGTCGAGGGTGGCCGGGGCGAAGCCCGCGCCGGCCTCGAGGACCTCGGGGGCGGCGAAGTCGATCTGGGGGGCGGCGGGCTGCGCGTGGGCGGGGAGGGCGAAGGCGAGAGCGCCGAGGGAGGCGGCTCCGGCGAGGGCGGCCAGGCGCATCGGGGCGCGCTCGACCGCGGAAAAGGGTGCAGGCATGGCAGGGTTCCTTGACAGGTGAGAGTGGACAGTCCCTTGTGGTGTTCGCTCCTCGGGGACTCGATGACTACTAGACGCCCGCCCCCGCGGACCTGACGCACCCCGATGCGGAAATTTCTCCAGATGTTGCGCAGCACACACGGAACGGGCGCCCCTCCGCATGGAGGAGCGCCCGTTCGCGCAGGTCAACGCTGCTTACGCGTGCCAGCCCGGGATCGGGAAGGACTTGGTGTGCTCGCGGATCTCGCCCGCGACCACCTCGAGCTCGGCGTCCTTGCCGTCCTTCGCGGCCGCGACCGCGCGGTCGATCCAGCCCGCGATCAGGTCCATGTCGCCCTCGGTCATGCCGCGGGTCGTCACCGACGAGGTGCCGATGCGCAGGCCCGACGGGTCCATCGGCTTCCGGGTGTCGAACGGGATCGAGTTGAAGTTCAGCTCGATGCCCGCCGCGTCCAGGGCCTTCGCCGCCGGCTTGCCGCCGATGTCCTTGGGGGTCAGGTCGACCAGGATCAGGTGGTTGTCGGTGCCGCCCGAGACCAGGTCGAACCCGCGCGAGCTCAGGCCCTCCGCGAGCGCCTTCGCGTTCGCGACGATCTGGGCCGCGTACGTCTTGAACGAGTCCTTCGCGGCCTCGCGCAGCGCCACGGCGATCGCCGCCGTCGTGTGGTTGTGCGGGCCGCCCTGGAGACCGGGGAACACGGCCTTGTCGATCGCCTTGGCGTGCTCCTCGTTCGCGAGGATCATCGCACCGCGCGGGCCGCGCAGCGTCTTGTGCGTGGTCGTGGTGACGACGTCGGCGTGGCCGATCGGCGTCGGGTGCGCCCCGCCGGCCACCAGGCCCGCGATGTGCGCGATGTCGGCCATGAGGACCGCCCCGACCTCGTCGGCGATGGCCTTGAAGCCCGCGAAGTCGACGGTGCGGGGGATCGCGGTGCCGCCGCAGATGATCATCTTCGGGCGCTCGCGGCGGGCGATCTCGGCGACCTCGTCGAGGTCGACGCGGCCGGTGTCGCGGCGGACCCCGTAGTGCACGGCGTCGAACCACTTGCCGGTGGCCGAGACCTTCGCCCCGTGGGTCAGGTGCCCGCCCGCGGGCAGGCCCATGCCCAGGACCTTGTCCCCGGGGGACAGGAACGCCAGGTAGACGGCCAGGTTCGCGGGGCTCCCCGAGTACGGCTGCACGTTCGCGTGGTCGGCGCCGAAGAGCTCCTTGGCCCGGTCCACCGCCAGCTGCTCGACCGGGTCGATGAACTGCTGGCCCTCGTAGTAGCGCCTCCCGGCGTACCCCTCGGAGTACTTGTTCGTCAGGATCGAGCCCGTGGCCTGCATGACCGCTTCGGACACGTAGTTCTCGGACGCGATGAGGCGGATCTTCTCGGACTCGCGGCGACCCTCGGCCTCGATGAGCCGCTCGATCTCGGGGTCGGCGGCCGCCAGGTTCGCGGTGAGGGCCTCGTAGGCGTCGGACATGCAATGCTCCTCGCTGATCGGCATGATCTCGCACGGCGACCGGGCAGGTGGCCTTGATGGTCCGAGCATAGCCGGGGGCCCCGCCCGGAGCCCCGTCCGTTTCCTCACGTGTGAGACGGCGCGACCGCCCGCACCCTCACGCGATCGGCCGTTCGAGACTCCATTGCGTACACGCAGTAGCGTGCGACGTATGTCACCTAGATCCGCCGCGAAGACCGTCGGCGCCGGGTTCGCGGTCGCGGCGCTCGCCGCGCTCGCCCAGCTCGGCCTGGCCTACGGCTTCGGGCTCCTCTCCTGGGCCGACGCGGCCCCCGGCGCCGCCGACCCCGTCCTCGACTACCGCTGGAACGCCAACCTCGCGTGGGTCGCGTGGTTCTCGGCCGCGTCCTGCGTCGTCGGCGGCCTCGCCTCCGGCGCGATCGGCTCCCGGGCCGCCGCGCACGCCACCCCCGCGACCCGCGTCGCCGCGGTGTTCGCCTCCGCCGCCGGCGCCTTCGCCGTCGGCCCGCTCGTCTCCCTCTCCGCCGAGCAGGGCGCCGTGTTCACCAGCTTCCCCACCGACCCGCTCATCGCCGCGGGCCTCGGCGCGGCGGTCGGGTTCGCCCTCGCCCTCATCGGCCTCTCCTCCCGGTCGGTCGCCGTCAACGTCGGCGCCTCCGCCGCCCTCGTCTGGCTCCTCGCGATCCTCGCCGTCTTCGTCGAGGTCGGCGACCGCGTCTCCCCGGTCACCGAGCTCGGCGTGTGGGGCTCGTGGGCCGGGTCGGACACGTTCCTGGGCACGCGCGGGTTCTCCATCGCGATCCCGTTCGTGACCGGCTCGATCGTCATCGGCGCGGTCGTCGCCGCGTTCGCGCGCCGCAGCCACATCTCCAGCTCCGGGTACCGCATCGCCGCGGCCTCCGGCATCGCCGGGCCCCTCATCGTCACCGTCGCCCACCTCGTCGCCGGGCCCTCCCGCCTCGACAACGCCGAGTCCCTCGCCGTCATGCTCGTCGGCCCGTACGCCGCGATCGCCGGGCTCCTCGGCTCCCTCGTCGTCTGCGCCCTCCCCAAGGGCGGCGGGCAGATCGACGACCGCGACGAGCCCCGCGACGACTCCCGCGAGACCCCCGCCGGACTCGTCGAGACCGTCCCCGGCTGGACCGTGCCCGCGCCCGCCTCCGCCTACGAGGACGAGTCGGACACCAAGGACCTCGCCCCCGCCCCCGCCCGGCCCAAGCGCCCCACCCGCCGCGAGAAGCAGCAGGCCAAGGACTCCGAGCGCGCCGCCAGGCAGGAGGCCCAGAAGCGCGCCGAATGGGAGCCCCAGGCCGGCGACGACGCGCCGAACCCCGACGTCGACTGGGTCCAGGAGCTCAAGGCCGTCGACATGGACGAGCCCGCGGAGGAGACCCCCAAGCCCGCCCGCCGCGCCAAGAAGACCACCGCCCGCACCCGCCGCAAGATCAACTCGGACGAGACCGCCGAGGAGTAGGCGCCGCAGACGAGGGGGGGCGGGGCCGGGGGGGCCGCCGGCNCCGTCATCCGCTCACACGTCCCACTCGTGCACCGGCCGCCCGTCCGCCGCGCGCGCGGCGTAGTCGAGGACCATGGCCCGCAGCGCGTCCCGCCGCTCCAGCCGCTGCCGGTGCTCGGCGACCTGCACCCGCGCGACCTGCCAGGTCGCGCCGTTCACCCCCCGGCGGCACCGCGCCTCGACCACCCCCAGGTACCGGTCCACGTCCCGGCCGCCCACGCCCAGGGACGCCAGGCCCTCCGCGGCCTTCGGCAGCAGCTCCTCCAGCACCAGCCGCCGCACCGGGACCAGGCCCAGGCCCGGCCACACCTGGTCGGCGTTGATGCCGTGCCGCGCCGCCGCCCGGAAGTTCGCCGCCGCGTCCGCGAACGAGAACCGCTCGCTCAGGGGCACCTCCGCGTCCGCGAAGTGCGCGACCAGGCCGTAGAACAGCGCCATGTTCGCGCAGATGTCGACCGCCGTCGGCCCCGCCGCCACCACCCGGTTCTCCACGCGCACATGGGGGCGCCCCCGGTGCACGTCGTACACCGGGCGGTTCCACCGGTACACGGTCCCGTTGTGGTACCGCAGCTCCTGGAGGTGCGGCACCCCGCCGCCGGCCATGACCGCCTCGGGGTCCTCCTCGTCGCACAGCGGTAAAAGCGGCGCGAAGTGCCGGTAGTTCTCGTCGAACAGGTCGAGGACGCCGCCGATCCACCGCTCCCCGAACCACGCCCGCGGCTTCGCGCCCGCCGCCCGCTGGTTCGCCCGCCGCGTGTCCGTGCCCTGCTCGAACAGGATCACCCGCGTCTCGGCCCACAGCTGCCGCCCGAACAGATACGGCGAGTTCGCCGCCGTCGCCACCTGCACGCCCGCGAACGCCTGCGCCGCGTTCCAGTACCGCGCGAAGTCCTCCGGCGCGACCTGGAGGTGGAACTGCACCGACGTGTTCGCCGACTCCGGCGCGATCGTCGACGACGTGAAGTCCACCGACTCCGCGCCGCGGATGTCGATCCGCAGGTCCTCGCCCCGCTGCGACATGATCTCGTCGTTCAGGATCCGGTACCGCCGCGCCCGCGACAGCGCGTCCACCCCCATGTGGTCGGTGA
Organism: Glycomyces endophyticus; assembly: GCF_039531525.1. NCBI lineage: Bacteria > Bacillati > Actinomycetota > Actinomycetes > Glycomycetales > Glycomycetaceae > Glycomyces > Glycomyces endophyticus. The sequence goes on from NZ_BAAAQF010000007.1 coordinate 182,440, forward strand.
ACAGCGTCGGCATCGTCCCGATCGGGCAGATCAGCACCTCGGCCTTCCCGGCCGCCTCCCGCACCTCCGCGAGCACCGCCGCCAGGTCGCTCTCGTACCAGGAGAGCCCGGCGCCGTCGAGCAGCCGCGGCGGCAGGTTCAGCTCGATGTTGAACGCGCCCAGCTCGTGCTGGGCGCCGTAGAGCGCGTCCTCCTCGCCGGAGGTGTGCAGGTGCTCCAGCACCGCGTCGTTCGCGAACGCCGGACTCCCGTCGGGCTCAAGGAGATCCAGCTCCAGTTCGAGCCCCGTCATCGGTCTTCCGCGGTCCAGGCGCTCCTCGGAGAGCAACTGCGCGAGGGCCGCTCGTCCCGCCTGGAGCCTCGCCGAATACGCGGGGTGATCCCAGTGCTTCAAGGCAGAGCCGGTCACCTCGTCGCCCATATGTTCCTCCCCAGGAATCGAACGTCCATCAACTCTAGGACTCTTGGTCATGCGCTGGCTACCAAAGGAGAAGTGGTTTCGTCCCAAATGGTGTACGTCGCGCTCATATTAGGGAGCCGCCCGGCGCGGTGGTGTCGGGATCTTGACACAAGGGGGTCCCGCCCGGCGACGCACCGTCGCCGACCGCGTCGCGAGCGTCGCGACCGCCGCCGCCCGGGGGCCCGCGGCCGCACCGATAGGATCGCCGCGTGTCCGATCAGCGCCCGCCCCACCGGCCCGCCGACTTCCTCGCCGCCAACCGCGGCGGCGGCCTCGTCACCCTCCTCGACCAGCGCGGCGGCGCGCTCTTCGCTTACGCCGCATGGCGAGCCGGCCTCAAGCCGACCCACCTCACCCTGCTCAACCTGCTCGTCGGGCTCGCGACCAGCGCCGCCGTCATCGCCTACATCCCGGCCGCGAAGGACGGCGCCCCGTGGTGGCCCCTCGCCCTCGGCGCGCTCGTGCTGTGGCACGCCGCCTACATGCTCGACTGCGCCGACGGGCAGCTCGCCCGCGTCACCGGCACCGGCTCCGACGCCGGCGCGCGCGTCGACATCCTCTGCGACGTCGCCATCCAGGCGTCGGTCGTCGCGGTCGTCGTCGCCGTGGCCGACGCCTACACCCCGTGGCTCCCCGCCTGGTGCGGCGCCGCGTTCGCGGCCCTGTGGATGACGAACCTCGTCACCGCCGTCATGGCGAAGGAGGACGCGTCGGTGTCGATGGTCAGGTCGACGAGCCTCGCGGTGCGCCTCGTGAAGCTGGTGCGCGACTACGGCTTCGTCGTCGCCGTCGTCGCCCTCGCGCTGCTGTGGCCGGCGTCGATGGCGGCCGTGATGCTGTGCTTCGGGGCCGTCAACGGGCTGTTCCTCCTGGCGAGCATCGCGGTGAACGCGCGGGCGACGCTCCGCTAGTCCGCGAGCACTTCCTCGTAGATCTCGACGAGCCGGCGCAGCGTCACCTCGGGCGCGAACACCGCCTCGTAGCGGGCGCGGGCGTTCGCCGCGTACGACGGGTCCTTCGCGACCTCGCGGATCGCCGCCGCGAGCGCGTCCGCGTCGGGCGCGGCCACCACCCCGGCGGGCGCGGGGGTGCCCTCGCCGGCGATGAACGGCGCGCCGCCCATGCGGGTCGCGACCACGGCCCGCCCGGCGGCGAGCGCCTCGATGCCGGAGGTCGGCAGGATGTCCTGCCAGATCGAGGGCACGACGACGGCGGCGGAGGCCGCGACGGCGGCGTCGCGGGCGGCCGGGTCGAGCTGGCCGAGGTAGTGGACCTCGGGGTGCGCGGCCGCGGCGTCCTCGACGAGCCCGCGCAGGGGGCCGTCGCCGGCGATGCGCAGCGGCACCGCGGGCCGGGCCCGCTTCCAGGCGTCGAGCAGCAGCTCGACGCCCTTCTCGGGGACGAGCCGGGCGCTGAACAGGAAGCCCTCGCCGAGGGGTGAAACGCCGGGGTCGGCGACGGCGTTGGGCTTGACTCGGATCCGGTCGTCGGCGATGCCGATGCTCCTGAGGTACCCGGCCATGGCGTCGGTGAGCGCGATGAACCGGTCGACCGAGCGCCAGGTGTCGCGGTGGGCGCCGAGGGCGACGGCCATGACGGCGCTCTGGGCGCGCGAGCCCCGGTAGCAGGCGTGGGCCACGCCGGGCCCGTTCCACCGCTTGCCGTGGCAGTCGCGGCAGTCGTGGCCGTCCCTGAAGTAGAGCCCGTTCATGCAGTCGTGCCGGTAGTTGTGGATGGTCTGGACCACTTTGATCCCCGCGCGGTGGGCGGTGCGGACCACGGACGGCGACAGCAGCGGGTACGGGTTGTGGAGGTGGAGCAGGTCGGGGCGCTCGCGCTCGATGAGCTCGGCGAGGCGCCGCTGGGTGCCGGCCGCGTGCACGGGCGAGGCCGCGAGGAGCGCCTTGCGCTGCGGGGGAAGGGAGGCGATCTCGTCGGAGGAGCGCAGGAAGGGGACGACCTCCACGCCCGCCTCGCGCAGGGCCCCGATCTCGTAGTCCACGATGACGTTCTCGCCGGAGGGCTGCGCCGAGGCGTACCGGTTGTGGGCGATGACGATCTTCACAGGGCTTCCTTCAAGTGACGGCCCGACGACGGGGTGGCGGGGGCGGCTTTCAGCTCGGCCGAAGATACCGCAGGAGCCGAATAGGTGTAGGTTGTCGGGTACCGTGTCGGCGGGCCGCCCGGTGTCTGGAGACGCAGCGTCGATCTCCGCCCGCGGACACTCACCTCCACCGTAAGCTGACGACCGCAGGGATGTGCAGTGGCTACGAGCCTGGAACGTCCAGCAAACAAACTCCACGGAAGTGTTCCGTACGGACGGACGGGGACGCAGGTGGCCGGTGCTCGCGTAGGCGGTGACCCCCAGCTGGTCACGAACGGCGCCACCCGACGCACCTGGCGACGCCTGGTCCGCGCCTCCAACTGGCACCGCTACTACCAGGGGGCCCTGGTCGGGGTCGACCTGCTCGCCGCCCTGCTCGCCACGGTCATCGCCGTCAACTTCACCCACGCCCCGAGCGCCGGCTTCGACACCGAGAACCAGCAGCACTTCTTCTACCTGACGGTGTGGCTGGTCCTGCCGCTCGCGTGGCTGCTCGCCCTGTGGGGCACTGGCTCGTACGACCGCCGCTACTTCGGCATGGGCAACGAGGAGTTCAAGCGCGTCATCCGCGCCTCCATGTTCATGCTGGCCCTCGTCTCGTTCGCGGCCCTGACGTTCAAGGCCGACGTCTCCCGCGTCGCGGTCGCGGTCATCCTCCTCGCCGCGGCCGTCCTCGTCTGCGGGTTCCGCTACGCCGCCCGGTACGGCCTGCACAAGATGCGCCTGGCCGGGAAGGGCGTGCAGCGGGTCCTGCTCATCGGCGCCTACCCCGAGGCGCTGGAGGTGTACCGGACGGTGCGCCGCGCGCCCGCCGCGGGCCTGGTCCCGGTCGGGATATACGTCACCGAGGGCGCCTCCTCGGTCCGCAACCTCGACACCCCGGTCCCGGTCTTCGCCGGGACCGACGTCGTCACCTGCGCCGAGCGCCTCGAGGCCGACACCCTCGCGGTGTGCGGCTCGGCCTCGGCCGACGCCGCCGACCTGCGCCGCCTCGCCTGGCAGCTGGAGGGCACCGGCCGCGACCTGGTCGTCGCTCCCGCGCTCACCGACATCGCCGGCCCCCGGGTGCACATCCGCCCCGTCGAGGGCCTGCCGCTCCTGCACGTGGAGGAGCCCAAGATCTCCGGCATCGGCTGGCTGATCAAGAACGTCCTCGACATCTCCTCGTCGGTGTTCGGCCTCATCCTGCTGTCGCCGCTGTTCCTGGCCGTGGCGATCGCCATCAAGGCCGACAGCCCCGGCCCGGTGTTCTTCCGCCAGAACCGCGTCGGCCGCGACGGCGAGACGTTCTCGTGCTGGAAGTTCCGCACCATGTACATCGACGCGGAGGAGCGCCAGGCCGCGCTCATGATGCACAACGAGACCGACGGCCTGCTGTTCAAGATGAAGGACGACCCGCGCATCACCAAGGTCGGCAAGTGGCTGCGCCGCACCTCCATCGACGAGTTCCCGCAGCTCGTGAACGTGGTCCGCGGCGAGATGAGCCTGGTCGGGCCCCGCCCGCTCCCGGCGGAGAACGGCGACTTCCTCGGCGACGTGCGCCGCCGCCTGCTCGTGCGCCCCGGCATCACCGGCCTGTGGCAGGTCTCGGGCCGCTCGGACCTGTCCTGGGACGACGCGGTCCGCCTGGACCTGTACTACGTCGACAACTGGTCCCTCACGACCGACCTCCAGATCCTTTTCCGCACCGTCGCCGTAGTATTGCGCCGAAAGGGCGCGTACTGACGGGCACACGGGCGTGCATTGAGCGAACGCACAGCCTGCGCCCAGGTGAACGCCAGGCCAACCCTGATAATCTGGGATCTTGATGACTTCTTACGGAACCGGCAGCCGCATCCTCGTGACGGGCGGCGCGGGCCTGGTGGGCAGCCACCTGGTCGACGCGCTCCTCGCGAAGGGCTGCGACGTGACCGCTGTCGACAACTTCTCCACCGGCTCCCGCGCCAACCTCGAGTCCCACGAGCGCCTCACGGTCGTCGAGGCCGACGTCACGGAGGGCCTCCCCGTCGGGGACGAGCCCTTCGACGCGGTCCTGCACTTCGCGTGCCCGGCCAGCCCGGTCGACTTCGAGACCCTCCCCGTCGAGATCCTCCGCGTCGACTCCGTCGGCACCCTGCACGCGCTCGACCGCGCGCTCGCCGACGGCGCCCGCTTCCTCATGGCCTCCACCTCCGAGGTCTACGGCGACCCGCTCGTGCACCCCCAGCCGGAGTCCTACTGGGGCAACGTGAACCCGATCGGGATCCGGTCCTGCTACGACGAGGCCAAGCGCTTCTCGGAGGCCGCGGTCGCGGCCTACCACCGGCACAAGGGCCTCGACGCGGCGATCGTGCGGATCTTCAACACGTACGGCCCGCGGATGCGCCCCGACGACGGGCGCGTCATCCCGAACTTCATCTCGCAGGCGCTCGCCGGCGAGCCGCTGACGGTGTACGGCGACGGTTCCCAGACCCGGTCCCTCTGCTACGTCGACGACCTCGTCGCCGGCCTGGTCCTGCTGCTGGAGTCCGGCGAGTACGGCCCGGTCAACCTCGGCACCGAGTACGAGCTGACGGTGGGGGAGATGGCCGAGGTCATCCTGCGCCTGACCGGCTCGCCGTCGACCGTGGAGTACACCGACCGGCCCTCCGACGACCCCGAGCGGCGCCGGCCCGACCTCACCGCGGCCCGCGAGCTGCTCGGCTACGAGCCGCAGGTCCACTATGAGGCCGGTCTCAAGGCGACGATCGACTACTTCGCGGCGCAGCGCGCTGCGGGGAAGCTCACCGCCGTCTGAGCGTTCTCTGATGTCCCGCCCCGCGTGCGCGGTCCCGGCGCGCGGGCGGACACCACGTAAGCTGGCACCATGACGTATTCCGGTTCCAACTACCGCGGCAGCGCCTCGGTGCCCCCCGCGGGTGGCGGGGGCGGCGCCCGCGTCGCCTCGGCGGCGGCCGGCGGACCGACCCGGCGGGGCCTCATCGGCTCCGGGATCGGCCTGGTGGCCTCTATCGCGGCCACCGGCGGCGGTTTCGCGATCTGGTCGACCGCCAAGACCACCGACGCGGATCTCGAGCGCCCCTTCGACCTGGAGGCGATCCCCGAGGACGAGCGGCCCGACCGGCTCAACGGGGCCCTGAACATCCTCGTCATCGGCTCCGACCACCGCGAGGGCAACTCCGAGGAGGACGCGCGCTCCGACACCGTCATCCTCATGCACGTGAACGAGGACGGCACGGAGGCGTACGGCGTCTCGATCCCGCGCGACCTGTACGTGCACATCCCCGAGTACGCCGAGGCCAGCTACTACCCCGAGTACACCGGCGACGACGCGAAGTTCAACTCCGCGTACGCCTGGGGCGGGGTCACGCTCACCGTGCTCACCGTCGAGGAGCTCACCGGCGTCCGCATCGACCACGTCGTCGAGATCGACTTCGCGGGCCTGGTCCAGGTCGTCGACGCCCTCGGCAGCGTCACCCTCGACATCGAGCCCGCCGACGCCCCCGACTACTACGACGAGACCGGTGTCACCTCGATCCACGGCGACCACCGGTTCTTCCCGGCGGGGCCGACCGAGCTCGACGGCGAGGCGGCCCTGGACTACGTGCGCCAGCGGTACCAGTGGAACCGCGGCGACTTCGCCCGCATGCAGCACCAGCAGGAGCTCATCAAGGCCATCATGGACTCCGCGCTCAGCGCCGGCGTCCTCACCGACCGGGGCAAGCTCACCAGCTTCATCGACTCCACGTCGGACGCCGTCAAGGTCGACACCGAGTTCAACGTCGTGTCGACCGCGATCAGCCTCATGGACCTGCGCAGCGACGACCTGGTCTTCATGACCACGCCGAACCTCGGCACCGACGACATCGGCGGCGAGTCGGTCGTGGTCTACACGTACGACCTCGAGAACCCCGAGAGCGACAACCCGGAGGCGACGAGCCTCTGGGAGGCGATCCGCGAGGACACCGTCAGCGCCTGGATCGAGGCGAACCCCGCCGACGAAGGGGAATAGCCGCCGCGCGAAGGGCCCGACCGGACGGTCGGGCCCTTCGCCGTTCTCCGGTGCCGGTGCGTCCCAGATCGTCCGAAGTGGCTGCTGTGCACACCGATTCGGTTGCGTCCATTGGGACTTGAGAGTCTGGGCGTGAAGATCCCGAAGTCCGGCAGTGTGATCAAGGTCGTACGATGTGCGCAACGTACCTTCGACGAAGAGGCTGAGCCATGGCAGAGAACGACGAATACGTGCCCGACTTCGACATCTCCAGGCCGACCATCGCCCGCGTCTACGACGCGATCCTCGGCGGCAAGGACAACTTCGCGGCCGACCGCGAGGGCCGGGACGCCTACATGAAGTACGTCCCCAACGCCCGCGACGTCGCGCTCGACAACCGCGAGGGCCTGCGCAAGGGCGTGGAGTACATCGCCAAGCAGGGTGTGGACCAGTTCCTCGACGTCGGCGCCGGCCTCCCGACGATGCAGAACACCCACCAGATCGCCCAGGCCGTGAACCCGGACGCCACCGTGGTCTACGTGGACAACGACCCGATCGTGCTCGCGCACGGCCGGGCTCTGCTCGCCACCAACAAGTCCACGACGATCGTCACGGCGGACCTGCGCGACCCGCACAGCATCCTGAACAACGACGAAGTGAAGGCGGCCCTGGACTTCACTCGCCCCATCGGGCTGATGGTCGTGGGCCTCCACATGCACTTCCACGACGACGAGCAGCCCGACGAGTGGGTGCGCGTCCTCGTCGACGCCTGCCCGAGCGGGTCCTACCTGCTCATCACCGACTTCGTCGACACCGGCGAACCGCTCCAGAAGGCCATCGAGCAGGCCGGCCTGGAGTCGCTGGGCAACGGCTGGATCCGCACGCCGGAGCGCATCAAGGAGCACTTCCTGGGCCTGGAGCTGGTGGACGACAAGATCGACTTCATCCCCCGCTGGTTCCCCGGCGAGCCGGAGAAGGAGGTCCCCGCGGTCGAGGACATCGAGCCGTGGCACAAGATCATGATGGGCGGCGTCGCCTACAAGGCGTGAGCACGCGATTCGACGGCGCGCGACCGCGGTCGCGCGCCGTCGGCGTGTCCGGAGGCTACCGGCGGGTCTCACTCTTCAGGGTGAATTCCCCGCGATCGGACGAGTCCGTCCAGCGCGCGTTCCGGGCCTCTGGGCCCGAGGAGTGATCACTAGGAGTAGTGGTCCCGGATGATCCGGCCGATGATGTCCTGCGTCTCGCGCGGCTGGGCCGCCTGGACGCACAGGTGCTCCATCGCCGCCTGGTAGGCGTCCACATCGGCGTCGCGGTCGAGGTACAGGCCGCCCGTGAGGTGCTCCATGTAGATGACGTCCTTGAGCTCCGGGTACGCGAAGCGCAGCCACGTGAAGGGCGCGCCGGCGCCGGAGTGGGCGCCGCTGGAGAACGGGACGATCTGGATGCGCACGTTGGGGCGGTCGCAGGCCTCGGCGAGCGAGTTGAGCTGGTCGCGCATGACGCCGCGCCCGCCGAAGGGTCGGTGCAGCGCGGCCTCGTCGATGACCGTCCACAGTGTGGCCGGGTCGTGCTCCCGGTCGAGCACCTTCTGCCGTGCGATCCGCACGTCGATCCGGTAGTCGATCTCCTGGAGCGGGGTGTGCCCGTAGCCCAGCATGAGCAGCGAGCGGGCGTAGTCGCGGGACTGGAGCAGGCCCGGCACCAGCTGCACCTCGTAGGTGCGGATGGTGGACGCGGCGGTCTCCATGTCCAGGTAGGTGCTGAACCAGTCGGGCAGCGCCTCGCCGTACCGGTGCCACCAGCTGGGCCGGTTGGCCTCGCGGCACAGCTCCAGGACCCGCTCGACCTCGACCTCGTCGGTGACGCCGTACATGACCATGAGGTCTTCGACGTCCCTGAGCCGGAACGAGACCCGGCCCAGCTCCATGCGGCTGATCTTCGACTCGGAGCCGCGGATCTCGTAGGCGGCCTCGCCGCGCGTGATGTTCGCGCCCTCGCGCAGCCGGCGCAGCTGCCCGCCGATGATCATCCGCAGGGCTGTGGGCCCGGTCGGGGTGTCCTCTTTGCTCGCCATACCGCCCACCTCCTCTCGCGGTGATCCGTCGGGAAGGAACGACGCACCCTGACAGGGTAGCCCGTCGGGCCGCTCCTGCCAGGGTGAGAGTGCAGCCCTTGGGCTTTCGTCTTCCGGCCCTAAGCGATCAGGTCGTCGAACTCGCCGTCCTTCGCGCCCTCGACGAGGGCGCGGATCTCGGCGACCGTGTAGACGAGGGCGGGGCCCTCCGGGAAGCGGGAGTTGCGCACGGCGATCTCGTCCCCGCCGGGGAGCGGCGCCAGCTCGACGCAGTTGCCGCCGTTCGGACCGCTCCGGCTGCTCTTGCGCCAGATCAGCGACGAGGGGAGCTCCCCTGCCGGGATTCCATTGCGTGCCTTGTCCATAGAGATTCCTTCCACCAGTGGCCGGTCGGTCCGGCCGGATCTCTCTTGCCGTCGGCCGACTGCCGGAGGCGCGGGACCGGGTCCCGCGGGAGTACCAGACGGCCCTCCTGACGGACGATTCCGACATCCCCGTAGTCGATCGGATCAAGTGTCGCACATTACACACAGTCACTGCACGGGAGGATGGCCGCGCAGATGCACGTGCATCTGCCCGGTGTCGATGCATGTTACGATGAATGTGACAATGCACATAGACACGGCCGCGGAAGGTGTGCGACCGTTGTCACGGACTCAAATGCCGCTAACCGACGTTCCGGGCAGCGACAGGCGGAACCGTCCGAAACCTCCGGGTCTTCGGGGCGGCAGTCGCCTTCGCGAACGAGCGTCGCGCATCGCACAACCGAACACGCCAGTCGTCGTCATGCAGAGCCTGGCCGGGCCCCGCGCTCCGGTGAGGCCCGATCGTCGCCCGGAGAGGGGTTGGGTGCCATATGGAACGTCTCGAAGCGCAGACGTTGCTCCAGGCAGCCGCCGCAGGCAAGCTGCGGAGCTCGATGTGCCAGCAGGTGATGGCGATCGAGTACGACCGCAGCGGCCAGGTGCTCTACCGGTGCGCCCGCTCCTGCGGCAAGCACACCGCGGACGCCGCCCAGGTCCAGGCAGGACTCCTGTGGCACTACCGCGGACGCAGCATGGGGGAGCACTACGGGCTCCCCGACGAGGACATCGTGGACGACATGCTCGCCTCGCTCCAGCTCGCCTGGATCCGCGACGGCGACATCTATACCGCGCGCTTCCGCTTATCGCGACGCGCACCGAAGACCTTGCTCTGTTTGGTGGGATAGAGCTTCGGGGAGGCCGGTGGGGGCCTCCCCGAGCTCTTCACCAAGACCAGAACACATCGCGAACAGTGCTGACACACTGAAAAACGGGCGGGACCCCAGGGGCCCCGCCCGTTCTCGCACCCGGTCTCACCGTCCACGCCCGACCGGGCCCGCCTCCGATCGCCGGTGCCGGCCGTCGGCGCTGCCGCCGAGCGAGTCGCGCAGCTGCCGGACCAGCTCGGCCAGTCCCTGGTCTCCGCCCGGGCCGACGTACCCGCGCGCCCCGTCGCCCATCGCCCCGATCGTCGCCGTCGCGCCGGCCCCGACCACGCCGATCTGGACGCTTCCGATCCGGGCCCCGGCGAACAGGTCGAATCCCTCTGCCTCGTTCATCTCGACACCTCTTCCATGTGCGGTCACGGTCCCTCGTAGGGGCGGTAGACGCGACCGGTGGAGTTGGCGCCGATCGAGCCGATATGGGTGGTGGTGTTGTCCCCGATGCTGCCGACGTTCATGTTCCCGCCCTGCCCGGGCGAGAAGTTGTAGGTCGAGCCGGACTGCGGCGCCCGCGGCGCCGGAGCGCGCTCGGCCGGTTCGGGGTCGTACCTGTCGAGGAGCGCGAGGGCGAAGGCGGCGGCCCGGCGGGCGGCCATGGGCTGGGTCTGCCGGTCGGTCTCCTTGTCCTTGTCGTCGAGGAGGTCGGAGACGCCGCGGATGACGGTGGCCTCGACGCCGCGGGCCCGGCGGGCCGCGGCCATGGCGCCGTAGCCCTCCATGTCGATCGCGGTGGCGTCGCCGCAGTGCTCCCGGATGAGCTCGGCGGTGTACGAGGTGCTGCCGGTGACCACCTTCCCGCCGGAGGCGATCGGCCGGTGGTGGACCGTCGGGGCGGAGAGCGCCTCGGGGTCGGCGCGCCAGATCCAGGTGCCCTCGATGCTCACCCGCTCGCCCTGCTCCTTGAGGATCCTGGAGGTCGGCAGCGAGTCGATGCGCGGGCGGAGGCCGAGGTCGGTGTCCTGCCCGCCCTCGTACCCGTAGACCTTGGTCGCGGCCACGACGTCGCCGACCCTCGCGTCGCGGAGGCCGCCGCCGACGCCGACGAGCAGGAGGACCTGCGGCCGCCACGTGTCGAGGGCCTCCCCGACCGCGGCCGAGGTGTCCTCGTTGCGCCTCCCGGTGAGCGCGAGGACGAGGCGCCACTGCACCTTCCGGCCCCGGAAGTCGTGCAGTTCGTAGACGGAGTCGCCGCGGCGCTCCTCGGCGGGGCTGCCGCCGAGCAGATCGCGGACGGCGCGGTGCTCGAGTTCGAGCGGGGTGCAGATGACGGCGGTCGGACTGGTGGTCATGCGGTGCTCCCTCAGGGGGTAAGGGGGATCGGGCTCAGCGCCCGGCGACGTGAGGACCTATATTGTTTATTGTCCAATTGACTGTTACGATCGTAGGCGCGTTCGCGAATTATTGTCAAGTCACCAAGAAGGGGGACTTCGATGAGGGACCTGATCCCGCTCGTGCAGCTCACGGCCGACGTGGTCATCCTGACCGTCCGCCAGGAGCTGGAAGTCCTGCTCGTCCGGCGCGGCAAGCCGCCGTTCGAGGGGATGCTCGCGATCCCCGGCGGCTACATGGAACCCGGCGAGAACCTGTGGCAGACCGCGGTCCGCGAGCTCCAGGAGGAGACCTCGCTCGACGGGATGGCGCACCACCTGGAACTCGTGGGGATCTACACCGATCCGGACCGCGACCCGCGCGGGCAGGTGGCCTCCGGGGCGTGGGTCGCGATGATCCCCGACCCGCCGGTCGCGCGACCCGGCGGCGACGCCGCGGCCACGCAGTGGCTCCCGGTCGAGCAGGCGCTCGAGTCGGCGCTCGCGTTCGACCACCGGGTGATCCTGCACGACGCGGTGGAGCGGGCGCGGCGCAGCCTCGACCAGTCGACCGCGGCGGTCTCCTTCTGCCGCAAGGAGTTCACCGTCTCGGAACTGCGGCGCGTCTACGAGACCGTGTGGGGAGGGAAGCTCGACCCCGGGAACTTCCACCGCAAGGTCACCAGGATCGAGGGGTTCATCGAGCGGACCGGCCGCACCACCACGCGCGACGGCGGCCGCCCCGCCGCCCTGTACACCGCCGGGGCGAGGAAGTGGCTGCCGCCGTCGATCCCCCGCCCCGAGATGAGCGCGTAGCGCGCCTGCGCCGCTAGTGGTTCCGGGCCGTCCGGACGGCGAGGGCGCCGCCGGCGAGCGAGAGGAGGGCGGCGATCCAGAGGCCGGCGCCGGGGCCGGTGACCGGGAGGGCCGGGCGGGCGTCGTCCTCATCGGTCCCGTCGTTCGCGGCGGGCTCGGCCTGCGCGGGCTCCGGGACGCATTCGACGGAGAAGGACGGGCCGGCGACGTCGCCGTCGGCGACCTCGAGGTCCTGGACGGTCGCGCCGTCGACCGGGTAGTGCTCGTCGGTGACGATGCGGACCCGGTACGAGCCGGGGAAGACCTTCGCGAAGCGGAACGAGCCGTCCTCGCCGAGCTCGGCGGTCACCGGGTCGCCGTTCTCGTCGGCGACCGGTTCGCCCCCGGCGTCGAGCAGTTCGAGCCGCACCTCGCCGGCCATGTCGCTGCACCGCCCCAGGACGTCGCCGGGGCCGGAACCCGGGTCGGGCTCGCCCGGGGCGCTGACGAGGACCGGCTCGACCGCCGTGACGACCTCATAGGCCTCGGCGGCGACCCAGAGCTGGAACATCGGGATGCCGGAGAAGTCGGCGAAGGTGAAGGTCAGCGAGGCGACGGCGACCGCGGGCTCGAACCAGCCCGTCGCGCCGACGGTGTCGCCCGAGTTCGTGCCCGTCAGCGTCCGGGCCGCCTCGTCCCAGGCCGGTTGGTCGGTGGCCGCGGACTTGCAGCCCCCGGGGCGGGGCGAGTTCTGGCAGAGGTTGAACGCGCTCTGGAAGCCGAGGTCCGAGCCGGTGAGGGCGTTGCCGTCGGCGTCGGTGCCGGAGATCTCGACCATGTCGACGTCGATGTCGCCCAGGGCGAACGCCCACTTCGAGGCGGGCGTGGGCGTGTCGAAGGTGAGGACCGTCGTGGACGGCAGGTTCCCCGACGTGGTGCCGATGCCGATGTACCCCTGGCCCCTGGAGGAGCCGTACGCGGCGCCAAAGGGCGTGCCCTCGCCCATCCACACCGACGTGCCCGACGGAGTCGTCACCGGCGAGCCGTTCGTGCTGAGCTCGGCCCCCGGGAAACCCGCGGCCGGGCTCGCCATGCGGAACGCCCCGCTCCCGCCGCTCCACCCCGCATACCCCGGCTCGGCCGCGAAGGCCGCCGAGGGCACCAGCACCGCCACGACCGCCACGGCGGCGACCGCGCCCACGCGAATCCATTGTGAACTTTGTTTCCCCATGGGCACGATCGTCGCAAACCCCCACCACGGAACGACCGCACGACACGCGACAGCGGAGGAGGGGGCGTCGGGGGAAGACGGGAGTGCTTGCGGCCAATCCCTAACAAGCTCGTCGACAATGGCACTTTCTAGATTGTGTGACCGTGATAACATTCACGAGTCGTCTTCGATGGGAACCCCTCCATGGCAAAGACACCTTCATCGCGACCAGTTGATCGCTACTGCGTGCAGTGTGAGGCCCTGGTGTTGTTCCCTGACTGGTCTGCCTGCAAATACTGCGGCGGCAGGCTGACCGCGAGCAAACCACTGCGCGGAGCCTTGTCTCGGGCGGGCACGCTCCAGAGAAAGCAGCACGCCACGCGTGAACGGAAGCCGAGCAGCGGAGCAAAGCCGGCCAGAACCCAATCGCACAGTCGGGCCACCGAGGCTCGACCGGCATCGAGTGGCTCGCTCTCGCCCCTCTGCGAGCTCTGCGGGAGGTGCGCGAAGAAGAACAGTGTGCGCTGTCGGCCCTGCGAAAACGGGCCGAGGGTGGCAAAGCAGTCTCAGCCCAAGGTTGTTGCTCAACCGGCGAGTCGCAAGCAACGGGCAAAAGCGCGGAAGGCTGCCCAGCAAGCCGATACCGCGCGGGGGATCCGGGCTTCCGGTCGGTGCGAATGCTGCGGTATCAACGCCAAGGCCGGACGGCAGTACTGCGCAAGGTGTACCGACCTGCTCCGCTCCGGAACTCGCGCCACTGCTGTCCAGGTGGTGCCGGCCCCACGGAAGCCGCCGCGCTCGGGACGCAAGACCACGGGTCCCATCAAGTCTCGCACCTACACCCCGCCCGAGAACGACCCTCGGGTCACCAACGACTACGCGAAGGGGATGCGGGGAAGGCCAGCCGGCGAGTTCGGGGATTGAACTCCGATCCGCGCTGCTCCGGTGCCGCGTTCGCCCGAAACGGCTTGACCACCAGTCAGGAAGGTTGAACGGAAGAGGCACTTCGCGGCAGGGTTTGGGTGCGATGCGGTCCGGCTTGTGGCGATATCGTGGTGCCGAACCGTTCTCACTGCCACCGTGCACCTGCTGAAGGGCCGCCATGACCACACCCCTCAACACGGCCAGGCTCGCGATCGGCATTGCGGCCTCAGTCGTTGCGATAACCGCCGTACCTCATGCTGCGCTGGCGGACGAGGAGCTGGACCTCTACGCCGAGAACGCCTGGGTCGTCGACCAGACCGGCGCTGAGGCGGCCTGGGAGACCACGACGGGCGAGGGCGTGACGGTCGCGGTGGTCGATACCGGCATCGCCGAGGAGCATCCTTTCCTGGAGGACAAGAGCATTCTCGACGGGAAGTCGTTCATGGGCGACGATGAGGCGAACGCCCGGGTGGACACCGACGGCCACGGCACCGGCGTCTCGGCGGCGGTCCTCTTCGCCGCGCCCGAGGCGACGATCCTGCCGGTCCGAGTGGGTTCGACCAGCGCTGACATCGGCTTCGGCACCGGGGTCACGCAGATCGACATCGACGGAATCCGGTGGGCCGCCGACAACGCCGCGGACGTGATCGTGATTCCCTGGGGTGAGGTCACGCAAGCCGAACCGAACCCCGAGTTCTTGGAGGTCGTGCAGTATGCGATCGACAAGGACGCGGTGGTGATCGCCGCAGGCGGCAACGACCCCGAGCTTGATCAGGTGCCGAACCCGGCGTCGTTCCCCGGGGTGGTCGCAGTGAGCGGCACCGATCGCAGCGGCGACGCCTGGAGCACGAGCACCACCGGGCCGCAGATCACGCTGGCGGGACCGGCGGACACGATGCTGTTCCCCATCCCCCAGATCGCCGATTTCGGTGACGAGGACCTGTACTTCGAGGCGGCCGGGACCTCGGCGGCCGCCGGGGTGGTCGCCGGCGTGGCCGCGCTCGTGCGCGCGGCACACCCGGACCTGGACGCCAGCAATGTGCTCCAACGGCTCATCGCCACAGCCGACGACCACGGGCAAGCCCGTACAGACACGCTCGGGTTCGGCGCGATCGACGCCGACCGGGCGGTGAACGCCACCGATGTCGAGACCGTCACCGAGAACCCGCTGGGCTACCCCCTCGGCTCGGCCGGGGCCTCTGACGCAAGCGAGGATCCCGCATCATCGGAGGAGGGCTCCGCCGCACCGGCGACCACCGGTGAACCGGCTGCAGCCGGCACTGACTCCGGCCAGGATGAGTTGATGCCGGTGGTCCTCACCGCCGCGGTGGTGGTCCTGCTGGCTGCCGCAGTGTCGGTGTGGCTCGTGCTCCGGTCGCGGCAGCGAAAGACCGTCCAGCCCTGGCAGTAGCGAGGGCCGGGTCAGTCCTCCGTCTCGCGGCGCCGCTCCTCCCAGGCGTCGTGTTCCTTGTCCCAGGCGCGCTGGTGTTTCGGGCCGTCATGGGCTGGTCCGACCGCTCGGTCGAACGGGGCGGAGAACACGTCCTCCGCCTTGACGTACTTCGACTCCCGCGGGGCGGTCTCCTCTTCCTCAGCGTCATCTGCGTTTCGGCGGCCATGTACCGGCCCGGTCGCGCCTGTACGCCCGGCAGCGCCCCTGCTGGCTGCACCGATCGGCCGCTGACCGGGAGGCAGCGGCCCGTGCGATCCAGTGGCACCCGGACTCCTGGTCGAGACCGGTCCGGGCCCGAAGCCGCCGGCGCCGAGCGTGTTCGTCCCAGGTGGGAGCGCAGTGCCGCCACTGGTCGGGACCGCCCCATAGGTGGATGGAGCGCCGGGCAGGTTCACTGCGGTGCCGCCTGCGGCGAGACCGCCGGAGGGCTCGTCGAAGTCGTCGTGCGAGGTGAAGTTCCACGAACCAGCCAGCTCGTCCTCATCGTCCTCGTCCGGGTAGAACACCGGCTCGGTCGGAGCGCTGTTCGCGATCACAGGAACACGACCTGAGTCTGCCGGAGTCTCGGCGAAGACCCCGGTCGCGGGTCGCTCGAACGTCGTGCCGCCCGGCATCCCTTCAGGTTCTCGCGGCAGCGGCTCGGCAAAGTACGCCTGCGTGATCGCCGCATACTCAGCGCCGAGGTCGGCGATGATCTCCGCGAGCTCGTCGTGGCGGTCTTCGCGCCAGGCGGTGTGCTCGTTGGTGCAGGCGACCCACTGGTTGGAGGTGAGCCCTGCGACGTCCGCCCGGGACAGGCCCTTGACCTGCTCCAGCCACTCCTCGAGTTCGGGGATGTCGTTGGCGGGGTTCAGGTCCTCACCGAGCTGGTTGTCCCCGCGTGCCCGTGCCTGCGCCGACGCCAGCTTTGCGGCGATGCCGGGAAGGTACTCCTGTTCTGCCGCTTGCATGTAGGACTCGGTCGCCGCGCTGTACTGGATGATCAGCAGCGTCCGGTTCTGGAACTCCTCGGAGGCCGGTCCCCGCCAGTGGTCGACGAGGTCCGTCACGTTGGCGTTCAGGGCCTCCCTGGTCGTGGCGAGCTTGCCGCGGGCGGTCGCCCAGACGGCCGCAGAGAGTTCGACGCTGGTCGGATTGCCCTGGGTGATGAGCATGTCCCAGAGCTGTTCGGTCGAGTAGCTGTCGCGGTAGTGGGCGAAGCCGAGCGGTTCGGCCATCAGAGGGGTCCTTCCCGGGGGCGGCTCGTGCAGGGGTGGGTCACGAACGGCGGCTACAGGATCCTGGGCGAGTCGTCCTCACGACCGCCGTCTGCGCCGGAGGAAGGGGCCTCCGGTTCGGCGGCGCGGGTCTGGATCTCGGCCAGGTGGGATGCGGTCAACGTACCGGTCGAAGAGTCGAACTCGGAGACGAGCACGCCGACATCCGCCGCGACGTTGCCGTCCGTATCGGTGTAGGCGGCCATCGTGTCGGCCGCGACCGTGCTGGCGGTGTCGATGCCGTGCCAGACGCGTTCGACCGCTTCGGCACCCGACTTGTAGAAGTGCTCCAGGTACCCGGTCGCAAGGGCCTGCGCCTCCGGGAACGTCCCGACACGGAGCTGCTGGGCATCGATCTGGGAGAACACGATGTCGGGTACGAGACCGAGCCCGGCGACCGAGCCGAGATCACCCATGGTCAGGACCGACCGGGCCTCGTCCAGGTCGGTCAGCGACGCGCCGGTACGCAGTGTGAAGACCGCGAAGGCGTCCTCGTCGGCGACGACCAGCCGTTCACCGTTCCGGTACAGGGTCTGGCCGTCTGCGGTGTCGTCGGCGCTGACATTGATGATCTCGCCGTTGCCGTCGACGATGTCGCTCACGGTGATGCACCTCAAGGGGTCGGTTCACTGGGGGGAAGCGGCTGGGACCGTGCGGATCAGGTGGGTGTACGACACGATACGCACCGCTACCCCATGCTAGCCAGACGATGTCGGGCCATGGGACAGGACGCCCAGACACGACAAACTGACCGGACCCCATGATGTCCCGCATTTGTGACATCATATTCTGACCGCCCGTGATCCCATGCGCACCAATCGTGCTCCAATGCCGAATCCGCCATCGTCACCTGCACGACAAGGAATCCCCATCCCCATGTCGGTGAACCTGCCCAGCCTCGACCAGATCCTCACGGAGGCCGCCCGCCGCCTCGAAGACCTCACCCCCGACCTCACTCCCGAAGAAGTCGACCGGGTCGTCGAGCACAGCCTCGCCACCACCTTGGTCACCGCGACCATGCCCACGTACGCGATGACCGCCACCATGGCCCTCACCCTGCGGCTCAAATCGATCCAGCTCCCGGCTGACACCGCTCGGCACTGGTCCTACTGCGACCAGGTCGGCCAGGCCGCCGGCTTCCTCCTGACCGAGCTGCGCGCCGCCTGCTCCGAAGCCCGCAGTCAGATCCTCACCGCACTCGG
This sequence comes from Glycomyces endophyticus, assembly GCF_039531525.1. Lineage (NCBI taxonomy): Bacteria > Bacillati > Actinomycetota > Actinomycetes > Glycomycetales > Glycomycetaceae > Glycomyces > Glycomyces endophyticus. The sequence continues at coordinate 200,444 of NZ_BAAAQF010000007.1, forward strand.
CCGGCACCGCGGAGGCTCCAATGCCCGATGACCCGGAACTCCACACCGGCCCCGGAATGCGCCGCCTCCTCGACGTCCTCGCCCAAGGCGCGCCCGCGCCCGAGGCCCCGAAACGCTTCGACCGCACCAGCCCCGACGGTCTGGTCCGGCTCGTCCTCGAACCCAGCGGCGCCTGCACGGTCGACATCGATCACTTCGGCGCTGAAGCAGAGGACGGCATCGCCCGCGCTGAAGCCGCCATCAAAGCCCTCTACAACCGCGCCAACGCGAAACTCACCGAACAGGAGTCGCCCCATGTCCGGCGCTGACGTCTTCTCCATGACCCCTGAGAAGGTCCATGAGGCCGTGGAGGTGCTCTTCGGCATCGAAGCTGAGATCGACACGCTCACCGGTGGCCTGCGCACCGAGACCGACAGCGCTGCAACGACGTTTGCTGCCGCCAACTGCGCGATCGGCGACGCCTTGACGACCGCCTCGGACTTCTGGTGCGTACAGCGCGTCCTGGGCTTCACCGGCCTGGTCGGCAACCTCGGCGAATACCTCGCGGTCTGCGCGGAGCAGGCGGTCGAGATCGACGACTTCACCGCCCACGACTTCGCGACCCTCGCCGACCTCGACCGCTATCCCGGTCGGGCCGCCGAAAACGCCTCCGCACGCCCCGACTGGTAGGAGCAGCCGATGAGCGACATGCACTGGAAAGACTTGAAGGAGACTGACTTCAGTGCGCTAAAGACCCTGGCCGACCGGTGGGGAACCTACATCAACGACATGACCGCTCAAGCCGAGATCATCACCGAAGACGTCGTCAAGAAGCGCCTCAGCGTCGAGAACTTCGAATCCGAGACCGCGGACGATGTCCGCCACCAGGCCGACCTGCTGGCAGACTCACTCCAGGACGACCTCCACGAGTACGCGATGGTGAAGATCAAGGCGACCCTCGAAGACACCCATGACGAACTCATCGAATGCCAAGCCCAGCTTCTTGAACTTATCGACGTCGTCACCGGCGAGTACCGGTTCGAAGGCGGATCCAGCGATCCGTACGTCGTCGTCTCCGACGGGCATCGCGAGCGCATCGCTGCACTCGACGTCTCGGATGCGCTGGCGGAGCGGACCGGCATCAGCGGCTTCAACCTGAACGATGACGCCGGCCGCCGTGAGGCCAAGGTGGCGCTGTTGGAGACCGCCGAGGCGATCGCCGCCGAGTTCACAGAAGTGCTCAAGGCCATCATGACCCGCGCGCATCATGCCGACGATGACGCCGCATCGATACTGAAGTCCATCGTCGACTCCCCGGCTGAGCAGCCGCCGCCACTAGGCGCCACCTACGACGATCTGCTCGACGACTACGAGGCCGCCGACGCCGAACGCAACGCGGTGCTCCTCCAGGAACTTGCCTCCGGCGACTCGGAAGCCACTGCCACCGGGGTCAACGACTGGTGGAACAGTCTCAGCGACGACGAACGCGTCGGACTCATAGAAGCTCACCCCGAGCTGGTCGGCGGCCTCGACGGCATCCCGTCCGCGACCAGAGACGGTGTCAACCAGGACCTGCTGGCGAACGAGATCACCGCGACGGGCGACCGCATCGCGGAGATCCAGGCTCGCCTGGACCAGATGCTGGCAGACGGCTCGAACTCCTCGAATGCGGAGGAGTACCGCGATCTCCAACTCGAGCTCGGTGAACTCCAGACGCAACACGACAATGCCACATCATTGCAGGCGGCACTCGCGGCCGGCTCCGAATCAGGCGAACCACTGCTGCTCATCGATTTCGATACCAGCAGTGACGGAAACGCCGTGGTATCCGTCGGGGATCCCGACACCGCTCATCACACGGCCGTCTATGTCCCCGGCACCACCTCGGACCTCGGCAATGTCGGAGGTCTCGTCGGCGACGCGTCGACCCTCCAAGCCGACGCAGAGCGCTTCGGCATCGAGGGCGAACAGACCGCCGTGGTGATGTGGCTCGACTACGACGCCCCTGACAACGCGGTTCCAGTAATGCAGGACGGCCCTCTATACCCTGAGGCATGGCGGGATGAGCAAGCGATTGATGCGCGCCCAGGCTTGAACTCCTTCCTTGAAGGCATGGATGCAGCTCATGGCGGGGAGTCACACACGACACTGGTGGGGCACTCGTACGGAACCGTGGTCACGGGAGCGACGGCAGCCGAGTACCAGATCGCCGCTGACCAGATCATCGACGTCGCCAGTCCCGGTCTCACCGTCGAAACCGCCGACGAACTCAGCGTCGGCGGAGACGATGTCTGGTCGACGCGTGCAGAAGGGGATGTCATCGAACTCGCCGTCGACACGGGCGCGATGGGGGCTGATCCCACCTCGTCGGAATTCGGCGGCAACGTCTTCGATGCGGAGGCTGTCGGCGACAGCGGCACCGGCATCCACAGCGGGTATCTCGCTGACGGCAACGAGAACGCCGCCCGCTTGACCATGGCCGAGATCATCACCGGACAGCGAGGGTAGGCCGACCATGAGACGAATGCTGCTCGCTCTCTTTTCCGTATTCATGCTCGCCGTACAAGGATGCTCGATGGACCAGGACCCGCCGCCCGAACGCGACTTCGATGAAGCCGCAGCGTATCCGCTGATGGAGCAGGCCGTGCTCGACACGATCGCAGGGCTCCCCGACTTCCCCGGCTTCAAGACCCGGACGTACTACTCGCCTGAAGACTGCGAGGAAGCGCTGGGAGAGCAGTACAAGGGATGGGTGTCGTTGGAGATCGCCTATACCTTCGACGGCCCGGACTCCGAATCCGAACTCGTTCGGACCACCTACACCGACCTGCTGCGGGAGCAATGGACTGCGGCGGGCTACGACCTGCACCAGGACTCCATCGACTCGGCCACAGGTCGAGGTTCGCTAGAGGCCAAGCGTCAAGACGGCATCAACCTGTGGTGGGCGGTATCAGGCAGCGTCTCCCTCGCGGTCCAGACCGGCTGCATCCCTGCCACCGAGGGATTCGACAAGCCTGACTACCTCCCCCCGGCGGGCGGCGTACTTCCCGAGAACGACCAAGCCGCCCAGAATCGGATGAACCCTCCCGAGGACTCGACCGGCGAGGTCATCGACCCGTTCGCCAGCGGCTCTGCGAGCCCCTCCGTTGACTGACGTCAGCAACTCCCGGCCTTCGAGCTCAGGGGCCGCGTACAGCAGCGAATTGATCGTTGACCGGTGCCGGTCGGCGTTTGCGAAGCCCGACGTGTGAGTCACGCCGTCAAAGACATGCAAGCGACTCGATAGCTTGAAGCATCACACCGGACTGGTGGATGATGGGTGCCCCGTTTGGTCGCTTATTCGAACACATTGACGCAGGTCGTCGCCCTGCACGAGGCGTTGGAACGCCGATTGAGCGTGCCAATCGCCCAAGTTGCGTCCAGTCCCTCCTCCACGGAGGAGCCCCACCGGCCGCGCTCGCTACATCAGCGCCTGACCCCGTCTGAGATCGATGCGCTGGTGACAGCCTATCGCGCTGGCGTGCGCCAACCGGTACTGGCCGAGCAATACGGCATCGGCCTGACCAGCGTCAAGAAGCTGATCCGCCAGGCTCGCCAGGCGACTCTTGCCCGATGACCGCAGGCTTGCCGCCATCTCCTAGAGCCTCCCGGGCACAAGGCGCCTGGCGAACCCATCCACCCTTGATCTATATCAGATGCCTTGTGCACCAACTGAGACCAGCTCAGAGACGGTCGTATTTGACGTTGCACGCGCCCCTGCTTGCGACCGGCGATACCGTCGTGCACTCCGGTGCAGGATTCAGGCGCTCTCGTCGTCTTCGAGGCCGACGGCGCGGCGCAGTTCTCTCCGAGACTGGTCGAGGCCGTGCGATTCGGGCCCGTGCCTCTGTTGCGCGGTGTGCTGCATGAGGTCGGCGAGGCCGTCGGCGAGCGCGTTGAGCTTGTGCTGGACCGCGGCGTCGTTGCGCGATTCGGTGTTCTGCAGCAGCGCCACCATGAGGAAGGTGATGATCGTGGTGGTGGTGGTGTTGATGATCAGCTGCCACAGCTCCATCGGCAGCCAGACGATCGACGGTGCCCAGATCACCACCAGGAGCAGGCAGTACAGAAAGAACGGCGCCCGGGAGGCCTTCGTCGCGAACTTGTCGAACGGGGACGACGTGTGAGAGGAAATCGGTGCCGAAGCCGGGGGCGAAGCGGTCGACGGCGTGGATCAGGCCCGCCGAGGCGACCTGGAGCAGGTCGTCCCAGGCGATGCCTTTGTGCGAGTAGCGGGCGGTGATGTGCTCGGCCAGCGGCAGTTGACCGGTGATCAGCTCCGCGCGGACCACCGCATGCTCGGGATCGTCGGTGTCGAGCCGGGTTATCTGGGTGAACAGCGGCGCGAGGTGCCGGTAGGCGTCGCGGTCGCTACGGCCTGAATCGTGGTGTCGCTGTCGGGTCATGGCTCTCATCCCCGTTGTCATTGCCTGTAGCGTGCCTGCGCGGAGCCACTGGATGACCCTGCCGGCCCGGGTGCGCCTCGGCAGCCCCATGAACACTCACACCATAGGATGATCTGCCTGGGAATTTCGGGGGTCTCCCGGCTCGGCGGAGTACGAGTCAGTGGTGCGATGCGGGTCGCGGCGTCTTCAGCGGGCGGCGCGGCAGCGGCGGCGGATCTCGCCGGTGATGCGGGGGATGGCCCAGGCGAGGAAGTCGCCGTCGCGGGTGCCGTCGTAGCGGTCGACCGCGGCGTTGAGGCTGGCGGCGGCGATCTCCATGACCTGGTCCTGGGGCAGGCCCTGCCCGGTGAAGCGGTAGGCGATATGGTGCAGCAGCGGCACCGAGGCGATCACGATCTCCTCGCGCACCACCCCCGCGCCCGGGTCGCCATCGCCAAAAGCCGGGAGCTGGTCGAGCAGGGTAGTGAACTCATCGGCCCGCAGGCGAGAGCGCGGTGTGCGGATGTGCTGCATAGTCATGATGTCGCCCTCCTGGGACGCGGTCCTGTTGAGCGGCCGGAGCGCATCGATCCTGTGCCCCTACGACCTGGACGGACTCGACGCCCAGGCCATCGCCGACGCGCAGGCGACCCATCCGGTCCTGATCGACCGCACCGGACCGCGCGAGTGAGCACTTCGACCCCGCGCTGGCCATCGCCGACTACAACCAGCCGCTGCCCCCGGGGCCCGTCACGGCGATCGAACGCGAATTCGACTGCGGCACCCTGGAGAACGCCCGCTGGTTCGCGACCTCCTTCGGCCGTCACGCCGGACTGTCGGCCCTCCAACTCGTCGACCTCGAGATCGCGGTCACCGAGCTGGCCACCACCAGCGTCTTGTACGGCGGCGGGACGGGCATGCTGCGAACCTGGGTCGAGGCGGGGCTCCTCGTCGTCGAAGTCGTAGATCGCGGCGTGCTCTCCGACCCGCTCGCCGGCCAGCGTCCCTTCGAGGAAGAACCCGAGTACGGCCGCGGCCTGCTCTTGGTCAACCAAGTCGTCGACCTGATGCGCACCCATACCGGCACTCAGGGCACCACCAGACGGGTCCACCTCCGGCTGCACTGACCCCGCCGTTCGAGCTCACTTCACCCTTCGCGACGGGCGCCATCGGGCCAGATCACCGTCACCGGCAGACGACGACGCTCAGCCTCGGCGACGGCATCGGCGGTACCGCCGCGGACCGCGGCCGGCCCGCCATCCCACACGGCCAGCAAGAGGTCAATGCGCTCGAGCATCCGCACGTTCGCCGCCACGTACGCTTCGGGCCCCGCCTGGGCGAACGGCAGGACGTCAACGGACCTCGCCCGCGCGAGGAATCCGTCGAAGATGGGGAGGTGCTCGGCCCACACCCGCCGCTCGCGGTAATCGGCCGCCGCCAGAATCACTTCAAGCGTCCCGCCGAGCGCGAGTACGGACTGGGCGAAAATCTGGTCGGCTCCGAAGGCGAGGCACGTGACCCCCGTCAGATCGCCCTCGACCTCACGCAACGACCGATCGATACCGGACTTGACCAGTCTCGCAGTCGACTCGGACACATCCATGTGACCGGAGATCCCCACCCTCACGATCGCTTCCCCCGTCTCGACCATGGCCATCCGCTCGAACCGGTCGGCCGAATACCCTCGGCCCGGGCGCTCATGCGCCCCGACCGGCACTGCCGCTAGCTCCCGGACCCGCGACGAAGGCGCCGCACCCGCCCTTCGCTTCGCCGCTGAACATCGGCGCCTGAGGTCGGCGGTCAAGAGCTCGCCGGCAACGAGCCCGGTGAGGAGCGTCCGGAGCGCAGGATCTTGATACGGCCCCCCGCCTTGCGATCCTCAAGGACGGTATGCGCTGAATCTGGCATAACGTCTTGGTTTAGGAAAATCCGTATCGGTCACCTGGGGGACATTTGTCGGGATCGGGGTTACGGT
>NZ_BAAAQF010000008.1:0-112795 GCF_039531525.1 Glycomyces endophyticus
CGAAGGCCCCCACCATCAGGTGGGGGCCTTCTTCGCATGTCTTCTACGAGGAAGTCGAGAGCGCGTCTCTCAGCCTGGCCACGCCGACTCCGATCCCGAAGATCGCGCCCGTCACCAGGAACGTCAATAGTGACACTGTCACCAGTGCGATCGCGATGCCGATGGCTCCGACGACGCTGAAAAATGTGCTCACGTGGCCTCCTCCGTTGCAGGCTCTGGGTGTTGCCCTACAGGTATTGTCCCACATCGATGAAATGATCATGGTGGGCGTCACAAGTTAGATAGGTCACAGTAATGGACTCTGGTTCCATCTCGCGTCTTCCTGTAGCTCCTCTACCGCCGTCGGCCTCGCGCCGGCTGGCCGCGGTGGGGCGGGACCCGATCAATCTGCACCGGGCGCTCGGGCACGCGCCGGCGCTGCTGGCGCCGGTCCTCGACCTCATTCACGCACTGCGGTTCGACGCGAAGGTCGCCCGGTCGCTGCGGGAGCTGATGATCTGCCGGATCGCGCAGTTGGAGGACTCCGACTACGAGCTCGCACATCACCTGCCGATGGCCGCCGAGTCGGGACTCGACGAGGACCAGGTCGCCTCGATCGCGGGCTGGCGCGAAGCGGCGTGCTTCGACGAGCGGCAGCGGGCGGTGCTCGGGTACGCCGAGCACCTCGGCGCCGGCGCGGACCGGGACGACGAGGCGCTCGACAAGTGCTTCGACCCGGTCGAGCAGACCGAGCTGACCGTCACCGGTGCGACGTACATCGCCCTGGCCCGGATGCTGCGGGCGCTCGACGTGCGGATCGACGCTTCGCCGCTCGACTGACAGGGTTCAACTCACTCCCGCCGGGGTAAAGCTGGTGATTCCGGCAATTCGTGATGTACAAGGCAATAGCGGCTTAGGATTCGTGCACGTGTGGTATCGGATCAAGTCGCGTACGGGAGTGAGTGATGACGACGGACAATGACGGTCTGCTGCGCGGTGAACCCGCGGCTCCTACCGGGTCGGCGCTGTTCGTATCGATCGCCGCCGCCCTCGGCGGGTTCCTCTTCGGATACGACACGGCCGTGATCAACGGGACCACCGGCGCACTCGAGACGCAGTGGGGGATCGGCTCGGTCGAGACGGGCATCGTCGTCTCCTCCGCCCTGCTCGGCTGCGCGGTCGGCGCCTGGTTCGCGGGCTCGTTGGCGAACAAGATCGGTCGGCCGAAGGTCATGATGATCGCGGCGATCGTCTTCTTCGTGACCTCCCTGGGCAGCGCCCTGGCGACCGGTCCGGTCGACCTCACCATCTGGCGTATCATCGGCGGCTTCGCGATCGGCGCGGCGAGCGTCATCGCCCCCGCTTACATCGCCGAGATCTCGCCCGCGCACCTGCGCGGTCGGCTCGGTTCGCTGCAGCAGTTCGCGATCGTGCTCGGCATCTTCGGCGCCCTGATCGTCAACTACGGCATCCAGGCCTCGGCGGGCGGCGCGAGCGGTGAGGTCCCGTGGGGCGGCACCGCGTGGCGGTGGATGTTCGCGGCCGCCGCGATCCCCGCGTTCGTGTACTTCATGTTCTCGCTGAACATCCCCGAGTCGCCTCGCTACCTCGTGGCGAAGCAGCAGCTCGACAAGGCGCGCGCCATCCTGGTGAAGTACGTCGGCGGCAATGTGGACACCAAGATCATCGAGATCCAGGGGACGCTCGACAGCGACCACCCGCCGCGCATCTCCGACGTCCGCGGCTCGAAGTTCGGCCTGATGCCGATCGTGTGGGTCGGCATCTTCCTGTCGATGTTCCAGCAGTTCGTGGGCATCAACGTCATCTTCTACTACTCGACGTCGCTGTGGCAGTCCGTCGGGTTCAGCGAGAGCGACGCGTTCCTGACCTCGGTCATCAACTCCATCGTGAACATCGCCGGCACGATCCTCGCGATCTACCTCGTGGACCGCATCGGCCGCAAGAAGCTGCTGCTCATGGGTTCGGCGCTCATGTTCGTCGCCCTGGGCACCATGGCCGTCATCTTCGCGTCGTCCCCTGTGGACGCCGAGAACAACCCGGTCCTGAGCGACGCGGCCGGCGTGGTCGCGCTGATCGCCGCGAACGTGTTCGTGTTCGGCTTCGCGTTCACCTGGGGCCCGGTCGTGTGGGTGCTGCTCGGGGAGATGTTCCCCAACCGCATCCGCGCCTCGGCACTCGGTGTCGCGGCGGCCGCGCAGTGGATCTCCAACTGGCTCATCACCGTCACGTTCCCGGAGCTGGCGCAGACCGGCCTGTTCCTGGCGTACGGCCTGTACTCGCTGTTCGCGCTGATCTCCTTCATCTTCGTGTGGAAGATGGTCAAGGAGACGAAGGGCATCGAGCTGGAGGACATGGAGGACCTGGAGCGCCACGGCCTCCCGTCGACCTGACACGCGTGCAAGCGAAGCGGGGCGTCCGAAAGGACGCCCCGCTTTCGTCTCCCCCGCTGCCGACGGAAGCTATTCGTAGGAGATCGCGCCGAGGATGTCGACCTTGGAGGCCCGCACCGCCGGGGCGATCGCCGCGAGGAGTCCGACCAGGACGGCCGCGCCGAGGTAGGCGGCGACGAGCGCGGTCGGGACCGCGAACTCCTCGATGCCGCTCGGGACGAGCGCCTGCTGCACGATCCAGCCGAGGAGCAGGCCCGTGCCGACGCCCAGGAGGGCGCCGAACAGGGCGATGGTGACGCTCTCGACGGTGACCATGCGGGTGGTCTGGCCGCGGGTCATGCCGATGGCGCGGAGCATCCCGAGTTCGCGGGTGCGCTCCAGGACCGACAGGACCAGCGTGTTGACCACCCCGATGACCGCGACGATCATCGCCAGCGCCAGGAGCAGCTGGATCGCGATGATGGCGTAGTCGAAGAACACCGTGACCTGCGCGAGGTACTCCTCGTGGTTCTGCACGCTGACCGCGGGCTCGCCGGCGAGGACGTCCTCGACCGCGGCGGTGACCGCGTCGACGTCGGCGCCGTCAGCCACGTCGACCAGGGCCGTCGTGGGCTTCGGCGTGTAGAACTCCGCGGTGTAGGCCGGGTCGACGTACCAGCCGTCGGTGTCCTCGTTGTCGGCGAGGATGCCCACGACGGTGAACTCGCGGGCCTCGGTGCCGCGGCTGAAGGTCATCGAGACGGTGTCGCCGACGCCGACGCCGAGCTGGTCGGCGGACCACTCGTTGACGACGGTCTGGCCCTCCGTCAGACCCGCGATCGAGCCTTCGAGCACCTCGCCGCCGAACAGGTCAAGGCCGCCCTCCAGGTCGGTGGTGGCGTTGACGTACTGCTCGGTGCCGTCGACCTGCGAGATGTCGTAGTACAGCTCGACCGCGGCCGCGACGCCGTCTGCAGCCCGGATGTCGTCCATCAGGGCCGGGTCGAAGGTCGCGGGCACCGACGAGGTGATGGGCCCGGTGATGAACAGCTCGGCCTTGATCGAGGACTCGAACTGCGAGGCCAGGCTCTCCTTGACGCTGGTGAGCAGCGTGGCGGTGGCGGTCACCAGGGTCACGCCGATCATGAGCGCGGCCGCGGTGACGGCGGTGCGCCGCGGGTTGCGGGAGGCGTTGAGGCGCCCGAGCCGCCCGGCGAACGACCACGACCAGACGGCGCCCAGGAGCGCGACGACCGGCTTCGACAGCCACGCGGTCAGCAGTGCGACGCCGACGAAGACGACGCCCGCGCCGACGGCGGCGGCCAGGAGGTTCGTATTGTCGGCCGCGAAGGTCTCGGTGAGCCCCAAGGCGATCCCGGTGCCGCCGAGGAGTGTGACCAGGAGGCCGGTGACGGTGGCCGCGAGGATCGGCTTGTCGGCCTTGACCGCTTCGCGCATGGCCTCGACGGGCGGGATCTTCGAGGCCCGCACGGCCGGGACGAGCGCGGAGAGGACGGTGACGCCGATGCCGACGGCGACGGCCGCGAGCGGCGCGGACCAGGGAACGGCGACGCTGGTGCTGGCGGTGTCGAGGAATCCGTTCGCCACGACCGAGGTGAGGCCCGCGCCGGCGGCGACGCCGATGCCGGCGCCGACGACGGAGGCGACCGCGCCGAGCAGGCCCGCTTCGGCCAGGACCGAGCGGATGATCTGGCCGCGGCCCGCGCCGATGGCGCGCATCATGGCGATCTCCTTGAGGCGGCCCGCGATCACGATCGAGAACGTGTTGGCGATGAGGAACACCGACACGAACACGGCGATGAGGCCGAACCCGAGCAGGAAGTAGCCGATGAGGTTGGTGACCTCGGCGCTCTCGGCGTTGATGTCGTCCATGTAGGCCTGGCGGGTGATGGCCTCGGCCTCCGCGCCGACGGCCGGTTCGAGGGTCGCGAGCAGCTCGGTCGCGCTCACGCCCTCCGCGGCGGTGACGGCGACGGCGGTGTACACGTTCTCGCCGCCGAAGACGAGTCGCTGCGCCTCCGCGGTGGTGTACGCGAGTTCCGTTGCGCCCGAGAGCGAGTCGCGGCCGCCGGAGTACCCGAAGACGCCCACGATCTCGTACGCGGTCTCGTCGGTGGCGAGGGAGTAGGCGGTGACGGTGTCGCCGAGGCCGAGCCCGGACTCGGTGACGAACTGGGCGGAGACGGCGACCTCGCCGTCGGTCTCGGGGGCCCGGCCGTCGCGCATCTCGCGCTCGACTGACTCGTCGCCCCAGTTCACCGCCATGGTGGGGGCGAAGCCGCCGACGATCTTGCCGTCCTCGCCGAGGGCGTTGACCATCCAGGTGACGGTGGTGCTGACGTCGGCGACGTCGCCGGACGCCTCGATCGCGGCGAGGGTCTCGGCGGTGACGCCCTCGCGGACGAGGCGGTCCCCGCGGTTCTCCGGTTCGACCGGCTGCACGAGCACGTCGGCGTCGCTGTAGGCGTCGCCGCTGAGGTCGTCGACGGTGGCGCGGATGGAGGCGGTGAGGACCAGCGCGGCGGCGATGAACGCCGATCCGAGGACGACGGCGAGGCTGGTGAGGATGAGGCGGGCCTTGCGGGCCGCCATGCCCTTGAGCGTGGCGCGGAGCATCTCTCAGCCGGCCTCTCCGGCGAGGGGGACGCGGTGCTCGAAGCCCCGCATGGTGTCGATGACCGCGTCAGCCGTGGGCCGGTGGAGGTCCTCGACGATCTGGCCGTCGGCCAGGAACACGACGCGGTCGGCGTGGGCCGCCGCGCCGGGGTCGTGGGTGACCATCACGATGGTCTGCCCGAACTCGTCCACGGACCGGCGCAGGAACCGCAGGACCTCGCCGCTGGAGCGGGTGTCGAGGTTGCCGGTGGGCTCGTCGGCGAAGACGACCTCCGGGCGGGTGGCGAGCGCGCGGGCGCAGGCCACGCGCTGCTGCTGGCCGCCGGAGAGCTCGGTCGGCTTGTGCGTGAGGCGGTCGGCGAGGTCGAGGGTCGCGATGACGCGGGCGATCCACTCCGGGTCGGGCTTCCTCCCGGCGATCGAGGCCGGCAGCAGGATGTTCTCCTCGGCCGTCAGCGTCGGGAGCAGGTTGAACTGCTGGAAGATGAAGCCGATCTCGTCGCGGCGGAGCTTCGTGAGCGCCTTGTCGCCCAGGCCCGTGATCTCGGTGTCGCCGATGCGGACCGAGCCGCGGTCGACGGTGTCGAGGCCGGCCAGGCAGTGCATGAGCGTCGACTTGCCCGAGCCCGAAGGGCCCATGATGGCGGTGAACGCGCCGGAGGCGAACTGGACCGACACGTTGCGCAGGGCCACGACCTGGGCCTCGCCGGAGCCGTACGCGCGCCACAGGTTGGTGGCGTCGACGGCCGCGCGGGTCCGGGTGAGCTGCGGGGCGGGGGGATTCGCGAGTGGCACGGGAGCGCCTTTCTGATCGGGTGCGTTTCCTGTGCCTTCAAGGCTATGGACGCGCCCGTCCGTCCGCTTCGGTCCGCGGGCCACACTCGGACTCCTCCGCAGGTTGGAGCGGGCCCCTCGGCCTCCGCAATTCGGCCGAGGGTCCCGGCGCCGAACGGCGGGCAGACGGGAGGGGCGGCGCCGGAAGGCGCCGCCCCTCTCCTGGTTTCCTTTGGGAATGAAGGCTATTCGTAGGCGATCGCGTTGAGCACGTTCAGCTTTGCGGCCCGAGCGGCCGGCGCGATCGCGGCGAGCAGGCCGACGGCAACGGCGGCCACGAGGTAGGTGACGATGAGCCCCCATGGCAGCGCGAAGCTCGTCAGGCCCTCCTCCTCGAGCGCCTGCTGGACGGTCCAGCCGAGGCCGATGCCGACTGCGATGCCGAGCACCGCGCCGAACAGGCAGATGATGACGGACTCGACCGTGATCATGCGCCTGGCCTGGCCGCGGGTCATGCCGATCGCGCGCAGGAGCCCCAGCTCCCTGGTGCGTTCGAGGACCGACAGGACCAGCGTGTTCACCACGCCGATGATGGCGATGATGATCGCCAGCGCGAGCAGGATCTGCACCGAGTTCAGGAGGACGTCGAGCTGCGAGGTCTGCTGCTCCACGAAGTCGGCGTTGTTGGCGACGCTGACCTCCGGCTCGTCGGCGAGGATGTCGTCCACCTCGTCCTGGACCGCGTCGACGTCGGCGCCGTCGCTGACCTGGATGTACGCCTGCATCGGCTTCGGGACGGTGAAGTGCTGGATCTGCGCGGGCGCGACCCACCAGCCGTCGCTGAGGATGGCGTCGTCGAGGATCGCGGTGACCGTCAGCGGCACGGTCTCGCCGTCGGCGAACACGGCCTCGACGGTGTCGCCGAGCGCCACGCCCTGATCCTCGGCCGCGGACTCGTTGACGACCAGGCCGTCGTCGGGGAGGTTCGCGATGGAGCCCTCGGCGACGGTGCCGCTGAAGATGTCCATGCTCGTCTCGATGTCCTCACTGGCGTACAGGACCGTGGGCGAGCCGTCGATCTCGGCGCCGAAGAACTCGCCGTACAGATCGCCGACCGCCTCGACGTCCGGCAGCGCCTTGATCTCCGCGAGCGTCTCGGGCGAGAACGTGGGGATGTTGGCCCCCTGCTGGCCCATGACGATCAGGTCGGAGTCGAGGTTCTGGTCCGTCAGCTCCGCGGTGGTCTCCTTGAAGCTGGAGACGATCGTGGCGATGCCGGTGACGAGCGCGACGGCGATCATGAGCGCCGAGGCGGTGATCGCGGTGCGCCGCGGGTTGCGCCCGGCGTTGAGCTTGCCGAGGCGGCCCGAGAACGACCAGGACATGACCGCGCCCAGGAGCGCCACCAGCGGCCGCGACAGGATCGGCGTCAGCAGGGTGATGCCGACGAACGCGATGCCGACGCCGCTGAGGAACCCGGGCAGGCCCAGGTCGCCGAGGTTGTCGGTGAGGCCGAGGCCGATCAGGACGCCGCCGGCGGCGGCGACCACGAGGCCCGCGATGGTGATGCCGCGCAGAGGCTTCGGCGGGTTGACCGCGTCGCGCATGGCGGCGACCGGCGGGACGCCGGAGGCCTTGACGGCGGGGACGATCGCGGAGAGCACGGTGACGCCGATGCCGACCGCGAGCGCCCACAGAGACGTGAGCGGCACCTGGAGCTGGACCGGCAGGCCGCCCATCGCGGAGGTGCTGACGAGCTGAGACAGGCCCCAGCCGAGCAGCACGCCGAGGCCGAGGCCGGCGATGGAGGCGATGACGCCGATGACGGCGGCTTCGGCGAGGACCGAGCCGACGACCTGGTTGCGGCCGGCGCCGATGGCCCGCAGGAGCGCGAGTTCGCGCTGGCGCTGGGCGACGATGATCGTGAAGGTGTTGATGATGAGGAAGACCGACACGAACACGGCGACGAGGCCGAAGCCGAGGAAGATGTAGCCCATGATGTCGGCGACGACCGCGAAGCCCTGGGCGGCCTCCTCGGACGCCTCCTCGCCGGTCTGGACCCGGTAGTCGGCGCCGACGGCGTCGGCGATGTCGTCGGTGGACGCGTCGCCTTCGATGTAGATCGTCATGAACGCGTTCTCGCCCTGGGCGAGGAGGCGCTGCGCCTCGGCGGTGGTGAAGCCGATCTGGGTCTCGCCGGCGAGCGAGTCGCGGTCGCCGGGGAGGCCGAAGACGCCGACGATCTCGTAGTCGGCGCGGTCGGCGGTGTAGGAGTAGGCGGTGACGGTGTCGCCGACGTCGAGTCCGGCGTCCTTCACGAACTGGGCCGAGACGATGACCTCGTCGTCGGCCTCGGGGCTGCGGCCGTCGCGGATCTCGTTGTAGCCGCCGGTCTCGTCGATCCAGTTGAACCCGATGGTGGGCGCGAAGGCGCCGACGAGCTTCCCGTTGTCGCCGATGGCGTTGACCTGTCCGGAGACGTCGCCGTCGGCGGACTCGACGCCGTCGACGCCGCGGACGGTGTCGAGGACGTCGGCGGGGATCAGGGTCGCGCTGGGGGTGTTCCCCTGGGCGGCGGCGGGGTCCTCCGCGGCGGTGACGACCGCGTCGACCCCGGTGAAGGCGTCGGAGATGACGCCGGTGACGGACTTCTCCATCGTGGCGGTGAGGATCATCGCCGCGGCGACGAACATGGTGCCGAGGACGACGGCGAGGCTGGTGAGGACAAGGCGGGCTTTGCGGCTCGCCATGCCCTTGAGGGTGGCGCGCAGCATGGCTAGGCGTTCTCTCCCTGGGCGGCGGCGACGAGCTCTTCGAAGTGCTTCATCTTGTCGATGACCTTGTCGGCGGTCGGGTCGGCCATGTCCTCGACGATCTGGCCGTCGGCGAGGAAGACCACGCGGTCGGCGTAGGCCGCCGCGCCGGGGTCGTGGGTGACCATGACGATGGTCTGCCCGAAGTCGTCGACGCTGGTGCGCAGGAAGCGCAGGACCTCGGCGCCGGAGCGGGTGTCGAGGTTGCCGGTGGGCTCGTCGGCGAACACCACCTCGGGCCGGGTGGCGAGCGCGCGGGCGCAGGCCACGCGCTGCTGCTGGCCGCCGGAGAGCTCGGTGGGCTTGTGCGACAGGCGGTCGGTGAGGTCGAGGGTGTGGATGATCTTCTTCAGCCAGTCGGGGTCGGCCTTGGCGCCCGCGATGGCGGAGGGGAGCGTGATGTTCTCCTCCGCGGTGAGCGTGGGCAGCAGGTTGAACTGCTGGAAGATGAAGCCGATCTTGTCGCGGCGGAGCTTCGTGAGGGCCTTGTCGCTCAGGCCGGTGACGGCGGTGTCGCCGATGTGCACGGCGCCGCGGTCGGTGGTGTCGAGGCCGGCGAGGCAGTGCATGAGCGTGGACTTGCCGGACCCGGAGGGGCCCATGATGGCGGTGAACGCGCCGGAGGCGAACTGGACGGAGACGTCGCGGAGGGCGACGACCTGGGCTTCGCCCGTGCCGTAGGCCTTCCAGACGCCTTCGGCCGACACGGCGGCTGACTTGACAGGGGATGCGGTGGACACGACGCTCTCGCTTTCGGGTGAAGGAGTCGGGTTCCGAGGGATTCGGTGTGCTGGTTTCCTCGCTCCGCGGGACGCCGCCCGTGAAGCCTTGGTGCTATTCAGGAAGCGAATCGATGACGTCGATGCGCCCGATTGTGACATCATACATGATGTCACTCGGCGTCGCAGTCCGCATGATCCACTTCGACCATATGGTGTTCCGGGCCCCGGCGCATCCGCTTCGAGAACGGTCTTCGACTCCCACCGGAGGCGGAGGGGCCGGTACTCCGGGAGGAGTCTCAGTCGGTCGCGCCGGGCTTGACCAGGCCGGTCTCGTAGGCGAGGACGACGGCCTGGACCCGGTCGCGGACGCCGAGCTTGGTGAGCAGGTGGCCGACGTGGGTCTTGACGGTGGTCTCGCCGACCGTCAGCGAGTCGGCGATCTCCGCGTTCGTCAGGCCCTTCGCCAGGAGCATGAGGACCTCCTTCTCGCGCGCGGTGAGCGCGCCGAGGATCGCGGGGGAGCGGTCGTCGTCGGCGCCGCGGTGCAGCGCGAAGCGGCCCAGCAGCGTCGAGAGGATGTGCGGGGCCACGACCGCGCCGCCGCGGTGGACGGTGCGGATGGCCTCGACCAGGTCGGCGGCGGGGGCGTCCTTGGTGAGGAACCCCGCGGCGCCGGCGCGGAGCGCGCCCACGACGTACTCGTCGAGGTCGAACGTGGTGAGCACCAGGACCCGGGTCGGCAGGTTCGCCTGCACGATGTCGGCGGTCGCGGCGACGCCGTCGCGGCGCGGCATGCGGATGTCCATGAGGACCACGTCGGGGACCAGGCGGCGGGTCAGCTCGAACGCCTCGACGCCGTCGCCGGCCTCTCCGACGATGTCGATGTCGGTCTCGGCGCCGAGGACCATCTTGAAGCCCGCGCGGAGCAGCTGCTGGTCGTCGGCGAGCAGGAGGCGGATCGGCCGGTCGCTCATATGGTCACTCCCTGAAGGTGGGCGTTCTTGGGGAAGCGGGCCTCGACGAGGTACCCGCCGCCGGGCCGGGGCCCGGCCTCGAGCGTGCCCCCGTAGAGGGTCGCCCGCTCGCGCATGCCGATCAGGCCGTGGCCGCCGGAGAACCCGGAGACGACCGGCGCCCCGGTCCCCGAGTCGCCCACGGAGATCCGGAACTCCTGGTCGCCGTAGTCGACGACGACGCCGGCCCTGGCGTGCGGCCCGGCGTGCTTGATCGTGTTCGTCAGCGCCTCCTGCGCGATCCGGAAGACCGCCAGGCTCACGCCCGTCGGCAGCGGGTACTCCTCGCCGCGGATGGTGTACCGCACCGGCAGGCCGGCGTCCTTGGTCTGCGCCACCAGCGCCCGCAACGAGTCCACTGTAGGCTGCGGCTCGAGGTCGGCGGGGTCGCTCTCGTCGTGTCCGTTGCGCAGGACGGTGAGGATGTCGCGCATCTCGCGCAGCGCGGTGCGCGCGGTCTGGTTCACCGTCGTCAGCGCCTCCTCGGCCGCGTCCGGGTCGGTGCGCAGGACCCGCTTGGCGCCCTCCGACATCACGCCGATGACGGAGATGTGGTGCGCGACGACGTCGTGCAGCTCGCGGGCGATGCGCCGCTGCTCGTCGGCCACGGCCTGGGCCGCGAGGGCCTCCTGCCGCTCCTCGGCGAACCGGGCCCGGTCCGAGAGCTCCTCGACCTTCTCGCGGCGGCTGCGCACGACCCATCCGATCCAGAACGCGGTGATGGCGAGGATGAGGTTGACCAGGACCAGCATGCTGCTCGTCAGGTGGTCGACCCCCTCGGTGAGCGGGAACGTGAAGATGACCAGCGAGACCGGCACCCACAGGGTCGCGGCGGCCGCGAGCGCCTGCTGGATCGGCCGGTGGGCCGCGGCGGTGTAGGTGAGCACGAACAGGCCGATCCCGCTGTCGGCGCCCATGCTCTGGATCGGTTCGATGTACACGGCCGCGCACAGGACCGCCAGCGCGAGCGCGATGCCGCCCCACAGCCACACCCGCCGCAGGCAGATGACCGTGAACGGGACGAAGATCATCGCCGCGTCGGCCCACCCGTAGTCGAGGTCGGGCACGAGCTGCGCGCTCGCGGAGTAGAACCCGACGTACCCGACGGCGAGGACGAGCGCCAGCACGCAGTCGGCGATGAAGGGCCGCCGGTGGAGCCAGAGGCGCGCCCGGCGGGACGAGAAGGCGGCTTGCACGCTCTATACCGTATCCGCCGGTCACGCCCGTTTCATCGAACGTGGGAATGATTCACGGCTCCGCCTCAGGTAGGAGGCATCTCAAGTCCTGGAAGGACGGTGGTGAGCGGATACGCCGGCGGTTCGCCGCCGAACTCCGGGCACAGCTTCTGATGGGCGCACCAGCCGCACAGCTTCGACTTCTGCGGGCGGAACTCGCCGGTGGCGATCGCCTCGCGCATCGAGGCCCACAGCGCCTTGAGAGTGCGCTCGAACTGCTCCAGCTCGCCCTTGGTCGGCGTGTAGTCCAGGACCTCGCCGTCGCCGAGGTACATCAGGCGCAGCAGGGTGGGCACCGTGCCGCGGGTGCGCCACCACACCAGGGCGTAGAACTTCATCTGGAACAGCGCCTTGTCCGCGAACCGCTCCGGCGGGCGCTTCCCGGTCTTGTAGTCCACCAGGCGCACCAGCCCGGCCGGGTTGACGTCGGCGCGGTCGATGAAGCCCTTGAGCTGCGTGCCGTCGTCGAGCGTGGTCGTCACCAGGCACTCGGTGCGGTGCGGCTGGAGGCGCTGCGGGTCCTCCATGGAGAAGTAGGTCTCGACCAGCCGGCGCACGCCCCGCAGCCAGCCCGACTCGTCGTCGAGGCCGTCGAACAGCTCCGAGTACTCCTGGGACGAGTTCAGCTTCGTCCACTCCGGCTCGATGAGCGCCAGCGCCTCCTGCGGGGTGCGCCTGCCCGCGTCGAGCTCGTAGAGGCGCTCGAGCACCGCGTGGACGAGTGTGCCCTGGACCTGCGCCCGCGAGGACGGCTCGGGGAGGCGGTCGACCGCCCGGAACCGGTACAGCAGCGGGCACTGCTTGAAATCCCCGGCGCGCGAAGGGGACAACTGGGTCGGTCGGGTGGCGTTCGACATCCTTCGAGCATAAAGCGGGGGACCGACAGGCCCGCACGGCGCTGGACTTTTTAACATAACGCACGTACTGTTTATGCATGAGCACTGACGACACCTTCGGCCCCGACCCGATCGCGCAGGCCCGCTCCTTCGGCCGCGCCGCCGACCTCTACGACGCCTCCAGGCCCACCTACCCCGCCGAGGCGCTCGCCTGGCTCGCCGGCGACACGCCCGCCGACGTCGTCGACCTCGGCGCCGGCACCGGCCTCCTCACCCGCGGCCTCATCGCCCGCGGCCACCGCGTCACCGCCGTCGACCCCGACGAGCAGATGCTCGCCAAGCTCACCGCCGCCACCACCGGCCTCGTCGCCGCCCGCGCCGGCAGCGCCGAAGCGCTCGGCCTCCCCGACGCCAGCGCCGACGTCGTCACCGCCGGCCAGGCCTTCCACTGGTTCGACCGGCCCAAGGCCCTCCCCGAGATCCGCCGCGTCCTGCGCCCCGGCGGCGTCCTCGCCCCCATCTGGAACCTCCGCGACGAGTCCGTCGACTGGGTCGAGCGCCTCACCGAGGTCATCGGCTCCTCCAAGGGCGAGATCACCGCCCTCGGCGCCACCGAGCCCGGCTACTTCGCCCCCGGCTTCGGCGAACCCGAGGTCCGCGTCTTCCGGCACGAGAAGCCCCTCGACCCCGCCGGCCTCGTCCGGCTCGTCCAGTCCCGCTCCTACTACCTCACCGCGACCCCCGAGCGCCAGCGCGCCCTGGTCGCCGGCGTCGAGGACCTCCTCGCCACCCACCCCGACCTCGCCGGACGAGAGACCTTCGCCATGCCCTACGCGACCTACGCCTTCCGCGTCAGGCCCGCGTAGCCGCACCGCCGCGCCCGGACCCCGCGGTCCGGGCGCGTACCATTGCCGCCGATGTCGACCAACGTGCTGGCCTTCCGCCGATCCGGTTTCACGCTCGCCCGCGTCAAGGGCATCCCCGTCACGCTCGGCTACACATGGCTCATCCTCGCCGCGATGGTCGTCGCCGTGTACGCGCCGGTCGTGCAGCGCTCGGTGCCCGGCATCGGCGCGGGCGCCTCGCTCGCGATCGCCGCGCTCTTCGCGCTCACCCTGCTCCTGTCGGTCTTCCTCCACGAGCTCGGCCACGCCCTGGTGAGCCTGCGCGCCGGCATCGGGGTCCGCCAGATCAACCTCGACGCCCTCGGCGGCTTCACCGAGATGGACCGCGAGGCCCCCAAACCCGGGACGGCCGCCGCGATCGCGCTGGCCGGGCCCGCCGTCTCGCTCCTCCTGGGCCTCGCCGGACTCGCCGGCGCCGTCGCGATCGAGACCGGCACGCTCGCCTGGCAGCTGTGCTTCCAGGTCTGCGTCGCGAACCTCCTCGTCGCCGTCTACAACCTGCTCCCGGGCCTGCCGCTGGACGGCGGCAAGGCCCTCCAGGCCGGCATCTGGGCCGCCACCGGCGACCGCTGGAGCGGCTACCTCGTCGCCGGGTGGGCCGGGCGCGTCGTCGCCGTCGGCACCGTCGGCGCCGGCCTGTGGCTGTTCTCCAACCGCTGGTTCTCCTGGATCGGCCTGATCCTGCTGCTCATGGTCGCGTTCGAGCTGTGGCGCGGCGCCACCGGCGCCATCCGCGCCGCCCGCATGGGCCCGCGCGTCAAGGCCCTCGACGCCGCCGCGCTGGCCCGGCCCGTGGTCGCCGTCAGCGTCGCCGCGACCCTCGGCGAGGCCCTCGCTGCGGCCGCGGGCCGCGAGATCGTGGCCGTCGACGGCGCCCCGGTGGGCGTGCTCGACCGCGCCAGCGCCGAGGCCGTCCCGGCCGACCAGGTCGACGCGATGCCGCTGAGCGGGCTGCTGCGTTCGGCCCGGAAGATCCCGGGCCTGCCGTCCGGTCTCCGGGGCCAGGCGCTGGTCGACGCGATCGGCAAGAGCGGCGCGGACCGGTTCTTCGTCGTCGATGAGGGGCGCCTGACAGGGCTCCTCTACACCGCCGACGTGGTCAAAGCCCTCCGTTAAGATGCTTCGGACCTGACCGAAGGAGACACGAGGCAAAGTGGCATCTGACCTGCTGGCGCCGGGCGACCGCGTCCAACTGACCGACGCGAAGAACCGGAAGGCCACGATCACCCTCGCCGAGGGCGGCGCCTTCCACACCCACCGCGGGCGGCTCTTCCACGACGACCTCATCGGCAAGCCCGACGGCGTCACGGTCACCACCGAGGGCGGGACCGCCTACCTGGCGCTGCGCCCGCTCCTGCCCGACTACGGGCTGTCGATGCGCCGCGGGGCCCAGGTCATCTACCCCAAGGACATCGCCCAGATCCTCACGTTCGGCGACATCTATCCGGGCGCGCGCGTAGTCGAGGCGGGCGCCGGCTCCGGCGCGCTCACCAACTGGCTGCTGCGGGCCGTGGGCCCGACCGGGCGGGTCTTCTCGTGGGAGCTGCGCGAGGACTTCGCGAAGATCGCCCAGGAGAACGTCGCCGGCTACTACGGCGAGCTCCCCGAGCAGTGGACCCTGACGGTGGGGGACGTGGCGGAGGCCGAGCTCGACGCGCCGGTCGACCGGGTCGTGCTCGACATGCTCTCGCCGTGGGAGGTGCTGGACACTGTGGAGCGCATCCTGCGCCCCGGCGGTGTCTTCATCGGATACGTCGCGACCACCACGCAGATGTCGGAGCTCGTCGAGGCGCTGCGCGAGCGGAAGACCTTCACCGAGCCCGAGGCGTGGGAGTCGATGATCCGCGGCTGGCACCTGGAGGGCCTGGCGGTCCGCCCGGACCACCGCATGATCGCGCACACCGCGTTCCTCATCACCGCCCGCAAGCTCGCCCCCGGGACGGTCGCCCCGGCGCGGAAGCTCAAGCCGTCGAAAGGCCAGCAGGCCCTCCGGGAGCGCAACGCGCGGATCGCCGCCGAGGCGGAGGCGAAGCCGGACGACGAGGTCACGGAAGCGTAACAATCCGCGGTTTTCGTGAGTCGGATTCACGACTTCCCAAGTGCTGAAACAAGATAGTGCGGCTCCCGTTTCGACGGGAGCCGCGCCGTCTCCGTCGTCCTAGTCGTCCGCGCCGGGGCCGGCGACGGCCTCCTTGGAGGCGCGGTCGCGGACGTAGATGCACTCGCCGGGGCAGTCGTGGGCGGCGTTCACAATGTCCAGACGCAGCCGTTCGGGCACGCTGACTTGGGAACCCGCCGTAGTCAACAGCTCGCCCTGAGTGTCCTTGACGTATGCGAGACCGTCGATATCGAACTCGAACACGTCGGGGGCGTACTGCACGCAGAGCCCGTCCCCGGTGCAGGCGTCCTGGTCGATCGAGACTTCGAGTTCACGTTCCACAGCCATGGCTCCCACATTAAATCGCATCGAGAATGTAGCGCAATGTCGGTGGCGAGCCTTACTATTGGCCTCCCCAGCCAGCTACGGTTGGATGTACGAACACTCTCCTGGGAGGTGTGACCCGTGGCACGAAGCAACGATGACCGTCGACAGAACCTGGGCCAGGGCTCAGAGCGCGACGAACTGTCAGGACAGGTCGAAGAGCTCCAGGAAGAACTGGCCGCGGCACGGCGCCGTCTCACCGAGACCCCCCGACACATGCACATCCTGGAGGAGCGGCTCGCCGCCGCCCAATCCCAGATCGACCGCCTGTCGGAGCAGAACGAGCGGCTCGTGTCGACCTTGAAAGAGGCCCGCGAGCAGATCGTCTCACTGAAGGAGGAGATCGACCGGCTCGCCCAGCCGCCGTCCGGGTACGGCGTGTTCCTGGGCGCGCGCGAAGACGGCACGGTCGACGTCTTCACCTCCGGCCGGAAGTTCCGCGTGTCGCTCGCCCCCTCGATCGACCCGGAGGAGCTGGAGCGCGGCCAGGAGGTCCTGCTCAACGACGCCATGAACGTGGTCGAGGTCCTCGACTACGAGCGCATCGGCGAAGTGGTCACTCTCAAGGAGCTCATCGAGGTCCCCGGAGGCGGCCCGCCCGACCGCGCCCTCGTCACCAGCCACGCCGACGAAGAGCGGGTCGTGCTGCTCTCCGACGCGCTCATCAACGGGCCGCTGCGCGCCGGCGACTCGGTCATGATCGAGCCGCGCGCGGGCTACGCGTACGAGCGCATCCAGAAGAGCGAGGTCGAGGAACTCGTCCTCGAAGAGGTCCCCGACGTCGACTACTACGACATCGGCGGCCTCGACGGGCAGATCGAGATGATCCGCGACGCCGTGGAGCTCCCGTTTCTGCACGCCGACCTCTTCCGCGAGCACGAGCTGCGCCCGCCGAAGGGCATCCTGCTCTACGGCCCGCCCGGCTGCGGCAAGACGCTCATCGCCAAGGCCGTCGCCAACTCGCTGGCCAAGAAGGTCGCCGAGATGCGCGGGGAGGAGGCCTCCGGGCGCTCCTACTTCCTCAACATCAAGGGCCCCGAGCTGCTGAACAAGTACGTCGGCGAGACCGAGCGGCACATCCGCCTGGTCTTCCAGCGGGCCCGTGAGAAGGCCAGCGAGGGCATGCCGGTCATCGTGTTCTTCGACGAGATGGACTCGATCTTCCGCACCCGCGGCTCGGGCGTGTCCTCCGACGTGGAGAACACGATCGTCCCGCAGCTGCTGTCGGAGATCGACGGCGTCGAGGGCCTCGAGAACGTCATCGTCATCGGCGCCTCCAACCGCGAGGACATGATCGACCCGGCGATCCTGCGGCCCGGCCGCCTGGACGTCAAGATCAAGATCGAGCGGCCCGACGCCGAGTCGGCGAAGGACATCTTCTCGAAGTACATCACCACGACCCTGCCGCTGCACGACGACGACCTGCGCGAGCACGACAAGGACCGCGACGCCACGGTGAACTCGATGATCCAGGCGGTCGTCGAGCGCATGTACTCCGAGGTCGACGAGAACCGCTTCCTCGAGGTCACGTACGCCGACGGCGACAAGGAGGTCCTGTACTTCAAGGACTTCAACTCCGGCGCCATGATCGAGAACATCGTGGCCCGCGCGAAGAAGATGGCGATCAAGGACTTCCTGACCAACCAGTCCAGGGGCATCCGGCTCACGCACCTCATCGACTCCACGGTGGACGAGTTCCGCGAGAACGAGGACCTGCCCAACACCACCAACCCGGACGACTGGGCCCGCATCTCCGGCAAGAAGGGCGAGCGGATCGTCTACATCCGCACGCTCGTCTCCGGCAAGGGCGCCGACTCCGGACGCAGCATCGACACCGTGTCCAACACGGGCCAGTACCTGTAAGAGCGAACGACGGCCTCGGCCGGCGGGCCCGCCCCGCCGGCCGATTCGCCGTGTCCGAAACGTGTCGGCGTCCCATTCACCGGGTAACCGATATCCATGAGGCAATTGCACATCGAGCTGGCGGAAATCCAGTCGGACGCCCTCCGAGGGGGCGCAAAGGGGCCCGGACGGACTAGGCTCGAAGGCATGACCGTTCGCCGCATCATGGGCACCGAGATCGAATACGGGATCTCCGTGCCCGGCCAGCCGGGGGCCAACCCGATGGTCACCTCCTCCCAGATCGTCAACGCCTACGCCGCGCGCCCCGAACTCTCCAAGGGCGGCCGCGCCAGGTGGGACTACGAGGAGGAGACCCCCCTGCGCGACGCCCGCGGCTTCACGTACACCGGGGCCCTCTACGACCCCGCCGAGAACCTCGCCGACGAGGACTCCGGCCTCGCCAACGTCATCCTCACCAACGGCGCCCGCCTTTACGTCGACCACGCGCACCCCGAGTACTCCACGCCCGAGGTCACCAACCCGCGCGAGATCGTGCTGTTCGACAAGGCCGGCGAGATGACCATGGCCGAGGCCGCCCTCCGGGCCGCCCACACGCCCGGCATCGGCCCCATCAACCTCTACAAGAACAACACCGACAACAAGGGCGCCTCCTACGGCGCGCACGAGAACTACCTCATGTCGCGCCAGACGCCCTTCGCCGACATCGTCGCCCACTTCACGCCGTTCCTGGTCACCCGCCAGGTCTTCGCCGGCGCCGGGCGCATCGGCATCGGCCAGGACGCCTCCGAGCACCGATTCCAGATCTCCCAGCGCGCCGACTTCTTCGAGGTCGAGGTCGGGCTCGAGACCACGCTCAAGCGCCCGATCATCAACACCCGCGACGAGCCGCACGCCGACGCCGAGCGCTACCGCCGCCTCCACGTCATCATCGGCGACGCCAACCTCGCCGAGTACGCCACCTTCCTCAAGGTCGGCACCGCCTCGATCGTCCTCGCGATGATCGAGTCCGGCGCCTTCGACGGCACCCTCGGCATCGCCGAGCCGGTCGCCGAGCTCCGCGCCGTCTCCCACGACCCGACGCTCGCGCACAAGATCGAACTGCGCAACGGCAAGCGGCTCACCGCGGTCGAACTCCAGATGTCCATCCTGGAGCAGGCCGAGGCCTACTGCGGCGCCGACGCCGACCCCGACACCCGCGAGGTCCTCGACCAGTGGGCGTACGTCCTCGACGCGCTGGCCCGCGACCCCATGGAGCTGGCCGACATGCTCGACTGGCCCGCCAAGCTCTCCCTGCTCGACCGCTACCGCGAGCGCGAAGGCCTCGACTGGGGCGCCGCCAAGCTCCAGGCCATCGACCTCCAGTACCACGACGTGCGCCCCGAGAAGGGCCTCTACCACCGGCTCGTCGCCCGCGGCAAGATGAAGCGGCTGCTCACCGACACCGAGATCATCAACGCGATGACCGAGCCGCCCGCCGACACCCGCGCGTTCTTCCGCGGCCGGTGCCTCTCGCGCTACCCCTCCGAGGTCGTCGCCGCCTCCTGGGACTCCGTCATCTTCGACGTCGGGGCCGACTCGCTCGTGCGAGTGCCCATGATGGAGCCCGAGAAGGGCACCAAAGCCCATGTGGGGGAGCTGTTCGAGCGCTGCGAGGCCGCGAAGGACCTCCTGGACGTCATCACCGCGGATTAGCCGACACCGAACCGCCGCGGGAATATTACAGAGCGGTACAGCGTCGTATCTGGCGTGCTGTCGTACTCTCGCGGTACGGTTTATGCACCGTCGAGGTAGAAGGGAACAGCTATGGCAGCGAAGGACTCCGGCGGGCAGTCGCAGTCGCAGCGGTCACGGCAGGAAGCAGACGCCGAGACCACCGAGGCCGCTGTAGACCCCGAGATCGCCGAACGACACGAAGCGATCACCGAAGAAGTCGACGACCTGCTCGACGAGATCGACGAGGTCCTGGAGACCAACTCTGAGGAGTTCGTGCGCTCGTTCGTGCAGAAGGGCGGCCAGTAGCCGCACCTGCGGTCGACAGGGCACCTGGTGTGACGGCTGAGCCCGCACAAGGCTCGCAGCATCGCCAAGACCGGCGCACCGGGACCCTGGCACCGTCAGTCGCAATCTCGGCCCGAGCGTCGACAAGAATATAGAGAAACAGGGAGGTCATGTCGTGACAGGTCAAGGATTCCCAGGCAAGCTGCCGAACGCGTATATGACGGCCGGAACCTCCTCGTTCTCGGAGTTCCTCATGCAGGCGGCACCGGAACTGCTGCCGGGGCGCAGGCCCCTGCCCCCCGGCGACTTCGCCCAGATGAGCGCCCACGCCACCACGATCGTGGCGCTCAAGACGGCCGAAGGCGTCGTCATGGCGGGCGACCGGCGGGCCACGTCCGGCAACTACATCGCCAGCCGCGACATCGAGAAGGTGTTCCCCGCGGACGCCTACTCGCTCGTGGGCATGGCCGGCACCGCCGGCCTCGGCATCGAGCTCATCAAGCTCTACCAGGTCGAACTCGAACACTACGAGAAGATCGAAGGCGCCCCGCTCACCTTGAACGGCAAGGCCAACCGCCTCGCCACCATGCTGCGCGGCAACCTCGGCATGGCGATGCAGGGCCTCGCCGTCGTCCCCCTGTTCGCAGGGTTCGACAACGACGCCCCCTCCGTCGCCGAAGCCGGCAAGATCTACAGCTTCGACGTCGTCGGCGGCGTCTACGCCGAACGCGACTACGACTCCATCGGCTCCGGCTCGATCTTCGCGAAGGGCTCGCTCAAGAAGCGGTACCGGCGCGGCATCAGCACCGAGGACGCCGTCAAGGCCGCCGTCGAGGCGCTCTACGACGCCGCCGACGACGACTCCGCCACCGGCGGACCCGACCCGATCCGCGACCTCTACCCCGTCGTCATGAGCGCCACCGCGGAAGGCTCCAAGCGCGTCGACGAGGCCACCGTGGCCGAACTCGCCCGCACGGTCATCGCGGCCCGCACCGAGAACCCCTACGGATAACGAGAGGAGCCTGACATGGCCATGCAGTTCTACACCAGTCCCGAGCAGATCATGCGGGACCGGGCCGAGTTCGCCCGCAAGAACATCTCCCGCGGCCGCAACGTCGTGGTGCTCTCGTGCGCAGACGGGGTCCTCCTGGTCGCCGAGAACGTCTCCTCGGCGCTCCACAAGGTCTACGAGCTGTACGACCGCATCGGCTTCGCCGCCGTCGGCAAGTACAACGAGTTCGAGAACCTCCGCACCGCCGGCGTCCGGATGGCCGACCTGCGCGGCTACTCCTACGACCGCCGCGACGTCAACGCCGCCAGCCTCGCCAAGGCCTACGCGCAGACGCTCGGCGCGATCTTCTCCGAGCAGACCAAGCCCTTCGAGGTCGAGATCTGCGTCGCCGGCGTCGGGACGTCCCCCGACGGCGACGAACTCTATCGGCTGACCTTCGACGGCTCTATCAACGACGAGCCCGGCTACCTCGCCATGGGCGGCGCCGCCGAGCAGCTCGTCGAGGTCCTCTCCGAAGGCCACGACTCCGAGGCCCCGCTCGCCGACGCGTTCGCGCTGGCCCTGCGGGCGCTCTCCTCGGACGGCGGCAACGGCGTCCGGCGCGAGCTGACGACCGACGTCCTCGAAGTCGCGGTCCTCGAGCGGGCCCGCCCCGGCCGGGCGTTCCGGCGCATCGAGGGCCTCGCCCTCGACGCGCTCATGCCCCGCGACGAGGCCGAGCCCGACCTCGACCCGGACGAGGTCCTCGGCGACGAGCCCGAGGACGAAGCCGACACGCCGGACAAGGGCGAGCGGCCCCAGCCGAGCGAATAGGCCACGGCCCGAACCGCATTCACGAATACGAAACTCCCGCACGCAAGTGGACGGTCGCGGGGGCCCGCAGCCCCCGCGACCCCGCGAACACCGTCAACACGCCCGTCGCGGAGCGAAACCGTTCGACCGCGAGGGGTGTTCTCCTCATAAGAATCGGGGTAGGGTTTCGACATGGACAGGCGCATTTTCGGACTGGAGACCGAATACGGGGTCACTTGCACCTTCAGGGGACAGCGACGCCTGTCTCCGGACGAAGTGGCCCGGTACCTCTTCAGGCGCGTGGTCTCCTGGGGCCGCTCCTCCAACGTGTTCCTCCGCAACGGCGCCCGCCTCTACCTGGACGTGGGCTCCCACCCCGAGTACGCCACCCCCGAATGCGACTCCGTCGAGGACCTGGTCAAGCACGACCGGGCCGGCGAGCGCATCCTCGAGGGACTGATGATCGACGCGGAGAAGCGCCTCCACGACGAGGGCATCGCCGGGGACATCTACCTCTTCAAGAACAACACCGACTCCGCCGGGAACTCCTACGGCTGCCACGAGAACTACCTCGTCAGCCGCCACGGCGAGTTCGGACGCCTCGCCGAGGTCCTCATCCCGTTCCTCGTCACCCGGCAGCTCATCTGCGGCGCCGGCAAGGTCCTCCAGACCCCCCGCGGCGCCCGCTTCTGCCTGTCGCAGCGCGCCGAGCACATCTGGGAGGGCGTCTCCTCCGCGACGACCCGCTCCCGCCCGATCATCAACACCCGCGACGAGCCGCACGCCGACGCCGAGCGGTACCGCCGCCTCCATGTCATCGTCGGCGACTCCAACATCAACGAGATCACCACACTGCTGAAGATCGGCTCGGCCGACCTGGTGCTGCGGATGATCGAGACCGGCGTGACGATGCGCGACCTCACCCTGGAGAACCCGATCCGGGCCATCCGCGAGATCAGCCACGACACCACCGGGAAGCGCCTGGTGCGCCTGGCGAGCGGCCGCGAGGCGTCCGCTCTGGACATCCAGCGCGAGTACCTCGAGAAGGCCATGGACTTCGTCGACCAGCGCGGCGCCGACGCGACCACCAAGCGCGTCATCGAGCTGTGGGGCCGGGTCCTCCAGGCCGTCGAGGACGGCAACCTCGACACGATCTCCCGCGAGATCGACTGGGTCGCCAAGTACAAGCTCATCGAGCGGTACCGCGAGAAGCGCGGCCTGCCGCTCTCGAGCCCGCGCGTCGCCCAGCTCGACCTCGCGTACCACGACATCCGCCGCGGCCGCGGCCTCCACCACCTGATGGAGAAGCGCGGCGAGGCCGAGCGGATCACGCACGACGTCGAGGTCTTCGAGGCGAAGGAAGTGCCGCCGCAGACCACGCGTGCGCGCCTGCGCGGCGAGTTCATCCGCAAGGCGCAGGAGAAGCGGCGCGACTTCACCGTGGACTGGGTCCACCTGAAGCTCAACGACCAGGCGCAGCGCACGGTCCTGTGCAAGGACCCGTTCCGCTCCCGCGACGAGCGAGTGGACAAGCTCATCGCCAGCATGTGAGCATGAGTCGTGCCCGAAACCCCTGAGACCGAGACGGCCGCCGAGCGGCCGGGACGCGAGCAGGCCGGCAGGTCCGGCCTGCTCGGTTCGTTCGACCCCGTGGCCGCCGCCGAGAAGCGCAAGGCCCGCATCCGCGAGGAGATCGCCCGCAACCGGCGCGGCGAGTACACCGTGCCGACCTGGGTCCTGGCCCTCGCGCTGGCGGGGGTCTTGGGGATCTGGGCACTGGTGCTGTTCGTGCTGTAGCCGGCGCACCCTGTCGACGCGAGTGCGCTCTGGGAAAGGGCCCCCGGTTTCGACGATAGTCCGGAGGAGCTGAAGGGGAGCTGAGGTCAGTCTCGGCGCTTGGCGATCTGGGCCGCGTGGCGGCCTGCGGCGGCTTCGGCGATGAAGTAGACGCGGTCCCTGTCGAGGCCGCGGCCCATCGTGGAGAGCTTCACCGGGAGGGCCTCCATGGCCTCGGCCAGGCCCGAGCAGTCGATCTCGATCTGGCGGTGGCGCTCGGGGAGCTCGGCGAGCTGGGCGCGGATCTTCGGCTCCAGGTCCGCGGGGAGCTCGTCGGGGACCGGGATGTCGGCCGCGGCCAGCGCGACCTTCCCGTACGCGGTCATCGAGTGGTGCGAGATCCCGCGGTGGCGCTCGCGGGCGTCGCCCTCGGAGATCCGCAGCGAGGCGACCGGGCGGCCGCCGAGCACCGAGGCCGCGTTCACCGCCTCGCCCGCGGCGGTCCCGGAGAAGCCCCACACCGTGCCGGTGCCGAGGTTGCCCGGGCCCTGGGCCACGATCGCGATGTCGGCGCCGCCGACCGTGCGCGCCGCGATGAGCGCGTTGTGGATGTTCGTCGCCTCCAGGTCGCCGCCGAAGCACTGGCCCGCGGTGACGACCGTGCAGATCCGGTCCGAGAGCTGGTCGAGCTGGCGCGAGAACCACGCCGGGAGCGAACCGCCGTCGGTCATGACGTAGGCGACCTTCGCGTCGGGAGCGGTCGCGTGCACGCCCGCGAGCACCGGCGCGAGCGCCGAGTGCAGGTCGGCGACGACGACCGGCATCCCGCCGAGGTCCTCGCACCCCTCCACGGCGGCGCGGTACGGCGAGTCGTCCTCGTCGACGGCCAGGCGCATGGCCTGCATCGGCGTGTACCGGGCCTTGACGATGTGCCCCGGGCCCTCGACGTCCGCGGGGAGCCGGTCGGGGACCGCGATGACCAGCGCGTAGCCGCCGGTGCCCAGGCCCTTGGCGATGGCGTTGCAGTTGAGCAGCACCCGGTCGCCGACCTCGGGGACCCCGACGAGCTCGTCGTAGGCGAGGCCCCGGGCGGCGTACGCGTCCTCGCCCTCGCGGGCCTCGACGTCGACCTCCAGCTCGGTGCAGCCGCGCCAGCCGCCGCGCACGCCGGTGACGGTCCCGTATCGCCATCTGATCACGCCCGGACCCTACCAAAGGGGCCCCGTCCGGAGAGCGGGTGCTTGGGGGCCATGGCGAGTCGCCGTCGGGTACCGGAGCGGCCGCGGCCGCGCGGCCCGGCGGACCCGGGCGTGATGGCGGGCCGCTCAGGCGCTGGCATAGGCTGGGCGGGTGTCCAACGATCGCACTGAACGACTGGTGAACCTGGTGCTCTGCCTGCTGTCCTCGCGGCGCTTCCAGACCGCCGGCAGGATCGCCCGGACCGTGCCCGGCTACGAGCACGACACCGAGGACAAGAAGGCGCACGAGGCGTTCCAGCGCAAGTTCGAGCGCGACAAGGCCGAGCTGCGCCGCATCGGCATCCCGCTCCAGTCCGGCGTCGACTTCCTCGCCGAGGGCGAGCCCGGGTACCGGATCGCGCGCTCGGACTTCGAGCTGCCGCAGATCGAGTTCACCGACGCCGAGGCCGCCGCCGTCGCGGCCGCCGCGCGCCTGTGGCAGCAGCCCGAGCTGCAGTCCGGGAGCGCCGAGGCCCTGCTCAAGCTGCGCGCGGCCGGGATCGACGTCGAGTCGCACGCCGCGACCGCTACCGTGAAGTCCCTCCCCGGCGCCGAGGCCGCGCTGTCGCCGTTCTTCGAGGCGATCGCCGCGCGCCGCGCCGTCGTCTTCGACTACCTGGGCTCGCGCGACGAGTCCGCGCAGCAGCGCCGCATCCAGCCCTGGGGCTGCGCGGCCTGGCGCGGGCGCTGGTACGTTGCCGGGCTCGACCTCGACCGGGACGCCCAGCGGTGCTTCCGGCTCTCGCGCATCTCCGGGAAGGTCCGGCTCACCGGGCCCGAGGGCGCGTACGCGATCCCCGAGGACGTCGACGTGCTCGCGTTCGCCTCCGAGTCCGAGGCCCGCCAGCAGCCCGTCCGCGCGACGCTCCTGGTCAGGCCCAAGCGGGCGTGGGGCGTCCGCCGCCGCGCCGACCAGATCGGGCCGCGCACCTCCGAGGGCGACCAGGTCTGCTTCTCCTACACCGAGACGGCCCCCACCGCCGCCTGGCTCGCCTCGTTCGGCGCCGACGTGCTCGTGGTCGACCCGCCCGAACTGGTCAAGGAGACCGTCGCCTGCCTGCAGGCGCTCGCCGACGAGGAGGAGTCCTGACATGACCACCAACCGCCTCGCACGCCTGCTCAACCTCGTCCCGTACCTGGTCGCGCGCCCCGGCGGGGTGCCGATCACCGAGATCGCCGCCGACTTCGGCGTCGACGTCGAGCAGGTCCAGGCCGACCTGACGATGCTGTGGATGTGCGGCCTGCCCGGGTACGGCCCCGGCGACCTCATCGACATCGCCTTCGACGCCGACGCCGTGCGCGTCCTGTTCGCCGCCGGCATGGACCGGCCGGTGCGCCTGGCCGCCCACGAGGCGCTCGCGCTCTCGGTGGCCCTCCGCGTCCTCGCCGACACGCCCGGCGTCGGCGACCGCGGCGCCATCGCCTCCGCGCTCGACAAGCTCGCCGCCGCCGCGGGCGAGGCCCCCGCCGACGTGACCGTCCGCGACACCGTGACCGACCCGCAGGCCGAGAAGTACGCCGCGCTCGTCGCCTCCGGGCACGCCGCGCGCATCACGTACTACTCCGCCCACCGCGACACCACCTCCGAGCGCGTCGTCGACCCGATCGAGATCGTCGTCGCCGAAGGCCACGCCTACCTGCGCGCCTGGTGCCGCACCGCGGGGGAGATCCGCCAGTTCCGCATCGACCGGATCGACGCCTGCACCGAGCTCGACGAGCCCTCCGAGCCGCTGCGCCTGACCAACCCGCCCGCGCCGACCGCGTTCCTCGCCTCCGAGCTGCCGCGCATAGAGCTGCTGCTCGGCGCCGGCGCGAAGGGCGTCGCCGACTCGTACCCGTGCGAGGAGGTCGCCGGCGAGCCCGACGGGCGCCGCCGCGTCGTCATGCGCGTGCGCGACCTCGACTGGGCCCGCCGCTTCGTGCTCGGGCTCGGCGGCGAGGCCGAGGTCGTCGCCCCCGCCGAACTGCGCGACGCCGTCCGCGACACCGCCCGGGCCGCGCTGGCCCGATACGCCCCGGCGGCCTGACCCGGGCCCGCCACCGCTTAGACTGTCCCGATGATCTGGGCGATATCGGTCGTGCTGGCACTCGCCGGACTGGTGCTCCTCGCCGTCGCGGCGTTGCGCCTCCTCGGCGGTCTGAAACAACTGGGATACGGGCTCGAACGCGTCCAAGAACGGGCGGAACAGGCACAGGAGCTGCAAGAACGCTTGAACCTGACGTTGGCGGAAGTGCAGCGGACGACCGCGGCCCTGCCCGAGAAGTGACACCGCACAGTCGCACTCGCCACATTCTGATAAAGATCAGCGATCCCGAAGGCTCCAGTGTTGACGGAAGTGTCAAACGTCGGTCATGCTTGTCCGGCTCGACGATGTCGTAGCCGCGCTTTCCAACGGTGACCACCGGGGTGTTCCCGGTCTCAGGCTCCGTGGCGGCAGCCTCCACCGAGGCATACGATGGTTACGTCACCGACTTATATCCGGAGGGACCGAACAATGGGTGCACTGAAGCCCTGGCACATCATCATTCTCGTCGTTGTCATCCTGCTGGTGTTCGGCTCCCGGAAGCTCCCGGACATGGCCCGCGGACTGGGTCGCTCCATGCGCATCCTCAAGTCCGAGACCGAGGCCATGAAGAAGGACGGGAACAACCCGGACGAGGACGGCGACACCCGCGCCGAGCCGAAGCACACGCGCGAGCCGCTCGAGCCGCCGCAGCCGGTCAACGAGACCGTCATCGACGGCGAGTCGGTCGACCGCAAGCAGACGCGCTAACCGGACACGACCGTTACCGACATGGCGGACGAACCACCGCGGCGCCGAGGCAGACGCCAGACCAAGTTCCAGCGCGCCGCCGACGGCTCCATGACGCTCATGGAGCACCTCATGGACCTGCGGTCGCGACTGATGATCGCGGTCCTGGTCATCCTGATCGGCACCGCGCTGGGCCTCATCTTCTCGAAGCAGGCCATCGAGTTCCTCGCGCAGCCCTACTGCAACACCTCGGGCGCGAACGTCGAGGACAGCGAGCAGGTGCTGTGCAACTTCACGCTGAACTCGCCGGCCTCGCACATCGCCCTGTACCTCAAGGTCTCGCTGTACATGGGCCTGGTGGCGACCTCCCCGATCTGGCTGTACCAGCTGTGGGCGTTCATCGCCCCCGGCCTGCACCGCAACGAGCGCAAGTACGCGTACATGTTCATCGGGATCGCCGCGCCGCTGTTCCTCGGCGGCGCGCTCCTCGCGTACTTCGTGGTCAGCCACGGCATCCAGTTCATCATGGTGCTCCAAGAGGGCACCGGGTTCACGATCGCGCTGAACCTCGAGGAGTACATCAACTTCTACCTCACGGTGATGGTGGTCTTCGGGATCGGCTTCGAGTTCCCGCTGATCATGCTGATGCTCAACGTCATGGGGATCGTGACCGCGAAGCGGATGCGCGGCTGGTGGCGGATCGTGGTCGTGGTGAGCTTCATCTTCACCGCGATCTTCACCCCCACCCCCGACCCGTTCGGCATGACCGCGCTGGCGATCTGCATGCTCATCCTCTACGGGATGGCCCTGGTCGTCGCCCATCTCAACGACAAGCGCAAGGGCATCACCGACGAGGACCAGTGGGACGACGAGGAGGCCAGCGACATCGGCGCCTCCGATGACGTCGCCGCCGCGTCCACCATCGCCGCGAGCGGGCTCGACGACGAGGACTACCCGGCCGAGAACGAGCGGCGCAACCGCCTCGGCCGACGCGTCGACGGCTACGACGACATCACCTGAGTCCGGTCGGGACGAAGGCAGAGCTGAAGGAAGGGCCCCGATGCACCGCATCGGGGCCCTTCCCGCGTCTTCAGGACCTAGCAGCCGCGGACCAGCCGCAGCACCGCGTCCAGCCCCACCGACCGGCCCGCCTCGGCGTGCGGCACCAGGTAGCAGCGCGCCCCGATCCGGGCCGCGCCCGCGTCGGCCATCGTGTCGCCGACCATGAGCACCCGGCCCGGCTCCACGTCGAGCGCATGGCACGCGGAGTAGAAGATCTTCTCGTCCGGCTTGCAGTAGCCGACCTCGTACGACAGCACCCACGCGTCGATGAACCGGTCGATGCCCAAGCGCCGCAGGATCGGGCGCGCGTCGAAGCCGATGTTGGACACCAGCGCGATCGGGAACCCCTGCGCCTTCAGCGACACCAGCGTCGAGAACGTGTCGGCGAACGCCACCCACCCCTCGGGGGAGGCGAGCCGGTCGTACAGCGCCTCCGCGAGGCCCTCGAACACGCCGTGCGCCTGCGCCGCGAGCTCGGTGAACGCCTCGCGGTGGGCGTCCTCGTCGAGGTCGCGGTCGGCCCACGCCTCCGCGAAGTGGGGACGCACCCGGGGCTCCATGCCCGAACCGAGCCACCCCTGCGCGCCGATGGCGTCGGCCAGGGCGGTCACCGAGAGCGGTGAGAGCTGCCTCCCGCAGGCCTCGGCCGCCAGTGCGACCGATCTGGTCAGCGGCTCGAGCTGCGCCAAGGTGCCGTGGAAGTCGAACAGGACCGCGTCGACCCCTCCGCGTCCCGCATCGTCGTCTCCTGGTGAGGAATCACGGTGCACATCCGGGACGATACCCGGCCGTGTAGGCGTCGTCACAGCCGGGTGCGCCAGCGTGTTGCCGGGATGCGCTTGTCGGGCCCGTGGGCATTTATGACTCGCAAGCGTCGTCGCGGCTGGACTAGTGTTGAGGCCATGGTTAACGCCGACGTGCACTACGCCGACGACCGCTCCCCGGCCGAACGCCACGCCGCCGCCCAGGCGCGCCGGCAGTGGCCCGAGCTGGCGGCTTTCGCGGGAGACTACCCGTTCGAACTCGACGACTTCCAGGTCGAGGCCTGCCGCGTCCTCGAATCGGGCCACGGCGTGCTCGTCTGCGCCCCGACCGGCGCCGGCAAGACCGTCGTCGGCGAGTTCGCCGTCCACCTGGCGCTGGCCGAGGGCCGGAAGTGCTTCTACACCACGCCCATCAAGGCGCTGTCGAACCAGAAGTACAACGACCTCGTCGACGCCCACGGCGCCGAGAACGTCGGACTGCTGACCGGCGACACCGTCATCAACGGCGAGGCCCCGATCGTCATCATGACGACCGAGGTCCTGCGCAACATGATCTACGCGGGCTCGCCCACCCTCAACGGACTGCGGTACGTGGTCATGGACGAGGTGCACTACCTCGCCGACCGCTTCCGCGGCGCCGTCTGGGAGGAGATCATCATCGAACTCCCGCAGGAGGTCCGCGTCGTCTCGCTGTCGGCGACGGTCTCCAACGCCGAGGAGTTCGGCGACTGGCTCAAGAGCGTCCGCGGCTCCACCGAGGTCGTCGTCTCCGAGACCCGCCCGGTCCCGCTGTGGCAGCACATGATGATCGGCGGCGCCCTGCTCGACCTGTTCGAGCCCGACGGCGACTTCGTCTCCAAGGAGCTGCTCAAGAAGGACGCCCGCATGCGCGAGCGCGGCGAGCGCTCCGGCGGCGGCCGCCGCCGCGGACGGCCCCATGTGGACCGCGGCCGCGTCGTCTCCCGCCTCGACCAGGCCGCCCTCCTCCCGGCGATCTACTTCATCTTCTCGCGCGCCGGCTGCGACGCCGCCGTCGACGAGTGCGTGCGCGCGGGCCTGCGGCTCACCGACGGGCGCGAGCGCGACGAGATCGTCGACTACGCCACGGCCTCCGTCGCCCACATCGACCCCGCCGACCTCGACGCCGTCGGCTTCGACCGGTGGCTCGCCGGGCTCGCCGCCGGCATCGCCGCCCACCACGCCGGACTCCTCCCGGTGTTCAAGGAGGTCGTCGAGAAGCTCTTCGAGCGCGGCATGCTCAAGGCCGTGTTCGCCACCGAGACGCTCGCGCTCGGCATCAACATGCCCGCGCGGTCGGTGGTCCTGGAGCGGCTCATCAAGTACGACGGCTCCGACCACGTCATGCTCACCCCCGGTCAGTACACGCAGCTGACCGGCCGCGCCGGGCGGCGCGGCATCGACGTCGAGGGCCACGCGGTCACCGTGTGGGCCGAGGACGTGCGGCCCAAGGAGCTCGCGGGCCTGGCGTCCAAGCGCACCTACCCGCTGAACTCCTCGTTCGCGCCCTCGTACAACATGGCCGTCAACCTCATCGGCGCCGCCGGAGTCGCACGCGCCCAAGAGGTCCTGGCCTCCTCCTTCGCACAGTTCCAATCGGACTCCGAGGCCGTCCACATCGCCGAGCAGGCCCGCTCCCTCGGCCGCCGCGCTGCCGACGCCGCCAAGGGCGCCGAGTGCCACAAGGGCGACTTCCTCGCCTACTTCGAACTGACGCACCAGCTCTCGCAGGCCGAGCGCACCAACCAGAAGCGCCGCAGGGGCGCCCTGCGCGACGAGGCCCGGACCAACCTGGAGGAGCTCCGCGGCGGCGACGTCGTCTGGATCTCCCGCGGCAAGCACACCGGCTGGGCCGTGTTCCTGCGGCCCACCGGCGGCTCGCGCCACCACGACCCCCGCTGGGCCGTGCTCACCGCCGACGGCTGGGCCGGCACCGTGGAGACCGCGGTGTTCGACGGCGGCCTCGAAGTCGTCGCCAAGCTCCGCATGCCCAAGCGCTTCGACCGCCGTGACCCCAAGTCCCGCAACGACCTCGCTTCCAGCCTGCGCGAGGCCACCCGGGACCGGTCCCGCCCGACCCGCCGCGGCGGCGCCGCCGAGACTCCCGAGATCGCGCGCCTGCGCGAGGAGGTCAAGCACCACCCGTGCCGCACCTGCCCCGACGCCGGGCAGCACACGGTCCACGCGTCCCGCTGGTCGCGCCTCAAGCGCGAGGAGGAGACGCTGCGGCACCGCTCCGAGCGCCGCGAGCACTCCCTCGCCCGCCAGTTCACGGCCGTGCGCGAGGTCCTCACCGAGTTCGGGTACCTCGAAGGCGAGACCGTCACCGAGTCCGGGCGGCTGCTGCGGAACCTGTTCGTGGAGACCGACCTGCTCGTCGCCCAGTGCCTGCGCGACGGCATCTGGGAGGGCCTGGAGCCGGCCGCGCTCGCCGCCGTCGCCTCCACCGTGATCTACGAGTCCCGCTTCGAGGAGGACGAGTTCTTCGTGGCCGTCCCCGGCCAGATCACCGAGCACGTCGCCAAGACCACGCGCCGCTGGGAGGCCATCCGCCGCTCCGAGAACCAGCGCGGCCTCTCCCTGATCTCGCGCCCGCAGATGGGCCTGGCCTGGCCGATCTACCGCTGGACCAAGGGCGAGGAGCTGTCGAAGGCCCTCGCCGCGGCCGACGGCCCCTGGCCGATGCCCGGCGGCGACTTCGTCCGCTGGGCCCGCCGCACCGCCGACCTGCTGCACCAGATGGGCACGGCCGCCCGCTTCCTCGGCACCGAGTCCTCGAACAAGCTCGCCGACGCCGCCTTCGAAGCGGTCGACGCGATCCGCCGCGGCGTCGTCGCCGACGTCTAGCCCGCCCCCGGCCCGGCCGCCCGTGCGGCCGGGCCGCACTGCGCCGGAAGGGACCCCGCCGTGCACCGCAGCCGCGTCTCCACGATCCTCATCGACACGCCCGACGCCGACGCGGCCGCCGCGTTCTGGTCGGGGGCCCTCGGCGTGCCGGCCGCGCCCGTCCCCGGCGAGCCGCAGTTCACGAGCCTGCCCGGCGGGATCGCCGGCCTGGTGACGGCCGTGCAGCGCATCGACGGCGAGCCGCGGCTCCACCTCGACATGGAGACCGACGACCTCGACGCCGAGACCGCGCGCCTCGTCGCGCTCGGTGCCGTGGAGCTCTCGCGCTGGCTCGACTGCCGGACCCTGCGCGCACCGGGCGGGCACCTCGTGTGCGTCATCCCGGTCCACTCCGACCCCGCGGAGTTCGCGGCCGCCGCGACCGTCTGGGAGTAGCGGCCCGCCTCAGCCCGCGACGGGCGCGATCGCCTCCTGGAAGCGCTTGATCGCCGAGCCGACGTTCCACTCCTCCGCGAGCGCCTCGACGGACGCGGGGTCCTTCCACGCGGTCGGGATCGCGGCGTCGACGACGGGGACGTCGACGTCGGCGGCGACCGTGGAGGTCTTCACGGCGCGGTCGAGGTAGTCCGCGGCATCGGTGATCGAGGCGCGCTGGCGGGCGGGGAGGTCCGAGGCGGGGTCGGCGGCGGCGGCCTTGAGGCCCGCGATGCCGCCGTAGGCGTTCACCAGGGACACGGCGGTCTTCGCGCCGATGCCCTTGACGCCGGGGAGGCCGTCGGAGGGGTCGCCGCGCAGGACCGCGAAGTCGACGTAGTGGCCGGGGCCGACGCCGAACTTCGTCGCCACCGCCTCGCCGTCGAACAGCTCCGCCTTCGAGATGCCCTTCGCGAGGTACACGACCTTGCGGTCGCGCTCGTCGTCGACGAGCTGGAACAGGTCGCGGTCGCCGGTGACGACCAGAGCCGGCTCGGCGGTGCGGGAGGCGAGCGTCGCGATCACGTCGTCGGCCTCGTAGTCGGGGTGCGCCGCCGTCGCCACCCCGAGCGCAGGCAGGAGCGCTTCGATGGCCGCCACCTGGTCGTCGAGGCCCTCGGGCGTGTCCTCGCCGCCGTCGGCGAGCGCCCGGTCGGCCTTGTAACCCGGCATGAGGTCCAGGCGCCACTGCGGGCGCCAGTTCCCCTCCAGGCAGCAGACCACGCCGGTGGGGGAGAAGCGCTTGGAGAGGACCGCGAGGCCGTCGAAGAAGCCGCGCACCGCGCCCGAGCGCCGCCCGTCGGGCGCCTTGATCGAGGAGGGGAGCCCGTAGTAGGCGCGGTACCACAGGGACGCGGCGTCGATGAGCATCAGCATCGGACCACTCTCTCACGCGGAGGCGACACCGCGCGTGATCGGCGATCGACCGGCCCGAACTGCGAAACCTGCCACATTACGGCCCAGGTGGCACAAGTATGGGAGGGTCCGGCCGGAAAGATCAGCGCGAACGCAAACTATGAGGAGCCTTCAGGTGAACATCTACACCCGCCGCGCCGCGGCCGCCCTGGCCCTGATCGGGACCGGGCTCGCCGCTGCCGCCTGCTCGTCCGGAGCCGAGGACGACTCCACGCTGACCGTGTGCACGAACGTGCCGTTCGAGCCCTTCGAGTTCTCCGAGGACGGCGAGTACGCCGGCTTCGACATCGACCTCATGAACCTGCTGGCCGAGCGCCTCGACCAGTCCGTCGAGGTCGTCGAGATCAGCTTCGACTCGATCTCCTCGGGCGAGGCCCTGAACGCCGGCACCTGCGACATCGCCGCCGCCGGGCTCTCCATCACCGAGGAGCGCCAGGCCGCCATGGGCATGTCCCAGGCCTACTACCGCGCCGACCAGGCGCTCGTGGTGCCGGCCGGCTCGGACGTCGCGACCCTGGACGACCTCGACGGCCTCCAGGTCGCCGTCCAGTCCGGCTCCACCGGCGAGGCCTACGCCAACGACAACGCCGAGCAGTACGGCTACGAGGTCGTCGCCTTCGAGTCCATGGGCGACATCGCCTCCGCGCTCACCGCCGGGAGCGTCCAGGCGTCCATCGCCGACCTCGCCACCTGGAACGAGATGATCGAGACCGCGACCGACCTCGCGCTCGTGCAGACCATCGAGACCGCCGAGCACTACGGCTTCGCCGTCCAGAAGGACGACACCGAGCTCCTTGACGAGGTCAACGCCATGCTCGACGAGATCTTCGCCGACGGCACCTACGCCGAGCTGTACGAGCAGTGGATCGGCGAGCCCTACACCGGGAACCTCGACCAGTAGTGGACACCGCCTCCGAAGCCGCGCCCGCCCGCGGCCGCATGACGGCGCGGCGGCGGCGGCGACTGGTGCGCGGCGTCCAGTACGCCGTCATCGCCGTCGTCGTCGCCCTGCTCGCCGCCGTCGCCGACTGGGACCGGATCGCCCAGTCCTTCCTCCAGTTCGACATCGCGGCCGACATGTTCCCGGCCGTGTGGATCCCGTTCTGGAACACGATCGTCTACACGGTCCTCGCGTTCGTCTTCGGCATGGTCGTCGGCGTCCCGATCGCGCTCATGCGCGTCTCGACCTTCGCCCCCTACCGCTGGTTCGCGACCGCGTACGTCGAGGTCTTCCGCGGCCTGCCCGCGCTCCTCGTGCTGTTCCTCGTCGGCTTCGGCGTCCCCCAGGCGTTCCCGGGCATCCAGTACCCCGGCGGCGTCTACGGCCAGGTCGCCATCGGCCTCGGCCTCACCTCCTCGGCGTACATCGCCGAGAGCGTGCGCGCCGGCATCCAGGCCGTCCCCAAGGGCCAGGTCGAGGCCTCCCGCTCCCTCGGCATGAGCCACACCCGCACCATGGTCACCGTGGTCCTCCCGCAGGCGCTGCGGATCGTCGTGCCCCCGCTGACGAACGAGCTCGTCATGCTCACCAAGGACTCCTCGCTCGTCTTCGTCCTCGGCGTCACGGCATCCACGATGGAGCTGTCGAAGTTCGCCCGCAACGAGCTCACCGACACCGCCAACGCCACCCCGCTGCTCGTCGGCGGCCTGCTCTACCTGCTCCTGACGATCCCCCTGGGCCTGCTCGCCCGCCGCCTCGAGAACCGGGAGGACCAGCGATGACCGACCCGATCGTCCGGATCAGCGGACTCCGCAAGCGCTTCGGCGACAACGAGGTCCTGCGCGGCATCGACCTGGAGATCGCCGAAGGCGAGGTCGTGTGCCTCATCGGGCCCTCCGGGTCCGGCAAGTCCACGCTCCTGCGCTGCGTCAACCTCCTGGAGGAGCCCACCGAGGGCGCCATCACCGCCGCCGGCCACGACATGACCGGCCCCGACGCCGACCTCGACCTCGCCCGCCGCGACATCGGCATGGTGTTCCAGCACTTCAACCTGTTCAGCCACATGACGATCCTCGACAACCTCGTCGTCCCGCAGCAGCGCGTGTGCAAGCTCCCCAAGGCCGAGGCGGTCGCCGAGGCCCGGCGCCTCCTCGCCCAGGTCGGCATCGAAGGCAAGGAGCGGGCCA
This sequence comes from Glycomyces endophyticus, assembly GCF_039531525.1. NCBI lineage: Bacteria > Bacillati > Actinomycetota > Actinomycetes > Glycomycetales > Glycomycetaceae > Glycomyces > Glycomyces endophyticus. The sequence continues at coordinate 35,426 of NZ_BAAAQF010000008.1, forward strand.
AGCCCGCGCAGCTGTCCGGCGGGCAGCAGCAGCGCGTCGCCATCGCCCGCGCCCTCGCCGTCAAGCCCCGGCTCATGCTCTTCGACGAGCCCACCAGCGCCCTCGACCCCGAGATCGTCGGCGAGGTCCTGGCGGTCATGAAGGGCCTCGCCGCCGAAGGTATGACGATGCTCGTGGTCACCCACGAGATGGCCTTCGCCCGCGAGGTCGCCGACCGGGTCCTGTTCCTCGACGGCGGCGTCATCGTCGAGCAGGGACCGCCCGCCGAAGTCCTCACGGACCCCAAGACCGAGCGGGCGCGCACCTTCCTCCACCGCGTCCTGCACCCGGCCGACTGACATCATTGGAGGCATGAGCCTCCTCGAGAACACCGAGCGGACCGCCCGTCGCGAACGCACACTCTGGCGCGGCGGGCGGGTCGTGAGCCCGACCCATCCGGCCGCGACCGCCCTGCTCACCGACGGCGACAGGATCGCCTGGATCGGCGACGACACCGACGCGCCCGCCGCCGACGCCACCGTCGACCTCGAAGGGGCCCTGGTGACCCCGGCGTTCGTGGACTCCCACGTCCACCTCACCGGCACCGGGGCCTCGCTCACCGGCCTCCACCTCGCCGGGCTGCCCTCCGCGGCCGCCGTGCTCGACCGCGTCGCCGCGTACGCGGCCGCGCTCCCGGCCGACGCGATCGTCCTCGCCCACGGCTGGGACGAGACCGCCTGGGACGACGCCGCGCCCCCGGACGCCGAGTCCCTCGGCAACGCCGCCGGAGGCCGCCTCGCGTACCTCTCGCGCACCTGCGGCCACATCGGTGTCGCCGGCCCCCGCCTCCTCGCCGAGCACCCCGAGCTCGCCGCCCTCGACGGCCACGACCCGTCCGGGCTCCTCACCCGCGCCGCCCACCGGGCCGCGCGCGCCACCGTCAACGCCGCCGTCCCCGTCTCCCAGCGCCTCGACGCCGCCCGGGCCGGCCTCGCCCACGCCGCGGGCCTCGGCATCGCCGCGCTCGCCGAGATGGCGATCCCCAACGACGCCGACCCGCTCACCGAGGCCGAGTTCTCCGGCCTCGTCGCCCTCGGCCGCGAACCCGGCAACCCCGCCGTCTACGGCTGGTGGGGCGAGCTCGGCGCCGCCGAGAAGGCCCGCGACCTCGGCGCCCACGGCGCCGGCGGCGACCTCTCCGCCGACGGCTCCCTCGGCGCCCGCACCGCGTACCTGCGCACCCCCTACGCCGACGAGGACACCCTCGGCGCCGAATACCTGACCGCCGACGACGTCGCCGCGCACCTGCGATCCGCCCACCGCGCCGGCCTGCCCGCCGCCTTCCACGCCATCGGCGACGGGGCCGTCGCCAACGTCCTCGCCGGCCTCGACGCCGTCGAGCGCGAACTCGGCCTCGACGCGATCCGGCACGCCCGGCACCGCATCGAGCACGCCGAACTCCTCGACGCGCCGCTCATCGCCCGCATGGTCCACCACGGCGTGCACGCCTCCGTCCAGCCCGCGTTCGACGCCGCCTGGGGCGGGCCCGCCGGGATGTACGCGGCCCGGCTCGGCCGCGAGCGCGCGCTGGCGGCCAACCCGTTCTCCCGGCTCGCGGGCGTCGGCGTGCCGCTCGCCTTCGGATCGGACTCACCGGTGACCGCACTGGACCCGTGGGGCGGCGTGAGGGCCGCCGTGCGCCACCGGAACCCCGTGTCCCGCCTCCCGATGGCCGCGGCCTTCACGGCGGCCACCAGGGGCGGCTGGAGGGCCCTGGGGATCGACGACGCCGGGTCGCTCGTGCCGAACACCCGCGCCAATTTCACAGTGTGGGACCTCACCGCGGGCCGCCTCCCCGACTTGAGTGATCCCTCAGTCCCCGACCCGACGTGCAATCTCACAGTGGCCGCCGGGACGCGCGTGCACACGCGTGCCTGACCTGGCCCTGCGCGCGCGGCGGCACTGACGCGAGAAAAATTGCTGGGCCAAAATTCCGACCCGGTCGACGCCCTCGGCGCTGTTTGGCTTACGGTGGTCTGGTCCTCGGCGGAAGACCTGAAACGGTGGCCCGCCGAACGTCGGGGGCGACTCGACTTGCTTTGCTCCCACGCAGACTGGACAAGGTGGCAGCGCGGCCGCACTGTCACCGGCGGCCAGGTCCAGATCGCGGGGGTCGGCGGAGGAAGGCGGGCCGGTCGCCGGTGGTGGACCCGCGGCGGATGCAGGTGATCCCTAGACAACAGCTCGTAGACGCTCAGCCAGACGGGTGCGAGTTGGTCCGAAGATCACCAGTGAACGCGGCAGGGGACACCGGCCGTACAGGGACTGGGAGAAACCCGTGCGAGGGGCGCAGCCGGACACAGCTGCGCCCCTTTGCCGTCCCCGCAGTACGCTTAGAGCCCCCACCGGTCCGCGAGGAGTCCTCGCGGCGCGTGGGTCCCGGCCAGCGCACGAGCGAGGAGCGCCCTACTTGAGCACCGTGATCGACGACGACCGCGACGCGCCCCCGGCCGGGGACGACCCCGCGCCGAAGCCGCACCGCCGCCTCGCGCTCCTCGTCGCCTCGCCGCTGGGCCGCCGCCTCAGCCTCCCCGCCGCGCTCGTCCTCGCCGTCGCCTCCGGCCTGCTCGCCGTCCTCGCGTTCCCGCCCTACGGCGCCTGGCCCCTCGCGGCCGTCTCCGTCGCCGGGTTCGGCGCGGCCGTCCACCGCCGCCGCATGCGCGGCGGCCTCGGCATCGGCTTCGTCTACGGCATGGCGTTCTTCCTGCCGCTCCTGGCCTGGTCCTCGACGCAGGTCGGCCAGTGGCCCTGGCTGTTCCTCTCCGCGCTCGAAGCGCTCGGCACCGGCGTCCTCGGCGCCGGCCTCGCCGTCTGCTCGCGCCTGATCGACCTCCACCGCTGGACCTGGGCCCCGCTCACCGGCGTCGCCTGGGTCGCCCAGGAGGCCCTGCGCGACCGCCAGCCCTTCGGCGGCTTCCCCTGGGCCCGCCTCGCCTTCTCGCAGGCCGACGCGCCCACCGCGGCCGCCGCCTGGCTCGGCGGCGCGCCCCTGCTCAGCTTCGTCGTCGCGCTCTCCGGCGGGTTCCTCCTCGCTGCGGGCTACGCGGTCGCCACCCGGCGGCTCGCCGGGCTCCGCAAGGCCGCCGCCTTCACCGCGGCCGCCGCCGTTGCCACGATCGCCCCGCTCGCGCTCCCGACCGGCTCGACCGCGCCCGCCGGCGACACCGTCAACGTCGCCGTCGTCCAGGGCAACGTCCCCCGCCTGGGCCTGGGCTTCAACGAGCAGCGCCGCGCCGTGCTCGACAACCACGTGCAGGCCACGCTCGACCTCGCCGACGCCGTGAACGAGGGCCGCGCCGAGCGCCCCGACCTCGTCGTCTGGCCCGAGAACGCCTCCGACATCGACCCGATCGAGAACCAGGACGCGTACGACGAGATCAGCCTCGCCGCGGCCGCCATCGGCGCGCCGATCGTCCTCGGCGGCATCGTCCACAACGACGACGGCACCGTCTCCAACATGAGCATCGTGTGGGACCCCGAGGACGGCCCGGTGTACATGTACGCCAAGCGCCACCCGGTGCCCTTCGCCGAGTACGTGCCCTACAAGGACTTCTTCTCCACCCTCGCCGGGTGGATCGACCCGCGCATGGCCGAGGGCCTCGACAGCGTCGCCGGCTTCGCCGCCGGCACCGGAGAGGGCGTCATCCCCGTGGGTGACACCGACATCTCCGGGCTCATCTGCTTCGAGATCGCCTTCGACGCCGAGACCCGCGACTCCGTCCTGGCCGGCGCCCAGCTCATGGTCGTCCAGACCAACAACGCCACCTTCGACACGAAGGAGGCGCAGCAGCAGCTCGCGATGGTGCAGATCCGCTCGATCGAGCACGGCCGCGACGGCCTCATGGCCTCCACCGTCGGCGTCTCGGCCTTCACCGACCACACCGGAGCGGTGTCCCAGGCGACCGAGTTCAACACCGCCGCCGTCATCCAATCGGATCTGACGCTCTCCGACGCCTCGACTCCCGCCACCGCAATGGGTATCCTGCCTGAAGCGGTCCTCACCGGAGCGGCACTGGTGGCCCTGGCCTGCGCAATCGCCATCAACATCCGGCACCGCCGCAGCCAGACCTAGAAAGCCGACGACATGAGTCGAACTCCGGACCGGAACGTCCCCGGCAGCGATGTCGGTCCGGCCATTGTGGCCATACCCACCTACAACGAGCGCGACAACATCGAGACCGCCGTCGCCGCGGCCCTGGAGGGCTGCCCCGGCATCGACGTGCTCATCGTGGACGACAACTCGCCCGACGGCACCGGCGACCTCGCCGACGCCCTCGCCGACGCCCACGACCGCGTCAGCGTCCTCCACCGGCCCGAGAAACAGGGCCTCGGCGCGGCCTACCTCGCCGCCTTCGCCTGGGCCGCCGAGCGCGGCTACCGCATCGTCGTCGAGATGGACGCCGACGGCTCCCACGACCCGGCCGACCTGCCCCGCCTCCTCGCCGCCATCGACGAGGGCGCCGACCTGTCGCTCGGGTCGCGCTACATCCCCGGCGGATCGGTCCGCAACTGGGCCTTCCACCGGCTCGCGCTCTCGCGCTGCGCCGGGATCTACACCCGCGCCATGCTCGGCCTGAAGGTCCAGGACGTCACGGCCGGATACCGCGCCTACCGCCTCGACTCGCTCCAGAAGCTCCAGCTCGACACCGTCAACTCCGTCGGCTACTGCTTCCAGATCGACCTCACCTGGCGCGCGGTCAAGGCGGGCTTCACCATCCGCGAGGTCCCGATCGTCTTCACCGAGCGCCGCGCCGGCGCCTCGAAGATGAGCGGCGCCATCACAGTCGAGGCCCTCTGGAACGTGACCCGGTGGGGCTTCGCCCACCGCGCACGGCAACTGCGGCAGCGCTTCTCGCGTGGCAGAATCGAAGAGTGACGCACCAGCAGCCGACACCGGCACCCAAGCGCGCCCCGTTCGCACTCAGGGCCGCGCTGGCGGTGTGGGTCGTCTCGGAGGCCGCCGCCTTCTTCGGGCTCGTGTACCTCATCGGGATCGGCTACACGCTGATGATCTTCATCGGCACGACGTTCCTCGGCATCGCGCTCGTCCAGTACGTAGGCGCGAAGTCGTTCCGGGCCGCCCGCGACTACCTCAACTCCGGCGGCGACCCCTCGCGAGAGCTGCCGAACGGGTACGCGCTCGCGGGCGCGTTCTGCCTGATCATCCCGGGTTTCGTCACCGACCTCGCCGGGCTGCTCCTGCTGTTCCCGCCGACCCGGTTCGTCTTCCGGGGCCTGGGCCGGTGGATCGCCGCCCGGACCCCGGTGATGCGCTTCGGCGGCGACGTCATCGACGGGGAGGTCGTCGACGAGCGCGTCTACGACGCGGACTTCCCCGACGACGAGCCCCGGAAGTACGACAACGGACCCCGGTCGATCGACCAGGGTCCGTGAGTCTCGCGATCTGACGCGGCGGCGTCAGCGCTCGCCGCGGCGGGCGCGCATCTCCTGAAGCCGCTCGTCGAGGATCTCCTCGAGCTCCTCCATCGACCGGCGCTCCAGCAGCATGTCCCAGTGGGTGCGCGGCGGCTTCACCTTCTTCGTCTCCGGCTCCTCGCCGTCGACGAGCTTCGCGGTGGTCCCGTCGAGACGGCACTCCCACGTGAGCGGGATCTCTGCCTCCACGGCGAACGGCACCTCGAAGCGGTGGCCCTGCGGGCACACGTAATCACGGGTCTGGCGGGGAGCCAGCTCCGTGTTGCGGTCCGATTCGTAGCTGACGGCCCCGAGACGGGAGCCCCTCAGCATTCTGTCGCCCATGTTCCCCTGCACTTCCTTTGAGCACTTGCCCTGACCCACGCAGCCAGGCCGGTCAGCCAGCCGTGCTGCGCGTTCCCGCGGATCACGCCGAATCCGGGGTTCATCGCTTCGTACAACGCCGTGACCCGGCCGGATCCTTCCCGGCACCGCAGTCCGCAGACGCAGCCGGTCCGACGCGGACCCCCAAGTGTGGCCCGGTACGGTCGCCGCCGCCACGGACGTCCCCTTGAAGTGTGACACAACACGGGCCCCGATCCGCGCGGGCGAGCACGTGAGATGCCGCTCGCGACTGGTGCGAAGCGGGTGCGAACGGTGCGTGAGCGACGCGTGAACACCGAACGGGTCGCATCGGGGGTGGACGCGCCCAGTAAGGTGTGCACCAGACAAGGAGTTCTCACATGCACGTGCTTGGAATCGACTTCGGAACCTCGAACACCGTCGCCGTGCTGCGTTCGGCCGACGGACGCGTACGCCCCCTGCTGTTCGACGGTGCTCCGATCCTGCCCTCGGCGGTCTACTACAACTCCGACGGCCGCATGCTCGTCGGCCGCGACGCCGAGCGCAACGCCCGCATGGACCCCTCGCGGTTCGAGCCGAACCCGAAGCGCCGCATCGACGACGGCTCGCTGTTCCTCGGCACCTCCGAGATCCCCGTGCCCCAGGTCTTCGCATACGTGCTCCAGCAGGTGGCCCTCGAGGCGCAGCGCCAGGCCGGCCAGATGCCCGGCCAGGTCCGCCTCACCCACCCCGCCCGCTGGGGCGAGCGCCGCCGCTCGATCCTGATCGACTCCGCGCGCCTCGCCGGGCTCCCCACCCCGCAGCTCATCCCCGAGCCGGTCGCCGCGGCCTCCTACTTCACGTCGGTGCTCGGCACCGCCGTCCCGCCCGGGCGCTCCCTCGCGATCTACGACCTCGGCGGCGGCACCTTCGACGCGACGGTCGTGCGCCGCACCCAGACCGGCTTCGAGGTCCTCGCCGAAGAGGGCATCGGCGACATCGGCGGCCTCGACTTCGACCACGGCATCGTCGAGCACCTCGGCAAGACCTACGGCGCGTCCCACCCGGCCGACTGGCAGCGGCTCCTCACGCCCGCCGACGACCGCGACCGCCGCTACCGCCGCATGCTCTACGAGGACGTCCGCGGCGCCAAGGAGACGCTCTCGCGCACCGCGAGCGCCGACATCCACCTGCCCGCGCTCGAGGTCGACGCGCACCTGACGCGCGCCGAGTTCGAGGACATCGCCCGCCCGCCGCTGGAGCGGACCGTGGACTGCCTCCAGCGGGCCATCAGCTCCGCGCGCATGAACCCGGCCGACCTCGTCGGCATCTTCCTCGTCGGCGGCTCCTCGCGCATCCCGATGATCTCCCAGCTCATCCACTCCAAGCTGGGCGTGCCGCCGCAGACGTTCGAGCAGCCCGAGACCGTCGTGGTCGAGGGCGCGGTCCGCGCCGCCTCCGGCCCGGCCCCGACCGACCAGCAGCCGATGACCCGGCCGACCTCCGGCGGGCCCGTCTCGCCCGCCGGGCACATGTCGGCCCCGCGCCCGCCCGTGCAGGCGCCGCCGCCGGTCCAGGCCCCGCAGATGCTGCCGCCGCAGACGAACTACCAGCCCGCGCCGCAGCCGCAGCAGGCCTACCAGCAGCAGGCGGCGAAGCGGCCCCTGACGCAGGAGCCGGCGGTCCTGGTGACCGGCGCGGCCGTCATCATCCTGTTCGTGGTGTTCTTCGTGATCCTCTCGACCCTGATCTAGAGACCCTTGCGCAGCCGCTCCAAGCCCTCCTCCAGGACGGCGAGGGGCTTGCAGAAGGTGAAGCGGACCTCCGGCCTCGGCTCGGGGTCCGCGTAGAACACCTGGGTGGGGACCGCGACGACGCCGCAGCGCTCGGGCAGCTCCAGGCAGAACGCCATCCCGTCCTCGTATCCGAGCGGGGCGGCGCTGGTGGTGATGAAGTACGTGCCCTGCGGCTCGTAGACGGTGAACCCGAGCCCGGCCAGACCCGCCGCCAGCAGCTCGCGCCGCTCGGCGTACCCGGCGAGGTACGACTCGAAGTACTCCCGGCCGGAGGCGAGCGCGGCGGCGATCCCGTACTGGAACGGCGTGCCCGAGGCGAACGTCAGGTACTGCTTGACGCCCTTGACCCGGTCGACCAGCGCCGCCGGGCCGGTAGCCCAGCCGATCTTCCAGCCGGTCACCGAGAACGTCTTCCCGGCCGACCCGATCGACACCGTCCGGTCCCACATCCCCGGGAGCCCGGCGATCGGCTCGTGGCGGCCTTCGAACACCAGGTGCTCGTACACCTCGTCGGTGACCACCAGCAGGTCCCGCTCGATCGCGACGCGCGCGACCGCCTCCAGCTCGGCCCGGTCCAGGACCGTGCCGGTCGGGTTGTGCGGGGTGTTCAGCAGCAGCATCCGGGTGCGGCCGGTGACGAGCGAGGCGAGCCGGTCGAGGTCGGGGCGGAACGCCGGGGCCTCCAGCCGCCACGGCACGATCGTCCCGCCCGCCAGCTCCACGGCCGCCTTGTAGGAGTCGTAGAACGGCTCCATCGCGATCACCTCGTCGCCCGGGCGCACGAACGCGAGCATCGAGGCCGCGATCGCCTCCGTCGCGCCCGCGGTCACCACGACCCCCTCCTCGACGCTCGGGTCGAGCCCGTACCAGTCGCGCTGGTGGGCCGCGATCGCCTGACGCAGTTCGAGGACGCCCGGCATCGGCGGGTACTGGTTGCGGCCCTCGCGCATCGCCGCCACCGCCGCCTCGATGACGTGCTCGGGCCCCGACTCGTCGGGGAACCCCTGCCCGAGGTTCACCGCGCCGTGCCGCTGCGCGAGCGCGGACATGACGGTGAAGATGGTGGTCTGCGGCTTGGCCGGGCCCGATCGGTCCATGGGGTTCCTCCTCTGCGAACCCGGCCATCATCGCGGCTCGCGCTCAGGCCGCGGGACGCGCCCCCTCGCCCGGCCGGAGGGACGCGGCGATCCGGGCCGCGACGCGCTCGCGCGAGGCCGGCGTGCGGGCCTGGAGCAGCGGCAGCATGAGCGTGTACCGCTCGCTCCGGGCGAGGGCCGCGAACACTGCCTCCGCGTCCGTCCCGGCGATCGCCGCGGTGAGCTCCGCCGGGACCGCCGCGGTCGACTGCGGCTCGTACGCCGCGTCCCAGCGCCCGTCGGCCCGCGCCTCCGCGATCCGCGCCGCCCCGGCCGGGCGCATCCGCCCCGCCGCGACGAGCGCCTCCGCCTTGGCGCGGTTCACCTGCGACCACGGGCTCGCGGCCCGGCGCGGCGAGTACCGCTGGAGGAACGAGTCGCCGTCCAGCGCCTTGCGCTGACCGTCGATCCATCCGAAGCACAGCGCCGCGTCGAGGGCGTCCTCGATCCGGATCAGCGCGAGTGCGCTGCGGCGCTTGCCGATCCGCAGCCACGCCTCCGTCTCGGACCCGTGCCGGCGCGCCAGCCAGTCCTCCCAGGCCGCGGCGTCCGCGAACTCCAGCGGGGTCACCGCTGCGCCCCGAGCACGTCGAGGTAGTGCTGGTTGAACATGACGCCGAGGACGTTCCCGAACGGGTCGGCGAACGAGGCGGTGATGAACCCGTCCCCGCGCACGGTCTTCGGCTCGTGCTCCTTCGCGCCCATCGCGGTCAGGCGCGCGATCGCGGCGTCGAGGTCGTCGACGTGCCAGTAGGCGATCGCGCCGCCCGGCGCGGCCGCCATGTCGTGCGGCGCCCATGAGCCCTTGATCAGGCCCAGCTCGTGCCCGTAGTCGCCGACGCGGAACTCCGCGTACCCGCCCGGGACCTCGAAGTACGCCTCGATGCCGAGCAGCTCGGCGTACCAGGCCTTGGCGGCGTCCAGGTCCTCGGCGAAATAGGTGACGGTGGCGAACCCTCGCAGCATGTCGTGCTCCTTCGTTGTCGTTGCAGCCCACGTTACGGACCATTGCGGAAGACTATCTTCCGCAATGTGTGAGAGGATTCGAAGATGCTCGAGACCTCCGCGCGACTGCTGCGCCTCCTCGCCCTCCTTCAGGCCCACCGCGACTGGTCAGGCGCGGCGCTGGCCGAGCGGCTCGACGTGAGCACCCGGACCGTGCGCACCGACGTCGACAAGCTCCGGCGGCTCGGGTACCGGGTCGCCTCGACCACCGGCGCGGCCGGCGGGTACCGCCTCGAGGCGGGGAGCGCGGTGCCGCCGCTGCTCCTGGACGACGAGGAGGCCGTGGCGGTCGCGGTCGGGCTGCGCGCGGCCGCCTCGGGCTCGGTCTCGGGGATCGAGGAGACCTCGCTGCGGGCCCTGGCGAAGCTGGAGCAGACGATGCCTTCGCGGCTGCGCCGCCGCATCGACGTGCTGCGGTCGGCGACCGTGTCCGCGGCGGCGTCGGGGCCGTCGGTGGACGCCGGGGTCCTCACCGCGATCGCCGAGGCCGCGCACCGCTGCGAGCAGCTGCGCTTCGACTACCTCGACCGGGCGGGGGAGGAGTCGCGGCGGCGCGCCGAGCCGCACCGCCTGGTCTACACCGGACGCCGCTGGTACCTGCTGGCCTGGGACGTGGACCGCGGGGACTGGCGCACGTTCCGGGCCGACCGGGTGCGGCCGCGCACTCCGAACGGCCCGCGGTTCACCCCGAAGGACCCGCCGGAGGCGGCCGTCGCGCACGTCCTGCGCGGGCTCGGCCGGACCGCGTGGCGGCACCCGGCCCGCCTCCGCCTGCACGTCCCCGCCGAGACCGCGGCCGACCGGCTGCCGCCCGGCAGCGGCCTCATCGAGCCCGCCGGGCCGCGGGAGTGCCTGTGGGAGACCGGGAGCGATTCGCTGCGCGACCTCGCGCTGTTCGCCGCCTCGCTCGACCTGCCGTTCACCGTGGAGGAACCGGAGGCGCTCCGCGAGGAGCTGCGAACCCTGGCCGAGCGGCTGCTCGCGGCTTGAACGGCGCGGGCGCGATTGGAAGCCGTGCCGTGTGACATGTGATGTACTACCGCATCGTCGGATCGGCGCAGCGCCCCTTCACTCGGTGTCGGCGGCGATCCTGGCGAGGAGCTCGGCGAGCGTGTCCCGCTCCTCGGCGGTGAGGGCCTCCAGGAGCCGCGCCTGGTTCGCGAGGTGCTCGCCCATGAGCCGGTCGGTGAGCGCGACCCCTTCGGGTGTGAGCGTGATCCGGCGCCCGCGCGCGTCCTCGTCGGCGACCTCCCTGGCGACGAGGCCCTTCGCTTCGAGCCGGTCGACGCGCTTGGTGATCGCCCCGGTCGTCACCAGCACGGTGCGGCTCAGCTCGCCCGCCGAGAGCGAGTACGGATCGCCCGCGCGGCGCAGCGCCGCCAGCACGTCGAAGTCGCCGTTGCCGAGACCGGCCGCGGCGAAGGGCGGGCGCAGCCGCCGGTCGAACCCGTCGGCGAGCCGGAACAGCCGGCCCACCACGAGCATCGGGGAGGCGTCCAGGTCCGGGCGCTCGCGCCGCCACTGGCCGACCATGCCGGCGACGTCGTCGTCCACGCCCACGCCCACGTTCTCGTTCTCGTTCTCGTTCTCGTTCCGCATGGCTTGCATTCTAGCTTCCATGGAAGATATTATGTCTTCCATGGAAGATAATTCACCGAGGCCGGTCGTCGACTGCTACTTCGACCCCGCCTGTCCCTTCGCCTGGATCACCTCGCGCTGGCTCCTGGAAGTGGAGAAGGAGACCCCGATCGACCTCCGCTTCAAGCTCATGAGCCTGTCCGTCCTCAACGAGGGCCGCGACCTCGAGCCCTGGTACCGCGAGTTCAACGACCGCGCCTGGGGCCCCGCCCGCGTCTGCGCCGCCGCCGCGCACGAGCACGGCCCCGGCGTCCTCCGCGGCCTCTACACCGCCCTCGGCACCCGCATCCACCCCGGCGGCGACAAGGACTACCCGGCCGTCATCGCCGCCGCCCTCGCCGAGACCGGCCTGCCCGCGGGCCTGGCCGCCGCCGCGTCCACCGACGCCTACGACGACCTCCTCCGCGCCGCCCACGCCGAGAGCCAGGCCGCCGTCGGCGAGGAGGCCGGCACCCCCGTCATCGCGATCGACGGCGCCGCGTTCTTCGGCCCCGTCCTCTCCGCGATCCCCGCGGGCCCCGACGCCGCCCCCCTCTTCGAAGCGCTCCGCACCCTCGCCGGGCAGCGCGCCTTCGCCGAACTCAAGCGGGGCCGCGGTGCGCTCGACCTCTCCTGACGCCGCCCGCCGCCGCTTCATCGCCGCGAGCTTCGCCGACGCGCTCGGCCAGGGCGTCTACGTGCCCCTCACCATGCTCTTCGTGCACGCCCTCACCGGCCAGTCCCTCACCGCGATCGGCGCCGGCCTCACCCTCGCCGGACTCGGCGCGCTCGCCTCCATGCCCGTCGTCGGCTCCCTCATCGACCGCTGGGGCGGCAAGCGCGTCTACGCCGGCGCGCTCGCTCTGCGCGCCGTCGGCTTCGCGCTCTACCCGCTCGCCCACGCCTATCCCGCGTTCCTGGCCGTGGCCCTCCTCGTCGCCGTCGCCATGTGGGCCGCCCCGCCGAGCCAGCAGTCCCTCATCGGCGACATGGCCGAAGGCCCCGAACGCGACCGCCTCCTCGCCTGGGACCGCAGCCTCCGCAACGGCGGCATGGGGTTCGGCAGCGTCGCCGCCGCCGGGATGCTCGCCCTCGGCGGCACCGCCGGAGGCGCCGGGTTCCTCGCGGCCGCGGCCCTCCTCGCCGCCGCCTGCGCCGCCGCGGCCCTCATCGTCGCGACCCTCCCCGTCACGCGCCGAGCCGCGCCCGCCGCCGAGGCCGCGGGAGGCTACCGCGACGTGCTCGCCGACCGGCCCTACCTCGCCCTCACCGCCGCGAACTTCCTCATCGCCTTCGGCTACACCGCGCAGGCCATCGCCCTGCCGGTGTTCCTCACCCGGGACGCCGGCCTCCCCGACGCGCTCGCGGGCGCCGTGTTCGCCGCCAACACCGCCCTCGTGGCCGTCCTCGGCGTGCCCGTGGCCCGCGCCATGGCCCGCGCCCGCCGCGCCCGCGGCGCGGCCCTCGGCACCGTCGTCTTCGCGGTCTCCTTCGCGGCCTTCGCATTCCTGCCCGCGCTCGGCGGGGGCGTCGTCGCCGTCCTCGCCGTCGCCGTCGTCTACACCGCGGGGGAGCTCATCCACTCCGCCCCCGCGCAGAGCCTCTCGGTCCAGGCCGCCCGCGACCACCTCCGCGGCCGCTACCTCTCCGTCTACCAGCTGTCGTGGTCGCTGTGCCGGACCCTCGCGCCGATGCTCCTCGGCCTCCTCCTCGACGCCGGGACCTGGCAGCTGTGGGCCGCGCTCGCCGCCGCCGCCCTCGCGGGCGGGCTGATCCTGCTGTGCACCGAGCGGTTCCTCCCCGCGAGCGCGGCTTTCAGCCGTTCGGCGGATACGTTGCGCACCGAAGCCGTCACGCAACCCGCGTAGCCTGAGAAGACGGCCCACCGGCGCACACCCCCCTCCCGGAAGAAGACACCCATGCCGAAGCTCCTCGTCACCCTGCGCACCCCCGACGACCGCGACGCCGTGCGCGACACCGGCGCCGAAGTGCTCGCCGAGTACCCCGACTCCCTGCTCGTCTCCACCACCGCCCGGCAGGCCCGCGACCTCGCCGACCGCGGCGTCGAGACCGCGCCGCTCCCCGAGCAGCCCGTGCAGACCGCGGGCGCGAGCTTCGAGTTCGCCGCCGCGCTCACCGCGCAGGAGAGCGTCGCCCTCGAACCCGAGCCCGGCCGCACCGCCTACTGGCTCGTCAAGCTCATCGGCCCGCCCACCGCGGACTGGCTCGACGAGCTCTCGGCCGCGGGGGCCGAGATCCACGGCAGCCTCTCCGGATTCACGCTCCTCGTCGGGGCGCTCCCCGAACGCGTGCAGGCGATCCGGGACCTCCCGCGCGTCGAGGAGGTCACCCCCTACCGGCCCGCCATGAAGGTCTCCCCGAAGCTCCACCACCGGCCCCGCCGCCACCTCGACGCCGAGTACCTCGCCGCCGTCGACCCCGGCGTGTTCGCCGACGACGCCCTCCAGATGGTCGAGGTCTCCGTCTTCCCCGGCGAGGACACCGCCGCGCTCGCGGCCCGCATCCGCCGCTCCGGCGGCACCGTCCTCACCGCGCTGCCCGCCTCGGTCGTCGCCTCCCTGCCGCGCAGCGTCATCGCCGACCTCGCCGACCTCCAAGGCGTGCAGGCGATCGTCCCCTACGCGTTCTCCCAGACCAGCAACGACCGCGCCGCCGCCGTCATGGGCGTCCCCGAGGACCGGCGCTTCGCCGGGCTCGCCCTCACCGGCGAGGGCCAGATCGTCGCCGTCTGCGACTCCGGCCTCGACAACGGCGACCCCGAGACCGTCCACCCCGACGTGCGCGGCCGCATCGCCGGGATCACCTCCTGGCCCACCCGGCACGTGCTGGCGCCCTTCACGAACGACCCGCCCGCCCACGACGACGGCCCCGCCGACATCGAGTCCGGGCACGGCACCCACGTCACCGGCTCCGTCCTCGGCAACGGCGAGGCCGCCCGCCTCGCCGGAGCCGGGCCCGTGCCCACCGGCATCGCGCCCGGCGCGCAGGTGTTCTTCCAGGCCATCGCCCAGCGCATCCGCTGGAAGACCCGCGGCGAGCTCGCCGCGGCCGGGCTCCAGCCCTTCACGTTCCCCTGGCCCCCTCCGGAGTCCGGGCTGTACGGCATCCCCGGCGACATCGCCGCGCTCTTCGACGAGGCCTACGAGGCCGGCGCGCGCGTCCACACCAACTCCTGGGGCGCGCCCCTCGCGGGCGAGTACAGCCAGAACGCCCGCTCCGTGGACGACTTCACCTGGAACCACCCCGACATGCTCGTCCTCTTCGCCGCCGGCAACGACGGCGAGGACGCCGACGCCGACGGCCAGATCGACCGCGACTCCATGGGCTCGCCCGGCACCGCCAAGAACTGCCTCACCGTGGGCGCCAGCGAGAACGACCGCCCCGCGGGCTCCGACCCCGCGCCCGGCCTCGACCGGCACTGGAGCGACTGGTCGAGCTACCCCAAGCTCGGCGCCGCCGGGCACGTCTCCGACAACATCGACGGCATGGCCGCCTTCTCCTCCCGCGGGCCCACCGACGACCTCCGCATCAAGCCCGACGTCGTCGCCCCCGGCACCAACGTCCTCTCCATGCTCACCTCCGTCTACGACGGCGACGGCGAACCCCTCTGGGGCCGCCTGCCCGAGGACCACCCGCTGCGCGACCGGTACTGCTGGAGCGGCGGCACCAGCATGGCCACGCCGCTCGTCGCGGGCGCCGCCGCGCTCGTGCGCCAGCGCCTCGCCGCGGCCGGCCACCTGGAGGACGGCCGTCGCCCCTCCGGCGCACTCCTCAAGGCGCTCCTGGTCAACGGCGCCGTCCCGCTCCCCGGCCAGTACGCCGGCGAGGTCCCCGCCGGACCCAACCACGTCGCCGGCTTCGGCCGCGTCGACGTCGCCCGGGCCGTCGGCCCCGAGGAGCGCATCGGCTTCGCCGACGCCCCCGCACACGCCGTCGCCACCGGCGAGATCCGCGCCTTCCGCCTCCGCGCCGCCGACCCCGGCGGCCCGCTCAAGGCCACCCTCGTGTGGACCGACGCGCCCTCCCTCGAAGGCCTCGGCGGGCTCGTCAACGAGCTGTACCTCCAGCTGGAGACGCCCTTCGGGGAGGTCCTCAACTGGGACGGCAACCCCGTCACCCGCGTCACCAACAACGTCCAGCAGATCACCGTCGCCGCGCCCGAGGCCGGCGTCTACACGCTCCGCGTCCGCGGTGTCTCGGTCACCCAGCACGCGCCCGGCGCGGCCCCCACCGGCGGCCTGCGCCAGGACTTCGCGCTCGCGGTCGCCAACGCCGCGCCCGAGAGCGGGGACGCTGAGCCGCTGTGGGCGATCGAGCCCGCTACGGCCGGCTGACGTCCCGGCGGGCCATCGGGGGCCGGAACAGGATCTCGACGTAGACGATCCGCTCGTCCAGCACGTCCAGGACGAGCATCCCCTCGTCGGGGTCGAGCAGCACGTTCCGGTGCCCCGGCCCGTACGGCTGCCCCGCCGGGTGCGGCGCCGTGCGCACGCTCTGGCAGTAGTCGTCGCGGCACCCGCACTCGGCCACGATCCGCAGGTCCCGCACGGTGATAGACAGGTACCGCTCGCCCTCGCCCTCCAGGAGCCGCACCAGCTCCTCGACGAGGTCCGGGTACACCTCCCGCAGCAGCGGGCCCTCGTCCTCCATGAGGCCGATTCTAGAACCGGGCGCCGCCCGGCGCCGGACCCGCGGTCCGCACCCGCTGGCGGCCCGCGCCCGCGGCCGGTACCGTGTCAGCCGACGGAAGGACGCCTGTTGACACGAACCGACACCCCCGACGACCTGACCGCGGTCGAGGTCGCCGACGCCGTCGTGCGCCTCACCGGGTGGGCCGAGCGGTGATCGAGGAGTTCTTCGCGCCGCTCGGGGCCCGGGCCCACGTGCACATCAGGGACCTCGCCGACGGCCGCGGGCTCGGGGCGGGGGAGGAGGAGCCGGTGATCCTCGTGTCCGTCGTGAAGCTCTTCATCGCGTGGGAGTTCCGCCGCCAGGTCGCCGACGGCCTGATCGACCCGGCCGCGACCGTGCGGGTCACCGCCGCCGACCGGCTCGGCGGGACCGGGACCGCAGGGTTCCTGTACGACGCGCAGATCAGCGTCTGGGACCTCGCCGCGCTCATGATGGAGGTCTCCGACAACTCCGCGGCCGACCTCGTCGCCCGGCACATCGGGCTCGGGTCGCTCCGGTCGCTCCCGGACCGGCTGGGGCTCAAGGGCACCCGCCTCATCGGGTCGCCGCGGACCATTCTGGAGGACGTCGCCAAGGACCTCGGGATCGCCGACATCGAGGCGCTCGCGCACGTCCTCGACAGCGGCTCGGTCACCACCGACGAGCTGCGCGCCACCAGCGCCTGGGACCCCCGGCGCACCAACGTGTCCACCCCCGCCGACCTCACCGCGTTCCTGCGTCACGTCTGGAACGGCCCCGCGGCCGTCGCCGACGATCTGCGCACCTGGATGCGCCGCCAGCTCACCGGCGGCCGCCTCTCGCGGCTCGCCCCCAGCGAGGTCGAGGTCCACGGCCGGTCCGGCTCGCTGCCGGGCTGGCTCAACGAGGTCGCCGTCTGGGAGTGGCCGGACGGGCGCCGGCACGCGCTCGCGGTGTTCGCCCAGCCCACGCGCGGCAACCACCGCGAAGTCGAGCTCGCGATGAGCCGCGCCGCGCTCGCGCTGACCGACGCGCTCGGCTAGAGCCCGTCCTCCGGATCAGGCGCTAGTAGATCGAGGTCCAGGGGCGCGGCGGCCGCTCCGGGTCGGCCTCGGCGGCGCGTCTCACCAGGCTGCGCATCCGCTGGTGCCGCCGCAGGAGCTCCGGGGCCTCGCGCATGAGCACGTGGCCCGCGGGGGTGAGCGCGACCTGCCCGCCGCCGCGGTCGAACAGCTCCGCGTCGAGCTCCTTCTCCAGCCGCCGGATGCGCTGGCTCAGCGGCGGCTGCTCCATGCCGAGCCGCTCGGCGGCCCGCCCGAAGTGACGTTCTTCACCGACCGCGAGGAAGCACTCCAGATGCCGCATGATGTCCACCGAGCCACGATATCAATCCGCGTATGACCCCATAAGCGCGTTGATATTGGACGGAACGGACGACGGCGGCTTGAATGTCGCCATGACGAACAACGACCGCACCCCGTCCCTGCGCCGCCGCAACGTCCTCAAGGGCACCGGCGTCGCCGCCGTCGCCGCGGCGGCCGCCGGAGGCGGCGTCGCCGCCGCCCAGACCGCCGGCGCCGGCGTCACCCTGCGCTGGCTGGGCACCAACGCCTGGGAGTTCACCACCGAGACCGCGACCGTGCTCATCGACCCGTGGGTGAGCCGCTTCCCGACCGGCGCGTACTCGCCCGGCGGCGCCGACCCGGAGACCCGCATCGAGGTCCACGAGGACGTCATCGACGAGCACCTGCCGAAGGCCGACACGATCCTCGTCACGCACGGCCACTGGGACCACATCGCCGACGTCCCCTACCTCGCCCGCAAGACCGGGGCGACCGTGCTCGGCACCGAGACGCACCTCAACCTGCTGCGCGCCATGGACGCCCCGGACGCGCAGCTTTCGCAGGTCGAGGGCGGGGAGTTGTTCCAGTTCGAGGGCGGCTACACCGTCGAGGTGTTCCGGTCCACGCACTCCACCACCGGCGAGCACAAGCGGATCCAGTTCGGCGGCACCCGCCCGGCCGAGGTCCCCAAGAAGCCCAAGAAGATCAAGGACCTCATCGAGGGCGGCAGCCTCACCTACCTGATCGACTTCGGCGACGTCTCCTTCTTCAACATGGGCTCGGCGAACTTCCTGGAGCACGAGATCGAGGGCATCCGCCCCACCGTGCTGTTCCTCCAGCCCGGCGGCGGCCACACGCCCCGGTTCGTCGAGCGCGCGCTGGAGGCCACCGGCTTCCCGCCGTACGTGGTCGCCTCCCACTGGGACGACTTCGACCTGCCGCTGACCGAGCCGGGCGAGCGCGGCGGCGACTGGGAGGCCCTGCGCGACCGCGTGGCCGCCGCAAGCCCCGACACCGAGTTCCTGCTCATCGACCACCTGGAGCGCCATGACTTCTGAGGTCACCG
Source organism: Glycomyces endophyticus (assembly GCF_039531525.1). NCBI lineage: Bacteria > Bacillati > Actinomycetota > Actinomycetes > Glycomycetales > Glycomycetaceae > Glycomyces > Glycomyces endophyticus. The sequence continues at coordinate 53,856 of NZ_BAAAQF010000008.1, forward strand.
TCCGCTGGCTGGGCACCAACGCCTGGGAGATCACCGGCGCCGGGGCCACCGTCCTGGTCGACCCGTACGTCTCCCGCACCTACACCGGCGCCACCGACCCGGGGAGGTTCGACCCCGACACGCCGATCACCGTCGACCAGGACGCCGTCGACGCCCACATCGGGACCGCCGACTCGATCCTGGTCACCCACGCGCACTTCGACCACATCGCCGACGTCCCGGCCGTGGCGGCGAAGACCGGCGCCACGGTGCTCGGCACCGAGACCCACCTGAACCTGCTGCGCGCCATGGGGACTCCCGATGAGCAGCTCGCGCAGGTGAGCGGCGGCGAGGTGTACCGGTTCGAGGGGTACACCGTGGAGGTCTTCCGCTCCTCGCACGGGGTCACCGGCAGGCACAAGACGCTGCTGTTCCCGGGCACCCGCCCGGGCCCGGTCCCGGCGAGGCCGACGGCCATCAAGCACCTGGTGGAAGGGGGCAGCCTCGCCTACCTCGTGACGTTCGGGGAGACCTCGCTGTTCTTCAACGGCCTGCCGTCCTTCCACGAGCACGAGGTCGCGGGGGTGCGGCCGACGGTCCTGTTCATGCAGGGCCCCAACCCGAACTACCCCGACTACGTCGAGCGGATGCTCGCGGCCACCGGGTTCCCGCCGTACATCGTGCCGACGCACTGGGACGACTACGAAGCGCCCCTTGACGAACCGGCCGTCGACCTGTTCGGCGCGGCGGCCCTGGGGGAGCTGGTGGCCGCGGCCAGCCCGGAGTCGGCGTGGGTGCTCCTGGACCACCTGGAGTCCCACACGTTCGGCGGCTGACCCGGCCGGTCAGCGGCGCGAGCGCCCGCCGCGGACCCGCCCGCGCCCCTGGCGCGGGCGGGGGCGCGGGACCGGCTTCGGAAGGGTCCCCCTGATGGTCCAGCGGTCCCCGTCGAGGGCGTGCTCGACGCTGCCGCCGGCCTCGCCGAAGCGGGCCGCGAGCATCGACAGGCCGTTGCCGCCCTCGGCGGGCTCGGCCGCGCCGTCGTTCACCACCGTGACCGTGACCTCCGCGTCGACCTCCACAATGGAGACGTTCGCGGCCGTCGGCTCGGCGTGGCGGATCAGGTTCGTGGTCGCCTCGCGCACGAGCAGGCCCAGGAGCCGCTCGGTGTCGTCGTCGAGGCTCGGCGCCGCGTCGGGGACGCTCGCCTCGACCCCCGCGGACTTGAGGATCCGCGCCGCCGAGTCGATCTCGTCGGCCAGCGCGGTCTTGCGGTAGCCGCCGACGACGGCGCGCATGTCCCGCAGCGCCTCCCGCGCGAGCTCTTCGACCGCGCGGACCTCGCTCGCGGCCAGCTCGGGGTCGGCGTCGGCGAAGCGCCGCGCCACCTGCGCCTTGAGCATGATCGCCTGGAGGTGCCCGCCCTGGACGTCGTGCAGCTCGCCCGCGAACCGCAGCCGCTCCTCCGCGACGGCGAGGTCGGCGGCGAGGCCGCGGGCCTTCTCCAGCTCCTGCGCGACTCGGTAGTGCCACAGCTGGCACACGATGCCCGCCGCGACCGAGGGCACGAGGACCGCGGTCATGAGGACCACCGACGGGTGCATGTACCCCGCCTGCGCGGCGAGGCCCGCGAGGGCGGTGGCGATCGCGGTGCCCGCGAGGAGGGCGAGCGAGCGCCGCCCGGGGCGCGACCACAGCAGCGCGCCCTCGGCGGCGAGCAGCCCGGCCGGTGCCGCCCACGCCGCGCCGATCTCCCCGGTGCTCGCCTCGGCCGCGACGCCCGCGAGGAGCAGCGCGGACGACGCGAACCAGAGGAGGCGGCGGCGCCAGGGCCCCTGCCCGTGCCAGTGCAGCGCCAGGCCCGCGGTGCACAGCACCACCGAGCCGGTCGCCGCGCCCGCGGCGAGCGGCAGGACCTCCGCGTCGCCGCCGACCAGGAACATCGCGGCCATGAACAGGGCCAGCGGTCCAGAGCCGATCACGGTGAAGAACGTGTAGGTGCGCAGGCGGCGCAGATCGCGCGCGGGGGTCGGTTCGGGGGTCACATCGAGATTCAACCACCCGGGCGCGCCTTCGCGCGTGCCGCACCGTGGCGCGCGCTCCGCGCCGGTCCGCGCGGTGCCGCGCGCCCCGTGCCGCAGTGACGCCCGAACACCACTGCCGCGAATGCGGCATTCGCGATTCCCGACCTGTCCCGTGTCAATGCGAATCACGCCGAATTGCGCGGGCCGCGGCCCGCGCGGAACAATTCTTCTCGATCGCGATCGGCCACCGTTTGCCCGGTGCAAAACGGGACCCTGCCGCACACATCGGCACTGTAGAGTCGAATGATCAGCCCGCATCGCTCTGGGCACTCCCTGAACCACTGACGACAATAGTCCACAATAGTCGAGTTGTGCACTCTACTCGGACTCTATCAACACCAATTGAAAAGCCGCGGATTCTACCAGCGGCGCGAGTCGCGCGGGGAACTCGAATTGGTCCGTACGGTCAATTGTGCGGCCGCCCGCATCGCATTACGCTCCGTTATCAGGCACCCGCCGAGTGCCTTTCACCCGCCTTTCGCAAAGGGGCCGCGATCGTGGACGCATACCGCGGTGGAGCCGAGAACCCGATGCAGCGGCCGGGCCCGCCCACCGACCGCGACGCGGCCCCGCCCCCGGACACCGCCGCGCTCCCCACCGTCGGCAACCCGCCCGCCCGCCTCGGCGAGACCTTCCGCACCAACCCCGTCACCGGCTCGGCCTCCCTCACCGTCCCGCTCCCCGCCAGCCCCGGCCGCGGCGCCCCCGCGCTCGCCGCCGCCTACGACTCCGCGGGCGGCCCCGGACTCTTCGGCTACGGCTGGGACCTGCCCCTCGCCCGCATCGCCCGCCGCACCGACCGCGGCCTGCCCCGTTACCGCGACACGCCCGACGGGACCGGCGAGTCCGACGTGTTCCTCGCCGCCGACGCCGACGACCTCGTGCCCGACGCCGCCGGGCCCGTCCTGCGCACCGTCGCCGGCACCGAGTACCGCGTCCAGCGCTACCGCCCCCGCCTCGACGCCGGCACCGGCCGCATCGAACGCTGGAGCAGCACCGCCGACCGCGCCGACGTCAAGTGGCGCACCCTCTCCGGCGACAACACCACGACCTGGTTCGGCGAGGACGCGCAGAGCCGCGTCTGCGACCCCGAGGACCCGGCCCGCATCTTCGCCTGGCTCGTCTGCTTCACCCACGACGACAAGGGCAACGCCACCGCCTACGAGTACGCCGCCGAGGACGGCGCCGGCGTCGACCCCGCCGCCGCCGGCGAGCGCACCCGCACCGACCTCACCCGCGCCGCCGCCCGCCACCTCAAGCGCGTCCGCTACGGCAACACGACCCCGTACCTCCCCGTCCTCGACCCCGACGCGCCGACCACGCCGCGCCCAGGCTCCTGGCTGTTCAGCCTCGTCCTCGACTACGGCGACCACGACCCCGAGGCCCCCGGCGCCGAACCCGACCGGCCCTGGCCCGTCCGCCCCGACCCCTACTCCGACCGCCGCCCCGCCTTCGAGGTCCGCACCTACCGGCGCTGCCACCGCGCGCTCATGTTCCACGACCTCCCCGAACTCGGCGACGGACCCACCCTCGTGCGCTCCCTCGAACTCGACTACACCGCCGACCCCCGCAGCGGCGACTCGCAGCTCCAGTCCGCCCGCACCCGCGGCCATGTGCGCCAGGGCGACACGTACACCAGCGCCGACACCCCGCCCCTCGCGTTCCACTACGCGCCCGCCGAGATCGACCCCACCGTGCGCGACGTGCGCGCCGAGCACCTCCCCGCCGGACTCGACCTCGTCGACTACACCTGGGTCGACCTCGACGGCGACGGCGTCGCCGGAGTCCTCGCCTCCCGCGACGGCGCCTGGTACTACCTGCGCAACACCACCCCCCTCGACGACGACGGCGTCGACCTCGGTCCCGCCCGCCCCGTCCCGGCCCGCCCCTCCGACGGCCCCGCCGCACCCGCCACCGACCTCCTCCTCGACGTCGACGGCACCGGCGTCCCCGACCTCGTGCGCCTCGGCACCGCCGCCCCCGGCCGCGCCCGCCGCGGCGACGACGGCGCCTGGCAGGCCCTCGCCCCCTTCGACGCCCTCCCCGGCGTCGACGTCAACCGCGCCGACGTGCGCCTCGCCGACCTCACCGGCGACGGCATCCCCGACCTCCTCCTCGCCGACGCCGCCGGCACCCGCTGGTGCGAGAGCCTCGGCCCCGACGGATTCGGCGCCCCCCGCCCCCTCGACGGCCCCGGCCCCCACCGCCCCGGCCTCGTCGGCGTCTCCGCCACCACCGCCGTCCAGCTCGCCGACATGACCGGCGACGGCCTCCCCGACCTCGTGCGCATCGCCAACGGGTCCGTCGCCTACCGGCCCAGCCTCGGGCACGGCCGCTTCGGCGCCGAGATCGCCATGGACGACGCCCCCTGGTTCGACTCGCCCGACCGCTTCGACCCCCGCCGCGTCCTCCTCGCCGACCTCGACGGCAACCACCGCACCGACCTCGTCTACCTCGCCGCCGACGGCGTGCGCCTCTACGCCAACCGCGGCGGCGACCGCTGGGGCCCCGCCCGCGACCTCCCCGGCCTGCCCGCCGCCGACAACCGCCGCTTCGCCGCCGTCGTCGACCTGCGCGGCACCGGCACCGCCTGCCTCGTCTGGTCCACCGGCCTGCCCCACGGCACCGCCGCCCCCATGCGCTACATCGACCTCCTCTCCGCCGGGCGCCCCCACCTCCTCACCCGCTACGACAACGGCGTCGGCGCCGAGACCACCGTCGAGTACCGCTCCTCCACCCACTTCGCGCTGGCCGACGAGCGCGCGGGCCGGCCCTGGCCCGGACGGCTCCCCTTCCCGGTGGCCTGCGCGCACCGCGTCACCCGCACCGACCACGTGCGCGAGACCGCGTTCACCTCGGTCACCAGCTACCACGACGGCTATTTCGACGCCGCCGAGCGCGAGTTCCGCGGCTTCGGCCTGGTCGAGTCCCTCGACACCGAGGCGTTCGCGCTCCTGCCCGAGGCCGCGAACACCGCCGACGCCTCGCTGCACCAGCCGCCCGTGCTCACCCGCACCTGGTTCCACACCGGCGCGGCCGCCGCGGCGGGGGAGCGGATGCTGCACGCCCGGCGCGACCAGTACTGGGACAACCCGGTCCAGGCCGAGGCCGCGATGCCCGAACCGGACCTGCCGCCCGGCCTCGACGACGACGAGTACCGCCAGGCGTGCCGCGCCCTCAAGGGGACCGCGCTGCGCACCGAGGTGTACGGCCTCGACGACGCCCCCGAGTCCGTCCACCCGTACACCGTGCACGAGGCCGCCTACGCGGTCGCGGTGCGCCAGCCCAAGGGCCCGCGCCGCCACGCCGTGTTCCAGCTCCTGCCGACCGAGGCCGTCAGCCGCACCTACGACCGCCGCCCCGAGGACCCCCGCGTCGCCCGCACCCTCGTCCTGGAGACCGACGACCTCGGCCTGCCCGTGCGCGCGGCCACCGTCTCGCAGGAGCGGTCGGTCGTCGATCCCGAACTGCCGCAGGAGGTCCGCGACGCCCAGGCCCGCACCGGCGGCGGCTACCTGGAGACCGACTACACGCCCGACATCGACGGGCCCGACGTCCGCCGCGTCCGCCAGGTGTGCGAGACCCGCGCGTACGAGCTCGCCGGCCTGCCCGGCGGGCACCTCGCCGCCGCCGAGATCGACGCCTTCGCGACCGCCGCCGAGCGCGTCCCCTACGAGGCCGTCGCCGACGACGGCACCGTGCCCGCCCCCGACGGGCCGGTCCTGCGCCTCACCGGCCGCGCCCAGGTCCTGTTCCGCGCCGACGACCTCACCGGCCCGCTCCCGCTCGGCGTCCACGACACCCTCGGACTGACCTACCGGACCCGCCGCCTCGTCCTCACCGACGGCCTCGTCGCCGACCACTACGACGGGTCCGTCGACGCCGCCGAACTCGCGGCCGCCGGATACGAGCCCCTCGACGGCGGCTGGTGGGCCCCGTCCGGGACCGCGCTGTTCGCGCCCGACGCCGCCGACCACTTCTACCTCCCCTCCGGTGCCGCCGACCCCCTCGGCGTCGTCACCGAGGTCGAGCGCGACCCCTACGACCTGGCGATCAGCGTCGTCCGCGACGCCCTCGGCCGCGAGGTCCGCACCGAGCACGACTACCGCGTCCTCGCCCCCCGCGCGGCCGTCGACCCCGCCGGGAACCGCGCCGAGGTCGCCTACGACGCGCTCGGCGCGCCCGTCGCCAGCGCCCTCCTCGGCCGCCCCGGCGACACCGGTATGGACACCCTCGACGCGCCCACCGCCACCATGGAATACGACCTGTTCGCCTGGGCCGACCGGGGCGAGCCGGTCAGCGTGCGCCGCCGCCACCGCGAGCGCCACGGCGCGGCCGACTCGCCCTGGCGCGAGACGTACGCGTACTTCGATGGCGCCGGGACGGCCGTGCTCGTCAAGGCCCGCGCGGCCGCCGGGCCCGCCCGCACCTGGGACCCCGAGACCGGGACGGTGACCGAGGCGCACGCCGATCCGCGCTGGGTCGGCAGCGGCCGCGCCGTCTTCAACAACAAGGGCCTGGCCGTCAAGCAGTACGAGCCGTACTTCTCGGCCACCCACGAGTTCGAGTCCGCGACCGCGCTCGTCCAGACCGGCGTCACCGCCGTCACCCGCTACGACCCGGTCGGCCGGGCCGTCCGGGTCGACTACCCCGACGGCACGTTCGCGCGCACCGAGACCGGGCCCTGGGGCACCGTCGCGCACGGCCCGGGCGACACCGTCCTCGACAGCGCCTGGTACGCCGAGCGCGGCAGCCCCGACCCGCTCGGGCCCGAGCCCGCCGACGCCGAGGAGCGGGCCGCGTGGATCGCCGCCCGCAACGCCGGCACGCCCGGGCGCACCTACGCCGACGCGTTCGGCCGCACCGTGCTCACCGTCTCCGACAACGGCGGCGGCGACCTGCGCACCCTGCGCGGCGAGGCCGACGCGACCGGCGGCTTCAGCCGCCAGTTCGACGCGCGCGGCCGCGAGTTCACCTCAGGGGTCGCCGACCTCGCCGGCGGCTCGGTCCGCGGCGAGTCCGCCGAACGGGGCCGGCGCTGGCACCTCTCCGACGTCGCCGGGCGGCTCGTGCGCGCCTGGGACGAGCACGGCCGCTCCAGCCGCGTCGAGTACGACGCCGTGCACCGGCCGGTCGCCTCGTTCGCGACCGAGCCCGGCGAGGGCGAGACCGCCGTCGGCCGCGTCGTCTACGGCGAGGCGCATCCCGAAGCGGCGCAGCGGAACCTGACCGGCAAGATCCACATGGTCTTCGACGCCGCCGGGGCCGTGGTCTTCGACCGCTTCGACCAGAAGGGCGCCCCGACGGCGGTCGTGCGCCGCCTGTGCGCCGACCCCGAGACCGAGCCCGACTGGCAGGACCTGGTGGGCCTCGACGACCCCGCGCTGGTGCTCGCCGCCGCCGCGCCCCTGCTGGAGCCCGCGGGGGAGGCGATCGCCACCGGCGCGGCCTACGACGCGCTCGGGCGCCCGGAGTCGGTCACGATGGCCGACGGCACCGTCCTCCAGCCGACCTACGACCCGTCGGGGCTCATCGCCGAGCTGCGCGCGCAGATCGGCGGGACCGGGCCCTTCCGGACCTACCTCGCCGGGCAGGAGCACGACGCGCTCGGGCGCCGCTCGCTCGCCCGCTACGGCAACGGACTCGCCACCGCGTTCGCCTACGACCCCTTGCACCACAGGGTCACCGGCATCCGCACCGCCCCCGAGGGCGGCGGCCCCGCCGTCCAGGACCTCCGCTACGTGTACGACGCCGCCGGGCACCTCGTCGAGGCCGACGACGCCGCCCAGCAGTCCCTGTTCTTCGACGGCGCGTTCGTGCCCGCGCGCATGCGGTTCCGCCACGACGCCATCGGCCAGCTCGTCGAGGCGACCGGCCGCGAGCACGCCGCGAACGGCCAGACCGGCCCCGCCGACCCCGTCGGCGCGCCCCTGCCGCACCCGAACGACACCGCCGCCGTCCGCACCTACCGCCAGCAGTACGAGTACGACGACCTCGGCAACCTGACCCTTATGCGCCACACCGCGAACGGCGGCGGCGGATGGGCCAGGCACTACCGCTACCTGCACGACGCCGACCCCGCGAACCGGCAGAACCGCCTCGCCGCCACCAGCGCCCCCGGCGACGACCCCGACGGCCCCTACACGCACGCGTACACCCACGACGCCTACGGGAACCTCACCGCCGCACCGCACCTCGCCGCCCTCGACTGGGACCGGCAGGACCGGCTCCGCCGCGCCGACCTCGGCGGCGGCGGCACCGCCTGGTACGCCTACGACGGCAGCGGCGCCCGCCTGCGCAAGGTGGTCCAGCGCCAGGGGGGCCTGCGCACCGAGCGGCGCTACCTCGGCTCCGTCGAGGTCTACCGCGAGTGGATGAACGGCGTGCTCCGCCTGGAGCGTCGCACCGTCCACATCGCCGACGAGGCCGGCTCCTTCGCGCAGGTCGACGTCCTCGTCCACGACCCCGGCGGCATCGGCGGCGCCCCCGTCGGCGAGCCCGTCACCAGGTACCGGTTCGGCAACCACATCGGATCAGCCACAGTGGAGGCCGATGACGACGGGGCCGTCATCTCCTACGAGGAGTTCCACCCCTTCGGCTCCACCGCCTACCGCGCCTCCCGCCCCGGCACCGACCTCGGCCTCAAGCGCTACCGCTTCCACGGCAAGGAACGCGACGACGAGACCGGCCTCGACCACTTCGGCGCCCGCTACTACGCGCCCTGGCTCGGCCGCTGGACCAGCGCCGACCCCGCCGGGACCGTCGCCGGACCCAACCTCTACCGCTACTGCGGCAACGACCCCTCCGGCCGCGTCGACCTCGACGGCGCCCAGGACACGCCCGCCGGGGCCCCCAACCGGCCCCCGGTCTCCTTCCCCAGCGCCGATCCCGAGGTCTTCGCCAACACCGACCCCTCGAACGCCGGGAACGTCCTGCGCGAAGCCCAGAAGGACTACCCGCACCTGCGCGCGACCCCCCGCTTCGAGTACGGCGTCTGGCACTTCCCCGACCTCATCGTCGACGAGAACGGCGACGTGGAGATCCCCGGGACCGGCGCCGGCGACACCCCGTCCGAGGACCCCGCCCCCGCCACCGACGCCGGAGCGGGCGCCGAGACCGGCGCCGGGGACGGCGACGCCGGGGCCGACTCCGGCGGCGACGCGGGAACCGGCGACGGCGGAACGGGCGACGGCGACACCGGGACCGGCGACACCGACGCCGGCTCGGGCACCGACGACGGCAACTCGCCCGGCGACGACGAAGGCGTCCCCGGCACCCTCGGCACCTCCACCAGCCTCGTGCCCTCCGCCGTCGAACGGTTCATCTGGCACTTCGACTTCCCGCGCCAGGGCGTCGCCGGCTCCCGGCGCGGCCAGATCCTCGAATGGCTCGCCGGCGTCCCCTGGCGCGACAACACCGCCGGGCACGACGTCGTCACCGCCACCGAAGTGCGCCAGATCAAGTCCACCGCCCAGCTCGACGACGTCGGCGGCATCGCCCGCGCCGCCACCCGCGACGCCGCCGGCTCCATCGCCGGCGACCCCGCCCTCGCCGGCCGCAACCCGCGCGCCGTCATCATCACCGAGACCGACGTCCCCGCCAGCGTCACCACCGACATCACCTCCGCCACCAACCCCGGCCGGGGCCGCCGCATCCCGACCGGCGCCCAGACCCCCGAGCACATCCGGGGCTTCCCCGGACGCGCCGGCACCGCCGCCCGGGTCCTCACCGGCGTCGGCACCGCGCTCTCCGCGGCCGCCCTCGCCTATGACATCTACCAGGGCGACTACGCCATGGCCGTCGGCGACGCCCTCGGGACCGTCGGCGGCGGGCTCGAACTGTACGCACTGGCCGCGCCGGGGGCCACGGTCGCCGGCGTCAGCGCCATGACCGCCGGGCTCGTCATCGGCGGCCTCGGCATCGCCGTCACCTCCGGCATCAGCGGCTACCGCGCCTACCAGCGCGGCGACACCGCCGGAGTCGTCGCCGGAGCCGTCGGCGTCGGCGCCGGACTCGCCATCGCGGCCGGAGCCATCGGCATCGCCGCCGGCATCGCGGGCGCGCCCGTCCTCCTCGCCGTCGGCGTCGTCGCCGCCATCGGCGTCGGCATCTACCACCTCGGGGACGCATTCGACTGGTGGTAGAGAGCCACCCACACCCAGAAAGGCGCAGGACATGAACCAGCCGAAGCGGCACTTCAGCCCCGAGGCGATCCGCAAGCTCACGCTGCCGGTCGAGACCGCCGCGGCCCCGCCCGGCGCGGATCCCGACCGCACCATGGCGATCCAGCTCCCCGGCTTCGTCGAGGAGCCCACGGGCAGGGACGTCGCCGCCCTCCAGGCGTCCCTCACCCGGCTGCGCCACGCGATCGACGCCGACGAACTCGCCGAGTCCCGCCTCGGCCCGTCCACGAGAGAGGCCGTGCGCCGGCTCCAGGCCTCCGCCGGGCTCATGCGCACCGGCGTCGTCACCCCCGAGACCGCCGGGCAGATCAAACGCGAACTCGAACACCGCTACTTCACCGACGCCCCCCACCGCGCCGCCAAGATCCAGGCCCTCCTCACCTCGCTCGGCCACCGCATCGACCCCGACGAGACCGCCACCCGCAAAGTGGGCACCACGACCGCCGCCGCCATCCAGCAGTTCCGCCAGCGCACCAAGTCCCGCGGCGTCTCCTGGTGGCTGGACGAGGCCCTCGTCGAACGCCTCCGCGCCGAGGCCCTCCAGCACCGCCTCGCCTCCCGCACCCAGTTCGGCAAGGCCCAGCGGACCCTCGTCCGCGCCCTCGCCGTCGCCGGACTCGACCTCGCCGTCAGCGCCGACGAGCTCAACGCCCGCCAGGCCGGCCCCGGCACCCAGGCCGCCCTCCGCGCCTTCCAGGCCAAGTACCGCCTCCCCGCCTCCGGCCGCTTCGACCTCGCCACCATGGACAAGCTCGACGCCGTCGCCGCCTCCCGCCCGGTCCCCGTCAAGACCCTCAAGGTCAAGTCCGCCATCGGACTCGGCGCCCTCAAGCGCCAGGCCCGGCTCAACATGCGCGGCGGCCACGTCGCCACCGCCCAGAAGGCCCTCGCCCACTTCGGCTACCCGATCCCCATGTCCGAGCACGGCGAGGCCCGCTACGGCAAGGCCACCCGCAAGGCCGTCCTCGCCTTCCAGGCCGACAAGCACCTCCCCGCCACCGGCCAGCTCGACGGCCCCACCGTCAAGGCCCTCAACGCCGACCTCCTCGCCGCCCTCCCCGAGAGCGAGCAGCCCACCGCCCGCTACCGCCTCCGCGGCTCCGTGCGCGACGAGCGCTGGCGGCCCGTCAAGGGCGCCAAGGTCCGCCTCGCGTTCCGGTCCCTCGCCGGCGAGGGGGAGACCCTCGCCCAGCGCGTCACCGGCGAGTCCGGCTTCTACGACCTCCCGTACGACCCGCCGCGCGACCCCGACACCAAGGCCGTCCTCAAGCCCCTCCACCTCGCCGTCACCTTCACCGGCCCCGACGGCGCCGCCCTCGGATCGCGCGTCCTGTTCAACCCCACGCCGATCCAGTGGACGAACCAGACCCTCGGCGACCGCCCCTACCGCGGCCCCTCCCTGTACGAGACTCAGCGGGCCGCCCTCGACGCCGTCCTCGGCGGCCTCGGCGTCACCGACCTCGTCGAGGACGGCGACCGCAACGACGTCACCGTCGCCGCCCTCGAATCGGGCCTCACCCAGTACGAGGTCATGCGCCTCGTCCTCGCCGTGCGCGCCGCCAAGCACGTCGGCCACCCCTCGCTCGGCGCCGCCCTCTACTTCGGGTTCATCGCCCAGGGCCTCCCCGGGACGCTCCCCGAGGAGCTCCTCGCCGCCACCGACGAGTGGACCCGCATCGGCGAGCTCACCGCCGAGACCGCCGCGGGCATCCTCCTCCTCGGCCCCGAGCGCCAGGCCGAGGCCTTCGCGCGCGCCGCCGACGACAACCTCGTCCCCATCGGACTCGTCCGCGACGAGGAGTCCCTCCTCACCGCCCTCACCGCGCGCTCGGTCACCGCCGCCCTCGACGCCCCGCCCGTCGGCGGCGACGCCTCCCTCCGCCAGCTCCTCGACTCCTCGACACTCCAAGCGGCCCACTACGACAACGTCGCCTCGATGCTCCTGCACCACGGCGAGCCCAGCGAGGCGTTCTGGACCGACCTCACCGGCGCCGCCGCCGACCTCGGCGGCGGCGGCGTGGTCGCCGACGTGGCCGCCGCCGTCGAGTCCGCCGCCATCGCGAACGGCCACGCCCCCACCGCGGCCCTCCTCAAGGCCAAGATCGACGACCCGGGCCTGGCCGGCATCACCACCACCCGCCACCTCGCCCGCCTCTCCACCGCCGAGTGGGACGCCGTCGTCGCCGACGCCGGCCACCCCGACGGCGCCGACCCCGAGGCCTTCGCCCGCCGACTCGAGTCCACCGCCGCCGCCCACTACCCGACCACCGCCCTCATCGCCGAGCTCGGCCGCACCGACGGCCACGGCCTCACCCGCGTCGACCAGGCCGCCGACTTCATCGACGCCCACCCCGAACTCGAACTCAAGGCCGCCGGCCTCGACGCGTACGTCCGCTCCGCCGACCTCGACATCGACGCCGGCCTCCGCACCGAGATGCGCGTCCAGCAGCGCATCGTCCGCCTCGCCCCCGACCACAAGGCCGGCGCCGCCCTCCTCCTCGAACACCTCCACTCCGCCGCCCAGATCGCCGCCCTCGACCGCACCGAGCTCGCCGCCAAGCTCACGACCCACCCCGGCGTCGACGACGCGGCCGTCGCGGCCATCCACACCAGCGCCCAGATCGCCTACGCCCACGTCCTCTCCCAGGTCGCCTCCTTCCGCTCCGACCACGCCCCCGGCCAGTTCCAGGTCTTCGGCCCCCAGCAGATCACCCTCGCCGACGCCACCGGCGTCCTCGGCGACGTCCCCGACCTCGCCCTCCTCTTCGGCGGCCTCGACTACTGCGACTGCGGGCACTGCGAGTCCGTGTACGGCCCCGCCGCCTACCTCGCCGACCTCCTCCGCTTCCTCTCCACCCGCCCCGCCAAGAGCACCGGCCCCGCCACCGTCCTCTCCGTCCTCCAGGCCCGCCGCCCCGACATCGACGACCTCCTCCTCAACTGCCCCAACACCGACACCGCCCTGCCCTACATCGACCTCGTCAACGAACTCCTCGAACGCGCCGTCCCCGGCGGCGCCCCCGCCGCCCAGCCCCAGACCACCCGCACCGCCGCCGAACTGCGCGCCGTCCCCGAACACCTCCACGCCGCCGCCTACGAGACCGTCAAGACCGCCCACTTCCCCGTCCGCGGCGCGTTCAACGCCTGGCAGGAGGAGGCCCGCGTCCTCCTCGCGCACCTCGGCGTCCCCCGCCACGAACTCATGCGCCTCCTCGGCCCCGACACCGCCGACGCCCACGCCTCCGCCGCCGGCGAGTACTTCGGACTGTCCACCCTCGACACCGAACTCGTCACCGCCCCCGCGGCGAACGCCGCCGCCCAGGACGAGATCTGGGGCCTCGACACCACCGACCCCGAGACCGGCGTCCTCCCCTTCCTCCACCACGCCGGCATCGACTACGGCGAACTCCTCGCTCTCCTCGACACCACCTGGATCCACGGCGCCGGCGCGATCGAACTCCTCCGCCCCGACGGCACCTGCCTCCTCGAGGAGCAGTCCCTCACCGGCCTCGCCCCCGCCCCCTACGACCGCGTCCACCGCTTCATCCGCCTCTGGCGCCACACCGAGTGGACCCCCGCCCAGCTCGACCGCCTCCTCCGCGCCCCCGGCCTCGGCGACGGCACCCTCGACGCCGCCGCCCTCCGCCGCCTCGCCGCCTTCGCCGAACTCACCGCCCGCCTCCGCCTCCCCTTCGAACCCGCTCTCACCCTCTACGCCCCCCTCGGCACCGAACCCGGACCCGACGGCACCCGCTCCCCGTACGCCGACCTCTTCGCCAACCCCAACCTCCTCGACCCCGTCGACCCCGCGTTCACCCTGCCGCTCAGCGGCACCGAACCCATGGCCGACCACCGCGCCGCGCTCGCCGCCGCCTGGCAGGTCGGCGAGGCCGACCTCGACCTCCTCCTCGCCCGCACCGGCACCGACCTCACCGTCGCCGACCTCACCGCGCCCCTCCGCCTCGTCGCCCTCGCCGGCGCCCTCCGCCTCCCCGTCGCCGAACTCCTCGCCCTCGTCGACCTCACCGCCGCCGAGATCCCCGACCCCTTCGCCGAACCCGGCGCCACCGCCGCGCTCGCCGACCGCCACGCCGAGACCAAGGCCGCCGGCCTCGCCGTCGCCGAACTCGACTGGCTCCTCGAACACCGCCCCGACGCCCCCTTCGGCCAGCGCGCCGAAGCCATCGCCGAACAGCTCGACGCCCTCCGCGAGAGCCTCCGCACCACCCCCGCCGACGAGGTCGATGGCCAGATCGCCGCCACCGTCGCCGCCACCTTCTCCCTCCCCGACGGCCAGGCCGTCACCCTCCTCGACCTCCTCCGCCCCGCCCAGGCCCTCTGGGACGTCTTCGACAACCCCGACCTCACCGCCCAGGACGCCGACGGGAACTACACCCACGCCCTCACCGAGACCGAGTTCCCCGACCTCTTCCACACCTGGCGCCTCCTCCACAAGGCCGCATACCTCGTGCGCCGCATGCGCATCGGCGCCGACGACCTCCCCTGGCTCATGGAGCGCGCCGCGACCTTCGGCTGGCTCCACCCCGGCGACCTCCCCGCCGGACCCGCCGACCCCGCCGCCTCCCTCGCCCAGTGGCGCGCGCTGGCCTCCTGGCTCGTGCTCCGCCACCGCTACCCCGAGCCCGAGGCCTCCGGCTGGCCCGAGGTCTTCGACGCGGCCGCCGCCGGCGACCCCGTCGAGGGCCTGCGCGACGCCGTCGCCGCCCTCACCGGCTGGCACGCCGCCGACCTCGCCGAACTCGACGGCGACGACCCCGCCTTCTACGCCGACGTCGACGCCCTCGCGCGCGCCCGCGCCGCCGCCGAGGCCCTGCGCCGCCTCGGCGTCCCCGCCGCCGACGCCCTCGCCTGGGTCGACCGCGACGACGACACCGGCGGCGCCCAGCGCCTCGCCGCCGAGCACCTGCGCCAGACCATGAAGTCCAAGTACGACACCGGCGCCTGGCTCGCCCTCATGCCCGAACTCCAGGACCCCCTCCGCGAGGCCCGCCGCGACGCCCTCACCGCCTACCTCGTCGAGCACTCCCTCCGCACCACCTCGCCCACCGTCACCGCCGAAGGCCGCGAGTGGGCCAACCCGCGCCACTGGAAGGACACCGCCGACCTCCAGCGCTGGTTCCTCCTCGACACCGAGATGACCTCCGTCCAGCTCACCTCCCGCCTCAAGCAGGCCATCAGCGCCGTCCAGCTGTTCGCGCAGCGGTGCCTGCTCAACCTGGAGCTCCCGCTGGTGCGCATCACCGCCGCCCAGACCGCCGACACCACCTCGCTGGACTCCTGGAGCCAGTGGGAGTGGATGAGCGGCTACCGCCTCTGGGAGGCCAACCGGAAGGTCTTCCTCTACCCCGAGAACTGGCTCGAGGCCGAACTCCGCGACGACAAGACCCCGTTCTTCAAGGAGCTCGAGGACCAGCTCGCCCAAGGCGAGCTGACCGACGCCAACGCCGAGGCCGCCTACCGCGAGTACCTCCGCAAACTCGTCGAGGTCGCCCACATGCAGACCCTCGGCATCTACCACCAGCAGACCGCCTCGGGCAACCGCCTCCACGTCGTCGCCCGCGCCGCCTCCCAGCCCAGCCACTGCTACTACCGCTCCCTCGACCTCGCCTACAACGAGTGGACCGGCTGGGAGCGGATCGACGCCGACATCGCCTCCGACCAGGTCGTCCCCGTCGTCTACCGCGACCGCCTCCACCTGTTCTGGCTCCAGTTCGAGGAGAAGACCCAGCAGCCCAAGCGCCAGCCCCCGGCCGAGCCCAGCTCCTCGCCCGGCCAGACCGCCGACCCGGCGCGGACCCTGGAGATCGAGCTGTGCTGGACCGAGCGCACCCGCGACGGCTGGACCGCCCGCCGCACCAGCGGCGAGCGGCTCATCCACCCGTGGCCGCGCCCCCGCTCCTCCTACACCCTCAAGCCCCGCCACCGCAGCGCCCAGCTGTGGCTCGACGTCTACATCTCCTCCTCCGTCGAGTTCAACAACGCCCGCTTCTACGACGAGTTCACCGACTCCCACGAGCGCCTCACCAAGCGCCAGTACTCGGTCCTGCACTGGCCCTGGCACTCCTCCTCGTACGTGTTCACCGGCGAGGTCGTCGACCTGAAGATGAAGCCGATGTACGGCAACTACACCCGCCGCTCCGACGGCACCGTCTTCACCGCCGACTCCCTCTGGCACGTCCAGACCAACTTCGGCGAGAAGGGCCGCGGCATCAAGGCCCTCGAGTCCGCCGAGCGCGCCCCCAAGCTCCGCAAGCCCTCCACGATGCGATTCGCCAACGGCCGCCTCGCCGCCACCGGCGCCGTCGTCGACGTCATGGTCGGCTGGGACGACACCAGGAAGCTCCTCAACGCCGCCCGCACCCCCGCCGAACTCGTCCTCGCCCCCCACCACCGCCAGTACAACGACGACCCCGCCTCTCCCGCGGTCTTCCAGGACCGCCAGCGCGCCTACTGGCTCAAGCGCACCCAGGTCACCACCACGACCGCGTTCCACTACACCGGGAGCGGCGGCCTCCAGTGGATCCACGTGCCGATCACCACCATGGGCCACCGCTGGTACCCGTTCTGGCACCCGCACGCCGCGGACTTCCTCGCCGCCCTCGACACCAAGGGCGTCGAAGGACTGGTGACGCGTTCGCAGCAGAGCATCGCGCCGAACGCCGAGACCCAGTTCTCGTACGGCCCGCAGCCGGGGAACGCCATCGACCCGACCGCGCAGGGCGGCGTCGACTTCACCCGCGGCGGCGCCTACTCGGCGTACAACTGGGAGCTGTTCTTCCACGCGCCCATGCTCATCGCCGCGAAGCTCACCGCCGAGCAGCGGTTCGAGGAGGCGATGCGCTGGTACCACCGCATCTTCGACCCCACCAGCACCGACGGACCCGAAGCGCCCCAGCGGTACTGGGTCACCAAGCCGTTCTTCGACCACACCAGTGAGGACTACCGGCAGCAGCGCATCGAGTCGATCCTCGGCGACATCGGGGACCACCTCGACGAGCTGCGCGCCTGGAAGAACCACCCGTTCTCCCCGCACACCGTCGCCCGCCACCGCCCGGTCGCCTACCAGAAGGCGATCGTCATGCGGTACCTCGACAACCTCATCGGCTGGGCCGACCAGCAGTTCCGCCGCGACACCCTCGAGTCGATCAACCAGGCGGTGCTCCTGTACACGCTCGCGTCCGAGATCCTGGGCCGGCGGCCCGAGCAGGTCCCGCCGCCCGAGCGCGAGGACAAGAGCTACGCGCAGCTGACCGCCGAGAGCGCCCTCGACCCGTTCGGGAACCAGGACGTCGCCGCGGTCCTGGAGGGCTTCGCGCCCCCGCTCGACCTCGGCGCCGAGCCCGAGGGCGGCGGCGAGCCGCTCCCGCAGCTGGAGGTCAAGTACTTCGGCATCCCGGTGAACGACAAGCTCCTCGGGTACTGGGACACCGTCGCCGACCGCCTCTTCAAGGTCCGGCACGGCCTCAACATCGAGGGCGTCTTCCGCCAGCTGCCCCTGTTCGAGCCGCCCCTGGACCCGGGGATGCTCGTCAAGGCCGCCGCCGCGGGCGCCGACCTCTCCAGCGTCCTGGGCCTGTTCGCCGCCACCGACACCCGCTACCGGTTCCGGGTGCTCGCCGCCCGCGCGGCCGAGCTGCTGTCCGAGCTGCGGGCGCTGGGGGACAAGCTGCTGCGCATCCTGGAGACGCGGGACGCCGAGGAGCTGGTGCTCCTGCGGGCGACCCAGGAGGCCGCCCTGAACCGGGCGATCCAGGCGGTGCGCGAGCTCCAGGAGGACGAGGCGGTCGCGAACCGCGCCGCGCTGGAGGCCGGGCGGGCCGCGATCGACACCCGGATCGCGTACCACGGCTCGGTGCCGCGCATGAACGGCGAGGAGATCGCCGCGGTCGTCCTCCAGAGCCTGGGCCTGGTCGGGAACGCCGTCTCCGCCGTCATGTCCGGCATGGCCGGCGCCGCGAACCTGATCCCCGACTTCAGCATCGGCATCGCCGGGTTCGGCGGCTCGCCGACGGTGAGCATGTCGATCGGCGGCTCCAACGTCTCCGGGTTCCTGTCGAACACGGGCGCGATGATCGGCGGCTTCGCCGGGATGCTCATGACGGGCGCGGCGATGGCGGAGACGCAGGGCCGCTACTCGCGCCAGCTCGACGACCACCGGTTCAACCGGGACGTCGCCGTCGACGACCTCGCCCAGCTGGAGGCCCAGCTCGCCGCCGCGGCCGTCCGGGAGCAGATCGCGACCGCCGAGGTCGCCAACCACCTCCAGGCGACCGCCGACTCCGAGGCCGTCGAGGAGTACCTGCGCTCCAAGTACACCGACAAGGAGCTGTACGACTGGATGCTCGCGCGGGTGTCCACGGTGTACTTCCAGGCGTACCAGATCGCCTTCGACACCGCGATGCTCGCCCAGCAGTCCTACCAGTTCGAGCTCGCCGAGCCGGACGCCTCGTTCATCCAGTTCGGCTACTGGGACTCGCTGCGCAAGGGCCTGCTCGCGCCCGAGCGGCTGACGAACGACCTGCGGCGCATGGAGGCGTCGTACCTGGAGAAGCACAAGCGGGACCTGGAGCTCACCAAGCACGTGTCGCTCGCGCAGGTCGACCCGCTGGCGCTGCTGGCGCTCAAGCTCACCGGCCAGGCCGCGGTGCAGCTGCCGGAGTGGCTGTTCGACCTCGACTACCCGGGCCACTACCGCCGCCGCCTCAAGTCCGTGGCGCTGTCGGTGCCGTGCGTGGTCGGCCCGTACACGTCGGTGAACTGCACGCTCGCGGTCACCAACAACGGCGTCCGGCTCACCGACTCGGTGACCGGCGGCTACGGCGACCCGCTGGTCGGCGGCGACCCGCGGTTCTGGAAGAGCCCCGTGCCGACCGAGGCGATCGCGACGAGCCACGCGGTGAACGACCGCGGCATGTTCGAGCTGCGCTTCGAGGACGAGCGGTTCCTGCCGTTCGAGGGCGCCGGCGCGGTCAGCCAGTGGACGCTCTCGCTCCCCAAGGCCCACAACCAGTTCGACCTCGCGTCGATCACGGACGTGGTGCTCCACCTCGACTACACCGCGCGGGCCGGCGGCCCGGGCCTGGCCGACCTCGCCGTCGCCAACCTCGACGACGTGCTGCCGACCTCCGGCGCGGCCCTGTTCGCGCTGGAGGAGCAGTTCGGCACGGCCTGGCACCGGATGCTGTTCCCCGAGGGCGAGGAGGAGCAGGAGCTCGTCTTCACGCTCGCGCCCGAGCACCTCCCGTTCTGGGCCCGGGTGCGCGCCGCGTCCGAGCCGGTCAAGGTCACCGCGGCCGACCTGGTGCTCGACACCGTCCACACCGACGCGTTCACCGTCAACTGGCGCCTCCCCGGCCAGCCCGGAGCCGCGGAGGTCCCGGCGGCGAA
Source organism: Glycomyces endophyticus (assembly GCF_039531525.1). NCBI lineage: Bacteria > Bacillati > Actinomycetota > Actinomycetes > Glycomycetales > Glycomycetaceae > Glycomyces > Glycomyces endophyticus. Next base: position 73,510 of record NZ_BAAAQF010000008.1, read on the forward strand.
CGACCCGGCGTTCGGCGGCGCCCCGCACTCGGCGGTCGCGCCGGTGCCGGCCCCGGCGATGCTGGGGGAGTGGCGGCTCCAGGTGAAGCGGGCCGCCTCGGCCGACTACACCGGCCTCCTCCCGGAGGACGTGCGCCGCGCCTACCTGTTGGTGCGATTCGACATCGGCTGAACAGCTGATAATCGCATTCGAGGGCCCGGACGCCTTGACCGGAAAGGCGTCCGGGCCTTACAATATAGAGGTCTCGGTGATACTTAAAGTTAGTGTATGTAGTGGACAAATAGTCTGTGGAAAGAAAAAGCGGTAGCAAAAGAAGGTCCTCGAGTCATTTTTAAGGCTTTCGTCGTTTCGGTTCGTTGCGGTGGGGCCTTTTTTCTTGCCCTGACATCGTCACCGCCGCACCGCGATCGAACTCCGCACCGCCCCGCGCGCACTCCGGTGCCCGCTCCCCGGATCCGGGGGAGCGGGCACCGGCTCGTCTCAGAGGCCGTGCCGGCGGCGGGCACCGCGGGCGGCGCCCCGGTACGGCCCGCTACAGTCCGGGCATGACGATCATCGACGAACAGGGCCGCCCCGAACCCCCGGCCGACGGCGACGAGACGGCGATGCTGCTCGGATTCCTCGAGTTCCACCGCGCCACGCTCGCCTGGAAGGTGCGCGGACTGGACGCCGCGGGCCTGCGGGCGACCGTGGGCGCCTCCACGATGACGCTGGGCGGCATGCTCAAGCACCTCGCCCTGGTGGAGGCGAGCTGGTTCGCCGAAGACCTGTTCGGCCGCCCGATGGGCGAGCCGTGGGACTCGGTGGACTGGAAGGCCGACCGCGACTGGGACTGGCACTCGGCGGCCGACGACAGCCCCGAGATGCTCCTGGCCCTCTGGGAGCGCACGGTCGACCGCTCCCGCGCCCTCGTCGCCGAGGCCCTGGAGGACGGCGGCCTCGACCGCCCCGCGGCGCGCAGCTGGAAGGACGGCCGCACCCCGACCCTCCGCTGGATCCTCGTCCACATGGTCGAGGAGTACGCGCGCCACAACGGCCACGCCGACCTCATCCGCGAGTCCGTCGACGGCGAGACCGGCGAGTAGTCAGTCCTCGGTCTCGACCCCCGCGAGATCGACCCCGCGGAACGCGGCCAGCCGCTCGGCCTGCTCCTCCACCCCCCGCCGCTCCGCGGCGGTGAGCTTCCCCCACGGCTCCAGGCGCACCGCGAACCGCTTCCCGGACTTGCGGGGCCGCCACAGGCCGGCGACGCGCCCGCCCGCGAGGACCGCGCCGGGACGCCCGAGGACCGGCCACAGCGCCTTCGCCTTCGCGGCGTCGTCGACCAGCAGCTTCCGGTCCCGCGACTGGAGCAGCAGGTCGTAGGGGCCGACGAGCCGGACGGGCTCGGCGTCGGCCCCGCGCAGCTCGGCCTCGTCCGCCGCCAGGATCCACCGCCGCTCGCCCGCGACCTCGATCTCGACGGCGTCCTCGGGCCAGTGCGCCTTGACCTCCTTGACGGGGGAGTCGAGGTACTCCGCCACCTCCTTGACCGTCGCCGGCCCGCACAGGTGCAGGTAGGCCCGGACCGGGTCGAGCCGGTCGGGGAACTCCGACGCCGCCTCGAAGCCCGCGACAGGCGCGAGCACCGGCGGCGAGGTGTGCGCCTGCAGCTCCAGGCCGGCGCGGACCGCGGCGAGCCGGAACGGCATCTCGTACAGGTGCACCGCGTCGCAGGAGCGGCAGAACCGCTGGTACGCCTCCGGCAGCGTCTCGTGCAGGCGGGCCGAGACCTCACCCTTCACCATGGGGGCCTTCACCGTCGCCCGCATCTCGGCGGCGACCGAGTCGAGCGCCTCCAGGATCGGTATGCCCGCGGCCTTCAGCGGCTTGGAGGCGTCGAAGATCCGCTTGGCCGCGTCGGCGTCCGACCAGGGGGCCACCGCCGCGGCGACCGCCGCCATGTCGGAGCGCCGGTATGCGTGCGGCGCGCCGCGCAGCGTCCACAGCCACACCAGGTCCGCCTCGTCCGGTTCGAGGCCGCGCACCGCCAGCGCCCACATCGCCCCGTCGGGCCCGGTCTCCTGCACGCCGAGGTCGAGGACCGCGGTGTCGGCGAGCGAGCCGCGCTCGCGGTCGAGCTGCTGGACGCGCGTGCGGTAGCGGAGCACCTGTCGGCTGTCGATCATGCCTCCACCGTAGCCGCGGGGACCGACGGCCCCGGAGGATCCACGGCCCCGCGGCGATGAATCCGCGCCGCGCCACTCGTCTACACCCATGAGAGCCCGATACCCCTGGAAGGAACGAGACACCATGAGCACCAACGACATCGCCACCGAGGAGACCGTCGACACCGAGCGTCCCGGCCGCGGCCTCCACCTCACCCTGTGGGTCCTCCAGGCCCTCCTCGCCGCCTTCATGATCATCGCCTCGGGCGCGCCGAAGCTGTTCGGCGCCGAGTCCGCGGCCGAGGGCTTCGACATCATCGGCTGGGGCGACTGGTTCATGTACGCCATCGGCGCCGCGGAGGTCGCCGGCGGCGTCGGCCTGCTCGTCCCGCGCCTGTCGGGCCTGGCCGCGACCTGCCTGGGCCTGCTCATGATCGGCGCCGCGATCTTCAACGCCACGATCCTCGACTTCCCCGTCTTCACCCCGCTGATCCTGCTGGTGCTGTTCGCGCTCATCGCGTGGGGCCGCCGGTACCAGACCCGCCGCCTCTTCTCCGGCGGCTCCGGGTCGGCCTCCTGAACGCGCCGCTCGACCGCACGGGACGCGACGAGGGCCGGTGGCGATGCCACCGGCCCTCCGCCGTGCTCGTGAAGAGGAGGGGCCGCCCAGGTTGCAGGCTGGGGCGGCCCCTCCGGGTGGAGTGAGGTCGTGTTACGCCTGGAGCGCGCGGCGGCGGGCCAGGACCATGACCGCGACGCCGCCCGCGAGGAGCGCGCCGGCCGCGGCCAGGACGATCACCAGCGGGGAGCCGGTGACGGGCAGCTTCGGCGAGCCGGCGCCGGAGGCGCTCGTGGTGGTCTCCTCGCCGCCGTCACCGCCGCCGCCGGGGTTCCCGGTCGGCTCGCAGGTGGTGTCGGGGGCGCCGTCGATCTCGACGCTGAAGCTCACGGCGTCGACCTCGGTGCCCGCGGTGTAGAAGCCGCCGAAGAAGTCCACGCCGTCGGCCGCGACCACGGCCGCCGCGCCGTCGACGGCGACGACGCCGTCCGCGATGGCGAGCTCCTCGACCGCGACGTCGGCGATCCGGGTGCCGCCGGAGAAGACCGCGAGGCCGCCTTCGACGCTCTTGACGCTGACGTCGGCCAGGTCGAGGTCGAGCTCGCCGTCATGGCCGTAGAAGTTGACCCCGCCCGCGAAGGCGGCGTCGAGGCTGCACGTCTCGGCGGCGAAGGTGCCCGACGCGTCCGGGAAGTGGTAGGTCCCGTCCTCGTTCTCGGTGGCCGGCTCGGCGACGGTGATCTCGCCGTTCGCGATCGGGCCGACGACGTACTCGCGGAAGGACTGCTTGACGCCCCAGTCTGCGTCGCCGCCGGTGACGTCGTAGACGGTCCCGCCGGGCTCCTCGGTCTCCTCCTCCGAGGTGGTCTCCTCGTCGGTGGGCTCCTCGATCGGGTCGGTCATGTCGGTCTTGACGGCGATCGTGATCGGGTCGAGGGCGTCGCCGGCCTTGTAGAACCCGGCGAACGCCTCCGCACCGTCCGCCGTGAGGGTCACGGGCGCGTCGGTCAGGGTGGTGAAGCCGTCGACCCAGGTCCACGAGCCGACCTCGAAGTCGGCGAAGTGGACGTCCTCGAACACCTCCTCGCCGGAGGTGACGTCGGCGTAGATTGCGCCGGTGTAGGAGACGGTGTCGCTGACGGTCTCGATGTTCTCGATGAGGAGGTCGAGCTCGCCGTGGTGGCCGGTGAAGTGCACGCCGCCGCCGGCGGTGGTCTCGGTGGTCTGGTTCGGCAGGTCGGAGACGCCGGTGACCGGTTCGAAGGTGAAGGTGCCGTCGTCGTTGACGGACGCGCCGTCGACCGCTTCGATCGCGCCGCCGGCGATGGGGCCGGTGACGTAGTTGCGGAAGGTCTCCTTCACGCCCCAGGTGATCGAACCGTCCACGATGGGGTACTTGGCGAGCTCCTGGGCCTGGGCCGGGAGGGCGGCGAGTCCGACGACCGCGCCGGCGCCCAGGGCGAGCGCGGACAGGACCGCGATCCGCTTGCGGGTGGGGGCTCTCATGGGTTATTTCTCCTTGTCGTCCTCCGGGCCCGCGGCGATGTCGTCGCCGGTCCCGGTCTGATCGGGGGTGTCTTCCTCAGGGGTGGCCTCGGAGGGGGCGGTCTCCGGGACGGTCTCGGCGTCGGCGCGCCGGTTGTTCTTGCGGCGCTGGGCGATCGCGATGGCCGCGGCGCCGGCGCCGAGGACCAGCACGACGGCGGCGGGGATGATCCACACCAGCGGGTCCAGGCCGGTTTCGGCGGACGCCTCGTCGGCGTCGACGCGCTCGGCGGGCTCGCTCCCGGTCGTCTCGACCGGGTCGGAGCCGAGGTCGGGCAGGGCGGGCACGGCCGCGTCGGCGGTGAGCGGCACGGCGATGAGCAGCGGGTCCATGGGGTCGCCGGCCTGGTAGAACCCGCCGAAGACGGGCACGGCGGCCTCGGTGAGGACGGTGGGCACGTCCTCGGCGAGGAGCACGCCGCCGGTCTCGGCGAGCGTCGCCTCGAAGGTCACGAGGTCGACGCGGGCGCCGGCGACCTCGGCGGACAGCACGCCGTTGCCGCCGGTCGCGGTGATCGCGGGGTCGGTGATCGCGAGGTCCACGTTCGTCCCGGTGAACGCGACGGTGCCCTGGAACGCGAGCTGGTAGTCCGTGGCGGTGGCGGTGCCCGCGCCCTCGGCGAAGCGGAAGACCGCGCCGCCGTCGGCCGCGCCGTCGGCGACGGTCCACGCCCCGGCGGCGAGGTCGCCGGACACGTAGTCGCGCCACGTGGCGCGCACGCCCCAGTCGACGACCGCGCCGGTCACGGCGTCGCCGGGGGCGGCGGTGGTCGCGGCCTCGGTCGGCTCCCCGGTCGCCTCGGGCTCCTCCTCGACTGCGACGTCGGCGCTGAAGGACACGGCGTCGAGCTCCTGGCCGGGCTCGTAGTAGCCGGCGAACGCGGCGGCGCCGTTCGTCGTCAGCGTCGCGGCGGCGCCGCTGACCGAGACGGTGCCGCCCGAGGCCTCCAGGGACGCGCCGCTGAGGGACGCCATGTCGGTGCGGGACCCGTTGACGTACACGTAGAGCGTCCCGGACGAGCCGGAGTACTCCACGGACGGGTTCGCGAAGGTGAGGTCGAGTTCGCCGTCGTGGCCCCAGAAGTAGACCCAGCCCTGGTAGTCGACGACGGCGGTGCCGTCCTCGTAGGTGCCGGAGGCCGAGTGGAAGCGGTAGTCCCCGTCGACGGTGGACGCGCCGTCGCCGGTCTGCACCTCGCCCTGGGCGATGGGCCCGGTGATGTAGGACCGGAACGACTCCTTGACGCCCCAGTCGAGCCGGCCGCCGGAGAGCTCGTCGGCGCTCGCGGGGGCGGCCCACAACAGGAGCGACGCGACCAGGGCCGCGGCCGCGGTCAGCACTCCCGTCATGCGGGTGGCGTGGGGCATGGGGGACCTCCGTATTCACATTCGATGGAGGCAAGGCTAACCTAAGTTCGACCCTCCGAGCAAAGGGGGTGCTAACAATAGTTAGCGAAGCCTAACCTATTCTCGGTCGGCCGATCGCGAACAGAACTGGAGAACGCCCGTGCGCAGAACCCGTCCCATCCGGAGCGCCCGCACGGCGGCGACCGCCCTCGGCGCCGTCCTGCTGATCGCCCTGACCGGTTGCGGCGCAGAGGAATCAGACGCCGGGCCCGTCGTCGAGGCGGCCGTCGACCGCGTCGACCCGATCGCCGAGGGCGTCGAGCCGACCCTGCCGACCACCGTCACCGACGCCACCGGCGCCGCGATCACCGTCGACTCCGCCGACGCGATCGTCCCGCTCTCCGGCTCCCTGTCCGAGATCGTCTTCACCCTCGGCCTCGGCGACCGCGTCGTCGCCCGCGACATCACCGCGACCTTCGAGCAGGCCGCCGAACTGCCCGTCGTCAGCCACGGCCACGACATCTCCGCCGAGGGCGTCCTCTCGCTCCAGCCCGACCTCGTCCTCGCCGAGACCAGCTCCGGGCCGCAGACCGCGCTCGACCAGATCGCCGCCGCCGGCGTGCCCATCGTCGTGTTCGACCCCGCCGACGGCATCGACGCCGCGGGAGAGCGCATCAACGCCGTCGCCGCCGTCCTCGGCGTCACCGACCTCGGCGCGCAGCTCGTCGAGCGCACCGAGGCCGACATCGCCGCCGCGACCGAGGGCCTGGACCTCTCGGACCCGCCGCGCGTGGCGTTCCTCTACCTCCGCGGCTCCGCGTCGGTCTACATGATCGGCGCCCGCGACTCCGGCGCCACCTCGCTCATCGAGGCCGCCGGCGGCATCGACGCCGGCGCCGAGGCCCTCGAAGGCGACTTCCTGGAACTCACCCCCGAGGCCCTCGCGGCCGCCGCGCCCGACGTCATCCTCGTGATGGACAAGGGACTCGACTCCGTCGGCGGCATCCCCGGCCTCCTGGAGATCCCCGGCGTCGCCCAGACCCCCGCCGGCGAGCACGAGCGCATCGCCCACCTGCCCGACGGCATCATGCTCAACTACGGCCCCCGCACCGGCGACGTCGTCGCCGACCTCGCCGAGCAGCTCCACGGCAACACCGAATGACCGCCGCCGCACTCCCGCACCAGGTGCCGTGTCACATGGCATACCCGCTCAGGGCGCCACGCCGGACGCTCGCCGTCGCACTCCCGCACCAGGTGCCGTGTCACATGGCATACCCGCTCACGGCGCCACGCCGGACGCTCGCCGCCGCACTCCCGCACCAGGCGCCATGTCACATGCCACTCCCGCAGCCCGTGCGACCCCGACCGACCGCCGCCCGACCCTCGCGAGCAGTGCCATGTCACATGGCACACCCGCTCACGGCGCCACGCCGGACACCCTCCGCCGCACCTCCGCGCACAGTGCCATGTCACATGCCACCCGCGGCCCGCCGATCCCGAGGAGCCGCCGCATGACCGCGACCGCCGCCCCGCCCGCCGCCGCGCGCACCGAGGACCCCGCCCCGCCGCGGGGCCGCCGCTGGCCCGTCGCCACCCTCCTCGGCGTCGTCCTCACCGGACTCCTCGCCCTCGGCGTCCTCGTCTCCGCCTCCAACGGCGCCTTCGCCATCCCCGTCGGCGACATCGTCTCCTCCATCAGCCACCGGCTCGGCCTCGGCGGATCGCCCGTCGCGGGCACCGGCGAGAGCGTCCTGTGGAACATCCGCTTCCCGCGCGTCGTCCTCGGCGTCCTCGTCGGCGCCGGCCTCGCCTGCGCGGGCGCCCTCATGCAGGGCATGTTCGGCAACCCCCTCGCCGAACCCGGGATCATCGGCGTCAGCTCCGGTGCCGCCGTCGGCGCCGTGTGCGCCATCGCCTTCGGGTTCACCTTCGCCGGGAACTGGACGATCTCCCTGTGCGCCTTCGTCGCCGGGCTCGCCACCGTCACCCTCGTCTACGTCCTGTCCCGCTCCGGCGGACGCACCGAGGTCGTCACCCTCGTCCTCACCGGCGTCGCCGTCAACGGCCTCGCCGGCGCCCTCATCGGCATCTTCATCTTCTACGCCGACAACGACGAGATCACCGCGATCACCTTCTGGCAGATGGGCAGCCTCTCCCAGGCCACCTGGCCGAAGATCCTCGCCGTCCTCCCGCTCGCCGCGATCGGCCTCCTCCTCGCCCCCGCCTACGCCCGCCGCCTCGACCTCCTCGCCCTCGGCGAACGGCCCGCCCGCCACCTCGGCGTCGACGTCGAACGGCTCCGCCTCCACCTCATCGTCATCGTCGCCCTCCTCACCGGCGCCGCCGTCGCCGTCTCCGGCGTCATCGGCTTCATTGGCCTCGTCGTCCCGCACCTCGTCCGCATGGCCACCGGCCCCGGACACCGCGCCCTCCTGCCCCTCTCCACGATCGGCGGCGCCGCCGTCATCGTCTGGGCCGACCTCGCCGCCCGCACCGTCGCCGCCCCCGCCGAGATCCCCCTCGGCATCCTCACCGCCCTCGTCGGCAGCCCCTTCTTCTTCTGGCTCCTCCGACGCACCCGACGCCGCCAAGGAGGCTGGGCCTGATGCGCCTTCGACCGCGCCCCCGCGCCGACACCGCGACCGGACCCGTCCCCGACCGCCCCGCGGCCGCCGCCGGACTCCATATCCGCCTGGGCGGCAAGGAGATCCTCCGCGGCGTCGACCTCGACGTCCGCGCCGGCGAAGTCCTCGGCCTCGTCGGCCCCAACGGCGCCGGCAAGTCCACCCTCCTCGCCGCGCTCTCCGGCGACCTCGAACCCGACGACGGCGACGCCCTCCTCTGGGACCGCCCCATCGGCGAGTGGACCCCCCTCGACGTCGCCCGCCGCCGCGCCGTCCTCCCGCAGGCCCACCACGTCTCGTTCCCCTTCACCGTCCGCGAGGTCGTCGAGATGGGCCGCGCCCCCTGGGCCGGCACCGACCGCGCCGACCACGACGAGGACCGCATCGCCGACGCCCTGGCCCGCACCGAGTCCGAGCCCTTCACCGCCCGCCCCTTCACCTCCCTCTCCGGCGGCGAGCAGGCCCGCGTCATGCTCGCCCGCGTCATCGCCCAGGACGCCGGCCTCGTCCTCCTCGACGAGCCCACCGCCGCCCTCGACCTGCGCCACCAGGAACTCGTCGGCCGCCTCTGCCGCGACCTCGCCGCCGAAGGACGCGCCGTCGTCATCGTCGTCCACGACCTCGACCTCGCCGCCGCCTACGCCGACCGCACCGCCCTCCTCGCCGAAGGCCGCATCGCCGCCTGCGGCGAGCCCGCCGACGTCTTCACCGCCGACCGCCTCGGCGAGATCTACCGCCAGCCCGTCAGAGTCGAACCCGACCCCGACACCGGCGCACCGAGAGTGACGCCCCTCCGACGAATCTGCTAGACATTGCCCATGGCTGACAAACCCGGACTGCCGCTGCGCAGAAGTCTCTCCCAGAGCCCGCCCATCGCCGCCGGAATCCTCTTCGGCCTCGGCCTCGCCGTCGCGTACGCGCTGGTCTGGTCGCTCCAAGAACTCAGCACGGTGATCACGGCCCTGGTCGTCGCGGTGTTCCTCGCCGTCGGCCTGGAGCGGATCATCAGCCCCATGGTCCGCCGCGGCATGCCCCGCTGGCTCGCCATGACGATCCTCCTCTTCGGGATCTTCCTCGTCCTCTGCGGCGGCATCGCCGCGATCATCCCCGCGCTCGTCCGCGAGACCGCGCAGTTCGTCGAGAACGTCCCCAGGTACTACGACACCCTCATGAACAGCAAGCTCGCCGAACAGTTCGGCGGCGAGTCAGGCCTGCTCGAACGCGCCCAGGACGTCCTCACCGCCGGCAACCTCACCAAGGCCCTCGGCGGCGTCGCCGGCGGCGCCGCCTCGGCGGCCAGCGGCCTCGTCTGGACCGTCACGACGATCCTGCTCACCGTGTTCATCCTCGCGTCCTACGCCCAACTGCGCCAAGGCACCCTGCGCCTCGTCGCCGCCTCCAAGCGCGACCAGACCGGCCGCATCCTCGACGGCATCCTCAAGCAGGTCGGCGCCTACCTCATCGGCGCGCTCGCCATCGGCCTCGTCGCCGGCATCTCGTCGTGGATCTTCATGGCGATCGTCGGCATCCCCTACGGCGCGCTCCTCGCGCTCCTCGTGGCCCTGCTCGACCTCATCCCGCAGATCGGCGCCACCATCGGCGCCGTCGTCGTCACCCTGGTCGCCCTCGCCGTCTCCCCGATGACCGCCGTCGCCTCCGCGATCTTCTTCATCGCCTACCAGCAGCTGGAGAACTGGGTCATCTACCCGACGGTCATGCGCAGCGCCGTCAAGGTCTCCAACCTCGCCGCGATCGTCGCCGTCCTCGTCGGCGGCACCCTCTTCGGCGTCGTCGGCGTCGTCCTGTCCGTCCCGATCTACGCCGCGATCCGCCTCATCGGCAAGGAACTCGTCCTCCCGCGCCTCGACAACTCCTGATCGCCGACGGGGTCGGCGGCGCAACACGCATGCGCCGTCGACCCCGCTCCGGCAAGCGTCCCGCGCGCGGTGCCCGAGCCGGCCCGGCGACGGCCGCGCCCCGGCCGCCCGACAGCGGGCTAGAGTCGGACCGAGGCGATCCGGCTGCGGCGCGCCCCACCCCGACGAAGGGCGCACACCCTATGGGCCACAACAAGACCATCTACGAGCGGATCGGCGGCGACACCCCGCTGCGGTCCACCGTCGACGACTTCTACTCCTCGGTCCTCGAGGACCCGCTCCTCCAACCGCTCTTCGGCGAGGGCGCCGCGCACCACGTCGACCACCTCACGGCCTTCCTCGCCGAGGTGTTCGGCGGACCGACCCGGTACACCGACGACCTCGGCGGCTTCGCCACCATCCTCGAATCCCACCGCGGCCTCGCCATCACCGACGAGCAGCGCACCCGCTTCATCGAACGCTTCGACGCCGCGGCCGCCCGCGGCGACCTCGCCGACGACCCTGACCTGCGCGGCACCCTCCACGAGTACCTCGTCTTCGGCACCGAGGTCGCCCAGGTCAACTCCCACGCCGAGGCCGAGGCCGACCTCCACCCGTGCCAAGAGGTCCCGCGCTGGCCCTGACGCGGCACGCTCCGCCCATCGGCCGGGAAGCCGGCGCCGCCGAGCCTGTCTGACACGGCGCACCGCGCCTTCGGCCCCGAAACCAGCGGAGCCGGGCCGGACCCAGGCGACGCACCGCGCCCTCGGCCGGGAAACCAGCGGCGGCGAGCCGGCCCTGGGCCGCGCACCGAAGTGCCGTCGCGCCTCCCGCCTGCCGCTCCCGTCCTGCGCCCATCGGCCGGGAAGCCGATTGCGGGCTCGTCGAGGCGGTCGTACGCTGGGACCGTTTGCCGCGCGAGCGCGGCTCGCGAATGCCCGCTCCCCGGCTTGAGAGGACCCGCCCGTGTTCGGCACCGTCGACCTGTGGACCTACGTCGTCGCCTCGGTCCTCATCATCCTGCTCCCGGGACCGAACTCCCTGTACGTGCTCTCCGTGGCCTCGCGGCGCGGGCGGCGCGACGGCTTCAAGGCCGCGGCGGCCGTCTTCTGCGGCGACTCGGTCATCATGGTCGCCACCGCCGCCGGGCTCGCCTCGGTCTTCGCCACCTCGCCCGTGGTCTACAACGTGGTCCGCTGGGCCGGCGTCGTCTACCTCGCCTACCTCGCGTTCGGCCTCATCCGCGGGGGCGTGAAGTCCTGGCGCGCGGCCCGCCGCGGCGACGCCGTCGAGGAGGCCCCCGCGCCCGCCGCCGCCGCGAACGAGCGGCCCTTCATGCGCGCCCTCATCGCGAGCCTGCTCAACCCCAAGGCCATCCTGTTCTTCGTCTCGTTCTTCGTGCAGTTCGTCGACCCCGGCTACGCCTACCCGGTGCTCAGCTACGGCGTCCTGTACGTGATCATCCAGGCCCTCTCCATGGCCTACCTCACCACGCTCATCCTCGCCGGAGACGGCCTCGCCCAGACTTTCCGCCGACGCCGCCGCCTCGCCGCCGCAGGCAACGGCCTCGTCGGCGCGGTCATGATCGGCTTCGCCGCCAAGCTCGCCACCGGATAGCCGGATGGCCCGGATAGCCGGGTCCGAGCCCAGTCCGGGAAGTAACAGGCCAGTAATACGTCACACGCGACACGGCACCCCCAGGGGTCGTGCACACTCATCCGCGATCCGCGATCCGCACCAAACCCTCGCGGTACCACATCACATGTCACACAGCACCGCTCAGTTCGCGGGCGCGCCCGCCCGGCGTTGGCGGACCATGCCCCGCAGCAGCCGCTTCGGGGCGGGCGCCGGGGGGAGCGGTTCGGCCGGGTCGGCCGCGAAGGCCCGGAGCATCTGCCCGACCAGGCGGCGCGAGGCCTCCCCGGCCGCGTCGCCCGCCGCGCCGAGGACCCCTGCGTTCGCCATCAGGAGGATCGGCAGGTCCTCGGGGGTGAAGTCCTTTCGGAGCCGCCCTTCGGCCTTGGCCCGCTCGATGAGCCCGGTGAACGCCGCGAACCCCTCCTGCCGCTTCCGCTCCAGGTCCTTCGCCGACCCGAAGTTCATCGTCAGCACCTCGGCGAACCCGCGGTTGTCTGCCTGGAGCCCGCACACCGTCTCGATGTACCCGCGGAACCCGTCCCACGCCGACTCGTTCGCGCCGGCCGCGACGGCCGCCGCCCGGTTCCGCTCCATCGCGTCCTCGAACACCGCCGCGATGAGCTCGGTCCGGGTCGGGAACCGCCGGAACAGCGTCGCGATCCCGACCCCCGCGGCGCGGGCGATCGAGGCCATCGACGCGCTGAGCCCCTCGCGTCGGTAGACCTTCCGCGCGGCGTCGATGATGCGGTCGCGGTTGAGCTCCGCGTCGCAGCGGAGTCGTCGGGGGCGCTTGCGGGCGTCCGGGCTCGGTTCCATCCCGCCATCCTAACCAAGTGGAATGCCCTATCCGCTTATGTTGTTACACTCACCGCCTACAACCGGAAAGGCCGCTCCGCTTCGCAGCGGCCTCCATCGATCTGTTACGGAGAGTGCCCCGATGAACGTGCTGCTGTGGATCCTGCAAGGCCTGCTCGCCCTGGCCTTCCTCGCCGCCGGCGTGATGAAGTCGACCCAGCCCAAGGAGAAGCTCGCCCCGAACATGCCGTGGGTGAACGACTTCTCCGCGGGGACCGTGAAGTTCATCGGCGTGGCCGAGTTCCTCGGCGCCGTCGGTCTGATCCTGCCCGCCCTCACCGGCATCGCCGTGATCCTCACCCCGATCGCCGCCGCCGCGCTCGCCCTCACCATGGCCCTCGCCGCGGCCTACCACGTGCGCAAGGGCGAGTACTCCGCGCTCGGCATCAACGGCGCGATCTTCCTCGTCGCCGCCTTCATCGCCTGGGGCCGCTTCGGCCCGTGGCCCCTCTAGCACCACGTTCGGCCGAGACGCGAGAAGCCGCGCCGCCCGGTCGGCCGCCTTCGGTGCTTGACCCTACACCGGGGCGGTCGATCGGACGGCGCGGCCGTCCTCGAGGGTGTCCGAGAGGGACGTCCCTACAGCTTGCCCAGCGTCCGCAACCCCGGCAGCGCCCTGCCGTCGAAGTCGAAGAGCGCCTGGTTCTCCCAGCCGTTCCCGCTGGCGGGGTCGGCCGGGTCCCAGCCCGCGCCCGCGACGCCCGTCCAGGTCGCCTCCCACCAGATCACGCCCCGGCCGAGCCCGTCCGGCACGTTCTTGACGACGTCGGCGACCGTCTCCAGCCAGTACGTCTGGTTCTCCGGGCTCGACGGGTACCCGGCGACCGGTTCGGCGTCGGTGATGATGTTCGGGAACCCGTCGGAGTCCTCGGTGGTGAACGGGTACGCGGTCTCGACCACGTAGAGCGGCTTCCCGTACCGGGTCGCGAGGTCGTTCAGGTTCGCCTCCAGCCCGGCGAGCGGCCCGTGCCAGTACGGGTAGTACGAGGCGCCGATCGCGTCGAACTCCACGCCGTTGGCGATCGCGTTGTCGAAGAACCAGGTGAACGCGCCGTTGTTCCCGCCCTCGGCGAGGTGCAGCATCGCCTTCGCGCCGGGCGCCGTGTCGTGCACGGCGTCGCACCCGGCGGCCAGGAGCCGGCCCATCTGCTCCAGCTGGTCCCAGCGGCCGTCCGGCCACAGGAGACCGCCGTTGGTCTCGTTGCCCACCTGCACGATCGCGGGCCTGACCCCGGCCCGCTCGAGCGCGCCGAGGACGTCCGCGGTGTGGTCGTACACGGCCGCGGTCAGGTCCTCGAAGGGCAGTTCGGCCCAGGCCGCGGGCTTGAACTGCTTGCCCGGGTCGGCCCACGCGTCGGAGTAGTGGAAGTCGACCATGAGGTCCATCCCGGCGCGCTTGGCGCGCTTGCCGAGCTCGACCACCCGGTCCTTGGTGTTGTAGCCGTCGGCGGGGTCGACCCAGACCTTCGCCCGGACCAGGTTCACGCCGTTCTCGGCGAGGATCTTGACGGCGTCACCGTTGCGGCCGTTGGCCTTCCGGTAGACCGCGCCGAAGTCCTCGTTCTTGATCAGGCCGGAGATGTCCGCGCCGCGCATGAACTTCCCGGGCTTCGGTCGTCCCCGGTCGTCGCCGACGGCCTCGGCGAGAGCCGGGGTGGCCGCGGCCGCCGCGACGCCGAGGGCGCCGATGCCGGCGGCCGTGATGGCGGTTCTGCGTTTCATGTGTTCGCTTTCTCGTGAGGGGGATCGGTGGGGGTTCGGGGGCCGGCCCCTCGGAGTGCGCCGAGGGACCGGCCCCACCAGGGGGCGGGGGAGGGTCTACAGCGTTCCGAGCGTCTTCAGGGCGGGGGTCGCCTTCCACGCGTAGTCGAACAGCGCCTGGTTCTCCCAGCCGTTGCCGCTGCTCGGGTTCGTCGGGTCCCAGCCGTTGCCCTTGACGGCGGTCCAGGTGGCCTCCCACCAGAACACGCCGGCACCGCGGCCGTTCGGGACCGCCTTGACGACGTTCGCGATGGCCTTGAGCATGTTGGACTGCCCGGTCGTGCTGGCCGGGTAGCCCGACACCGGCGTGGACGAGGAGATGATGTTCGCGAAGCCGTCGCTGTCGGCGGCGGTGAAGGGGTACGCGGTCTCGACCACGTACACGGGCTTGGCGTACCGGGACGCCACGTCGTTCAGGTTCGACTGCAGTCCGGCGAGCGAGCCGTGCCAGTACGGGTAGTACGAGGCGCCGATCGCGTCCCACACCACGCCGCGGCTCCTCATCGCGTCGAAGAACCACCGGAACAGCGAGTTGTTGCCGCCCTCGGCGAGGTGCAGCATGACCTTCGCGGCCGGAACGGTCGCCCGGACGGCGTCGGCGCCGGAGATCAGGAACTGCGCGAGGTTGTCGAGCTGGTCGTAGCGGCCGGTGGGCCACAGCATCCCGCCGTTGAGCTCGTTGCCGACCTGCACCATCTGCGGGGCCGCGCCCGCGGCGACCATCGCGCCGAGGACGTCGGCGGTGTGGTTGTAGACCGCGGTCTTCAGCTGCGCGACGCTGTAGTTCGCCCAGGCCGCGGGCTTGGTCTGCTGGCCGGGGTCGGCCCAGGAGTCGGAGTAGTGGAAGTCGACGAGCACGTTGAGGCCCGCGGCCCGGGCGCGCCGGGCGACGTTCACGACGCGGGTCTTGTTGTTGTAGCCGTCGGCGGGGTTCACCCACACCTTCAGCCGGATCCAGTTGACGCCGCTCTTCTGGAGGATCCAGATCGCGTCCTCGCGCCAGCCGTCGGGCCACATGTAGCTGCCGCCGAGGGCCTCGGACTTCGCGATGCTGGAGATGTCGGCGCCGCGCGCGAACGCGGTCTGGGCCGAGGCCGCGGTGCCGCTGCCGAGGACAGCGAGTGCCGGGGCGGCCACGGCGGCGGTGAGGGCGGTTCTTCTCTTCATTGAGATCTCCCTGTTGAGGATTCGAGGGGGCGGCGGCTCCGCAGGGGCGCGGGGCCGCCGGGGTCCTAGGCGTCGGCGAGGATCACGACCTCTCCGGCGGCGACCGTGACGCGGCCGTCGAACACGGTGCCGTCGAGGGCGTCCACGCCGCTCCCGGGCACCTGGACGTCCTGTCCGGTGTGGTTGATGACGAACCGGTGGGCGCCGCGGCGCACCACCTCGACGTTGTCGGGGATGCCCTGCGGCCGTTCGACTCCCGCCTTGTCGAGCGCGGTCGCGAGCAGGTCGTTCAGCCCGTTCGGCCCGTCGAGTGCGGTGGCGGCGTACCAGGCGGTGCCGCGGCCCAGGTCGTGCCGAGTGAGCGCCGGACGGCCCTCGTCCGGGCCGGCCGCGAAGCGCGCCACGGCCTGGGCGCCGTCGAGACGCACGTGCTCGGACCAGATCCGGCCCGCCCACACCCCGCCGAGCCCCGAGCCGGAGGCCGCTTCGAGGCCGAGCGCCTCGCCCTCGTGGAGCGGGTGGAACTCCTCGATCCACAGGCCGAGCGTCTCGCGCAGCGCGCCGGGGTGGGCCCCGGGGTGCACGGTGTCGTGCTCGTCGACGATCCCCGAGAAGTACGAGACCACCAGGTGGCCGCCGTTCTCCACGTACCCGCGCAGGTTCTTCGACGCCGCGTCGGTGAGCACGTAGGACGACGGCGCGACCACCAGCCGGTACCCCGACAGGTCCGACTCGGGGTGGGCGAAGTCGACGGTGACGTGCTGGCGCCACAGCGCCGCGTAGTACGCCTCGACGCGCTCGCGGTATCTCAGGTCCACGGAGGGGCGCCATTCCAGTTCGAGCGCCCACCAGGACTCCCAGTCCCACAGGATCGCCACGTCGGCCTCGACCTCGGAACCGACCACACTGGACAGTGCCTTGAGGTCGTTCCCGAGGGCGGCGACGTCGCGCCACACCGCGGTGTCGGTGCCGCCGTGGGGGACCATGGCGGAGTGGAACTTCTCGGCGCCGGCCCGGGAGGCCCGCCACTGGAAGAACATGAGCCCGTCGGCGCCGCGGGCGACGTGCGCGAGGGAGTTGCGGCGCAGCTCGCCGGGGGTCTTGGCGATGTTGCGCGGCTGCCAGTTCACCGCGGAGGTGGAGTGCTCCATGACCATCCACGGCCCGCCCGCGACGGCCCGCGTCAGGTCGGCGCTCATCGACAGCTCGATCTGGTGGTCCTCGCGCTCGGCGATGAGGTAGTGGTTGTTGGCGACCACGTCCACGGTGCCGGCCCAGCGCCAGTAGTCCATGCCCTCGCAGTTGGGGATCATGAAGTTCGTGGTCGCCGGGGCGGGGGAGTGCCGGGCGATGACGTCGCGCTGGAGCCGGTAGTTCGCGATGTGCTCGTCGTTGGAGAACCGCTTCCAGTCCAGCTGGAGCGCGGGGTTGACGCCGGGGGGCGCGACCGCGGGCGCCTCGATCTGGTCGAAGGACCGGTACACCAGGCCCCAGAACGCGGTGCCCCACGCGTCGTTCAGGCGGTCGACGTCGCCGTACCTGGCGGCCAGCCACGTCTGGAACGCCGCGGTGGACGCCTCGCAGTAGCACTCCACATTGGCCCAGCCGTACTCGTTGTGCACGTGCCACAGCTCGACCGCCGGGTGCGTCCCGTACCGCCGCGCCAGCTGCTCCACGATGGACTCGCAAGCGTCGCGGTAGGCGGGGGAGGAGGGGCACACGCCGTGGCGCGAGCCGCCGGCCAGGGTCCGGCCCTCGGCGTCGACGAGGCGGATCTCGGGGTGCGCCTTGCGCAGCCACGCGGGGGGCGAGGAGGTCGGGGTCCCGAGGTTCACCCCGATCCCGTTGCCGTGCAGCAGCTCGACGACCTCGTCGAGGCCGCTCCAGTCGTACTCGCCCGGGGCGGGCTCGATGATCCCCCAGTTGAAGACGCCGAGGCTGACGAGGTTGACGCCCGCCTCGCGCATGAGGCGCACGTCCTCCCGCCAGATCTCCTCCGGCCACTGTTCGGGGTTGTAGTCGCCTCCGTAGCGAATGGTCTGCACCGCGGTCTCCTGTGAGGTTCCTTGCACAAATGCCTGTGAACGTGCACAGTACTCCACGCCTAGCTTGCGTGCAACCTGTGATCTGCTCGGTCCTCGTTTCGAAATTGTGATCGTTTCATGAAGTACGTTTCACGTGAAACGGAATTGAACGGACATAAGTATGTTGCTAAGTGAGGCGTGAGTCGCTAGATTCGTGTAAACGTTCACAGTCCGGCGGCACGCGTCACTTGGCCCCGCGCGCACCGGACCCCCTCTCACCGAGACAAGGACTTGACATGCGCAGCAACGGTGCTAACGCGGGACCCTCGATGAACCGGCGCCACCTCCTCGCCGCCGGCGGCGGCGTCGCCGCGGCCGGGGCCCTCGCCGCCTGCGGCGGCCCCGAGGAAGAGGAGGCCGCGTCCGGCGGCCTCGAGTGGGACGCCGACGCCCAGCAGTACGTCATCGAAGCGGAGATCGCCTCCGGCGAGGTCCCGCTCAAGCTCTGGTTCGAGAACGAAGACCTCGCCAACGCGCAGATCACCGCGTTCAAGGAGGCGTTCAAGGACGTCTACCCCGACATCCAGTTCGAGTACGAGCTGGTCGCCCAGAACGACGCCGTCAACGAGATGTCCCTCGCCGGCGAGGCCGGCAACGGCGGCGACGTCTTCATGAGCTTCTACGACCAGGTCGCCCGCGCGATCGAGGAAGGTACCGCCGCGCCCCTCGGCGAGTACGAGTCCGTCCTCAAGGGCCGCATGGCCGAGAACTTCGTCGGCGCCGTCACCGGCGAGGACGGCCAGATGTACGCCGTCCCGGTGACCACCGAGTCGATCGCCCTCATGTACAACAAGACCCTCCTCCAGACGATCACCGGCTCCGAGGAGCCCGCGACCACCTGGGAGGACGTCCAGGCCGTCGCCGCCGAGTACAACGACCCCGCCCAGAACAAGTGGACGATCCGCTGGGTCCCCGGCGAGATCTACTACTCCTACTCCGTGCTCTCCTCCATGGGCTGGCAGGCCTACCCCGGCGGCGACGTCGCCGAGCCCGGCTTCGACGACCCGGCCCTCGCCGAGGCCCTCGACTACTACAAGGGACTGCGCGCGATCTGGGACGTCCCCAGCGCCGACGCCACCCCCGAGACCGTCGAGGCCGAGTTCGCGGCCGGCAACACGCCGTACATCATCACCGGCCCGTGGGCCTTCAGCGCCTTCGACACCGGCGCCGCCGAGAACGGCTTCGAGTACGGCGTCACCCCGATCCCGTCCGCGGCCTCCGGCGACCCGGCCTCCTCCTTCGCGGGCATGCACGTCATCGCCGTCTCCGCCTACACCAAGTACCCGGCCGCCGCCCGCGTCTTCGCCAACTTCCTGGCCTCCGACGCCGGCGCCGCCGCCCTCTACGCCACCACCGGCCAGATCCCGGCCCTCAACCCCGACCTGCTCACCGGCATCGCCGGCCTCGCCGAGGACCCGCACGTCGCCGGCATCGTCGCCCAGGGCGCCCAGGCCGACCTGTTCCCGCAGCTGCCCGAGTACTTCTGGTCGACCGCCAACGAGATGACCGTCGCGGTCTGGGACGACCTCTCGTCCTCCGCCGACGCCGCCGCGGCCGCGGTCGCCGGCTACGACGAGCTCGCCGGCCTGTAAACGAGGACTTCGACGCTGATGAGCACCGCTCAGAAGACCAGCGGGCCACCCGCACCGGTGCCGGGCATCGCCTCGGCACTGGTGTGGGGCGCCGGCCAGCTGGTCAACCGCCAGGCGGGCAAGGCCGCCTTCTTCTTCGCCTTCTTCGCCGCCCTGATCGGCTGGGAGACGGGAACCGGCAACTACTACGCCGGCATGGACTACGACCCGCGCGGCAACGGCGGGTTCTTCGTCAAGGGCCTGTGGGGGCTGTTCACGCTCGGCACCCAGCCGCGCCAGATGACCGTCACCGGCCTCACCGACGGCGACAACTCCATCGTCCTCATGGCCAACGGCCTCATCGCGCTCCTCACCCTCGCGCTCCTCGCGATCGTGTGGATCTGGAGCATCCGCGACGCCCACGCCTACCGCCGCGCCTTGAACGCCGGCGCCGCCCCCGAGACCTCCCGCGCCTACTTCAAGCGCGTCTGGGAAGGCGCCTTCGCGTACATCGTCCTCGCCCCCGGCCTGATCCTCATGGTCTTCATGTCGGTCCTGCCGGTGCTCTTCGGCATCCTCGTCGCCTTCACCGACTACAACCGCGACAACCTCCCGCCGAAGAACCTCGTCAACTGGGTCGGCTTCGAGAACTTCGCGACCATCTTCGCCGTCCCCTCCTGGACCGCCACCTTCATCGGCGTCCTCGGCTGGACCTTCGTGTGGGCCGTCGTCGCCACCGCCACCACCTACGCCGCCGGGTTCCTCCAAGCGGTCCTCCTGGCCAACAAGAAGGTCAAGTACCCCCGCGTGTGGCGCTCGGTCTTCCTGCTCCCGTGGGCCGTCCCCGGCATCGTCTCGGCCCTGGTGTTCCGCTCCATGTTCAACGGCCAGTTCGGCCCGATCAGCCAGTGGCTCATGGACGTCGGCCTCACCGACGAACGCGTCTACTGGTTCACCGACCCGTCCCACCCCAACCTCGCGCGCGCCGTCGCGCTCCTGGTCAACCTGTGGCTCGGGTTCCCGTTCTTCATGGCCCTCGTCGGCGGCGTCCTCACCAACATCCCCGACAGCTACTACGAGGCCGCCCGCATGGACGGCGCCGGCCCCCTCCAGCAGCTGCGGCACATCACCTTCCCGGTCGTGCACCGCACGGTCTCGCCCCTGCTGATCCTGGCGTTCGTCTCCAACTTCAACAACTTCGGCGTCATCTACTTCCTCACCCAGGGCGGCCCCGACAACGCCGACTACCGGTTCGCCGGGAGCACCGACCTGCTCATCACCTGGCTGTTCAACCTCACCCTGGACAACCGCCTCTACAACATCGGCGCGGTGATGAGCATGCTCATCTTCGTCATCGTCGGCACCATCTCGGTGTGGAACCTCAACCGCTCCAAGGCGATTCGGGAGCTCTGATCCAATGACCACCACATCCGAGGCCCCCGCCGACCGCGCCCGCGCGGCCCGCCGGCGCCGCCGCACCTCCCCCCGCTCGGAGCGCGTCGCCAGCGCCTTCCTCCACCTGGAGCTCCTGGTCGTCGCGGCCATCGTGATCTTCCCGCTCCTGTGGATCGTCGGCGCCTCCTTCAGCCCCGGCACCGGCCTGGCCAACGCCAGCCCCATCCCCGAGGACGCCACCCTCGACCACTACGTCAGCCTCTTCACCGAGACCGACTACGGCCGCTGGTACCTCAACTCCCTGTACGTCGCCACGCTCAACATGATCGGCTCGGTCGTCCTGTCCGCGCTGTGCGGCTACGTGTTCTCCCGCATCCGGTTCAAGGGCCGCAAGGCCGGGCTCCTGGGCATCCTCATCCTCCAGATGTTCCCGACCTTCCTCACCGCCATCGCGGTGTACATGCTGTTCCTGAACTTCGGGCTGCTCGACTCCCTCACCGGCCTCGCGCTCGTGAGCATCGCCGCCGCCCTGCCGTACAACACGTGGCTCATGAAGGGCTACACCGACAACCTGCCCGCGAGCCTCGACGAGGCCGCCGCGATCGACGGCGCGACCCGCTGGACCATCTTCGTGAAGATCGTCCTCCCGCTCATGCGCCCGATGCTCACCTTCGTGGCCATCACGCAGTTCACGATGCCGTGGATGGACTTCATCCTCCCGGCGCTGCTGCTCCAGAGCCCCGAGAAGCAGACCGTCGCGCTCGGCCTGTTCGCCATGATCGAGGACGTCTACCAGAACGCGTTCACGACCTTCGCCGCCGGCGCGGTCATCCTTGCGGTCCCGATCACCGTCCTCTACATCGTCCTCCAGCGCTACCTGGTGACCGGCGCGTCCGCCGGCGCCGAGAAAGGCTGACGCCCGTGCCAACCGACGGCTTGCAAGCGGCGCCGAAGGTGCTGCCCATCCGGGGTGCCGACGTCTCCATGACCGCCGAGATCGAGGAGCGCGGCGCGGTCTTCCGCGCCGACGGGACCGAGCACGAGCTGTTCGGCCTGCTCGCCGGCAGCGGCGTCAACTGGATCCGCCTGCGCCTGTGGGTCGACCCGCGCGACGAGTCCGGCGAGCCCTACATGGGCGGCACGAACGACCTGGCGACGACGATCGCGCTGGCCCGCCGTGCGAAGGCCGCGGGCCAGCGCCTCCTGCTCGACCTGCACTACTCGGACTTCTGGACCGACCCGAAGAAGCAGTCGATGCCGAAGGCCTGGCGCGGCCTCAAGGGCGCCGAACTCGAAGCGCGCGTGCACGACTGGACCGCGGAGGTCCTGGCCGCGATGGCGGCGGCGGACGTCGCGCCCGACATGGTGCAGGTCGGCAACGAGATCACCAACGGGATGCTCTGGCCCGAGGGCCGGACCCCCACGTTCGACTGGGAGTCGCGGCAGTGGACCGGCGACGACGACGCGGCCTACGACCGGCTCGCCGGGCTCCTGGCGGCCGGGACCGCCGCGGTCCGCGAGGCCGGGTCGGCGCGGGTCTGCATCCACCTCGACTTCGGCGGCTCGAACACCCTGTACCGCCGCTGGTTCGACAAGCTCACCGCGCGCGGCCTGGACTTCGACGTCATCGGCCTGTCGTACTACCCGTACTGGCACTCGACCCTGGCGGACCTGCGCGGCAACCTGAACGACATCGCCGCGCGCTACGGCCGGGACGTGCTCGTCGTCGAGACCGCCTACGCCTGGACCGGCGACCACCCCGAGGGGCACGACCAGGTCTTCAGCCTCCCGCTCGCCGAGGGCTGCGGCTACGAGGTGTCCCCGGCGGGCCAGGCCGCGTTCCTGCGCGACCTCTACGCCGCCGTGGGCGCCGTCCCCGACGGCCGCGGCCTGGGGATCGTCTACTGGGAGCCGGCGTGGCTCCCAGTAGCGGGCACCACCTGGGCGTCGCGAGCCGGGATGGAGTACGGCGACGACGTCGTGGACGACGCCGGGAACTCCTGGGCCAATCAGGCCCTCTTCGACTTCGACGGCAATGCACTGCCGTCGTTGCGGGCGCTTGGCGGCGCCTGAACCCCCTTGTCAATCGCAAAGGAGCGAAGCTTGAAGCGTAACAGCTTGAAGCGTCTGACCACCGGCCTCATGGCCGGTGCCCTGACGGCGGCCGTCCTGGCCGTCGGCGAACCCGCCGCTGCGGTCCGCAGCGACTTCATCATGGGCGTCGACGTCGGCATGCTCGGCGAGGTCGAGGACCTCGGCGGGCGGTTCTACGACGACGGCGTCGAGGGCGACGCGCTCGGCATCATGGCGGACCACGGCGCGAACATGGTCCGCCTGCGCCTGTGGAACGACCCCTACAACGCCTCCGGCGACCCGTACGGCGGCGGCACCAACGACCTCGCCTCGACCATCGCGATGGCGCAGCGCGCCAAGGCCCAGGGCATGGACGTGCTCCTGGACTTCCACCTCTCCGACTGGTGGGCCGACCCGGGCACGCAGACCAAGCCCAAGGCCTGGCAGAACCTCACGTACGCCCAGCTCAAGACCGCGGTGCACGACTACACCGAGTCGGTCATCAACGCGATGGAGGCCGCCGGCGCGAAGCCGGACATGGTCCAGATGGGCAACGAGATCTCCTCGGGCGTGCTGTGGGAGGACGGGCGCATCGGCGGCGCCGTCTCCGACTTCACCCAGCTCGGCGAGCTCCTGTCGGCGGGCATCGACGGCGTGAACGACGCTGCGAGCGGCATCGAGATCGCGCTCCACCTCGACATGGGCGGCGACAACTCGCTGTACCAGTGGTGGTTCGACGGGATCACCGCCGAGGGTGTCGACTTCGACGTCATCGCGCTGTCGTACTACCCGTTCTGGCACGGCACCATGGGCGAGCTCAAGCAGAACCTGAACGACATCTCGGAGCGGTACTCCAAGGACGTCCTCATCGTCGAGACCGCCTACGGCTGGACCCTCGGCGACGGCGACGGCCTCGGGAACTCCTTCTACACCGCCGAAGAGGCGACCGGCGGGTACGCCGCGTCCGTCCAGGGCCAGGTCGACTTCCTGCGCGACCTGCGCGAGATCGTCGCCGACGTCCCCGACGACCGCGGCCGCGGCATCATCTGGTGGGAACCGACCTGGCTCCCCGTCGAGGGCGCCAACTGGGGCACCGAGGCCGGCAAGGAGGACAACGACGACACCGGGACCCTGAGCAACCCGTGGGACAACCAGACCCTGTTCGACTGGGACGGGAACGCCCTCGCCACGCTCGACGTCTTCGGCGAGAACGCCGCCACTCAGCGGGTCAACCTGCTGACCAACGGCTCGTTCGAGGCCAACGGGACGTACACCAACACCCCCTCCGGGTGGACCGTGGTCTCGGCGAACTCCGGCTACGCGAACGCCACCTTCACCTCGGACGCCTGGCCGGCGCACGGCGACTGGACCGCGAACCACTACTGGGCCAGCGCGTACACGGTCTCGCTCTACCAGAACAAGACGGGGCTCGCGAACGGCACGTACACGCTCTCGGGCTGGGTGCTGTCGGGCGGCGGCCAGAACTCGGTGTACATGTACGCCAAGAACTACGGCGGCGCCGAGCGGCAGGCGGCCATCCCCGCCAGCGCCTCGGCCTGGACGTACGTCTCCATCGAGGGCATCCAGGTCGTCAACGGCCAGATCCAGGTCGGCTTCTGGGACAACGCGAACGCGGGCAACTGGCTGAACATCGACGACGTGAAGCTGTACCGCACCGCTTAGCGGCCCGGGAGGCCGTCTTCCCCTTGGGCGGCCTCCCCGGTCCCGCGGCTGCGAGCCGCGGCCCCGCCCGGTCGCCGGGCGGGGACATAATGACACTGAGGCACAAGGGAGAGTTGAGCAACTTGGCACGGAAACGACCGACGATCCACGACGTCGCCGACGCCGCGGGAGTGTCGCGCGGCACGGTCTCGCGCGTCCTCAACGGCAAGTCGAACGTCTCGCTGTCGGCGGAGACCGCGGTGCGCCGCGCCGTCGCCGAGACCGGGTACGTCGTCAACCGCGCGGCGCGCAGCCTGGTGACCAGCCGGACCGGCTCGATCGTCATGGTGCTCTCCGAACCGCAGGAGCGCCTGTTCGAGGACCCGAACTTCTCGGTCCTCATGCGGGTCGCCACCAACCAGCTCGCCGAGCGCGACATGTCGCTGGTCCTCATGATCGCCGGCGACGACCGCGGCCGCGACCGCGTCGCCCGGTACCTCCGCGGCGGCCACGCCGACGGCGCGCTCCTGGTGTCGACGCACGCCGGGGACCCGCTGCTCGACGAGATCGAGCGCTCCGGCATCCCGGCCGTCGCCTGCGGCGCCGTCCTGGGCCGCGAGTCGGTGATCCCGTACGCCGCCGCCGACGACCGCGGCGGCGCCCGCGCCATGACCGAGTACCTCGTCAACCAGGGCCGCCGCAAGATCGGCATGATCACCGGCCCGCTCGACACCCCCGGCGGCGCGCTGCGCCTCGAAGGGTTCACCGGCGTGCTCGGCCGCAAGGCCGCCAAGCAGCTCGTCGTCCACGGCGACTACACGCAGGCCGCGGGCGAGGCCGCGATGCGGCGGCTCCTGGAGGCCGTCCCCGACATCGACGCGGTGTTCGTCGCCTCCGACCTCATGGCCGCCGGGGCGCTCCAGGCCCTGCACGCGGCCGGCCGGCGCGTCCCCGACGACGTGGCCGTGGGCGGCTTCGACGACTCGGTGATCGCCTCCGCGACCCGCCCGGCCCTGACCACCGTCCGCCACCCGCTCGACAAGGTCGCCGAGGAGACCGTGCGCCTCCTCATCGACCTCCTCGACGAGCGCGAGGTCGAGCCGGTGATCCTCCCGACCGAGCTGGTCGTGCGCGACAGCGCCTGACCGCCGCAGGCGCGTTCAGGCCCCGAGGAGCCCGCGCACGTACGCGGCCTGCCCGCCGTGCTGCTGGTTGTCGTCGATGACGCTGACCAGCCGCACCCCGAGCGTCACGTGCGGCGTCCAGTTCACGTCCACGACCCGGTCGAGGTCGGCGGCGGTGAGCCCGGCGACGTACGCGAGGGTCTGCGCGTGCACCGCCTCGTAGTACGCCAGTAGGTCCGCGCCGGAGACGCCCGCGACGCGGCCCGCCTGCTCGGCGGTGTGCCCGTACCCGGTGTCGCCCGCGGGCAGCCCCAGGTCGAACCGGTCCTCCCAGCCGCCCGCGGTCCAGGCCTGCTCGTGCCCGGCGGCCTCGGACACGTGGTCGTCCTGGACGCGCGCGATGTGCCACACCAGCCACGCGATCGAGTTCGCCCCCGGGCCCGGCCGGGCCTCCAGGTCGTCCTGCGAGAGCCCGTCGAGGACCCCCGCGACCTCGCCGTGCACTCTCCCGAACGCGTCTGCCAGCAGCTCGTTGATCTCCATGCGGTCCCTCTCCTCGGACGCGGACGACGGCCGCCCGAGTCCGGGCGGCCGTACGAAACTATCGCGCCCGGCCGACGTCAGGCCCGGAAGCCGTCGACACCGGTGAGTGCCGCGGAGAGGTCCCACAGGCGCGCGGCCTGCTCGGGGTCGACCGCGTGCGCCGCGACGCCGGGGCCGTCCCCGGTCACCGCTGCGACCTCGCAGTCCTCGAGGTACACCCCGCCCATGCCCTCGAGCCGCGGCGAGAACGCCGCCCACGTCTGGGTGGCCGCGCCCTGCTCCGTGGTCTTGAACCAGTCCGCGACGGCGTTCCCGTCCGCGTCGACCCAGCCCATGACCACCTGCTCCTCGCGGGGGATGTGCCGCTGGAGCGGGGTGAGGATGCCGCCGGGGTGCAGCGCGAACGCCCGCACGCCCCGGTCCCGCCCGAGCGCGTCCAGGTGCACGGCGAACAGCACGTTCGCGGTCTTGGACTGCCCGTACGCCTCCCACCGGTCGTAGCCCCGCTCGAAGTGCGGGTCGTCCCAGCGGATCGGCGAGATCCGGTGGCCGCCCGAGGACACCGCGACCACGCGCGCGCCCTCGTTCAGCAAGGGCGCCAAGCGGTTCACCAGCGCGAAGTGCCCGAGGTGGTTGACGGCGAACTGGAGCTCCCAACCCGGGCCGACACGGGTCTCGGGACTGGCCATGACCCCGGCGGAGTCGATGACGGCGTCGAAGCGCGCCCCCTCGTCCAGGCGGCGGCCGGCGAACGCCTCGACGCTGCCGAGGTCGGCCAGGTCGAGCTCGTCGGTCGCCACCCCCGCGATCCCCGCCAGGGCCTCCGCGGCGACCTTCGGCCGCCGCGCCGGGACCACGACGTGCGCGCCCGCGGCCGCGACCGCACGGGTCGTCTCCAGGCCGATCCCGGAGTACCCGCCGGTGACGAGGACGCGCTTGCCGGTCAGGTCGATGCCGTCGAGGACTTCGGCCGCGGTGGTGGTCGCGCCGAATCCGGAGCCGATTGCTTGCTGCGGTGTGCTCATCGACCGAGCGTAGGACCTAGAGTGCACTCGAAGTCAAATCCCGGTTCCGGCGGTCCGCACACCGGGCGGGCTCCCGGCGCGGCGGCCGAGGCCCACACCCCGGACGCCACACGGCCAGATCGCAGTGCCCCGACCTCGGCAAGGCCCGGCCGTCGAGCGGACACCGAGCACGCGACGAGAACGCGTCCCGAGGACGGCCCGCCGCTCCACCGCTCACGCGATGAGGTGGCCGCGGCGGGCGTGCGGGCTCCATACTGGTCCCGTGCCCTCGACCCCGCATCCAGACGCGAAGCGCCGGAACCCGGCCGCCGCGCTCCTCCGCCTCCTGCTCATCGCCGCCCTCGCGGCCGCCGCCTGGTGGCTCATCGCGACCGGCGTGCGCGTCGGCCACACCGTCGTATGGGAGTGCTGGGGCGGCGAGTGCTCCACGAACGACTGGCGGGCGCTGCTCCCGGTCGCCGGGATCATCTGCAACGTCGTCCTCCTGATCATGCTCGCCGCGCTGGCCCGCGCCTTCGGCTTCGGACTCGCCGCCCTGGTCGGCCTGCTGGCGGCGCTCAGCGGCTGGAGCGCGGCGGTCACCGAGGACGGCCTCGACCCGGCCGCCGTCGCCACCGAGTCCCGGATCGTCGGCGCCCTCGCCGGCGTGGCCGCCGTGATCGCCCTGCTCGGCCTCCTCGCCGAGCTGAAGACCACCGGCTACGGCGCGCGCCTCCTGGGCGCGAAGCGCGTACCCGCCGAGCTTGCCGACTACCGGTCGGCCGACGCCCCGATCGGAGGATTCTCCGCCGAGACCGCCGCCGCGAGCGGCTTCGGCACCGCCGAACTCCGCTTCACCGACAACGGCCGCCGCCACGCCGTCCGGATCCGCGTCAACAGGAAGTGGGTCGGCAACCCGGTCTACGCCGTCTTCCGCGAGACCCGCCCCGAACGCGCCCGCATCGCCCTCCCCTGGATCAGGTCCTTCACCGCCCCCGACGACGCCGACACCCCCTCACCCCCGACCCCCGCCCCCGCCGACTCCTTCGTCGCCGAACTCGAACGCCTCGCCGCCCTCCGCGCCGCCGGCCACCTCACCCAAGAAGAACTCGAAGCGGCGAAACGCCGCCTCCTCGACCAATGACCCCGCCCCGCCGCACGAGTGCCCGCAGGCGACACCGCGGCACAGGACCGCTGCTGTTCCTCGACGTGGACGGGACCTTGATCCCGTTCGGACAATCCGAGCACCAAGTACCCCTCGACTCCACTTCAGACTCCTATCTGTCGAGGCTCGACCCGCAGATCGGGACTCGGCTCACAGCGCTGCCCTTTCAACTGGTCTGGGCTACCACCTGGGAGGACGACGCGAACACGGTGGTCGCGCCTCGGCTCGGACTCCCGCTGCTGCCAGTGGTGCGGTGGCCTGAGCCCACGCCGGCAGACGAACTCGAAGACCAGTGGTTCAACCTGCACTGGAAGACCCGCACGCTGGTCGCATGGGCGGCCGGGCGCCCGTTCGTCTGGGTCGACGACGAGATCACTGAAGCCGACGAGGACTGGGTCGAAAAACATCACCCCGGCCGCGCCCTCCTCCATCGCGTCGAGCCCGCTCAAGGAATCACCTACGCCGACCTGAACACCATCGACACATGGATAAGGGCAACGTAACCGGCACCGGCCAGTCCCCATGACAGGGTCGGCCTGCGGGTTCCCCGGGCCGCCAGTCCAGCGGTTCGCGGCGTGGTCAAGCGCCGACCTAACGCCGATCGACATGCCACGTTTCCCGTTCTCGCTGCCTTATGTTGTAGCTTCTGCCGTGGCTGGCGGTAGCTTCGGGTGATGGAATCTGAGCAGGCGAGCGTGTGTGCCCTGCACGGGCGCGGGATCGCGCCGCAGCGATTGATCGGTCGTCGCCTGGTGAAGATCACCGCCTCATGGTTTTGGTATGAAGGCGTGCAGACCACAGCGCCCCTGGAGGTGTGGCTGACTGATGAGTGCCAGCAGTCGATACGGATCACCACCGGTTCGGACTGGTGCCTGATCTTCGAGGCTTCCGAGCCCCATGAAGGCTGCGACACGGGTGAATTTGGTCGTGTCGAGGTGCGTGAGGGTGGCGATGCGACGCCGTTCGCCGGCCACATCGGGGAGCGCATCCTCGCTACCCGGGAGGGCTTTGAACCGTTTACCGGGCGCATATCGCTCGACTTGACCTTTCCGACCGGTGGAGTGCGCTGTGACAGCTGGGCGGGTGACCTGCGTCTGCAGCATGCTCCACAAGTTCCTTCAGCTTGAGATCGTTGTTCAGCAGGTGCGCTTCGGGTGACAACGCAGCAGGCGGCGGTGCGTCACGTGTCATGTGTGACATACCACCGCCTGCGGGCTGGGTCGGTCAGAGGGAGCCCTTCCAGTCCCGGCGGGCGGGGGCGGGTTCGGGGACGTTGGCGGCGAGGGCGGTGACGCAGCCTGAGATGAGGAGGAGCAGGCCGACGGCGGCGACGAGGTCGCCGCCGTAGAGCATCATGGCCCCGGTGAAGCCGCCGAAGGCCCAGGCCATACGGGTCTCGTGGGTGCGCCAGGCGAAGAACAGCGCGCACCAGAGGACCAGGAGGGGGATCAGGGCCAGGGAGAGGCCGTAGGTGCCGGCGTCCGCGTCGACGGCGTCGAGGTCCGAGAGCCCCCAGTAGTTCACCGTCCCGTCGCCGGCACGGGCCCACGGGAGGAACATCGATCCGGCGACGAGCATGGAACCGCCGAGGGCGGCCAGGCCGCCGGCGCGGGAGTACGGGGTCGAGGGAGTGCGCTCCATCATCCACCTCCGGTTGCGATGCGCTGCTTCCCTCAAGCGGACCACCGCGACTGACCTGCGTCAACACCCTTGACGGGTTCTTGACGCGGACGGCGCGCCGGCGTCTAGGCGGCCGCCGTCCTCGGTATCGACCCAGTTCGATGCGCCCGGGCGGAGTCGCATCCACCGCCGTGAATGCGGCCCGCCCGAGCGCCTCACCCGTCCGGTGACGCGGGCGTCAGGCGCGCGCCGCCAGCCGCCGCAGGTGCTCGTGGGCGTACTCGCAGATCACGGCATGGCGGTACACCGCGTGCGGCACGTCCGCGTTGGAGTCGACCCGCACCGACAGGTCCCCGTTGCACCACCGCAGGAACGTCGGATCGCCGGTGATCTCGGCGAGGATCGCGAGGATCGAGTCGTCGAAGCGCATGGAGTGGACGGCACGGCGGTACTCCTCGGGCGTCAGGCACGCGGCGAACGGCAGGTTCATGAGGCACAGGGCGGTCTGGATGTCGAGCCGCATGAGCCGGCGCCGCCCCGGCTCGGCGTCGAGGGCGGGGACGTCGAGGCCGGAGTAGTCCGGGTCGGTCCGGCGCGAGACGGGCCCGAGGCCGGCGAGTACGACGTAGACGTTGATGTCGTGCTCGATGACGGCCGCGTTCCCCAGCCCGGCGAGGTCGGTGGGGCGCAGCGCGACCGGTGCGATCGCGGTGTCGGTGTTGCGGACGATGAAGTTGAGCAGGTTCGTCTCGATCACGAAGTGCCGGATGAGGAGCTCGACCGCGAGCGGGGACACGAAGCGGCGCAGGAACCAGATGCAGAGCCGGTCCATGAGCCGGTGCGCGGTCCAGCGCACCGGCGTGATCCGCTTGAGCACCAGAATGACCAGCGCCAGGACCCGCGAGACCGGCCGCGCGAGCGGGTACAGCCAGGTGCGGGTCCAGCGGCGCTGGTCGGCGGCGATCTTGCGGGCCGTCTCGGGGTCGAGGGCCAGGGACGGGTCCCCGACCACGGCGTCCCACAGGGGCGGCCCCGCGAGGTCAGACATTGTCGAGCTCTTCGAGCTGGAGCGCGTACAGGCGCGCGACCACCTTCGCGGTGGAGACGATCGCGTCGGCCGCGGCGGCGTCGATCCGCGGGGACGCGAGGATCGCCTGGAGCTTCGCGAAGTGGTCGTCGTCCGCGTCGCCGTGGTACGCCAGGAAGCTCACCTGGTCGTCGCGCAGGCCCAGCTGCTCCTTGAACTGCGCGGCCCACTCGGAGGCCTTCCCGGTGCCCAGGCCCTCGATGACGAACATCGCGCCCAGCAGTCCGATCGGGTCCGGCTGGCTCGCGGTGTGGAACATGTACGCCGACAGCGCCTCGGACCCGATGTTCTTGCGGCCCGCGCGGATCGCCTCGATCGAGCCGCCGCACGCGGCGTAGTCGCGCTCGATCATCATGAAGTCGCGGTGCTCCTCGCCGGCGTGGCCGATGGCGGCGCTGCGCAGGTCGAAGAGGTCGACGGAGAAGTTCGAGGCGGCCCGGGAGATCCACCGCGCGCCGTCGGCGACCTGCTGGCGCAGGTTGAACAGCAGCCGCAGGTAGTCGTCCAGTGTGGACTCGCCGTCGGCGAGGCGGCGCATGACCGGGACGTGTCCGAGCCGCCGCTCGAAGTCCTCCCACACCGCGTCGAGCCGCGCGAACACGTTCCCGTCGGAGGTCGGAACCGGCTCGTGTGCCGGGACGGCCGCCCGTTCCGGCACCTGCACCGAGACCGATTGCGCCGCTTCGGGTGCGACGCACGTCAGGTGCGCGAACCCGAACGTGAACCGGCCCGACTCGGGCACCGCGAGGAGCACGGTCTGGCCCGGCTCGAACCGGCCGGTGCGCCAGCACTCCTCCAGCGCGATGAAGATCGACGCCGCACCGGTGTTCCCGCGCGTCTCCAGGTTCGAGAACCACCGGCCGGTGTCGATCTGCGCGCCGGTGGACGCGAGCTGGTCGAAGACGAGGTCGCGGAACGCGTTCGTCGAGTAGTGGCACAGCACGTGGTCGAGCCGCTTGAGGTCGATGAGGCCGCGCTGCGCGAGCGACGCGAACTCCTTCAGCCCCGCCTCGGCGAGCGCCCCGAGCGCGGAGGTGTCCTGGCGCAGCAGCATCATCCCGGCCTGCTCGGCCGCGGCCGCGCTGCCCATGTCCTGCCAGGTCCGCCCGGCGGCGGGGGAGGAGCCGTCGGTCCCGGCCCGCATGCACACCCCGTGCTCGTGCGCGAGCGAGACGGTGCGGACCCAGTCGACCCGCAGCGACGGCCGGTCCGGGCGCGGCCGCGCCTCCACCAGCACCGACCCGGCCCCGTCGGAGAGCATCCACCGCAGGAAGTGCGCGTCGGTGTCGTTGGCGCCGTTGAACCTCGACGCCCGCAGCCACCGGGACGCCAGCTCGCTGCCGACCACCGCCGCCCGCTCCCGGTCGCCCAGGCGGACCTTCGCGACGGCCGCGTCCAGGGCCGCGAGGCTCGACGCGCACACCCCGGCCGCGGACAGCAGCTGCATCGGTCCGCCGCCGATGCGCCCGTGGACCATCGACGCGAACCCGGGCACCAGCAGGTCCCCCTGGGTGGTCGCGGTCGCGAGCATGTCGAGGTCGGCCGGGTCCAGGCCCCGGTCGTCGAGCATCGACCGGAGCGCGGCCGCGGCGAGCTCCTCGTTCAGCTCCGTGGTGCGCCCGCGCTCGTCGAGTGCGTAGTGGCGCTTGGCGATCCCGTTGGCGGCGAGGATGCGCCGGCGCAGCCGGTCCCCGCGCTCGTCGACGCCGCCGAGGCGCGCGGCGATCTCGTCGTTCCCGACCGGGTCCCCGGGGAGGTACGCTCCGGCGGCGGTGATGAAGGCGTTCATGCCACCATTGAGCCGCATCCGGGCCGGTCCGCGCATCGGCCGGATCGCTCAATTCCAGGGGGCGAAAGTACTCAGTCCCCGTCGATGCCCTGCTCGATCGCGTACCGCACCAGCTGCGTCCGGTTGTGCAGCTGGAGCTTCGCGAGGATGTGCTGCACGTGGTTCTGCACCGTCCGCGGCGACAGCGTCAACCGCGCCGCGATCTCCTTGTACCCCAGCCCCTTCGCCACCAGCCTGAGCACCTCGGTCTCCCGGTCCGACAGCGCCGGGCGCTCCTCGGGCTCGGGCGCGTTCGCCAGCCGCCGGTACTCGCCGAGGACCAGGCCCGCCAGGCCCGGCGTGAACACCGCGTCCCCGGCCGCCACCCGCTCGACCGCGTCCGCGAGCTCCGCGGGCGACGCCGACTTCACCAGGTACCCGCGCGCGCCGGCCTTGATGGCCTCCAGCACGTCCGAGGACTCGCCGCTCGCCGAGAGCACCAGCACCGCCGTCGGGCAGTCCTCGCCCAGGCCCTGCAGCACCTGCACCCCCGACAGGCCCGGCAGCTGGAGGTCGAGGATCGCCACGTCCGGCCGCAGCGACCGGACGCCCTCCAGCGCCGCCCGGCCGTCCCCGAACACGGCCAGCACCTCGTGCCCGGCCCCCGTCAGGTCCCGGGCGATGGCCTCCCTCCAGATCGGATGGTCATCGACCACGACGAGCGTCGCCACCGGCACCTCCCGAATCCGCCTCGACACGCGGCACCCGCATCTCCACCTCCGTGCCCTCCCCGGGCGCCGAGACGATCTCGGCACTCCCGCCCAGCTCCCTGATCCGGCCCCGGATCGACTGCGCCACACCCAGGCGCCCGTCCGCGGCCGCCGCCGCGAGCCGCTCGGGCGCGAACCCCGGCCCGTCGTCGCGCACGCTCACCTGGACCGCGTCCCCCTCGTCCTCCACGAGCAGCCACACCCGCGTCGACGCCGGGCAGTGCTCCCGCACATTGTCGACCGCGCTCGCCACCGCCGCCGCGAACTGCCGCGCGGTCTCGGCCGGCAGCAGCACCGGCGTCGCCGGGGCGGCCACCGTGCAGTCGGGGCCCTCGTGCCGCCCGACGAGCTCGCGCAGGTCCCGCTGCCCGTCCAGCGGCCGCCGGTACGACGCGGACCGGATGAGCGCCCGCAGCGCCTCCTCCTGGCGCCCCGCGAGCCGCCCCAGTTCGGCCGCCTCGCCGCCGATCTCGGCGCCGCGCCGCTGCACCAGCGCCAGCACCTGGAGCACCGAGTCGTGGATGTCGCGGGCCAGCCGCTCGCGCTCGCGCGCGGCCGCGTTCCGCTCGGCGGCCTCGCGCATCCGCTGCTCGGCCACCACCCCCAGCCGCACCAGGTGCCCGGCCGCGAACCCGGTGAGCACCACCAGCACCGCCTCGTTCACCGTGCTGGAGTGGACGCCGCCGCGGAACACCATCCCCGCGGCCGCCACCACCGCGCCCGCGACGGCCCCCGACCGTCGGCCCCAGGCCGCTGCCCACGCCAGCACCGCCCCGGCCATCCACGGCCCCACCGAGACCGGCACCTCGCCGCCCGCCCGCTCCAGCACCCACGAGGACGCCGCCACCGCCCCCACGGTCACCGCCAGGTCCGCGTACAGCGCCTTCGGCTCGTACCCGCGCCGCCGGTACCACTCCGTCGCGAGCCACGTCCAGCCCAGCAGCACCACGACCAGCACCGCCGCCCACGCCGGGCGCAGCAGCGAGTCGAACGCGAACGCGCCCAGCAGCAGCGGGTAGCCCAGCGCGACGAACCGGAACACCGTGTTCGCCCGCCGCAGCTGCACCTGAATACCCACCGAGGAATTCTCGCAGCCGTCGCGCGCCACCCGTGTCCACAGGGTTCCCTAGCGGCCTCGTACTGGCTTTCGGTCATTACAGTGGCCGTATGTCCTTTTCCAGCCCCCGGCCCGCGACCATCAGCATCGACTTCGGCACCTCGCACACGGTCGCGACCATCCGGCGCGCCGACGGACGCGTGCACCAGCAGCTGTTCGACGGCTCCCCGCAGCTGCCCAGCGCGGTGTTCATGAACGACGAGGGCGGCCCGGTCGTCGGCGCCGACGCCGTCCACTCCGGACGCCGCCGGCCCGACCGCTTCGAACCGAACCCGAAGCGCCGCATCGACGACGAGTCGGTCCTGCTGGGCGAGACCGAGATCCCGGTGACCAGCGTCATCGCCGCCGTCCTGTCCCGCGTCGCCCGCGAGTGCGAGCACACCCTCGGCGCGCTCGGCCCGGTCACCGTCACCGTGCCCGCCGCCTGGGGCCCGACCCGCCGCCACGTCGTCGCCGACGCCGCGACCGCCGCCGGCCTCGGCGCGGTCGACCTCGTCGCCGAACCCGTCGCCGCCGCCTCCTACTTCGTGGAGACCCTCGGCGCCGACGTCGCGCCCGGCTCCGGCGTCGTCGTCTACGACCTCGGCGGCGGCACCTTCGACGCGACCGTGCTGCGCCGCAGCACGAACGGGTTCGACGTGCTCGCCGTCGACGGCGCCGGCGACCTCGGCGGCCTCGACTTCGACCAGGCCATCGCCCAGCACGTCGCCGCCAGCGTGCAGCCCGACGACGAGCGCTGGGCCCGCCTCACCGGCCCCGCCGAGCCCGCCGACCTGCGCCACCGCAACGCGTTCATGGAAGAGATCCGCCAGGCCAAGGAGCGCCTGTCCCGCTCGGCGACCACCGACCTCACCATCCCGCTCCTCGACGTCGACGCCCACCTCACCCGCGACGAGGTCGAGCAGGTCTGCGCGCCGCTCGTGGCCCGCACCATCCGCGTCACCCAGGGCGTCGTCCGCGAGTCCGGCCTCGCCGCCGAGCAGATCGCCGGCCTCTTCCTCGTCGGCGCCGCCTCCCGCATGCCGCTGGTCGCCACCCAGCTCCACCGCGAGCTCGGCATCGCCCCCGCCGCCATCGAGCAGCCCGAACTCGCCGTCTCCGAAGGCGGCCTCCTCGCCCAGCACACCGTCAGCACCCCGATCGCGGTCCCCAGCCCGGCCCTGCCCCCGCAGACCGCCCCATCCCCGCCGCCGCACCAGTCGGCCCCGCCCCACCAGTCCGCGCCTCCGGCCGCCGTGCCCGCGCCCGACTCGAACCAGACGATGCAGCTCCCGCCGCCCGCACCGCACCCGGCCCCGCACCAGACGCCGCAGCCCCACCCCGGTTACCCGGTCCCGGTCACCCAGCCCGCCATGGCCGCTCCGCAGGGCCCGCCGCCCGGCTACCCGCAGCAGCCCGGATACGGCGCGCCCCAACCGAACCGCACGCCCTGGATCAAGTCCAAGCAGGGCCTGACCACGGTCGGAGCGGCCGCCGCGGCCGTCGTCCTCGCGCTGGCGGTCGTCATCGGCCTCCAGTTCCTGCGCCCCGACGACGACACGGACGACACCGCGGGCGGCTCGGAGCCCCAGTCGGAGAACTCCACCGGTGAGGACAACGGCTCCTCCACGAACGGCGGCGACGACGAGGGCAACGCCGAGGCCGGCGGCTCCAGCGGCGTCGTCCCGATCGCCGACGCGGTCCAGGGCGACCTCGTCGCCGACATCGCACAGGCCCACACCGGCGCGGTCACCGCCGTGCGCAACGGGTTCATCGGCGACAAGCCCGTCGCCGTCTCCGCGGGCGAGGACGCCATCGTCCGCATCTGGGACCTCGCCACCGGCGAGAAGATCGACGAGTACCGCGGGCACCAGGGCTCGGTCGACCACCTCTCGGTGTTCGAGTACGACGGGCAGTGGATCGCGTTCAGCCGCGACGGCATGACCGAGGCCGTCTGGCCCCTCGCCGACCCCGGGACGCCGATCAACACGCGCGAGGCGAGCTACGACACGGTCTACTGGGTCGGCCTGTGGGACGGCGTGCCCGCCTACCTCACCGACTACGAAGTGCGCCAGCTCTACACGGGTGCCGAGATCGGCAGTGTCTCGACCGCGTACGCGGACTACTCCGGCATGGCCACCGTCGGCGGCGTGCTGCGCCACGTCGGCACCTACGAGAACCGGGTGTTCGTGGCCGACCTCGCCACCGGCGAGTCGGTCGGCGCCACGTTCGACCAGTTGAACTACGAGGTCGTCGCCTTCGGCGCGGGCACCGCCGCGGGCAGGGACCTCGGCGTCACGGTCACCGCCGAGGGCTCGGTCCAGGCCTGGGACCTCGCCGCGGGCGAGCCGTACGGCCCCGCCGGTCAGGAGCTGTACCAGCAGGTCACCGCGGTCGGCGTGTCCGAGATCGACGGCGCGGCCGTCGCTGTCATGCACGGCAGCCAGGGGCTCAGCATGTTCGATCTGGCCACCGGCCAGCAGATCGGCGAGCCCTTCGCCCCGCACGGGAGCGAGGACCTCATCCAGACGGCCACGTTCGCCGAGGTCGAGGGCACCAAGGTCGCCGTCACCGGCTCCGCCACCGGCGCCGTCCAGGTCTGGGCCCTGCAGTAGCGCGAAGGCGCGGCGGGGGAGACCCCGCCGCGCCCGCCGCTACGCGCTGCGCAGCCAGACCGTCGTCTCGCCCGGCAGCTCGCCCTCGCCGAGCGGACCGCTCGCCAGGAGCACCTCGCCCTCCGGCAGCGGCACCGCCGCGGCGCCGAAGTTCGCCACCGCCTCCCAGCCGCCGGCCCGCCGCACGTGGAGCACCTCGCCCGAGGCGTTCGGCACCCACTCGAGCGACTCGTCGGCCTGGAGCTCGCGCCGCAGCGCCAGGGCGTCCCGGTACAGCGACAGCGTCGAGGCCGCGTCCCCGGACTCGGCCTCCGCGGAGACCTTCCCGAACCAGTCGGGCTGCGGCAGGTGCGCCGGCCCGGCGCCGAACCCGAACGACGGGCCCTCCACCGTCCACGGCAGCGGCACGCGGCAGCCGTCGCGGCCCACGTCCACGCCAGGGCTGCGGAAGAACGTCGGGTCCTGCCGGGCCTCGTCGGGGATGGTCGCGACCTCGCCGAGCCCCAGCTCCTCGCCCTGGTACAGGTACGCGCACCCGGGCAGCGCGAGCATGAGCAGCGTCGCCGCCCGCGCCCGGCGCAGGCCCTGCGCGGCGTCCAGCACCGGGTCCGTGCCGCGCGAGAGCAGCCACGCCCGGTTGTGCTTGCGCGGCTCGTCCCCGTTCGGCGGCAGGCCGTACCGGGTCGCGTGGCGCACCACGTCGTGGTTGGAGAACACCCATGTCGTCGACGAACCGGACGCGGCCGCCTGCGCGAGGTTCTCGGTGATGATGCGCCGGAACGCCCCCGCGTCGAAGTCGGCCTCGAGCAGGTCGAAGTTGAACGCCTGCCCCAGGCCCGCGGCGCTGGCGTACCGGGCCCGGCGCGCGGGCGGGTTCACCCACGCCTCGGCGACGGCGATGCGCGGCGGGTCGTACTCGTCGAACACCCCGCGCCAGGCGGCGTAGATCTCGTGAACCTCGTCGCGGTCCCACAGCAGGTGCGTGCCGGTCGCGGTGTCCATCGCGGCCAGCTCGGCCTGCGAGGGCAGGTCGGCGGGGAGGTCCTTGGCGAGGGCGTGGGCGACGTCGACGCGGAAGCCGTCGACGCCCCGGTCCGACCAGAAGCGCAGCGTCCGCAGGAAGTCGGCGCGCACCTCCTCGCTGCGCCAGTTGAAGTCAGGCTGCTCGGGCGCGAACAGGTGCAGGTACCACTGGCCGTCGCCGACGGCCGTCCAGGCCGGGCCGCCGAACATCGAGACCCAGTCGGCGGGCGGCAGCTCGCCGTGCTCGCCGAGGCCGTCGCGGAAGACGTACCGGTCGCGCTCGGGCGAGCCCTTCGGCGCGGCGAGCGCGGCCTGGAACCACTCGTGGCGGTTCGAGGAGTGGTTGGGGACGATGTCGACGATGAGCTTGATGCCGGCCGCGTGCAGGGCGGCGATCATCGCGTCGAAGTCGTCGAGGGTGCCCAGGCGCGGGTCGACGTTCCGGTAGTCGTCCACGTCGTAGCCGCCGTCGGCGAGCGCCGACGGGTAGAACGGGCTCAGCCACACCGCGTCGACGCCGAGGCGCGCGAGGTAGTCGACCCGGGAGGTGATACCGGGGAGGTCGCCGACGCCGTCGCCGTTCGCGTCGGCGAAGCTGCGCGGGTAGATCTGGTAGACGGTGGCCTGGCGCCACCAGTCGGCCGCGGTGGTCGATGCCGAGATCGGAGCAGCCATCTTGGGTGCCTTTCACGGTGGTGGGCCGCGCCGGGGCGCGGCCGGAATGATTCTATGATTAAATCTAATTCCAAAATCAAATCACTCCAGTCATACTGAACCAGTGAAGGCGAGGTGTCAAGAGGCGTGACGGAACCCGAAGACCGGACCCACCCCCAGCGGCGGGCCAACGCGGCGGCGGTCCTGGACCGCGCGTGGGAGGCCGAGGCGTTCACCGCCAGCGACGTGATCGCCGCCACCGGCCTCACCCGCTCCACCGTGATCGCCCTCTGCGACGAGCTCGTCGAGCGCGGCTGGTTCGCCGAGCTCCCCAACGCCCGCGCCGCGGGCGAGGAGTACCGCAAAGGCCGCCCCGCCCGCCGCTACGAGCTGCGCGCCGACGCGGGCGTCGTCCTCGGCGTCGACGCCGGCCAGCACGGCGTCACCGCCACCGTCGCCGACCTCCGCGGCCGCGAGCTCGCCCGCGCCCGCACCGCCACCGACGCCGACGGCCGCGACCCCGCGGCCCGCC
>NZ_BAAAQF010000009.1:0-213326 GCF_039531525.1 Glycomyces endophyticus
CGCGACGGGGCCGCCGGAGCCGGGACCGCCGGCGCGGGGGCCGTCGGGCAGCCGGGCGGGGCGACCGGGGGCGCCGGGGGGCACGGGGGCGCCGGACCCGCCGGCGCCGGGGAGGCGGCTCCAATCGATGCGGCGGGGGCCCTTCGCCCCGTCGGAGGGACCGGGACTCATGAGGTGAGGGTAGCGGAAGCGCCGCAGGTATGGAAAAACCCCGGACGCAGTCCGGGGTCCTTCGGTGTCGCGGGCCGGTTAGAGCTCGCGGCGCTCCTTGATCTTGGTCGCGGCCTTGCCCTTGCGGTCGCGCAGGTAGTACAGCTTGGCGCGGCGGACCTTGCCTCGCATGGCGACCTCGATGGAGTCGACCATGGGGCCGTGCACCGGGAAGGTGCGCTCGACGCCGATGCCGTAGCTGATCTTGCGGACCGTGAAGGTCTCGCCCAGTCCGCCGCCGTGGCGGCGGATGACGACGCCCTGGAACACCTGGACGCGGGACCGGTTGCCTTCCTGGATACGGACGTTCACCTTGACGGTGTCGCCGGGACGGAAGTCCGGCACGTCGGCGCGCATGGAGGCGGCGTTCAGCTCATCCAGAATGTTCATTGGTTTCAACCCTCGTTGATGAAAAGTTCAGGAGTTCCGGACCGGGAGAGGTACCGCTTGAACGGGCGGGACGTCACGGGGAACCGTCTTACTCTGCCACACCCTGCCCGGGCACGGCGAGCCCGGCTCCTTCGAGGAGGAGCCGGTCACGTTTGTCGAGGCTACCCGCCTCCAGCCGTTCCAGCAAATCCGGCCGGGCCCGCGCGGTGCGCAGGAGCGCCTGCTCACGCCGCCACCGGTCGACCTTGCCGTGGTCCCCCGAGAGGAGGACCGGCGGGATCTCGTGGCCCCGCCACTCGGCGGGCCGCGTGTACGCCGGGGCCTCCAGGAGGCCCGCGTTGTGCGACTCGTCGTCGAGCGAGGCGGCGTTGCCGAGGACGCCGGGCACCAGCCGCGCCACGGCCTCCACGATCGCGAGGACCGCGACCTCGCCGCCGAAGAGCACGTAGTCGCCGATGGAGACCTCGGTGACCTCCATGCGGGAGGACGCGTGGTCCACGACCCGCTGGTCGATGCCCTCGTAGCGGCCGCAGGCGAACAGGAGCCACGGCTCGGCCGCGAGTTCGTGCGCCATGGCCTGCGTGAACGGCCGCCCGGCCGGGCTCGTCACGAGCAGGCGCGGCCGGTCCTCGCCGGGCACCAGCTCGTCGAGGCACTCGCCCCACGGCTGCGGTTTCATGACCATCCCGGCCCCGCCGCCGGCGGGCGCGCCGTCCACCGAGTGGTGCACGTCGTGGGTCCAGCGGCGCAGGTCGTGCACGTCGAGGTCGATGAGGCCGCGCTGGCGGGCGCGGCCGATGAGCGAGAGGTCCAGGGGCGAGAGGTACTCGGGGAAGACGGTGACGACGTCGATCTTCACTACAGCTCCAGCAGGCCCGGGGGCAGGTCGACGGTGATGACGCCGGTCTCGAAGTCGATCTCCTTGACCATCTCGGCGACGAACGGGACGCGCGCGGGGTGGGTGCCCTGCCGCTTGACGACGAGCGTCTCGTGGCCCGCGCCGTGCTCGATGCGGGCGACCGTCCCGATCTCGGCGCCGTCGGCGTCCCTGACCGCGAGGCCCTCGAGGTCGTCGTCGCGGAACTCGTCCTCGCCGAGGTCGTCCTCGCCGACGTCGACCGACAGCAGCACGCCGCGCATGAGCTCGGCCGCGGTGCGGTCGGGGACGCTCGCGAAGCCGACCATCGGCCGGCCCTGGTGCCAGCGCACCGTGGTGGCCGTGAGCGGGCCGTGCTTGGTGGCGTACACGGTCCCCGGCTGGAACCGGGCCTCGGGATCGTCGGTGCGGACCTCGACGATCAGCTCGCCGCGCAGCCCGTGGGGGCGCACGATCCGGCCGACCACGACCTCTGCCATTGCTTGCCTCTCCTTGCGAACGCGACAGCCCCGGGGGCGACCCCCGGGGCTGTGGCGTTATGACTCAGTAGGAATCGACGACCTCGACGCGGATGCCGCGACCGCCGATCGAGCCGATGACCTGCCGCAGCGCGTTGACGGTGCGGCCGCCGCGGCCGATCACCGTGCCCAGGTCGTCCGGGTTGACCCGGACTTCCAGGCGCTTGCCGCGACGCGAGTCGACCAGACGGACACGGACATCGTCAGGGTGATCGACGATGCCTTTCACAAGGTGTTCAAGCGCTGGTCGCAGCACGGTCTACTCCCCTTTTTCGTCGGACGCCTCGGCGGCCTCCGCCTTGACCTCTTCAGTCTTAGCCGATTCGTCGGCCTTCTCGGCGGACTTCTTCGACTTGGCCGCGGGCTTCGTGTCGGCGGCCTTGACGGCGTCGTCCGAGACGTAGGCCTTCGACGGGTCGATACCGGACTCCTTGAGGGCCGCCACGTACAGCGACTCCTTCTCGGGCTTCGGCTCGGCGACCTTCAGCGGCGCCGGCTCGGGCAGGCCCTTGAAGCGCTGCCAGTCGCCGGTCTTGCGGAGGATGGCCTTGACCTGGTCGGTCGGCTGGGCGCCGACGGAGAGCCAGTGCTGGACGCGGTCGGACTTGACCTCGATCCGGGACGGGTTCTCCTTCGGGTGGTAGATCCCGACGTTCTCAATGACCTTGCCGTCGCGCTTGACCCGCGAGTCGGCGATGACGATGCGGTACTGGGGAGTACGGATCTTCCCCATACGCGTGAGGCGAATCTTCACTGCCACGTTCTTGTTACTCCTGTAATAAGGATCACGCAGCGCGCCCGCTATCCAGGGGAATCACTCCGGATCGCGTTCGCGCTGAAACCTGGCTTTGCGTCACGGTTGTTGAGAGGGCACCCGTCCCAAAGCTCATGTACAGCGACCGAGTCTAGCCTACGGAGGGATCAGTACGACCGCGCCAGGTAGGCGATGAGACCGGACTCATCCAGGGAGTCCGGTACCGAGCCGTCCTCGCGTTGCAGGACCCGGACCGTGACCGAGGATTCGGCGGCCTTGCGCTCCCCCTCGACGCCGCAGGCGTCCCAGGGCAGTCGGGCGTAGCCGGTCTGGGCGGCCTCGACGGCCTCCTCGACCGTGGCCGCGTCGGCGGTGTGCGACTCCCGGAACTCCAGGGCCTCGTTCCACAGCTGGTCCTGGGCGCCCTGGAGCGCGGCGGCGACGGCCTCGGCGAGCATCCCGAGCGGGACGGTCTCCTTGGTGCCGGCGACGCGGGAGACCACGGTGGCCTCGCCGTTCTTCAGGTCGCGGGGGCCGATCTCGATGCGGACCGGGTAGCCCTTGAGCTCGGCGTCCACGGCGCGGCGGCCGAAGGCCACGTCGCCGCGGTGGTCGAGCTTGACGCGCAGGCCGTCGCCCTTGAGCTCGTCGTGGACCTTCCGCGCCGCGGCCTGGACCTCGTCGGTGTCCTTGACGACCATGACGCACACCTGCACGGGGGCGAGGTTCGGCGGCACGCGCAGGCCCGCGTCGTCGCCGTGGCCCATGATGAGCCCGCCGATCATGCGGGTCGAGGTGCCCCAGGAGGTGGTCCAGCCGTGGGCCTGCTTGCCGTCCTTGCCCTGGAACTGGATGTCGAACGCCTTCGCGAAGTTCTGGCCCAGCTCGTGGGAGGTGCCCATCTGGAGGGCCTTGCCGTCGCGCATGAGCGACTCGACGGCGAACGTGTTCAGGGCCCCGGCGAAGCGCTCGGCCTCGGTCTTGATGCCGCGCAGCACGGGCAGCGCCAGCACGTTCTCCATGAAGTCGGCGTAGACCTCGTGGAGGATGCGCAGCGTGAACGCGTGGGCGTCCTCGTAGCTCTCGTGGACGGTGTGCCCCTCCTGCCACAGGAACTCCGAGGAGCGCAGGAACAGGCGGGTGCGCAGCTCGTAGCGCATGACGTTGCACCACTGGTTGAGCAGCAGGGGCAGGTCGCGGTACGAGTTGACCCACTTCGCCATGTACTCGCCGATGACGGTCTCGGAGGTGGGCCGGATCGCGAGCTTCTCCTCGAGCTCCTTGCCGCCGCCGTGCGTGACCATCCACAGCTCGGGAGCGAAGCCCTCGACGTGGTCGGCCTCCCGGGTGAAGTAGGACTCGGGGATGAGCAGGGGGAACGAGGCGTTCTCGGTGCCGGTGTCCTTGATGCGGGCGTCCATCTCGGCCGTCATGCGCTCCCACAGGGAGAACCCGGACGGTCGGATCACCTGCGAGCCGCGCGCCGGCCCGTTCTCGGCCAGCTGGGCCTTGGCGATGACGTCCTGGTACCAGCGAGGGAAGTCCTCGCCCTGCGGTGTGAGTACATTGGCCATAATCAGGGATTCTACGGGCCGGGCCCCCCGGGGCCGCAATCGGATAAGCCCGCCTGGGACCCGCGCCGCCTCCGCATTTCGGAGGAGGGGCGTTCGGGCCGTTTCCGTCCTTCGGCGGTGATACAGAACGGCGAGAGTCGCATAAGCTGTCGACGTGACAACACCCATGCTGGCAGGCGACCGCGGCCTGACTGCCGCCGAGGTGGCCGAGCGCGTCCAGGCCGGAGCCGTCAACGAGGCGAAGCGCCACACGAGCCGCCCGTTCTCCGCGATCCTGCGCGCCAACCTGTTCACCCCGCTCAACGCCGTCATCGGCGTGCTCGCCGTCATCGCCGTGACGTTCGGCGGCTGGAAGCAGGGCCTGTTCGCGGGGGTCATCATCGCGAACATCCTCATCGGAACGATCCAGGAGCTGCGCGCCAAGCGCACCCTCGACAAGCTCTCGCTCATGAACCAGGCGAACGCCAAGGTCCTGCGCGACGGCGAGGTCCAGGAGGTCCCGCCGAACCGGATCGTCAGGGACGACCTGGTGTTCGTCGAACCCGGCGACCGCGTCGTCGTCGACGGCCCCGTCGTGGAGTCCCGCAACCTGGAGATCGACGAGTCGCTGCTGACCGGCGAGGCCGACCCGGTCGCGAAGGCCCCCGGCGACGAGGTGCGGTCCGGCTCGTTCGCCGTCGCCGGCACCGGCCTGTTCCGGGCCGAGCACATCGGCGCGGACTCCTACGCCGCCAAGCTCGTCGAGGAGGCCAGCAAGTTCACGCTGGCCCGCTCCGAGCTGCGCGAGGGCATCAACCGCTTCATCAAGCTCATCAACTGGCTGATCGTGCCGATCGCGCTCCTGCTCATCGTCAGCCAGGCCGCGGACGCCCAGAACTG
Source organism: Glycomyces endophyticus (assembly GCF_039531525.1). NCBI lineage: Bacteria > Bacillati > Actinomycetota > Actinomycetes > Glycomycetales > Glycomycetaceae > Glycomyces > Glycomyces endophyticus. Next base: position 5,203 of record NZ_BAAAQF010000009.1, read on the forward strand.
GCGCGAGATCATCGTCTCGACCGTCGCCGGGATCGTGCCGATGATCCCCGAGGGCCTGGTGCTCCTCACCTCCGTCGCGTTCGCCGTCGGCGTCGTCCGCCTCGGCGCCCGCAAGTGCCTCGTGCAGGAGCTGCCCGCGATCGAGGGCCTGGCCCGCACCGACGTGCTGTGCCTGGACAAGACCGGCACCCTCACCGAGGGCGGCATGGACGTCGACGAGATCCGCCCCATCGAGGGCGCCGACGCCGACGGCGTCTTCGAGGCGCTCGCCGCGCTCGCGGCCGCCGACGACAGCCCCAACCCCACCATGCAGGCCGTCGAGGCCCACCTCGCCGAGCGGGAGGTCGGCGACCCCCGCTGGCGCGTCATCGACGTCATGCCCTTCTCCTCCGCGCGCAAGTGGAGCGGCACCCGCTTCACCGACCACGGCACCTGGCTCCTCGGCGCGCCCGACGTGCTCCTGGAGTCCGGCGACCCCGTCGCGATGGACGCCGACGTCCTCGCCGCCCAGGGCCTGCGCGTCCTCGCGCTCGTCACCGCCGAGTCCGCCTCGACCACCGGCGGCGTCACCGGCGTCAAGGCCCAGGCCCTGGTGATCCTGCGCCAGCGCCTGCGCTCCACCGCGGCCGCGACCCTCGCCTACTTCAAGGAGCAGGGCGTCGCCGTCAAGATCATCTCCGGGGACTCGCCCGCGGCCGTGGGCGCGGTCGCCGCGCAGCTCGGCGTCGAGGGCGCCGCGGACACCGTGGACGCCCGGCGTCTGCCGGAGGACCCCGAGGAGCTCGCCGACCTGCTGGAGCGGGCCACGATCTTCGGGCGGGTCAAGCCGCACCAGAAGCAGATGTTCGTGCGGGCGCTCCAGTCGCGGGGCCACACCGTGGCGATGACCGGCGACGGCGTCAACGACGTCCTCGCGCTCAAGGACGCCGACCTGGGCATCGCGATGGGCTCGGGGTCGGCGGCGGCGCGCTCGGTCGCGCAGGTCGTGCTCCTGGACGACGAGTTCGCGACGCTCCCGCACGTGGTCGCCGAGGGCCGCCGGGTCCTCGGGAACATCGGGCGCGTGTCGAACCTGTTCCTCACCAAGACCGTGTACGCGATCGCGCTGGCGCTGTTCATCGCGGTGGGCGCGTCGATCGCGTGGATCGCGGGCGGCGAGCCGCTGCCGTACCCGTTCCTGCCGATCCACCAGTCGCTCATCAACCTGTTCACGATCGGCCTGCCGGCGTTCTTCCTGGCGCTGGCGCCGACGTTCGACCGGGCCCGGCCCGGGTTCGTGAAGCGGGTCCTGAAGTTCGCGATCCCCGCGGGGATCTGCTGCGCGGTGCCGACGTTCGCGGTGTACCTGGCGGCGCTGGCGCACGACGGCTACGAGTCGGACCTGCCGCAGACGACGGCGGCGATCACGCTGTTCAGCCTGGCGCTGGTGGCGCTGGCGATCGTGGCGAAGCCGTACACGTGGTGGAAGGGACTGCTGGTCGGGGTGTGCGCGGGCGCGTTCGTGCTGGTGCTGGCGGTGCCGCCGTTCGCGCGGTTCTACGAGCTGGAGCTGCCGGGCGTGTGGAACACCACTGCGGCGGCGATCGCGGTCGGCTGCGGCGTGGCGGCGCTCCTGTTCTGGCTGGTCGTGCGGCCGAAGCATTTGCGCGACTGACGCCGGCCGAAGTGATCCGGGGCCCTGCTACATCGGATGTAGCGGGGCCTCGCGGCGTCTGGCGGGGCGTGTAGCGCCTCCGGGGTGAAGGCAGTAATTCACTCAGGAGGCCGACATGGCAAGCGAGACCGCGATCCGGGCCGAGGGGCTCGTCAAGCACTTCAAGGAGATCAAGGCCGTCGACGGCGTGGACCTGGAGGTCCCGGCGGGGACGGTGTACGGGGTGCTCGGGCCGAACGGCGCGGGCAAGACCACGACCGTGCGGATGCTGGCCACCCTGCTGCGTCCGGACGCGGGCACCGCCACGGTGTTCGGGAACGACATCGTCGCCGACCCGTCGGCGGTGCGCACCCAGGTGAGCCTGACGGGGCAGTACGCCTCGCTGGACGAGGACCTGACCGGTGCGGAGAACCTGGTCCTGCTGTCGCGGCTGTACGGGTTCGGGAAGCCGGCGGCGCGGTCGCGCGCCGAGGACCTGCTGGAGGCGTTCGGGCTCACGTACGCGGCCGGGAAGCAGGTGAAGAGCTACTCGGGCGGGATGCGGCGGCGGCTGGACATCGCCGCGTCGATCATCATCACGCCGCGGCTGCTGTTCCTGGACGAGCCGACCACGGGCCTGGACCCGCGCAGCCGCAACCAGGTGTGGGAGGTCATCCGGACGATCGTCGGCGAGGGCACCACGGTGCTGCTGACGACGCAGTACCTGGAGGAGGCCGACCAGCTGGCGAGCCGCATCGCGGTCATCGACACCGGGAAGGTCATCGCCGAGGGCACGCCGGGGCAGCTGAAGTCCTCGGTGGGCGCGGGCTCGATCAAGCTGCGGCTGCACCACACCGACCAGCGCGAGCACGCGCGGGCGGTGCTCGCCGAGGCCCTGCGGGCCGAGGTCGAGCTCGACGACGACCCCGTGGCGCTCACCGCGCGGCTGCTGCCCGGGCAGGACAACGCCGTGCAGGGCGCGCACGCGCTGAGCGAGCTGGCGAAGGCCGGCATCCTCGTCGACGACTTCTCGCTCGGCCAGCCGAGCCTGGACGAGGTCTTCCTCGCCCTCACCGAGCGCGTCGACGCCTAGTCAGTGGACTGAGAGAGATAAGAGGAAGAACCCGTCATGGCTTTCACCGAGACCAAGAGCACCGATCAGGACGCGCCGGCTCCCGTCGAGAAGGACCGGCTCCGCAAGCTGCTGAACCAGGGCGAGCGCCCGGCGCCGCCGAGCGCGTTCGCGTCGGCGCGGGCGTTCGCGTGGCGTTCGATGCTGAAGATCAAGCACGTGCCCGAGCAGCTGGGCGACATCCTGGTGTTCCCGATCATCATGCTGCTCATGTTCACCTACCTGTTCGGCGGCGCGATCGCCGGCGGCACCGGTGACTACCTGCAGTTCCTGCTGCCGGGCATCATGGTCATGAGCATCGTGATGACGACGATCTACACCGGCATGTCGGTGAACATCGACATCAACAAGGGCGTGTCGGACCGGTTCCGGACGCTGCCGATCTGGCGGGCCGCGCCGATGGTCGGGTACCTGCTGGCGGACATGTTCCGGTACGCGGCGGCCGGGGCGATCATGTTCGGGACCGGCATGATCATGGGCTACCGGCCCGCGGGCGGCGCGGCCGGCGTGCTGCTGGGCGTGGGGCTCCTGCTGGTGTTCTGCTTCGCGTTCTCGTGGGTGTGGACCTGGCTGGGGCTCATCACGCGGTCGGAGAAGACCGTCATGTCGATCTCGATGTCGATCATGTTCCCGATGACGTTCCTGTCGAACATCATGGTCGACCCCTCGACGATGCCGGGCTGGCTGCAGCCGGTCGTGGAGAACACGCCGATCAGCCAGCTGGTCGACGGCGTGCGGGGCCTGTTCGACGGGACGTCGCCGTCGGGGGCGATCGCGACGACGCTCATCTGGTCGGCCGGCTTCGTGGCGGTGTTCGGGTTCCTGACGCTCAGGGCCTACAACCGCAAGTGAGACTCGATCCAACACCCGGCGGGGCCGGGCGGACCTCCCGGTCCGCCCGGCCCCTTCGCGTCAGAGGGTCCATTTCGGGGCCTCTGGTCCGGGCCGGTAGGCGCAGGAGGAGCCGGTGGCGACGGCCTCGCGCAGGTGCGCGCCGAGCGCCGGGTGGCCGTCCTCGATCTTCTTGAGGGTGTTGCGGATGCGGTTGGTGACGGACTTGCGGGCCCGTTCGTGGTTGTCGCCGAGGCGGCGGGAGCGGCCGCCGAGGCCGGTGGCGGCCTTGAGGTGCTCGATGAGGGCCCGCCGCTCGGTGTCGAGGGCGGCGGCGCGGGCGTCGTCGCCGATCGCGGTGGCGGTGTCGATCTGCTCGTCGAGGACCTCCAGGTGCTCGCGGAAGCGGGCGCGGGACGCGGCGTCGAGGACGTCGTCGCCGCCGAGGCGGGCGTCGGCGGCGACGGCCTCGGCCGGGTCGAGGAGGTCGGCGGCGGCGATGTCCTCGCCCGGGTGCGCGAGCAGTTCGCGGAGGTCGGCGAGGCCCTTGGCGTGCGGCAGGTGCAGCACGGCCCCGCCGTAGGCGAGGGTCCAGGTGGCGCCCTCGCGGCGGAACACGTCGCCGGCGGCGGGGGGCGCGGCGGGCGGCGCCTCCAGGCAGGCGAGCCCGGCGCGGGCGGCCTCCGACCAGGGCGCGGCGTCGAGCCGGTCGGCCTGCTCGAAGGCGTTCCGGAAGTGGGCGGCGGCGCGGTCGCGGTCGCCAAGGGAGGCCGCGAGGGTGCCGAGCCAGTGGCTGATCGGCCCGCTGACGCTGGTGCCCCACATGGCGATGAGCCATTCGCCCTCGTGGGGGGCGAGCCGGTCGTAGACGGCGCGCGCGAGGTCGGCGTCGCCGTCGGCGACGGCGAGTTCGGCCTCGAAGCGGAGCATGAGCGACTCCCACGAGCCGTACATGTCGTCGACGGCGGCCAGGCGGTCACGGAGGCGGCGGGCCCGGTCGGTGTCGCCGGAGCGGAGCGCGCCGATCCCGGTGAGCAGGTCGGTGTAGTGGCCGCCGTAGTACGAGCGCCGCAGCCCGGTCGTGTCGGGGATGCCGCCGCGGGCGAGCTGGAGCTCCCAGCGCAGGTGGGCGACGAGGTCGAGGTGGGCCTTCTCGTCGACCATCAGGGAGGCGGCCTCGTCGATGCGCGCCGCCGCGGCGTCGAATCGGCCCTGGAGGATGTCGGTGATGGCCTGGTCGATGTTCGAGCCGCCGTGCCAGTGCTCGGTCTCGGCGGCGTCGGCGAGGGCGCGGAACGCGGCGAGCTGCGCGAGGTACGCCGGGTCGCCCTGCTCCAGGAGCACGACCCACCGGAGCGAGGAGGAGAGCAGGCGCATCTCCTCGTCGCCGGTGCGGCGGGTGATCTCGGCGAGCTCCTCGACGATCTCCTGGCGCCGCGCGGCGGTGCCGGGGCCCCAGTTCGAGGCGTGCGTGGCCCACAGGCCGAACGAGATCTCCTCGTCGTCGCCGGACTCGCGGGCGGCGATCATGAAGCGGTACAGCAGCTGCCGGGAGAGGGCCTCGTGCTCCAGGCCCGGTTCGGGCCGCTCGCCCGCGAGCCCCTCGTAGGCGAGGGCCTTGAGCCGCATGAGCTCGGCGACGTCCTCGGTCTGCGGGGCGTCCATCGCGGCGCGCGCGAGGAGCATCGGGTCGCCGGAGTCCTCGGCCTCGTGGAGCGCGAGCGCGAAGATCCCGCGGGCCTCGTCCTCGCGTTTGAGCCAGTGCACGGCGTCGGCGAGCTGGAGGCGCAGCAGGACCCGCTTGCGGACCATGCCGGGCGCGCACCGCTCGACGGCGCGGCGGAAGTACTTCTCGGAGCTGGCGATGCTCATGCACGAGTTGGCCTTGGCGCCAGCGCGGGCGATGAGGTCGACGGCGGTCTCGGGGTCGAGGTCGTCCCCGGCGACCCACGCGTGGTGGGCGATCTCGGTGACGAGCATGTGCTTCTTGAGGGACTGGTCTGCCTGGAGGGCGCGCACGACGCAGCCGTGGTGGTGGGCGGCCTCGGCGGGGTCCATGGACTGGTAGAGGGTCTCGCGGACGAGGTCGTGGACGAACACGTACCGGTCGCGCTCGCGGCGCACGAGCCGGGTCTGGCAGGCGAGGTCGAGGGCGGCCTCGATCCGGAACTGCTCGAGGCCGGAGGCCTGGGCCATGACGCCGGCGTGGAACTCGCGGCCGCCGACGGAGGCGAGGGTGAGCATGCGCAGGATCGGCTCGGGGAGCTGGTCGATGCGGCGGCGCAGGGCGTCGCGCATGCCGGCGCTGGTGGCGTCGACGGGCTGCCCGGAGGCCCACAGGAGCGCGGACTGCTCGACGAAGAACGGGTTCCCGCCGGTGCGGCGGGTGATCTCGGCGACGGTGTCGGCGTCGGGGGCGGCGCCGGCGGTGGCCTCGACGAGCGCGGCGACGCCGTCCTCGGTGAGGCCGTCGAGGCCGACCATGGCGGCCTTGGCGACGAGCTGGAGCATGCGGCCGCGGAGGCGGTGCCCGGGGTCGATCTCGGAGTCGCGGTAGGTGCCGACGAACAGGACGCGTTCGAAGAAGGTGTGCTGGCACGCGAACTTGAGCAGTTCGATGCTGGCGGTGTCGGAGAAGTGGAGGTCGTCGAGGACGATGAGGAGCGGCCGGAGCCGGGAGGCGCCGATGAGGAGCTGGGTGACGGCGTCGTGGAGCTCGAAGTCCACGGGCCGGGTGCCGTCGCGCTCGCCGAGGAACGCCTCGATCGCGGGCGCGGGCCGCAGGGCGGTCCAGGCCTCCTCGCCGAGGCGGCCGCGCAGGGACCGCAGGACCTGGAGCCAGAGCCAGTTGTCGGGGACGGCCTCGGACTCCCAGGAGGTGGCGAAGGCGACGAGCAGGTCGTCGCGGCGGCCGGCCGCGGCCTCGGTGACCAGGGCGGTCTTGCCGATGCCGGCCTCGCCGACGACGAGGACGAGGCCGCCGTGGCTGGCCGCGGTGCGGTCGACGGCCGCGCGCAGCGCGGAGGCGGGGTGGTCGCGTCCGATGAGCAGCGAGTCAGTCACCCGACCAGTGTGGCCGAAGGGTCCGACGCCCGCCACCGGGTTCCGGCGGCGACTGTCGGATTCCGGACTCCGGTGTTTACCGGCGATCGTCCTGCTCAGGGCGGGTCCATGGGCGAGGATGCCAGTGCCCGCCATGTTCGGTTTCACTGAAGCGGAGCGGGAGTAACGAGGAGTACATAAAGTCCTACGGAAAGTTAGGCATCCCGGTGCCGATGGCGCGGCCGGGGCCGTCCCCACTGACGGCCTTTGAAGGCAGGACCGCGCCTGAGCCGGGGTCGCCGACAATCCACGGGAGTAATCCTCATGGCAGAGTCCATGTTCACAGTAGAACGAGACCGGACGCCGAAGACCAAGACCTGGCGGGCCGTGTTCGTCGGCCTCGCCGTCCCGGTGGCGATGCTCGCCGCCGCGCCGGCGGTCAGCGCCGCCGAGCCCGCCGACCGGGCGGAGACCGTCGCCGCGGAGCAGCTGCCGCCGCTCCCGGTCGACCCGCCGCCGCTGCCGGGCGGGCTGCCCGACCCGACCGCGCTCACCGACCTGGCGACGTGCCTGACCGACCTGCAGGCCGCGCTCGACGCCGGGGCGCCGCTGCCGGCCGAACTCGAGGAGGAGTACGAGCAGCTCCCGCCGCTGCCGGTGCCGGGCGTGCCCGGCGGTGACGCGCCGGCGCTGCCGGACATCGGGGCCCTGGCCCAGACCTGCCAGGACATCCTCGCGACGGTGACCGGCGCCGTGCCGGACCCGGGCCTGCCCGTCGACCCGCCGGTCGACGTTCCCGCGGTCCCGAAGGACTGACGCACGCATGGAGCAGGGGCCCGCGGCATCCGGCCGCGGGCCCCTGCTTCGTGTGCTACTTCAGCCGCCCGGCGGCGTCCGCCACGGCCTCGTCGGTGGCGGTCAGCGAGAGCCGCACGTGGCGGTTCCCCTTGGCGCCGTAGAACTCCCCCGCGGCGGCGAGGATGCCGCGGTCGGCCAGCCACGCGACGGTGTCCCAGCAGTCCTCGTCGCGGGTGGCCCACAGGTAGAGCCCCGCGTCCGAGTGGTCGATGCGGAACCCGGCGGACTCGACGGCGGCCCGCAGGACCTCGCGGCGGCGGCCGTAGCGCTCGCGCTGCTCGATCGCGTGCTCCTCGTCGTGCAGGGCCGCGATGGTGGCCCGCTGGACCGCCCACGGGACCATGAAGCCCGCGTGGCGGCGGATCTCCAGGAGGTCGGCGACGATCGCGGGGTCCCCGGCGAGGAACGCGGAGCGGTACCCGGCCAGGTTGGAGCGCTTCGACAGCGAGTGCGCGGCCAGCAGGCCGGTGAGGTCGCCGTCGTTGACGCGCGGGTCGAGGACCGACACCGGCGGGTCCGCCTCGTCCCAGCCGAGCGTCAGGTAGCACTCGTCGGAGGCGAGGACGACGCCGTGCTCGCGGGCCCAGCGGACGAGGTCGCGCAGGTGCCCGACGGTGGCGGTCTCGCCGGTCGGGTTCGTCGGGTAGTTGATCCACGCCAGCCGCAGGCGCGGGCCGGCGGCGTCGCGCGGGTCGGCGACGGGGAGCGGCTCGGCCCGGGCGAGGATCGCGCCGACCTCGTACGTGGGGTAGGCGATCTCCGGGTAGGCCACGGACTCGCCGGGGCCGATCCCGAGCTGGAACGGCAGGTTCGCGACCAGTTCCTTCGAGCCCACGGTCGGCAGGACCGCGACGTCCTCGGCGACCCCGGTGTGGCGGTGCAGCCACGAGCGCATCGCCGCGGCGAGCTCGGGCGGACCGGCCACGGTCGGGTACCCGGGGAACGCGGAGCCCTCGTCCAGGGCCGCGCGGATCGAGTCCGGCACCGGGTCGACGGGCGCGCCGACGGTCAGGTCGACGAGCCCTTCGGCGTGGGCGGCCGCGCGCTCCTTGTACGGAGCCATCCGGTCCCACGGGAAGCGCGGCAGCCGCCGCGCCGGGGAGGCGCTGTGGAGGCGGCGCGGCGCCATCGGCTACTCCTCTTTCGCGGGCAGCTCGGCCACGAACGGGACGTCGCTGTCGATCTTGCCGACCTTGGAGGCCCCGCCGGGGCTGCCGAGGTCGTCGAAGAAGTCCACGTCGGCCTTGGTGTAGGCGGCCCACTCCTCGGGGACGTCGTCCTCGTAGAAGATCGCCTCGACCGGGCACACCGGCTCACACGCACCGCAGTCGACGCACTCGTCGGGGTGGATGTAGAGCTTCCGGTTGCCTTCGTAGATGCAGTCGACGGGGCATTCTTCAATGCAGGCCCTGTCGAGCAGGTCCACGCACGGCTCGGCGATTACGTAAGTCACGAGTCGTCCTTCCTACAGCGCGCAGTCGGGCGGACTGCGCTGAGATGAGCCTAAAGCTTATTTCCTCTAGTAGACCCGAAGGCTTGGGGTGCGCCAGATGCTGGGACCGGAGTTCGTCGGCCGCCGCGTGGTGGTTCGGATCAGGTTGCGCGACGCCCGGCCCGGTCGGCGGTTCACGGACATCACGGGCGAGCTTATCGAGTTCGGGGCCGAGCGCTGGCGCGTGCGGCCCGCCGCAGGGGCAGTCGTCACCATCGAACCGGGCGCCGTCGTCGCCGCGAAGGCGATCCCGCCGCGGCCCGTCAAGTTCTCCGAGATCATCGGCCTGGAGCGCCTGCTGGCCGAGACCTGGCCCGCGGTCGAGACCGAGCCGCTCGGCGGCTGGCTACTGCGCGCCTCGGGCGGGTTCACCAACCGCGCGAACTCGGTCCTGGCGCTCACCGCGCCCGAGGGCGGCCTCGACGCGGCCGTGGCCGCGGTCGAGGCCTGGTACGCCGCGCGCGGGCTGCCCGCGAAATTCTCCCTCGCCGGGCCGGTCACGCGGCGGCTGGAGGACGAGCTCGCCGCCCGCGGCTGGGAGGCGCGCATGGAGACCGCGGTGATGGTCAAGGCGCTCAAGGACACCGCGTACGAGGGCGAGGCGGTCGTGTCGCACGCGCCGAGCGCCGCGTTCCTGGAGCAGACCGGGCGCGGCGACGCCGCGACCGCCGAGCGGGTGTTCGGCGCGGGCCCCGGCCGGGCCTACGCGGAGATCCGGCGCGGCGGCGCGCTCGCCGCGCGCGGGCGCGGCGCCGTGGCCGGGGACCTCCTGGCCGTCACGAACGTGGGGACCCTCCCCGGGCTGCGCAGGCAGGGCCTGGGCACCGAGGTGCTGGCGGCCCTGGAGGCGTGGGGGGCGCACAGCGGCGCGGCGCGCGCCGCCCTCCAGGTGGAGGCCGGCAACGCGCCGGCGATCGAGATGTACCTGCGGCTGGGCTACGCCGAGCGCTACCGGTACCGCTACCGGGTCAGGCCTTAGCGGCGGCGGCCTTGCGCGACGGGCTGGCCTTGCGCTCGAACGCGATCCTCGTGGCCTTGAGCTCGCGGCCGTAGCGGTCGACGCCCAGGGCCATCACGATGAGGAAGCCCACCCAGCCGGAGACGGCCAGCAGCGCGAAGTAGATCGGGACCTGCGAGAACACGCCCTGGAGGTCCGGGTAGTCCACGCGGGCGATGAGCGGGTTCACCAGGACCGCGAACAGGGTCGCGACCAGGAAGATGACGAGGAGCTCGCCGGTGATCTCCTGGCGGCGGCGGCGCACGCCCCACCAGATCCCGGCGGCGACGGCGACGGCGGCCATCGCGCCGAACGTGTACACGCCCACGAGGTCGCCGACCGCGGTGCCCTCGCCCCACACGTTCGAGGCGATCCGGCCGCCGAGGTTCGCGGCGATCAGGCCCAGCGCGAAGCCGTAGATCGACGGCCAGTGCGGCATCAGGAGGCGGCTGAGGAGGGTCACTGTCGGGACTCCTTCGGGGCAGAGGGGGCTTGCTGCGGTCTGGGACGAAAATACCGCCACAGCGACACGGCGATCCCGGCGGTACCGGCCAGGAGCAGCGCGTAGCCGTTGAAGCCGCTGGTGACGACCAGCGACCCGGCGGCGGTGGGCATCGAGGCGGCCAGGACCACGCCGAACCAGGCGAGCGCGGTGAGCAGCGCGCCCCACCGGCTGCCGGTCCACCACACGGCCAGCGCGGCGAGCGCCCAGTTCCCGGCGAACGCGAGGGCCCCGGCGAGCGGGACGGCGACGCCGTCCCAGTAGGTCGGGACGAGGAACGATTCGATCAGAGCGGCGAGGACCGCCGCGGCCGCCGCGACGACCGCGCCGCCGACCCGGACCGCCGTCTCCAGACCTCTCTCACGCACGGTGGCGATCCTACGGCAGCAACCGAACCGGTCGCCGCCCCGGCGCGTTGGAGGCGTGCTCGCGGACCACCGGACGGGACAATACGCTCATGACCACGCTACGAGAGACAACTGACACGAAACGCCGACGGTTCCGACAGCTGTTTCCCGAACGGTCCGACTTCGCGCACGTCAGCCGCCACTGGCACACCGACCTCCTCGCCGGGCTCACCGTCGCGGTCGTCGCGCTGCCGCTGGCGCTGGGGTTCGGGATCGCCTCGGGTCTGGGGGCCTTCGCGGGCCTCATCACCTCGATCATCGCCGGGGTCCTCGCCGCGCTCCTGGGCGGCTCGAACCTCCAGGTCACGGGCCCGACCGGGACGATGGCGGTGGTCCTGGTGCCGCTCGCGGCGACGCACTCGCACACGGGCGTGATGCTCGTGGGGATCATGGCCGGGATCATGCTGGTCGCGCTCGCGCTGCTGGGCGCGGGCCGGTACGCGCGGTACGTGCCCGTCCCGGTGGTCGAGGGGTTCACCGCGGGCGTCGCGGTGGTGATCGCGGTGCAGCAGCTGCCGCCGTCGCTGGGGCTGCCGTCGCAGAACGCGCACCTGATCACGGGCGCGTGGGAGTCGGTGCGGACGTTCGCGGCCGCGCCGGACTGGGCGCCGGTCGCGGTCGCGGCCGGCGTGGTCGCCGCGATCCTCCTCGGCTCGCGCCTGCACTCGCAGATCCCCACGCCGCTGCTCGCGGTGGTCGCGGCGACCGCGATGGTGTGGTTCGCGGACCTCGACGTGGACGTCATCGGGTCGCTCCCCCGCACCATCCCGGCCCCCGAGGCCGGGTTCCTCGACTTCGCGGCGGAGGCCCCCGAGCTGGTGGCGGCCGCGATCGCGATCTGCGCTTTGTGCGCGCTGGAGTCGCTCCTGTCGGCCACGGTGGCGGACAACATGACGGTGGGCCGGCACCACAACCCGGACCGGGAGCTGCTGGGGCAGGGCGTGGCGAACCTGGTGACGCCGTTCTTCGGCGGGATGCCGTCCTCGGGGGCGCTCGCGCGCACGGCGGTGAACGTGCGGTCCGGGGCGGCCGGCCGGCTCGCGTCGCTGACGCACGCGCTGGTGCTGGCGCTCATGATGCTCGCGCTGGCGCCGCTGGTCGCGCACGTGCCGCTGGCGGCGCTCGCGGGCGTGCTCATCGCGACGTCGATCCGGATGATCGAGGTCGGCTCGATGCTGGCGCTGGCGCGGTCGACGCGGGCGGACGCGGCGGTCATGTGGCTGACGCTGACCGCGACGGTGCTCGGCAACCTGGTGTGGGCGGTGGCGGTGGGGATCGCGCTCGCGGGGCTGCTCGCGCTGGGGCGGATCTCGCGGTCGGTGTCGGTGGAGGAGGAGCCGATCGACCACGGCGACCACCACGACGAGGAGGCGGCGCTGCTGCACGAGCACATCGTGGCGTACCGGCTGGAGGGGCCGCTGTTCTTCGCGGCGGCGCACCGGTTCCTGCTGCAGCTCCTGGACGTGGCGGACGTGCGGGTGGTGGTCCTGCGCATGAGCCGTGTGTCCACGATGGACGCCTCGGGGGCGACGGTCCTCGCCGACGCGATCAAGCGCCTGGAGCACCGCGGCATCGCCGTCTACCTCTCGGGCCTCGAACCGGTGCACGCGAAGCCGCTGGAGGCCCTCGGCGTCCTGGAGCCGCTGTGGCAGCAGGGCCGCCTGTTCGAGCACACCAAGGAGGCGATCGCGGCCGCCCGCCGGCGCCTCAAGGCCGACGGGCTCCTAGAGCAGCTCGAAGCGGAGGCGGGAGGTCTCCGCGGGCAGGCCGAAGCGGAGCGCCCATAGCCGGTCGTGGAAGCCGCGGTGGTCGACGGTGTCGACCGAGTCGACGACGGCGTCCTCGGGGTTGAGGCCGTGGAGGACGAGGCTGCCGCGCTCGCCGGTCCAGACCGCCCGGTCGCCTTCGAGCTCGGGGCGGATGCGGCTGACGAACGACTCGGTGAGCTCGGGTCCGAAGTCGCGCAACGTGATCCGCTCGCCCTTCCACGCGAACTTGCGGATGAGGGCGCCGTCGCCGTACGCGTCGACGTACACCTCGACGCCGTCGGGGCCGTCCACAAGCTCGGCGCGGGAGTCCTCGCCGGGCTGCTGGGCGGCGCCCTCGACGGTGGGCACGGAGTGCCACGCGGCCGAGGGGTGCACCTGCTCGTATCGCTCTGGGCCGAAGTAGGCGGCGGTGTACTCGCCGGCCCCGGCGTCGCAGAGGAGCTGCTCGCCGTCGACGGCGATGATGAACGAGCCGAGGTCGAGGTGGTTGTGGGGCTCCTCGTTGTAGCCGCCCTTGACGGCGAGGGCCCACATGCGGCGGCCGATCCGGCGGCGCTCGACGAACCAGCCGACCTCGGGCAGGAGCGTGCGGGAGGGCTCGATCGACTCGGGCAGCGGGCGCCCCCACTCGAGGGTGCGGGTCAGCGGGGCCCAGCGCGCGCACTCGTCCTCGGCGAAGGCCTGGGGGCGGGACGCGGCGGGCAGTTCGACGCCGAGGCGGTCGTGGAGCCGGGTGAGGAGCCCGGCGGGCAGGAACGGGTCGGCGTCGGTGTCGCCGAACGTCGCGAAGGACCCGGGGTGGAGCTGGGCGCGGGCGGGGAACGCGGCGATGGCCTCGTTGCCTTCGAGGAGGTCCTCGCCGGTGGCCTCGCGCCAGGCCTCGGCGAAGTACGTGAAGTACCCGAAGCCGTAGATCCAGTAGTAGACGCCTTCGACGCAGCCGCCGTCGGGCCCGAAGGAGAACAGGTAGCTCTGGAGGGCGGGGAGGACGCGGGCGCGCACGACGTCGGTGTCGTACCCGAGCGCGAGCGCGGCCATCCCGGCCGCGCCGGCGCACACGGCGGTCCAGTTGGAGATCCGCAGCTCCCACCAGAGCGGGAACTCGGACTCGAAGAACGGGTCGAGCACGCGCTCGCGGATCTCGGCCTCGATCTGCTCGCGGCCCTCGACGTCCTCGCGCAGGCGCAGGATCTCGGCGAGGGTCTGCGCGGTCTCGCACGCGAACAGGTCGACGCAGGTGCGCGGGTCGAAGTCCTCGCCCCAGTGGGCGGGCAGCGCCCAGGACCGCTCCTGGCACACGTCCTTGATCAGCGAGGACAGCGCGGCGGCCTCCCCGGTGATCGCGAGGGCCGCGAGGTGGCGGCGGCGCGCGAAGTACTGGGACTCGTACGGCAGGCGGCGGCCGGTCGCGGCGAAGTCGTCGGCCAGCGCGGGGTCGAAGTCCGGGACCGGCCGCGCGGCGATCTCGCGGAGCTCTTCGAGGAGGGCGGTTCGGAGGTCATGCATCGACCAGCGCCTTTCCGGCGGGGTGGGGTTCGGGGCGGGGATCCGGCCGTCGCTCAACGGTAACGCGCGCGCGCATTCCGTCATAGACTGCCTCGTATGCGCATAGGCGAGCTGTCGGACAGGACCGGCGTTCCGGCCGCCACCATCAAGTACTACCTGCGTGAGCACCTCCTCCAGCCCGGCGAGCACGGCGAGGGGAACACCGTCGAGTACGGCCCCGCGCACGTGCACCGGCTGACGCTGATCCGGGCGCTCTCGGAGACCGCCGGGCTGTCGGTGGCGCAGATCGGCGAGGTGCTGACCGTGCTTGCGCGCCATCAGGACTCGGCGTTCCAGGCGCTCGGCGCGGCGCTCGCGGCGACGCACCGCGACCCGGCGTTCTCGCTGGCGAGCGAGGGCACGACGGAGGCCGCGGAGCGGACCGTGGACCAGCTGCTGGGCGAGTACGGGTGGGCCGAGGTGGCACCGCCGATGTACCGCGACGCGATGGTCACGGCCCTGAGCGCGTTCTACCGCTTGGGGAACCCCGACCCGCAGGAGGTCCTGGGGCACTACGCCGACGCGGCCGCGGCGCTGGCGTCGGCGGACATGGAGGCGATCGCGGAGGCCTCGAAGGTCGAGGGCGTCGACGTCGAGCAGGCGGTGGTCGCGACCGTCCTGGGCGAGACGGTGTTCGCGGCGCTGCGGCGCATCGCCCACATCGCGGCCTCGGCCCGGACGCAGGCGTCGCAGGGTCCCGGGGCGTAGGGCCCGGCCGCCCGATACGCTCGCCTCCCCCGATCACGAACGGCTCCGCCATGAAGGACGCGCTCCGCTTCGACCGCGACCCCGACCGCCCGAACCTGCTGCACCTGGTCTACGACGAGGTCGTGCAGGCGACCGTCGACCTCGACGACCCGACGTACCTGGACGCCGAGTACATGCAGCGGATCGCGTACCTCGTCGACGCCGCCGCCGAGCCGCGGCGGCCGCTGCGGGTCCTGCACCTGGGCGCGGGCGGGCTCGCGCTGGCGCGGTACACGGCGGCGACGCGGCCGGGCTCCTACCAGCAGGCGGTCGAGACGAACGAGGCGCTCATCGAGCTGGTGCGGGCCGAGGCCCCGCTGCCGCGCGGCGTCAAGGTGAAGATCCGCCGCACGGACGCCCGCGCGGCGGTCGAGTCGGCGCCCGAGGGCAGCTACGAGTTCGTCATCACCGACGTCTACGACGGGGCGCGGGTGCCCGCGCACCTCACGGGCGTCGAGTTCCTGCGCGCCGCGGACCGGGTGCTGCGCCCGGGCGGGCACTACGCGGCGAACCTGTGCGACGGCGGGCAGATGACGTTCCTCAAGCCCGCGCTCGCGGCGATGCGGGAGGTGTGGCCGCACGTGGCGGTCATGGCCGAGCCCGCGGTCCTGCGCGGGCGCCGGTTCGGGAACGTGGTCGCCGCGGCCTCGGCCGCGGAGCTGCCGATCGCCGCGCTCCGGCGCCGCTGCGCGGGCGCGGCCTTCCCGTGCCGCGTCGTCGAGGGCGCCGAGCTCAGCGAGTACATCGGCGGCGCGGCCCCGGCCACCGACGCCACCGCGATCCAGTCCCCGCCGCCGCCGCGGTCCCTGCGGAGCTTCTGACGACCCGCCCGCGGGCCGGCCGCCGGGTGCTGCCGGACCGCTCGAAAGCGGGGCGCCCGGCGCTGCGACGGCCCCTGGCGAACCGTCCCGGCGGACGGCCTACCCGCGAGTAGCCCGTTCGGACAATAAACCCGCAGGATAGTGGCCCTGTCTCCCGTCGCGTCACCGCTGTCCGGTCTCCACGGGTGAGGGCCCTCACAGCGGACTTGGCGATGCGGGTCACCCTGTATTAGCGTCGGCGCCTGTTCCGGTCGGGTCCTCAGGGCTCCCCCAGAGACCCACCCGTCCGGACCGCCGAGCCGCGCCGCGCATGACGCCCGTTCCTCCCGGTACGGGGCGAGACACCGCAGCGCGGGCCGGGGACCCAGCCGCGCCGTTCCCCCCATCAGACGGCGCACGGGGTGAATCCCGCTCAGGCCGCATCGCCTGCGCGGGTAGGGCGATCTTCCCTGCCCGAACCCGACAGCTAACCCGGTAGGCGGCCGAGGAAGAAAGGCCACCTGGTGGCTCAAGCCTGCACTGACATCGACCACCGATCGCGCGCCGCCGCGATCCTCCGCCGCATCGCCGCCTACGCCGGCGTCACCGTCGCCACCGTCGGGCTGGTGACCGCCTTCGCCGGCAGCCGGGCCCACGCGGCCGACATCGAGTACGACACCGCGTCCGCCTCCGAGATCGAGGACCACCTCGAGGACCTCGAATCGCAGCGCACCGACGCCGGCGCCTCCCTCGACGGCCTCCAGGCGCAGCTCACCGCCGCGCAGGCCGTCATCACCGCCACCTCCGAGGACTACGGCACCACCGGCGCCCAGCTCCTCGACGTCACCGCCGCGGTCGAGTCCGCCGAGGACGAGCTCGGCGCGAAGGTCTCCACGCTCGTGGCGTACGCGCAGGAGCAGTCCGACAAGTACGCCGAGGCCCAGACCGCGGCCGAGACCGTCGACGCGCTCGAGCCGCAGATCACCGAGCTCCAGGCGCAGGTCGGCACCCTCGACGCGCAGATCAAGGAGGCCCAGGCGGCCTACGACGAGGCCGCCGAGGCCGAGGCCGCCGCAGCCGCCGAGGCTGCGGCCGAGGCCGAAGCTGCCGCCGCGGCCGAGGCGGAGTCCTCCTCCTCGTCGTCGTCCTCCGACTCTTCCGCCGAGTACAGCTCGGACGCCGCCACCGCCGCGGTGCAGTTCGCGAAGGACCAGCTCGGCGAGTCGTACGTGTTCGGCGCCGCGGGCCCCGACACCTGGGACTGCTCCGGCCTCATCGCCGGCGCCTACGACGTCTCGGGCATCTCCCTGACCCACTCCACGTGGACGATGTGGGACGAGACCAGCGGCATCAGCCGCGACGAGCTCAAGCCCGGCGACCTGGTCTTCTACAACGGCCAGAACCACGTCGCGATGTACATCGGCGACGGCCAGGTCATCCACGCGCCCAAGCCGGGCGACGTCGTGAAGATCTCGGACCTCGACATGGGCATGTCGATCGACGGCTACCGCCGCGTCTGATCGGCCGCCGCGCCGCGCGAGCGGCGCTCGTGTTCGCATCCGCCCCCGCTTGCAAGCGTGCCCGGCGGGTGCGACACGGCCGGCCGGCGCGAAGGCGGCCGGCGGGACAACGACAGCGACAGCGACAGCGACAGCGACAAATGCATACGGAAAGGGCCGGGGCTGATGCCCCGGCCCTTCGCCGTCAGATTCCCTTACTTACGCCTTCAAGCCGCCTCGGCCATGACCTGGTCGTTGGCGAGCTCCTTGAGGCGGGCCAGCGCCTGGATCTCCAGCTGCCGGATGCGCTCGCGCGACAGGTGGAACCGGTGCGCGACCTCGGTGAGCGAGTGCTCGCGGCCGTCTTCGAGCCCGTAGCGGGCCTTGACGATGCCGGCCGAGCGCTCGTCGAGGTGGTTGAGCATCATCTCGATGCGCTGGCGCTCCATGCCGGCGAGGACGACGTCCTCGGGGCTGGGCTCGTCGGAGTCGGCGACGAGGTCGCCGAGGTTGGTGTCGCCGTCGTCGCCGATCGGCGTGTCCAGTGAGACGGTGTCCTGGCTCCAGCGGATGAGCTCGTTGACCCGCTCGACCGTGACGCCGAGTGCGGCGGCCACCTGGTCGGGCTCCGGGTCGCCGCCGAGCTCACGGGTGAGCTGGCGGGTGACGTTGCGCATCCGGTTGACGTCCTCGACCAGGTGCACCGGCAGGCGCACGGTGCGCTCCTGCTGGGCGATCGCCCGGCTGATGGCCTGGCGGATCCACCACGTGGCGTACGTCGAGAACTTGAAGCCGCGCGCGTAGTCGAACTTCTCGACCGCGCGCACCAGACCGGTGTTGCCCTCCTGGATCAGGTCGAGCATCGGCATTCCGGAGCGGACGTACCGGCGGGCGATCGACACGACCAGCCGCAGGTTCGCCTTGATGAACTGCTCCTTCGCGCGCGCGCCGTCCTCGATCAGGCGCTTGAGCTCCTTCTCGGAGGCCGCGCCGAAGGTCTCCCCTTCACCGAGCAGGTGCTTCGCGAACAGACCCGCCTCGACCGCCTTCGCCAAGTCGACCTCGGCGGCCGCGTCGAGCAGCGGCGTCTTCGAGATCTCGTGCAGGTAGACGCCTACAAGGTCTCGTTCCTCAGCGACCTCTTGGGTGGTGAGGGTGGGTGTTTCAGTAGTATCCACGCTCAAGGTCTCCTCCAGCTTCCTCGTCCCCCGACACCGCGTGAACGGTGTACCAGTTACAACGACCGCTTCGTTGCGTGGAATTCCGTGCCCCGGTGTTCGATGCGCCACGGTTACGGAATCGATGCCAACGAGTGCCCTTCCGGGCCGTCGCACAATCCCGCAAACCGGTCTCTCGGGCTATGCTCGGTTCACGGCTCCCGTCACAGGGACGGGTGCGGCGGACGCTCATGATGCCTCTGAGACGGGGATCACCTCACCGAAGTTGCGGCGGGGCGACCCGAGTCCTGGTCACGGTATCGTCTCCGGTCTGCTTCATCGCAAACCTTCAATCTCTAGGGGTACACGCGCCTTACCTTGAAAAAGTTGAGAGATCATCTCTTTGCGGCCCGAATCACTAGGTTTCCGGCCGAGAAGGCGGCGACGCTCTGATACCCGCACCATAGCGGACGGTAGCGGTGACAAGCAACACCATTCCCAGCTGTTGATGTCGGATTCCGAGCACCCCTCGTTCCCTCCAGTCTGCGCCTCCCGCGGCCCCCGCGGGGGACTTCCGGGCCCGTGACACGAAGATCACGCCCGTGACCGCCTGCGCGTAGAGTTGGCCGGGTGACAGAAGAACGCCTTGTGTGGGTCGACTGCGAAATGACCGGCCTCGACCCGGACACCGAAGCCCTCATCGAAATCGCCGTGCTCGTCACCGAACCGGACCTGACCCCTCTGGACGACGGCGTCGACATCGTGATCGCGTGCGACGGCGCCGTGCTCGACGACATGGGCGCGTTCGTGGCCGACATGCACGCCAAGTCCGGACTCACCGACGAGGTCCGCGCGTCGGAGATCAGCCTGGCCGAGGCCGAGGACGCGGTGCTCCAGTACATCAAGCAGCACGTGCCCGAGGCCCGCACGGCCCCCTTGTGCGGCAACTCGGTCGCCACGGACCGCACGTTCATCACCAAGTACATGCCGCGCCTCGACGAGCACCTGCACTACCGCATGATCGACGTGTCGTCGATCAAGGAGCTCACCCGGCGCTGGTACCCGCGCGTGTACTACAACCAGCCGCCCAAGGGCCTGGCCCACCGCGCGCTCGCCGACATCAAGGAGAGCGTGAAGGAGCTGGAGTACTACCGGCGCACCGTGTTCGTGGGACTGCCCGGTCCGACGAGCGAGGAGGCCAAGGCGGCCGCGGCGACGCTCGCCGAGACCCCGGGTGAGACCCCGAACACCCAACCCCGTTGACACCACTCGGGGCCCGCTGGCTATTATTGTCCCCGGCTTCCTTGTTGAAGCCCGATGGTGGTCGTAGTTCAGCTGGTAGAACGCTTGGTTGTGGTCCAGGAGGTCGCGGGTTCAAGTCCCGTCGATCACCCCATCAGAGAAGGCCCTATGGCATTGCCATAGGGCCTTTCGCATGTCCGGGGCCGGTTACCGCTGGTTCCGCTTGCGGCGCAGGCGTTCCTTGCGCTTGCGCTCCTCGGCCGGGCGCATGATGCCGCGCTCCGCGCCCGTGAGCGCGACGCCGACGACCAGGAGCGGGACCATGACCCAGATGGGCCAGAAGTAGATCGAGCTCTCGGTGAGGGCCTCGACGACCACCCACACGCCCAGGTTGATGCCGATCGGGATCGAGAACCCGAACCACATCCACTTGATCCAGTCGGGGGTGCGGAGCTTCTCGGGCTCCTCGGCCTCCAGGAGGCGCTGGTAGGACGGCAGGTCCGCGAGGACGACCTCGGCGTCGCCGACGGTCTGGGCCGCGAGGAGCACGTCGACGCGCTTCTCGTACTCGTCGAGGTCGATGTACCCCTGGTCGACGGCCGAGCGGAGGATCTCGGTCAGGGCGCCGCGCTCGGGGTTGCCGATCCGCATGGTGCGGTCGCCGTACCGTTCGAGGGAGGACATTCGGGCTCCTTGGGGATGGGTGTGCGGAGGGCGGGCGTCAGTGGGAGGTGCTGCCGTGGTGGCCGCCGTGGTGGCCGTGGCGGTGGCCCCGCTCGCGGCGGTCCCCGTCGTCGTCGTCGTCATCGTCGTCATCGCCGCCGAACCCGAGGTTGACGACCTGGAGGACGGTGGCGATGCCCAGGCCGAGGATCGGCCAGATCGGCCAGAAGTACGGCATCTCGCCGCTGCCGATCCAGGTCGCGAACCAGACGCCGGTGGTGATGAGGCCGACCGTGATGAGGCCCTGGAGGGCCGGCAGGCGCTTGAGCGGGTTGCCGCGGCGGGCGGGCGGGGCCGCTGCGGCGGGCGCCGCGGCCTCCTGGGCGGGGACGACCTCGCCGACCTTGGGACGGCCGCCGGGCAGGTCCTCGAAGATGAGGTCGAGCTCGGCGTTGGTCTTCGCGTTGTACGCGGCCATCGAACGCTCGTCGAACTCGCCGAGGTCGATCCGACCCTCGTCGAGGGCCGCGCGGAGCTGCGCGATCGCCTCGTCGCGGTCGTCGTTGGAGATGCGCAGCCTGCCCTGGTCTTCGGTCACGACGCCATTATGGCACCGGAGTCCTATTCAGCGCGAGCCGCGCTCGCAGCCAGTTCGCCCAGCTGTTCGACACCGCCGTCGGGGGCCGTCAGCACCCACACGCCGTCCTCGCAGAGGGCGATGGTGTGCTCGGTGTGGGCGGCGACCGAGCCGTCGTCGGTGACGATGGTCCAGCCGTCCTCGAGCTCGGCCGTGTCCGGGGAGCCGAGGGTGATCATGGGCTCGATCGCCAGGGCCATGCCCGGGCGGAGCTTCGGGCCCTCGCCGGGGCGGCCGTAGTTGAGGATGTGGGGGTCCTGGTGCATCTCGGTGCCGATGCCGTGCCCGCCGAAGCCGGTGACGATCCCGTACTCCCCCGAGCGCTCCACCGAGTGCTCGACGGCGTGGGAGATCCCGCCGAGGCGCTTCGCGGTCGCGGCGGCCCGGATGCCGGCCCACATGGACGCCTCGCAGGCCTCGCGCAGGGCGGTCAGCTCGGGGGCGACCTCGCCGATCTCGATGGTGATCGCGGCGTCGCCGTGCCAGCCGTCGACGATCGCGCCGACGTCGACCGACAGGAGGTCCCCCTCGCGCAGGACGGCGTCCCGCGCGGGGATGGCGTGGACGACCTGCTCGTTCACCGAGGAGCAGATCGAGGCGGGGTAGGGGCCGAAGCCGATGTCGTAGCCCTTGAAGGAGGGCACGGCGCCGGAGGAGCGGATGACCTCCTCGGCGATCCGGTCGAGTTCCGCCGTCGAGACGCCCGGACCGGCGGACTCGCGCATGGCCTGGTGGACCTCGGCCACCACGAGTCCCGCGGCCCGCATGGTGCGGATCTGCTCCGGGGTCTTGTACTGGATCCGGTCGCGACGGCGGAACACGGCGGCTACTCCGCGGCGCCGATGGCGGCCAGGGCGCGCTCGGTCACCTCGGCGACCTCGCCGATCGCGTCGATCTCGACGAGCTTGCCCTGCTTCTCGTAGAAGCCCACGAGCGGCGCGGTCTGCTCGGCGTAGACCTCCAGGCGGTGCTTGACCGTCTCCGGCTTGTCGTCGCTGCGCTGGTAGAGGTCGTCGGAGTCGGGGTCGGCCGGCGGGTCGAACTCCAGGTGGTAGACCTTGCCGGTGGACTTGGAGACGCGGCGGCCCGACAGGCGGCGCACCACCTCGTCGTCGCTGGCGACGAGCTCGACGGCCGTGTCGAGGACGACGCCGGCCTCGTCGAGGATGCCGTCGAGGACCTTCGCCTGCTCGGTGTTGCGGGGGTAGCCGTCGAGGAGGAAGCCGTCCTTGGCGTCGTCCTGCGCGAGGCGGTCGGCCACCATCTCGTTGGTGACCTCGTCGGGGACGAGCTCACCGGCGTCCATGTACTCCTTGGCCTTGAGGCCGAGGGGGGTGCCGCCGGAGACGTTGGCGCGGAAGATGTCGCCGGTGGAGATCTTGGGGATGCCGAGCCGCTCGGCGATGATCTCCGCCTGGGTGCCCTTGCCGGCCCCGGGCGGGCCTACGAGTACCAGTCGCAAAGGAATTTCCTCCCGTGTCGTGCTGTGCCGATCCTCGGCGAACTTCGCCGAACGTGCCGATAGCGCGGCCGGTGCGGCCGCGCTGTGGCACCGAGGTCAATCCTGCGTCAGCGCAGGAAGCCCTCGTAGTGGCG
Organism: Glycomyces endophyticus; assembly: GCF_039531525.1. Taxonomy (NCBI): domain Bacteria; kingdom Bacillati; phylum Actinomycetota; class Actinomycetes; order Glycomycetales; family Glycomycetaceae; genus Glycomyces; species Glycomyces endophyticus. The sequence continues at coordinate 27,752 of NZ_BAAAQF010000009.1, forward strand.
CTGCATCAGCTGGGACTCGATCTGCTTGACCGACTCCAGGCCGACGCCCACCATGATCAGCACCGAGGTGCCGCCGAACGCGAACTGAGCGAACAGCTGCTGGTTACCGAACGCGATGATGGCCAGATTGGGAAGGATAGCGATCGCGGCGAGGTACAGCGAGCCCGGGAAGGTCAGGCGTGACAGGACTCGCTGCAAGTAGGTCGCGGTCGGGTTGCCGGGGCGCACGCCCGGGATGAACCCGCCGGCCTTCTTCATGTTCTCGGCGACGTCGTCGACCTTGAAGGTGATCGACACGTAGAAGTACGTGAAGAAGATGATCAGGAACGCGTACAGCGTGATGTAGACCCAGGAGCCCTGGTTGAGCAGGTACCGGTCGATGAACTGGACCCACTGGGCGTCGCTGTTCTGGTTGAGCTGGCGGAACAGCGTCGGGATGTACAGCAGCGACGAGCCGAAGATGACGGGCACGACGCCGGCCTGGTTGACCTTGAGCGGGATGTAGGTCGAGGTGCCGCCGTACATCCGGCGGCCGACCATCTTCTTGGCGTACTGCACCGGGATGCGGCGCTGCGACTGCTCGATGAAGATGACCGCGACCATGATCGCGATGCACAGGCCCACGATGACGGCGAACATGAACCAGCCCTCGGACTCCTGGAGGGACCAGAACTGGCCGGGCATCTGGGCGGCGATCGACGCGAAGATCAGCAGGCTCATGCCGTTGCCGACGCCGCGCTCGGTGATCTGCTCGCCGAACCACATGATGATCGCCGAGCCGGCGACCATGACGGCCACGACCGTGACCACGGACATCCAGTAGGGGATGTTCGCCTCGGTGGTCGACAGGTCGGGGAGGATCGGGCTCGGGCACTCGGTCTGGAACAGGATGCCGGACCGGGCGAGCGCGATGTAGCCGGAGGCCTGGAGCAGGGCCAGGCCCAGCGTCAGGTACCGGGTGTACTGGGTGATCTTGACCTGGCCGGGCTGGCCCTCCTTGCGGAGCTGCTCGAGCCTGGGGATCACCACGGTCAGCAGCTGCATGATGATCGACGCGGTGATGTACGGCATGACGCCGAGCGCGAAGACCGACAGCTGGAGGAGCGCTCCACCGGTGAAGAGGTTCAGGAGGCCGAACACGCCCGCTTCATCGGTCGGCTGGATGTTCAGGCAGGACTGCACCGCGGCATAGTCGATGCCGGGACTCGGCATCTGCGCACCCAGACGATACAGACCGATGATCATCAGGGTGAACAGGATCTTCTTGCGCAGATCCGGGGTCCGAAACGCGCTGATGAAGGCGGAGAGCAATGCGGTTCCTCCTGAACAAGACCCCCTGGCGGGGCCCATGGTGCTGCGGTGCAACACCTTTCGTTACCAGTGGGCGTGTGAAGTTCGTAGCGGGAGGGTCACGCGCCCGAGGAAGACGGCGGCCCTCGCCAAGGGAGCCTAGCAGGCGCATTCGGACGCAGCGTATTCGGCACTGAGCATGACGAAACGGGCCGGAGTTCCCTCCGGCCCGTTTGCGCAGATCAGGTGTTCGTCCGATCCGGTCTGCCCGCCTACTCGGCGAGGGCCTCACCGGTCTTCTTGTCCACCACGGTGGTCGAGCCGCCGGCGGCGGAGACCTTGGTGGTCGCGGAAGCCGAGAAGGCGTGCGCCTTCAGGTCGAACTTGACGCCTTCGAGCTCGCCCGAGCCGAGGACCTTGATGAGCTCCTTCTTGTTGAGGACGCCCACCTCGATCAGCTGCTCCGGGCCGACCTGGCCGCCGTCGGGGAAGAGTTCCACGAGACGGTCGAGGTTGACCACTTGGTAGACGAGCTTGTTGTGCGGCTTGAAGCCCTTGAGCTTCGGGACGCGCAGCTGGAGGGGCATCTGCCCGCCCTCGAACGCGGCCGGCACGGTCTTGCGGGCCTTGGTGCCCTTGGTGCCGCGACCGGCGGTCTTGCCCTTGGAGCCCTCACCGCGACCGACGCGGGTCTTGGCCTTCTTGGCGCCGGGAGCCGGCTGCAGGTCATGAATGCGGATAGCCATGACTACTCGACCTCCTCGACGTCGACCAGGTGACGGACGCGGTGGACCATGCCGCGGTACTGCGGGAGGTCCTCCTTGTAGACGGTCTGGCCGATCTTGCGAAGGCCGAGCGTCTCGATGGTCGCGCGGGCCTTCGGCTTCTCGCCGATGACCGACTTGTGCTGGGTGATCTTCAAACGTGCCATGTCAGATCCCCTACGCCTGCGCAGCCTGGGCGGCTTCGGCGCGGGCGCGCAGCAGGCCCTGAGGAGCGATGTCCTCGAGCGGCATGCCGCGGCGGGCCGCGACGGCCTCCGGCGATTCGAGCTGCTTGAGCGCCTTGACCGTCGCGTGGACGATGTTGATGGCGTTCGAGGAGCCCAGGGACTTCGACAGGACGTCGTGGACGCCGGCGCACTCGAGCACGGCGCGCACGGGGCCGCCGGCGATGACACCGGTACCGGCCGAGGCCGGCTTCAGGAGCACCTTGCCGGCCGCGTCCTCGCCGAACGTCTCGTGCGGGATGGTGCCGCCGATGCGGGGGACCGTGAAGAAGTTCTTCTTGGCCTCCTCGACGCCCTTGGCGATCGCCGCGGGGACTTCCTTGGCCTTGCCGTAGCCCACGCCGACGTTGCCCGCGCCGTCGCCGACCACCACGAGGGCGGTGAAGGCGAAGCGCCGGCCGCCCTTGACGACCTTGGCGACGCGGTTGATGGTGACGACGCGCTCGATGTGCGGGGACTTCTCGGCGCGGTCGCGACCGCGTCCGCCGTCACGCCCGCCGCGGCCACCGCGACCGCCGCGGCCAGCGCCGCCGCCGTCCCGGCCGCCGGCCGATTGCTGTTGATCAGTCACTCGACTGATTCCTTTCGTTCGCTAAGCGCCGCGCCCGACGTCGTCGGGCCCGACTCGCATACTGTGCCCTTGTGTGCAGGCCTTCGGCCCCGGGCGTCCGGTCTCGCTGACCGGGAGCTGCCGCGCCGAAGCGCAACCTCTCGATTATGCCTGGTCAAGGGACCTGCGGCGAACGGCGGGGTCGGGCTGAGGCCGGGAACACACGCGCGCGGACCGCCGCCCGCGGTCGAGCGTCGCGGGCGGCGGTCGGATGCCACGGGGCGCGCTAGAGCGCGGTGACGTCCCACTGCTGGTTCGCGGCGCCGGTGCAGGGGTGCTGCACGATGGCGGCGCTGTTCGCCGTCGAGGAGCCGGCGACCGAGACGCACATGCCGGAGTGCTGCGCGACGATGAGGTAGTTGCCGTTGGCCGCGGGCCGGAGGGCGAAGCGCTGGTTGCCGCCGGCCCAGCAGCCCCACTGGCCGACGGCGGCGCCGCTGGCGGTGGACTGGTTCATGACGTCCCAGCACTTGCCGGTGGCGGTGTTGGCGATCGAGCCGACCTTGGAGCCGGGGTAGACGGGGTCGAAGGTGAAGGCCTGGGGCGCGCCGGCCCAGCAGCCGTACTGGATGAGGGCCGTCCCGTCGGTGCCGGTGCCGCCGGGGACGTCGACGCATCTGCCGGAGTTCGCGTTGACGAACTTGGTGGAGTAGGGGCTGCCGTCGTCGGTGCCGACGACGCCTTGGACGGTGCCCGCGGCGGCGTCGATGTTCAGGGTCGAGTACCAGGTGAGGGACATGCTGGTGCTGCTGGGGAACGCGATGGGGAGCCAGACGTACTCGCTGTCCATGGGTTTGCCGCCCCACTGGGGGCCCCAGCGGTCGCCCATGTAGAGGTAGCTGGTGCCCGCGGTGCCCTGGACGGTGGTGACGAAGGTCGGCTGGGAGCCGTAGGTGGTGGAGTTCCCGGCGTTGGACCAGCCCGACCAGGCGCCCTCGGGGAAGTTCGTGGTGGTCGCGTACTGGGTCTGGTTGGCGTTCCAGCCGGTGGCGCCGGAGGTGACGAGGAAGTAGACCCCGTTGCGCTGGAACACGGCCGGGGCCTCGCGGTGGTAGCCGTCGAAGACGTGCACGAGCTCGTCGACGGCGAGGTAGTCGTCGGTGAGCCGGTAGACGTTGAGGTCGTAGTTGACGTCGGCGGCGGAGATGAGGTAGCCGGTGCCGTCGGTGTCGACGAAGAGGGTCATGTCGCGGGAGTCGTATCCGGCGGGGCGGAAGGAGCCCTGGTACTCGTAGTCGCCGTCGACGGTGTCCGAGACGGCCACGGCCACTTCGGCGTCGCCGTAGTCGACGCCGTTCTCCTTGTGGGCCCAGAGGACGTACTTGCCGGTGGCGGCGTTGTAGACGACCTTGGGCCGCTCGATGTTCGCGGGCGAGAGGTCGGGGTCGGACTCCGCGCTGAGGATGTCGTTGCGGAACGTCCAGTTGACGAGGTCGGTGCTGCTGTACATGCTGACCTGGTCGAAGAGGTAGTCGTTGCGCTGCTCGCCGACGAGGTAGTAGGTGTTGCCGACCTTGAGCATGCCGCCGCCGTGGGCGTGCATGAGGTTGCCGGAGGTGTCGGTGATGGTCTGGCCGTTGTCGAACGGCACGACGGCGGCTTCCGCCGGGGCGGGGGCGCCGAGGCCGAGGACCGCGGTCGCGAGGGCGGTCGCCGCCGCGAGCGCGGCCAACCTTGAGGACATCGTCGTCTCCTTCGCTTGGGCCCCTGAGTGAGGGCAGGATCGATCAATTTCGATATTTGCACAGATTCCCGAGCTTGTAAAGACCCTTCGTCTAACGGGTTTAGTAACATATTCTTTCGCATTGTCCGGGAACCCGATAAAGCTACTTCCCAGTCATCCCCCGTTCGGGCAATTCTGCAACGTCAACTACCCGACAGTTCTCGCGGAATTGTAATCGCGACTTGTCCGAATCGATCGGATACGCGATGGACGTGCGCGATCCCGTAATCGCTCAAACTGGACATTTGCCGACCTTCAAGTGACACACCGTGATCCCGGTCCGCTCGCGCTGGGGCACATGGCCTGTTCAAGAGTCGCTAGGGTGGTCCTCACAACCAGAATCGCCGAACGCACGACGCTCCATTGAAGAAGAGTCGATGCGCTTATCCGTCGTGCCTTCAGGAGGCTTATCGAATGCGTCGGCTCCGGCCGCAAATAGTGCGGCTCGCCCGATTCTCAGGCGTCGGCCTGACCTGTTTCGCAATACAGGCCGGGATACTCCTGGCCCTCGAGCGCGCGGGCGTGCCCGGCCCGGCCGCCAACGCGACCGGGTTCCTCGCCTCGGCCCAAGTCAACTTCCTCCTGTCCACCTACTTCACGTGGGCCGACCGGCGCCTGCCGCGGGGCGACCCGTGGACCCGGCGCTGGCTGCCCTTCCAGGCCACCGTCGCGGTGAGCCTGGCCTGCAACACGGGCGTCTACGCCCTCGCCCGGGCCCTGTTCCCCGACCACCTGCCCCCGGTCGCCGCCGCCGCGGCGGGGGTGTGCGCGGGGGCCCTCCTGACCTACCTCGCGAGCGACTTCCTCGTCTTCCGCCCCCGGAAGGCGGCCCAGACCGACCACTTTGGAGCTTCCCTTGACGATCATCGCCGACCAGCCGCAGCACTCACCGGTCCGAACGGCGGCACCGCCGCCGACTGACGGGGTGGCGGTGGTCATGCCCGCCTACCGCGAGGAGGCGAACGTCGCCTCGACCGTGCAGGACTTCCTGTCGACCCTCGTCCGCGAGGGCGTCCCCCACGCGGTCGTCGTCGTCGACGACGGCAGCGACGACCGCACCGGCGCGATCATCGACCGGCTCGCCGCGGCCCACCCCGGACGGGTGATCGCGGTCCACCACGAGCGCAACCAGGGCTACGGCGCCGCCGTGCGCACCGGGCTCGAGACCGCGCTGCGGCGCACCGGGTTCCGCGAGATCCTGCTGACCGACGCCGACTGCCAGTTCCGCGCCGAGGACCTGGTGCGCCTGCGGGAGAAGAAGAGGGAGGAGCGCGCCGACGCCGTCATCGGCTACCGCCGGCGCCGGGCCGACCCGTGGCGCCGCCGCCTCAACGCCAAGGTGTGGACGCTGCTGTGCAAGACCCTGCTGCGCGTCCCCGGCCGCGACGTCGACTGCGCGTACAAGCTCATCGACCGCTCGCTCCTCCAGGACCTGCGCCTGTCCGGCGAGGCCGCCGCCATCTCCCCCGAGCTGCTGTGCCGCATCTCGGGCGACGGCGCCCGCATCGTCGAGCACCCCGTCGAGCACTACCCGCGCGAGCACGGCGAGCAGACCGGCGCGCGCCTGTCCGTCGTCGTCAAGTCCCTCGTGAGCCTCGCGGTCGTCTACGCCCACATGGTCCGCGACGCCCGCCGCCTCGGCTGGGTCCGGCGCCTCGCGACCCCGAAGGACCCCGGCGCGGCCCTCGTCACCCTCGCCGCCTGCGCGGCCGCGGTCGTCGCCTACCTGTACTTCGCCGACCACGGGTACCTGCTGGCGTACAAGGACGCCAACTCGCACCTCCTCATCGCCAGGCGCGTCGTCGACAGCCCCACCGCCGGGCTCGCCCAGCTCGGCGGCGTCTGGCTGCCGCTGCCGCACCTCCTCGCGGCCCCGCTGTCGCTGTGGGAGGGGCTGTACCTCAACGGGTTCGCCGGCGCGTTCGTCTCCATGGCCTCGTACGTCGTCGCCGTGCGGTTCCTGTTCGCCCACGCCAGGTCGCTCTCGGGCCACTGGGCCGGGGGCCTGACCGCCGCCGGGCTCTTCGCGCTCAACCCGAACGTGCTGTACCTCCAGGCCACCGCCATGACCGAGCTGCTGCTGTTCGCATGCGCGATCGTCGCCGTCCACTTCCTCCACGAGTGGTGCACCGAAGGGCGCCTGCGCGACCTGTCGCTGGCCTCCGGCGCCGTCCTCGCCGCGACCCTGACCCGCTACGAGGGCTGGATCCTCTGCGCCGTCGCCGCCGCGATCGTCGCCTTCACCGCCCTGCGCCGCCACCGCCGGTACTCCCACACCGAGGGGTCGCTCGTCGTCTTCGGCTTCGTCGCCGGCGCCGGCATCCTCGGCTGGATGGCCTGGAACCTCGCGATCTTCGGGAACGCGATGAACTGGAAGTCCGGCGAGTACGCCGACTCCTCCCTGTGGGTCGCCGAGGGCGAGGCCAACGTCGGGTCGCTGCCGACCGCGATGGAGACCTACGGCCTCGCCTCGCTCCACAACCTCGGGATCGCCACCGCCGCGATGGGCCTGGCCGGACTCGTCCTCTACGCCGTCCACCGGCGGCTGCGCTCGCGGTGGCTCGTGCCCTACGCGATGCTCGTGTTCGCGCCGTTCTTCGTGTGGGCCCTGTACACCGGCGAGCGGCCCCTCCACGTCAAGGAGGTCATGGGCGCGCTCTACAACGTGCGCTTCGGCCTCATCATGCTCATCCCCGCCGCGGTCTTCGCCGGATACCTCGTCGGCAGGCTCGTCCCGCGCCTCCCCGGCCGGCGCATCGCGGCCGGCACCCTCGCAGGAGCCGCCGTCGTCGGCGCCACCCTCGCCGTCGACGGCGCGGTCACCCTCGACGAGGCCGTCGAGTACCGCGCCAGCGGCTGGGAGGCCGACAACGCCGCCGTCTCGGCGTGGCTGCGCGAGCACCACGACGGCGGCGCGACCCTCATGATGTCCTTCGAGAACGAGTCCGTGACCTTCGAGTCCCAGGTCCCCACCGGCTCCCTCATCTACGAAGGCTCCTACCGGATCTGGGAGGAGGCGCTCGCGGACCCGCACACCGCGGGGGTCGAGTGGATCTACATGAGGGCCACCCCGGGCGCCGAGGACGACGTCTGGGAGGCCCTGTGGGGCACCGAGGCCCTCGACGACCACTACGAACTGGTCTACGACGAGGGCGACCGCCTCGTCTTCCGCGCCGAGGACGGTGCCGCGTGAACCCAGACGCCCCGCCCGCCGGCCTCAGCGCCCAGTCGCTCCTGTCCCGGGGCCAGACCGCCCTCGCGCTCACCGTCACCGGCGCGATCGCCGCCGCGATCGCCGTCGACCTGCTCACCGGCTTCGGGCCCAGCCCGCTCCAGTGGGCCCAGGGCGGCATGTTCGCCCTCATCATCCTGTACCTGGCCGTCATCGGCTTCAAGCTCGCCATGGTCATGGGCTCGGGCCGGTCCACCGCGATGCGCTTCGAACCCGGTGCGCTGGAGACGTTCCCGGACCACGAACTGCCGCGGTACACGGTCCTGGTGCCGCTGTACCGCGAGGCGGCGGTCGTCCCCGGGCTCGTCCGCCGGCTCTCGGCCCTCGACTACCCGGAGGAGAAACTCGAGATCCTGCTCCTGGTCGAGGCCGACGACGGCGAGACCCGCACCGCGCTCGCCTCGCAGCACCTCGGGCCGGCGTTCCGCACCGTGGTGGTGCCCGACACGCAGCCGAAGACGAAGCCCAAGGCCTGCAACGTCGGCCTGGCCCGCGCCACCGGCGAGCTGTGCGTCATCTTCGACGCCGAGGACCGGCCCGACCCCGACCAGCTGCGCAAGGCCGCGCTGGCGTTCCGGGTGCTCCCGGACCGGGTGGTGTGCGTGCAGGCCGAGCTCCAGTACTGGAACCCGTGGACGAACTGGCTCACCCGGTGCTTCTCGGCCGAGTACGCCACCAACTTCAGCCTGACGCTGCACGGCATGGACCGCCACCGCCTCGCGATCCCGCTGGGCGGCACGTCGAACCACTTCCGGATCGACGCGCTGCGCGACCTCGGCGGCTGGGACCCGTTCAACGTCACCGAGGACGCCGACCTCGGCATCCGCATCGCCCGGCGCGGCTGGGACGTGCGGATGATCGTCTCGGTCACCGAGGAGGAGGCGAACTCAGCGTTGGGCAACTGGATCCGCCAGCGCAGCCGGTGGATCAAGGGGTACCTGCAGACGTGGCTGGTGCACTCGCGGCAGCCGCTGAAGCTGTGGCGGGAGCTGGGGACGCGCAAGACCCTGGCGATCCACCTGACGCTCGGGTTCTCGACGGTGACGACGCTGATCAACCCGGTGATGTGGCTGATGACGCTGTCGTACTTCGTGTTCGGGCCGGAGTGGATGGAGCCGCTGTTCCCGCCGGTCGTCCTCTACGGCGGCATGTTCGCGATGATCGCGGGCAACGCGCTCATGTGCTACGCGCTGATGCTCGGCTGCCTCAAGCGCGGCCTGTACGCGGCGGTGCGGGCGATGCTCACCGTGCCCCTGTACTGGGGGCTGATGAGCGTGGCGGCGTACAAGGCGTTCGGGCAGCTGCTGCGGCCCAGCAAGCGGCATTTCTGGGAGCTGACGGTCCACGGGCTGGACACGTCCGACGAGGTCGACGAGGAGGTCGCCCATGCTCGGTGAGCGGTTGGGCCGCTTGGGGGCCGGGGCGATCGTCGCCGCCGCGCTGCTGACGGCGCCGGGGTCGGCGGAGGCCGCGCCCCCGGAGGAGTTCGAGAAGCTGCTCGTCGTGGACGGGCTGGAGGAGCCGACGTCGTTCCGGTTCACGCCGGACGGGGACGTCCTGATCGCGGAGAAGAACGGCGCGATCCAGCTGCTCCACGACGGGGAGCTGCACGGCCACCCGCTCATCGAGCTGGCGACCGCCGGCTCGGACGAGCGGGGGCTGCTGGGGCTGGAGCTGGACCCGGACTTCGCGGAGAACGGGTACGTGTACGTCGGGTACACCGCCGCGGACAACCTGGACCGGTTGAGCCGCTTCACGATGACCGGGCACGAGATCGACCCGGACACGGAGCTGGTGCTCGTGCAGTCGGAGCAGGACGCGAACGTGTTCCACCACTCCGGGAGCGTCAAGTTCGGCCCCGACGGGAAGCTGTACTGGACCCTCGGGATGAACACGAACAACCAGAACCCGCCGAACCTGGGGAACGTGCACGGGAAGATGCACCGCATCAACCCCGACGGGTCGGTCCCGGAGGACAACCCGTTCGTCGACACGCCGGGCGCGGAGCCGTCGGTGTGGGCGTACGGGCTGCGCAACTCGTTCCGGTGGGACTTCGTCCCCAGTGGACCGAATGCGGGGAGCGTGCTCGCCGGCGACGTGGGCGGCTCGGAGTGGGAGGAGCTCAACCTCATCGAGCGCGGCGCGAACTACGGGTGGCCGCACGTCGAGGGGGTGTGCGCGGACTGCCCGTACGCGCAGCCGGTGTACGCCTACCCGCACACCGAGCCGCCCGCGAGCGCGGGCTCGATCTCCTCGGTCGAGGTGTACGAGGGCGGGCTGCTCGGGGAGGAGTACGAGGACGCGGTGTTCTTCGCGGACTACACGCTCGGGTTCGTGAAGTACCTGGTGATGGACGAGGCGTTCGAGACCGTGGTGTCGGTGCACGACTTCGACACCGAGGCGGGCACGCCGGTGGAGCTCCAGACGGGCCCCGACGGGGCGCTGTACCAGTTGGACATCTACCCCGGTGCGCTGTACCGGATCGCGCCCTCGGGCGGGAACCGCACGCCGGTCGCGGCCGCGGCCGCGACGCCGGACAACGGCTACGCGCCCTTGGAGGTCGAGTTCTCGTCGGCGGGTTCGTCGGACCCGGACGGGGACCCGCTGACGTACGCGTGGGACTTCGGCGACGGCGGCGCCTCGACCGAGGCGGACCCGGTGCACACCTACACCGCGGACGGGGTCTACCAGGCGGTGCTGACGGTCTCAGACGGGGACAAGTCGGCGCAGTCGACAGTGGAGGTCCAGGTGGGGAACACCCGGCCGGAGGCGGTGGTGCTGACGCCGGAGGAGGGCCTGACGTACGACGGCGGCGACGTGATCGCGTTCTCCGGCGCGGCGACGGACCCCGAGGACGGGGCGCTCGGCGCGGCGTCGCTGTCGTGGACGGTGCAGTTCCACCACGCCGACCACGTGCACCCGTTCTACGGCCCCGCGGAGGGCGATTCGGGCGAGATCGAGATCCCGCGGGCGCCGCACGGCGGTGACAACACGTTCTACCGGATCGCGCTGACGGCCACCGACGCCGGCGGCCTCACCGACACGGCGTACGTCGACGTGCACCCGAACACCGTCGAGGTCGCGTTCGCCACGGACCCGCCGGGCCTGGAGTTCACGCTCGACGGGCGGCCCTCGGCGGGCGCGGTGAAGCGGATGGTCGTGGGCACCGAGTACGTGCTGGGCGCGGAGTCGCCGCAGTACGCGGACGGGTCGCGGTTCGAGTTCGCGGGCTGGTCGACGGGCGCGGAGCAGCAGCACGTGTTCACCGTCCCCGGCGAGGACGTCGAGGTGACCGCCGCGTTCACCGAGCTGCCGTACCCGCCGGCGCCGTGGGAGTCCACGGACATCGGCGAGCGGACCCAGCTGGGGCTCAGCAGCTTCGATCCGGAGGGCGCCGGCGGCGGCGAGTTCGCGGTGACCGGCGCGGGCTGGGACATTTGGGACGCGACCGACGAGTTCCACTTCGTGCACCGGCCGCTCATCGGGGACGGGTCGATCACGGCCCGGCTGACGTCGCAGGACGCGACGAACCCGTGGGCGAAGGCCGGGGTCATGGTGAAGGAGGCGGCCGAGGAGGGCGCCGCGTACGCGGCGGTCGCGGTGACCCCCGACCACGGGGCGCACTTCCAGGCGGACTTCGGGACCGACGGCGGCGGGTTCGACTACGTCGACGGCGAGGCGTGGCTGCGGCTGACGCGCGCCGGGGACGAGTTCACGGCCGAGCTGTCGGACGACGGCGAGACCTGGGAGGTGATCGGCTCGGCGGTCGTGCCGATGTCGGCGAGCGCGCGGGTCGGGCTGTTCTCGACCGCGCACGACAACACGCGGTTCTCCACGGCGGTGTTCGACTCGGTCGAGGTCGCGGCGGCGGACCTGGAGCTGACGTGCGAGGACGTCGGGACCCCGGCGATCGCCGGCTCGGCGTCGTTCGGCCCGGACGGGACGGCGACGCTCACCGGCGGCGGCGACGACATCTGGGGCGACGCGGACGAGTTCCACTACTGCCACAAGGCGCTCGCTGGCGACGGCGAGATCATCGCGCGGGTCGCGTCGCTGGAGGACACGGACGACTGGGCGAAGGCCGGGGTCATGGTGAAGTCCGCGCCCGAGGAGGGCGCGGACTACGCCGCGGCGATGGCGACCTCCGCCGAGGGCGTGCACTTCCAGACCGGGTTCGACACCGACGCGGACGGCCCCGACACGGCGGCGCCGGTGTGGCTGCGGCTGGTCCGGGAGGGGTCGCAGGTCACCGCGTACCACTCCCCCGACGGCCTGGCGTGGGAGCCGTTCGCGAGCGCGGTCCTGGCGGGCCCGGCGACGATCGGGCTGTTCGTGACCTCCCACGACGGGAGCGAGGCGAACACCGCCGTGTTCGACTCGATCGCGATCGCCGACGCGGCGCCGGCGGTGCCGGAGCCGTGGACGTGCGCGGATGTGGGCGGGCCGCGGATGCCGGGCGACGCGGTGCACTCGGGCGGCACGTGGACGATCACGGGCGTCGGCGACGACGTCTGGGGCGACGCCGACCAGTTCCACTACTGCCACCAGCCCTTGGCGGGCGACGGGCAGATCACGGCGCGGGTGGTCTCGCAGGAGGACACGGACGACTGGGCGAAGGCCGGGGTCATGGTGAAGTCCGCGCCCGAGGAGGGCGCGGACTACGCGCTGCTGGCGGTGACGCCCGCGAACGGCGTGCACCTCCAGTCGGGGTTCGACACGGACGTCGCCGGGACGGCGGCGGGCGCGCCGATGTGGCTGCGGCTCAGCCGGACCGGTGACACGGTGACGGCGTCGTGGTCGGCCGACGGGGCGGCCTGGTCGGCGTTCGGCACGGTGGAGCTGGCGGGCGGGGCGGTGATCGGCCTGTTCGCGACCTCGCACGACGGCTCCGATCCGGGCGCCGTGGTGTTCGACTCGGTCACCGTGGAGTAGACGGGCGCCGGGGGCTGCGGAACCCCCGGCGCCTTCCGCCGCTCGGGACGCGAAGGGGGCGTCCCGGGCGGCGGCTCGCTATGCGGGCTCGACGAGGCGGAACATGCCGTCCATGTCGCCGCGGGTGAACCCGTGGCGCTCGTAGAGGGGCACGGCGTCGCCGGTGGCGAAGAGGCCGACGAACGCGGTGGCGGGCGCGGTGGCCGCGACGAGTTCGAGGAGGCGCCGCACGAGGGCGGTGCCGACCCCGGCGCCCTGGGCGTCGGGGAGGACGGCGACGTCCTGGACGTAGAAGTACTTGACGCCGTCGCCGACGAGGCGGCCCATGCCGACGACGCGGTCGCCGTCAAGGGCGACGACGCCGGCGGTCGATCCGGCGAGGGACGCGGGCAGGGTGTCCCAGTCGAAGGCGCCGCCCCATCCGACGGCTTCGGCGAGCAGGCGGTGCTCGGCGGGGGTGGGCAGGCGGTCGACGACGGTGCATGCGGTGGTCACCCGTCGATTGTGTGACGGGTGTGCCGGATGGTGCAAGTGGTTTGCGCGAACCGGGCCCGCGCGCGGGCCCGGCCCTGCGCTACTTGATGGCCCCGGCGGTGAGGCCCTCCTGGATCTGGCGCTGGAACAGCACGTACGCGATGAAGATCGGGATCATCGCGAGGACGGTCCCGGCGAACAGCGCGCCCGAGTCGCCCTCGTAGCCCTGGCGCATGGCGAGGTTCGCCAGGCCCTGGGAGATGACGGCGTCGTCGGGGTTGCGGCCCATGAGGACCAGCGGCAGCAGGAACTGGTTCCACTGGCCGATGATGTTGAAGATCGTGATCGCGATCAGGCCCGGCTTCGCCATCGGCAGCATCACCTGGAAGAACAGGCGGTAGTGCCCGGCGCCGTCGACGATCGCGGCCTCGGCCACGCCCGTGGGCAGCGTGCGGAAGAACGCGGTCAGGAAGAACACCGTGAACGGCAGCGAGTACGCGATGTAGACGATGATCAGCCCGGTGTACGTGTTCAGCAGGCCCACGTTCCCGAGAGTCTTGAACAGCGGGAACAGCGCCAGGAACACCGGGAACATCATGCCGGCGGCGAAGCCGAAGTAGATGATCCGGTTCCCGATGAACTGGTACCTGGCCAGCACGTACGCGGCCATCGCGCCCAGGAGCATCGTCCCGGAGACGCTGAAGACCATGACCTGGATCGTGTTCAGGAAGAACGCGCCGATGTGCCCGTTCGTCCAGGCGTTGGCGAAGTTCTGCCAGTGCAGGGACTCCGGCAGCGCCAGCGGCGCGGAGGCGATCTCGCGCGTGGTCTTGAAGGAGGACAGCACGATCCACACCACGGGCACGATGACCATGAGCGACCACAGCCACAGGAAGCCCTGGGAGAAGACGTTCAGGACGGCGCCTTCGCGCGGGGCCCCGGAGGCGCGGGACGCCGGCTTCGCGGGGGTCTTGACGGGGGTCTCGGTAGCCATGTCGAACCTCAGTACTCGATCTGCTCGCGGCGGCCGAACCGCAGCGACACCACGGCCAGGGAGAGCGCGGCGAAGAACAGGACCACGCCGATCGCGGAGGCGAACGCCTGCTCGCCGTGCTTGAACGCGTACTTCCAGATGACGCCCCCGACGACCTCGCTCGCGGTGTCGGGGCCGCCCTGCTCGGGCGTCATCATGTACACCAGCACGAACACGTCCAGGGCCACGATCGACAGGTAGATCCACGCGGTCTGGACCGAGTCCCACAGCAGCGGCAGCGTGATCTTGAAGAACATCTGGAACCGCCCGGCCCCGTCGATGATCGCCGCCTCGTAGATGTCGCGCGGGATCGACGCCATCGCCGAGGAGAAGAACACCAGGTAGAACCCGACCGCGCTCCACACCAGGACGCCGATGACGGCCGCGAGCACGAACCGCTTGTCGGCGAGGAACCCGTTGACCGGGGCCGGGAGCCCGACCGCCGTCAGCGACCCGGTGATGAGCCCGCCGAAGCCCTCCGGCGCGTACACCTGCTTCCACAGGATGCCGACGATCGCGACCGACAGCACCTGCGGGAAGAAGTAGACGACCTTGTGGAACCGGGAGCCGGCGACGCCCTCGATGCGGCCCTGGCGGCTGCGGCCCCCGAGGTTGAGCATGAACGCGAAGAACAGGCCCAGCGCGATCGTCACCACCGGGAGCACCACGAGGATGATCCCGGTGTGCCGCAGGGCCGGCAGCACGAACCGCTCGTCCTTGAACAGGTTCACGTAGTTGTCGAACCCGATGTAATCGAAGCTGTTGCTCGACCCCGACCAGTCGGTCAGGGAGATCTGGAAGGCCTGGGCGA
This sequence comes from Glycomyces endophyticus, assembly GCF_039531525.1. Classification (NCBI taxonomy): domain Bacteria; kingdom Bacillati; phylum Actinomycetota; class Actinomycetes; order Glycomycetales; family Glycomycetaceae; genus Glycomyces; species Glycomyces endophyticus. Next base: position 42,866 of record NZ_BAAAQF010000009.1, read on the forward strand.
ACGGCAGGATCACCAGCCAGGCGTAGAGCCCCACCGGCAGCGCCAGGAAACTCAGGATGAACGGGTACCTGCCGTGCTTCACGACCCAGGCCCTCCTCTCGTACCGGGCCTAGCCCTCGTGGCGGAACTTCTCGATGGTGTCGTCGGCGGCGGTCTCGTCGGCCACCGTCTGCATCCGGTCGATGAACTCCGCCGCCGTGGACTCGCCCGACAGGAGCGAGCCGAGCGCGGGCCGCACCTCCTCGTTCATCTTCGTGTACCAGAAGCGGAACCGCGGCTGGAAGAGGTCCTCGGGGTTGGCCACGAGCGCGTCGGTCGCCTGCGCCGCGGGGTTGTCGAGCTCGACGCCCTTGACGACCGTCGCCGCCTGCACGGTGTCGCCGAAGATCTGCGCGCCCTCCTTGGAGAGCATGATCCGCAGGTACTCGTACGCGCCGGAGAGGTTGGTCGCGTTCTTGGGCACCACGAACGGCTCCTCGCCGCCGGCGCTGATGAGGCCCGGCTGCGCCGACCCCTCGAACGGCGGCACGCCCATCGGCATGTACTCGAAGTCCGCCGGGGCGATCGACGCCTGCTCGTTCGGCAGCCACGAGCCGCACGGGATGAACGCGGCCTTGCGCTCGTTGAACGCCGTCTGCGACTGGATGTGGTCGATGCCGGGCGTGCCCTCGAGGATGTAGCCCTCGGTGTAGAGCGCGGCCAGCGCCTCGGCGGCCTTCACGACCGACTCGTGGCGCCACGCGTCGGGCTCCAGGTGGTCGATGTTCTTGACGACGTCGACGCCGCCGTGCTTGCCCGCCAGGATGAGCAGCAGGTCGTAGAGGTACACCGGGTGCTGCCCGGCGTACGTCCACGGCGCGACCCCGGCCGCGACGATCGTCGGGCAGAGCGCGAGCATCTCCTCCCACGTCGTCGGCGGGGTCCAGCCCTGGTCGCGGAACAGCTTGGCGTCGTACCAGACCGTCCACGCCGAGAACACGTAGTTCAGGGCGTACACCTCGCCGTTGAACGTGCCCATGTCGAGCACGCCGTCGCGCAGGGTCTCGCGGACGGTGACCTCGGGGTCGTCGTACGACGGGGCGTCGAGCAGCGGGGTGAGCTCGGCGAGCTCGCCGTCGCTGACGAGCGAGTCCATCGGGATCTGCTGCGCGCCCGAGTTGTCGAGCACGTCGGCGGGCTTGCCCTCGGCGAAGCGCGGCTGCTGGGTCTCGGCGATCGCCTGCGTGGCGAGGTGCGTGATCGCAGCGTCCGGGAACGCCCGGTTGTAGATCTCCTGGTGGGCGACCGCGTACTCGTTGCCGAAGCCGCCGTCGAAGATGACGACGTCCAGGGGCGCGGCGCCGTCGACGTCGAACGGGTTCTCGGCGTCGTCGCCGACGGTCACCTCCTCGGCGTCGTCGTCGCTGCCGCTGGTGGCGCACGCCGCCAGGGACGAGGCCGCGAGTCCGGCGGCGGTGGCCCCGAAGAGGTTGCGGCGGTTGAAGGCGGGTTGGTTCGATTTCCTCATGGGTTTTCGCTCCTGAGTCGGGGGTAGAGGTTGAGAACGATCGGTCGGGCGGTCAGCCGGCGCCGTTCCGGGGCCGCGGCGTCGGGCGGTGGCCGACCACCGCCCGCGCGCGGGACTCGAGGGCCTCGGAGGCCTCGGGGAACCGGCGCTGCGCGACGGCGATGTGGATGAGGTCGGCGACCAGCAGCGCCGAGTGGCGCGACGCGAGCAGGTCGGCGCGGTGGGTGGTGCGGCGCGCGGCCGAGGCGAGGCAGACGTCCGCGACCTCGGCGAGCGCGGCCTCGGGGCAGGCGGTGACGGCGACGGTGAGGGCGCCGCGGGTGCCGGCCTCGCTGAGCATCTCGATGGTCTCGGCGGTGGTGCCGGAGTGCGAGATCGCCAGGGCCACATCGTTCTCGCCGAGCAGCGCGGCACTGGCGAGGGCGTCGTGGACCTCGGTCCAGACCCAGGCGGCGACGCCGGTGCGGTAGAAGCCCATCTGGAGTTCGCGGGCGACGGTGGCGCTGGAGCCGACGCCGTAGACGTCGACGCGGCGGGCCGCGGAGACGCGGGCGGCGACGCGCTCGACGGCGGCGAGGTCGAGGGTGTCGACGGTGTCGCGGAGCATCGCGGCGTCGATCGTGATGAGCTGCTTGAGGACTCGGTCGAGCGGGTCGTCCGGGCCGATCTCGCGGCCGATGTTGACGTCCCAGCCGGTCTCGTGCCTGGCCGAGGCCCTGCCGGTCTCGGTGGCGATGGCGACCCGGAGGGCCGCGTACCCGTCGTATCCGAGGTGACGGCAGAATCGTGTGATGGTTCCTGGGGAGGTGCCCGAGAGCTCGGCGAGATCCATGATCGTCGCCCGGGCCGCGGCTTCGGGGTCGGCCAGGACTTGGCCGGCCACTTTGGACATGGCTTCGGAGAGATCGCTCGCGCCCGTGCGGATTCGTTCGAGCACGCCGGTCTCGACGGGGGCGCTGGGCGCATCTGTCCGGGTTCGGTCCATGGGCGACCCTTTCGGGAGGTGGAATCAAGAAAAACTATTACCTATGCCACACTCGTGTCAAGTTCATGAGAATTATTTTTACTGGTTTGCACCTAGAGCGGATACTGCTGGTAGCGCGAGAAGCGAGGACCCTCAAACATGCATGCAAGACTCGCCGTCGGCCTTGACGCCGGCGGAACCAGCAGCCGCGCCGTCCTCATCGACGAGAGCGGAGCGGTGCTCGGCACCGGCGCGTCCGGTCCGGCCAACCCGGTGGGCGGCGACCGGGAGATCGCGCTGTCCAACATGGCCCTGGCGTTCCAGCGCGCGCTGGGCGGCATCGACCCGGCCGAGGTCGGCTCGGTGTGCGTCGGCACCGCGGGCGCGCTGTCGCTGACCGAGGAGGTGCGCGAGCTCTCCACGGACCTCAAGCGGCGCTTCGCGACCGGTTGCAAGGTGGAGGTCGTCTCGGACGCGGTCATCGCGTTCGCCGCGGGCTCCTCGGCCTCCGACGGGACCGTGGTGGTCTCCGGCACCGGCGCGGTGGCGTTCGCGATCCGCGACCGCACCCCCGCGCTGCGCTCCGACGGCTACGGCTGGCTGTTCGGCGACGCCGGCTCCGGGTTCTGGCTCGGCCGCGAGGCGGTCCGGGCCGCCCTGCGGCACATCGACGGCAACGGCCCCGGCGGCCGCCTCGTGGAGGCCATCATCGCGGCCATCGCGCCCGACAAGCGGCGCTCCGGCGCCCTCGTCGCCAAGTGCATGGCCGATCCCCCGGTCCGCCTGTCGCGCTTCGCGGCCCTGGTCTGCGAGGCCGCCGACGGCGGCGACGCCGTGGCCGAGTCGATCGTCGCGCGGGCCGTCGGCCACCTGGCCGAGTCGGTGTCCTACGTCGTCGACCGCGAACTGCCGATCGTCATGGCCGGCAGCCTCCTGACCCGCCCCACCCCCATCGCCGCGCTCCTCCAGGAGCGCTTCCGGCTGGTCTACCCCAAGGCCGGCATCAGCAAGGCCACCGACCCCGCGATCGGCGCGGCCTGGATGGCCGCCAGCGTCTTCGTCACCGACCCCGCCGAACGCGTCCGCCTCCACCGGCAGCTCGCCTGGCGCTGACACGCGCGAGCCCGCCGGCGCGACCGGCCCCGCAACGCATCCCCCTCGGCACGCATCGAACGCCGCCCCCGCGCGACCGGCCCCATCAAGCACGGCAGCGCGGGGGCGGCGCCGTTCCCCTCAGCGCGCCCTCATGCGGCCAGCGCCCCCGAGAGCCGGCCCTCCGCCAGCACCAGCCGCGCCTCCGCGTCGGCCGCGCTGACGCCGAGTTCGAGCATCACCACGGCGGTCTTCACCCGGTCGCCCGAGGCGGCCAGCGCGGCCTCGGCCTCCTCGGGGCCGGCGCCGGTGATCTCGCGGATCATCCGCACCGCGCGGGCGGCGAGCTTCTGGTTCGCGACCTTCATGTCCACCATGTAGTTCCGGTAGACCTTCCCGAGGCGGACCATGCTGATGGTGGAGATCATGTTGAGCACGAACTTCTGCGCCGTGCCCGACTTCAGCCGCGTCGACCCGGCCACCACCTCGGGCCCGACCTCGACCTCGATGCGGTGCTCGGCCGCGTCCGACAGGACCGTGCCGGTGTTGCACGACAGCCCCACGGTCAGCGCGCCGCGGCGCCGCGCCTCGCGCACGGCCGCGACGACGAACGGGGTGCGCCCGCTCGCGGCCAGGCCCACCACGGCGTCGGCGGGGCCGATCCCGTCGGCCGCGATGGCGGCCTCCCCCGCGGCCTCGTCGTCCTCGGTGCCCTCGACCGCGCCGCCCTCGGCGGCCTTGCCCCCGGCGATGAGCGCCTTGATCAGCTCGGGGTCGGTCGAGAACGTCGGCGGGCACTCGGCGGCGTCCATGACCGCCATCCGCCCGGCCGTCCCGGCCCCCACGTACCGCAGCCGCCCGCCCTTCGCGAGCCGGTCGGCCACGGCGTCGATCGCGGCGGCCACGTCGGGGAGCACCGCCGCGACGGCGGCGGACACGCTCGCGTCGGCCTCGTTCATGGTCCTCGCCAGGTCGAGGGTCGACAGGCCCTCGATCCCCGCGTAGCGCGGGTCGGCCCGCTCGGTCGCCAGCATTGCCAACAGGGTGCGCGCCTCGAGGCGCTCGGTCGGTTCACTCACAGTTGCGAGCGTAGCGCAATGAAGTAAAATTTCACCCATATAGTCCGGCCTGAAGAATCGCGCCGACCCGTGGCGGTCCGGCCGCGGGTGTACCGTGACGTCATGCCAGCAAGCCGCACCGACACGCCCAACCTCCTGGTGCTCATCAAGTCGGTCCTGCCTTCCCTCTCGAAGGCCGAGACCAAGGTCGCCCAAGAGATCATCCGCGAGCCCGAGGCCGCCTCGACGCGGACCATCACCGAACTCGCCCGCGCCGCGGGCACCTCCGAGGCCACCGTCGTGCGCTTCTGCCGCTCCCTGGGCCTCGCCGGCCACCGCGAGCTGCGCATGCGCGCCGCCCAGGCCGTCATCGGCACCGGCGACGGGCCCGACCGCGAGATCGCCGGCGGCGACATCCCCACCGGCGCCGACATGTCGCGCATCATCGCCACGGTCTCCTACGCCGACATGGGCGCCATCACCGACACCGCGAACGCCCTCGACACGGGCGCGTGCGAGGCGGCGGTCGCCGCGCTCGCCGCGGCCGGGCGCATCGACGTGTTCGGCGTCGAGGCCTCGGGCATCGTCGCCGCGGACCTGGTGAAGAAGCTGCACCGCATCGGGTCCGTCGCGTTCTCCTGGCCCGACGTCCACTCCGCGCTCGTCGCCAGCGCCCTCGCCGGGCCCAAGGACGTCGCGGTCGCGATCTCCCACTCCGGGGCGACCACCGAGACCGTCGAGTTCCTGGAGGCCGCCCGCGACCGGGAGGCCGTCACCGTCGCGATCACCAATCACGCCCGGTCGCCGCTGGCCCAGGCCGCGGACCTGGTCCTGACGACCGCCGCGCGGGAGACGACGTTCCGGTCCGGCGCCACGGTCAGCCGCATCGCGCAGCTCATGGTCGTCGACTGCCTGTTCGTGGGCGTCGCGGCCAAGCAGCGCAAGCGCACCGCGAAGGCCCTGGCCGCCACGGCGGCCGCGGTCTCGCACCGGCAGCGGACGTGACGGCCGCGCGCGGCGGTCACCGTCGCCGCGCGCGACCAGCTCGGGCGCCCTACTTGTAGCGTGCCACCTCGACGTCGTCGCGCAGCTGCGGGAGCCGGTCGTGGAAGATCCCGGGGCACAGGGTCGAGTTGAAGTCCATGTGCCCGTAGATCTCGCTCGAGGGGATGCCGTACTGCTCGCACGCGTACGCGCACACGGCGACCAGCGACTCCCATTGCGCGGCGGGGGGAACGGCCCCGTCGTGGTAGGAGCCCTCGTTGGAGATGCCGAGCGCGGTGGTGTTCTGCCCCGAGGTGTGGATGCCCTGGATGAAGCGCTGCCCGCCGAGCAGGGCCGCGAGGCTGCCGGTGGTGCCCTCGGTGATCCAGCCGCCGCGGCTGACGATGAAGTTGTAGCCGGTGTCGCGCCAGCCGTTGCCGTCCATGTGCAGGTCCTGCACCCATTTGGCGTGGGCGTGGGCCCGGGCGCGCGAGAAGTCCGAGGTGTTCGCCGAGACCGTGTGGTGCACGATGAGCTTGGCCGGGCTGCGGTTGATGACCGGGTTGGTGCCGCCCGGGGGCCGTGCGCCCCACTCGGCGGTCGAGTCGACGTCGGGTTCGACTGCGCTGCTTTCGAACTCGTCCGCCTGGGCGGGCGCGGCGCCGAATGCGGCGGCCGCGGCTGCGATCATGGCGCCGGTCCCGAACAGGACCCGGCGCCGGATGCGGTGGTCGTCCATTGCGTGCCTCCAGAGTCGCGGGGGCCGGGCGGCCCGGCCCCCGCGGCGCGCTAGGTGTTGTTCGCCAGTGCGAGGAGTCGCGAGGTCGAACCGTTGAAGTAGTTCCGGTCGACGTTCCCGGAGATGCCCGAGACCGATCCGGTGGACGTGTACTGCCAGAACGTCCAGGTGGTGCTGCTCCACCCGGCGGGGAGCGACGGGGAGGAGACGCCCCAGTGCGCGATCCACAGCGGGCTCTTGGAGGCCATGCCGGTCCACGACCCGGTGCAGGTGTTCCACCAGGAGGCGGTCGTGTAGATGACGACGTCGCGCCCGGTCCTGGCCTTGTACCGGTTGTAGAAGTCGGTGATCCAGGTGCGCATCGAGGTGGTGCTCAGCCCGTAGCAGGCCGCGCCCGAGGGCGGGGCCTCCAGGTCGAGGGCGCCCGGGAGGGTGAGGTTGTCGGCCGACCACGCGCCGCCGTTGCTGGCGAAGTAGTCCGCCTGGGCGGTGCCGCTGGAGGAGTTGGGCCGCGCGAAGTGGTACGCGCCGCGGATGACGCCCGCGGCGTGGGCGGCGGGGTAGTTGGTGTTGAACCGGGGGTCCTTGTAGGTGGTGCCCTCGGTGGCCTTGATGTAGGCGAACTGGATGCCGCTGCTCTTGACGGAGTTCCAGTTGATGGCGCCCTGGTAGTGCGAGACGTCGATGCCGGCGAGGCCCTGGGCCTGCGCGGGGCTCGCGATGGCGAGGCCGCCGGCGGTGAGGACCGCGGAGAGGAGGACCACGACCGCCGCGCGGAGGCCGTGGTGCCTTCGGACGGTGCGGAGGGTTGCGAAGAGGTTCACAGGTTGCTCCCTGCTTGTCAGGAGATCAGCCATTTGGGGGTGATGCCTGGTTTGGCACCTGGCCCCAGTATGGAGACAATCTCCACAAACAGTCAAGCCTGTGAAAATAACTTTCCGTTTCGGAGGGGTGAACGTGCTACGGGTAGCCGAGGCCGTGGCCGAACGGGTACAGGACCTCGCCCGACGCGCCGGGGACGTCGACGGGGAGCGCGCCGGACGGCGCGACGGCGCCGGCGATGACCTTCGCCAGGGCCGCGAGCGAGGGCGCGGTGTACGAGTACGCGGCGAGGCTCGCGTTGACCTCGCCGAGGTGCGCGGCGTCGTAGGGCGTCCCGACCGCGGCGGCGACCACCGGGGCCGGGCCCGCGAGCAGTGCGGCGACGAGGTCGGCCTGCGGGGAGCCCGCGCGCACGTCCCTGGTGGCGACCACGACGAGGTCGCGGCCCGCGGCGGCGGCCGTCGCGGCCGCGATCGCGTCGGCGCCGGGCTCGTCCCCGGTCACCAGTGCTTCGGCGTCGAACCCGTTGGCGCCCAAGGCGGCGGCGAGCCGCTGGGTCGTGTTCTCGCCCCAGCCGGTCACGAGCACCGAGCCGCCGGCGCGCGGGAGCGTGCCGTCGTTGGCGAGGAGCGTGACGGACCGGTCGGCGATGTCCTCGGCGGCCGCCAGGTGCTCGTCGGAGCCGACCGCGCCGGCGGCGCCCTCGTCGGTCTCCGGATCGTCCACAATGCCGCGCGAATGCTTCAGTCCGAGTATGCGGCGCACCGATTCGTCGATGCGATCCTCGGTCAGCTCGCCCGAGGCGACGGCGTTCAGGACGGCCTCGTGGGCGAGCGGGAGGTCCGGCGGCATCAGCAGCAGGTCGGCCCCGGCGAGGAGCGCGAGCACCGGCACGCGGTCGTCTCCGTACTCGGTGCGCACCCCCTGCATGTCGAGCGCGTCGGTGACCACCACGCCGGTGAACCCGAGCCGCTCCCGCAGCAGTCCGGTGAGGATCGGGTGCGACAGCGTCGCGGGCGCGAGCGAGTCGTCCAGGGCGGGGAACTGCAGGTGGGCCGACATGACCATGTCCGCGCCGGCCGCGATCGCGGCCGTGAACGGCGGGGCGTCGATCCGCTCCCACTCCTCGGCGGTGTGCGTGATGACCGGCAGGCCCACGTGGCTGTCGGTCCCGGTGTCGCCGTGGCCCGGGAAGTGCTTGGCGGACACCGCCACGCCCCCGGCCCGGTACCCGCGGACCTGCGCGGCGGCGAAGTCGGCCACCAGCTCCGGGTCGGAGCCGAAGGACCGGACTCCGATGACCGGGTTCGCGGGGTCCACATTGACATCGGCGTCGGGCGCGAAATTGTGGTTCAGGCCCATCGCGCGCAATTCCGCGCCGGCGATCGCCGCGGCCCGCTCGGCCGCGTCGAGGTCGCGGGTCGCCCCCAGCGGCATCGCGCCGGGGAACTGCGTGGCCGGCTCGCCGATGCGCACCACCGAGCCGTACTCCTGGTCGGTCGCGATGAGCAGCGGCACCGCCGAGGCGGCCTGGAGGCCGTTCGAGAGCGCCGCGACCTGCTCGGGGCTGGTGAGGCCGTTGGCCCAGTCGAAGTAGATGACGCCGCCGGGCCGGTAGGCGGCCACGAACGCGGCCCCGTCGTCGGCGCCGAGGCGCTCCCGGTTCGAGGCGACCGCGTCGGGGTCGCCGGTGTCGGCGGTCTCGCCGTGGACGTAGACCATGAACAGCTGGCCGACCTTGTCCTCCAGGGACATGGACGCGAGCAGGTCCTCCACGGGGTCGGTCGAGGGCTCCGCCACCGGCCGGTCCTCCTCCGGTTCGTCCTCGCGGTCCGCCGTGGCCTCGGCGATCACCACGCCGCCCCCGACGACCGCGACGGCCGCCGTGACACTGGAGAGCAGTACCGCCTTGCGGGAGAGCTTCGCCGAACGCACCCGCCCATACTCGCCCAGGGCCCCGGAGGCGCCGCACCCGCCCCCTCCGGAATCAGTCCAAATCACCCTCAAGAAGACGAAAGCCGGGCCGGAGCAGATGCTCCGGCCCGGCTTCAAGCCGTCCTAGCGGACTAGAACTTCAGACCGGCCTCGCGGGCGGCGTCGGCCAGGGCCGCGACGCGGCCGTGGTACTTGACGCCGCCGCGGTCGAAGACCACGGCCTCGACGCCGAGGGCCTTCGCCCGCTCGGCGACCAGCTTGCCGACTTCCTTGGCCTTGGCGGTCTTGTCGCCCTCGAAGGCGCGCAGACCGGGCTCCACCGTCGACGCGGCGGCCAGCGTGTGGCCCTGCACGTCGTCGATGATCTGAGCCACGATGTGCTTCGAGGAGCGGAAGACCGCGAGGCGCGGCTGACCGGCCGTGCCGTTGATCTTCTTGCGACCGCGGAAGTGCCGGCGGTTCTTGCCGATCCGGCGGCGCTCCGACACGGTCCCGGACGGGCGGCGGTTCTCGAGTTTGCTCGCCATTACTTGCCTGCCTTTCCGGCCTTGCGGCGGATGCGCTCGTCGACGTACTTGACGCCCTTGCCCTTGTAGGGCTCCGGCGGACGCAGTCGGCGGATGTTCGCGGCGACCTGGCCGACCAGCTGCTTGTCGATGCCCTCGACGTGCAGCAGGGTCGGCTTCTCGACGGTGAACGAGATGCCTTCCGGAGCGTCGACCTGGATGGTGTGGGAGAAGCCGAGGCTCATCTCCACGCCCTTGCCCTTGGCCTGCGCCCGGTAACCGGTGCCGTTGATCTCGAGGGACTTCTTGTAGCCCTCCGAGACGCCGACGACCATGTTGTTGACGAGGCTCCGCGACAGGCCGTGCAGGGCCCGCGACTTGCGCTCGTCGTTGGGGCGGGTCAGCTCGAACGACCCGTCCTCGCTCTTCTCGATGCCGATCGGCTCGGGCAGCTCACAGCTGAGCTGGCCCTTGGGGCCCTTCACGGTCACCGTCGCGCCATCGACCTTGAGGTCGACGCCGGAGGGCACCAGAATCGGCTGCTTCCCAATGCGGGACATGCTTAATACCCTCCTGCTACCAGACGTAGGCGATGACTTCGCCGCCCACGCCGCGCTTGCGAGCCTGGCGGTCGGTCAGCAGGCCCTGGGAGGTGGACACGATGGCCACACCCAGGCCGCCGAGGACGCGCGGCAGCTCAGTGGACTTGGCGTAGACCCGCAGGCCCGGCTTGGAGACGCGGCGGAGGCCCGCAAGGGACCGCTCGCGGCGCTCGCCGAACTTGAGGTCGATGACCAGGGTCTTGCCGACCTTGCCCTCTTCGGGCTCCTCGGCGCGCCAGTCGGCGATGTAGCCCTCCTGCTTGAGGACCTCCGCGATGGAGGCCTTCATCTTGGAGTGCGGCATCGCGAGCTGGTCGTGGTACGCCTGGTTGGCGTTCCGCAGACGGGTCAGCATGTCTGCGATCGGGTCGGTCATTGTCATTAGCGTTGTATACCTTTCTCACCCCGGTTCCCCGCCTTATGGAACGCGGCGGGGCCTGTGGCGATCGGAGCTATGGGCCTGGAGTTACCAGGAAGCCTTGTGGACGCCCGGGAGTTCACCCGCGTGGGCCATGTCGCGCACGCAGACGCGGCACAGGCCGAACTTGCGGTAGACGGCCTTCGGCCGGCCGCACTTCTGGCAGCGGCTGTAGGCGCGCACGGCGAACTTCGGCTTCCGCTTGGCCTTCGCGATGAGGGCTTTCTTCGCCATTAGTCGTTCTCCTTGAACGGGAAGCCGAGCAGCTTCAGGAACGCCCGGCCTTCGTCGTCGGTCTTCGCCGTGGTCACCAGCGTGATGTCCATACCGCGAACCCGGTCGATCTTGTCCTGGTCGATCTCGGGGAACACGGACTGCTCGGTGAGACCGAAGGTGTAGTTCCCGTTGCCGTCGAACTGCTGGTCCGAAAGCCCGCGGAAGTCGCGGATGCGCGGCAGCGCGATCGCGAGCAGGCGGTCGAGGAACTCCCACATGCGGTCGCCGCGGAGGGTGACCTTCGCGCCGATCGCCTGGCCCTCGCGCAGCTTGAACTGCGCGATCGACTTCTTGGCCAGACGCACGAGCGGCTTCTGGCCGGTGATCGTGGCCAGGTCGGCCAGGGCACCGTTGATGAGCTTCGAGTCGCGCGCGGCCTCGCCGACACCCATGTTCACCACGATCTTGGTCAGACCGGGGATCTGGTGGAGGTTCGCGTACTTGAACTGCTCCTGGAGCGCGGGCCTGATGTCGGACCGGTAGGTCTCCTTCAGGCGCGGCTGGATCTTCTCTGCAACGTCAGTCATCACAGGTCCTTACCCGTCCGCTTCGAAACGCGGACCTTGCGGCCGTCGTCGCCGAACCGGTAGCCGACGCGGGTCGGCTGGTTGTCGGCGTCGAGCACCTGCACGTTCGACACGTGGATCGCCGACTCCTGGGTGACGATGCCACCGGTCTTCGATCCGCGGGCCGTCTGGCCGGCCTTGGTGTGCTTGGTGATGCGGTTGACGCCCTCGACGAGCACGCGCTCGCGGTCGGGGTACGACTCCAGCACCAGGCCTTCGGCTCCCTTGTCCTTGCCCGCGATGACGCGGACTCGGTCGCCCTTCTTGATCTTCATCTCTTACAGCACCTCCGGTGCGAGGGAGATGATCTTCATGAACTGCTTGTCGCGCAGTTCGCGGGCGACCGGCCCGAAGATACGGGTCCCTCGCGGTTCGCCGTCCTTGACGAGGACGGCGGCGTTCTCGTCGAACTTGATGTACGTGCCGTCGGGACGGCGCGTCTCCTTGACCGTGCGAACGATGACGGCCTTGACGACGTCGCCCTTCTTCACCCCGGCACCCGGGGTGGCGTCCTTCACGGAGGCCACGATCGTGTCGCCGATACCGGCGTAGCGTCGGCCGGAGCCGCCGAGCACCCGGATGCACAGGATCTCCCGCGCACCGGTGTTGTCGGCGACCTTGAGCCGCGACTCTTGCTGAATCACGTCCCGGTCCCCCTACTTCGCCTTCTCGAGGATCTCGACGATGCGGAACCGCTTGGTCTTCGACAGGGGACGGGTCTCCATGATGGAGACGCGGTCGCCGATGCCGGCCTCGTTGTTCTCGTCGTGAGCCTTGTACTTCTTGTTGGACTTGATGACCTTGCCGTAGAGGGCGTGCTTCTTGCGGTCCTCCACCTCGACCACGGCGGTCTTGTCCATCTTGTCGCCGACGACCAGGCCCTCAAGGACCTTGCGCCGACCGCGAGTCTGAGTCTCCTCGCTCACTTCTCAACCTCCTCCGGCGCGGCGCTGAGGCCCAGCCGGCGCTCGTTCATGACGGTGTAGATCCGCGCGATCTCCTTGCGGACCAGACCGAGCTCGTGGTTGTTCTCCAGCTGGCCGGTGGCGTTCCGGACGCGCAGGTTGAACAGCTCTTCCTTCTTCTCCACGAGCTTCGCCTGGAGTTCCTTGGCGCTGAGCTCGCGCAGCTCACCGGTGTCGATACCAGTAGCCATCACTACTCACCTGCCCCTTCGCGAGAGACGATGCGGCACTTCATGGGGAGCTTGTGGATCGCCCGCTGGAGCGCCTCGTGGGCGATCTCCTCGGTCGGGTACGACAGCTCGAACATGACGCGGCCGGGCTTGACGTTCGCCACCCAGTACTCGGGCGAGCCCTTACCGGAACCCTGACGGGTCTCGGCCGGCTTCTTCGTGATGGCGCGGTCCGGGAAGATCGTGATCCAGACCTTGCCGCCACGCTTGATGTGGCGGGTCATGGCGATACGAGCGGACTCGATCTGGCGGTTGGTCACGTAGCTGTGCTCCAGCGCCTGGATGCCGTACTCGCCGAAGGAGACCTTCGTGCCGCGAGTGGCCTTGCCCTTGCGCTTCGGAGCGTGAGGCTTCCGGTAACCGCGCGGCGGTTTCCGTGGCATGAGCATGTCGCTTAGCCCTCCTGCTTCTCAGTGGCGGGCGCGGCGGCGGCCTCGGCAGGCTGCGCGGCGGCGCCGCGGCCACCACGGCCGCGTCCCCCGCGAGCGGCGCCACCGGCACCGCCGCGGCCACCGCGGCCACCGCGGTCGGGACCGGAGTCGCGACGGCGCTGGACCTGCTCGGCCTGCTCCTTGAGCGTGGCCTCACCCTTGTAGATCCACACCTTCACGCCGATGCGGCCGAAGGTGGTGGCGGCCTCGAACAGGCCGTAGTCGATGTTCGCGCGCAGCGTGTGCAGCGGGACCTGGCCCTCGCGGTACTGCTCCGAACGGCTCATCTCGGCGCCGCCGAGACGGCCCGAGCACTGCACCTTGATGCCCTTCACGGTCGGGTTGCGCATGGCCGACTGGATGGCCTTGCGCATCGCGCGACGGAAGTTGACACGGCTGGACAGCTGCTCCGCGACGCCCTGGGCGACGAGCTGGGCATCGACGTCGGGGTTCTTGACCTCGATGATGTTCAGCTGGACCTGCTTGCCGGTCAGCTTCTCCAGGTTGCCGCGCAGACGATCGGCCTCGGCGCCCTTGCGGCCGATGACGATGCCCGGGCGGGCGGTGTGGATGTCGACGCGGACCCGCTCGCGGGTGCGCTCGATGTCGACCTTGCTGATGCCGGCGCGCTCGAGACCCTTGGTCATGAGCTTGCGGATCTTGACGTCCTCGCCGACGTACTCGGCGTACTCCTTGTCGGCGTACCAACGCGACGTCCAGTCGGCGCTGATACCGAGGCGGTACCCGTGCGGGTGGATTTTCTGACCCATTAGGCGGTCTCCTCCTTCTCAGCGTTCTCGGTGGACTTCGCGTCGGCCTCGACCGGCTTCGGCGCGGCCTTCGGACGGCGGACCGACGGAGCGGCGCCACCCTTGGCCTGGACGGACTCGACCACCACGGTGATGTGGCTGGTGCGCTTGTTGATCCGGTACGCGCGACCGTGGGCGCGCGGACGGTACCGGCGCATGGTCGGGCCCTCGTCGACCTTGATCTCCGACACCAGAAGCGATTCCGGGTCGAGACCGAGGTTGTTCTCGGCGTTCGCCTGAGCCGACGCGATGACCTTGTAGACGACCTCGGCCGCGCTGAACGGCGCGAACTCGAGGGTCGTCAGGGCCTCGTCCACAGGCAGGCCACGCACGAGGTCGACGACGCGGCGCGCCTTGCGAGGTGCTACGCGGACGTACCGCGCCACCGCGCGCGCCTTCGGAGCCTCCTGCTCCACTGTTGCCATCGTTCTAATCCTTCGTTCGTTTCTCAAACCCGTGGCCTAGCGGCGACGGCTCTTCCGGTCGTCCTTCTCGTGCCCGCGGAACGTGCGGGTCGGGGCGAACTCGCCGAGCTTGTGCCCGACCATGTTCTCCGTGACGTAGACCGGAACGTGCTTGCGACCGTCGTGGACGCCGAAGGTCAGCCCGATGAAGTCGGGAGTGATCGTCGAGCGGCGCGACCAGGTCTTGATGACGTTCTTGCTCTTGGTCTCGACGGCGACGTCCACCTTCTTCTGCAGGTGGTCGTCGACGAACGGGCCCTTCTTGAGGCTGCGAGCCATGGCTTACTTACCCCGCTTCCGGTTGGCGTGGCGACGGCGCACGATGAGCCGGTCGGTCGGGTGCTTCTTCTTCCGGGTGCGGCCCTCGGGCTTGCCCTGCGGGTTCACCGGGTGGCGACCACCGGACGTGCGGCCCTCGCCACCACCGTGCGGGTGGTCGACCGGGTTCATGACGACACCGCGGACGGTCGGGCGCCAGCCCTTCCAGCGCATGCGGCCGGCCTTGCCCCAGTTGATGTTGCCCTGCTCGGCGTTGCCGACCTCGCCGATGGAGGCGCGGCAGGTGACCTGGACCAGGCGGATCTCGCCGGACGGCATGCGCAGGTGCGCGTACTTGCCTTCACGGGCGAGGAGCTGGATCGAGGTGCCGGCCGAGCGGCCCAGGGCGGCGCCGCCGCCGGGCTTGAGCTCCACCGCGTGGACCGTCGTACCGACCGGGATGTGGCGCAGCTCCAGCGAGTTCCCGGGCTTGATGTCCGCCTCGGGGCCGTTCTCGATGGTGTCACCCTGCTTGATCCCCTTGGGGGCCAGGATGTAGCGCTTCTCGCCGTCCGCGTAGTGCAGCAGCGCGATGTTCGCGGTGCGGTTCGGGTCGTACTCGATGTGCGCGACCTTCGCCGGCACGCCGTCCTTGTCGTGGCGACGGAAGTCGATCACGCGGTACCGGCGCTTGTGGCCGCCGCCGCGGTGACGCGTCGAGATCTTGCCCGAGTTGTTGCGGCCGCCGGTCTTGGAGATCGGGCGGAGCAGCGACTTCTCGGGGGTCGAACGGGTGATCTCGGCGAAATCGGAGACGCTGGAGCCACGACGCCCGGGCGTCGTCGGCTTGTACTTGCGAATAGCCATATCGGTTAACTCCCTGCGTCTCTTAGGCGATCTGTCCGCCGAAGATCTCACCGAGACGACCGGGGTCGCCCTCGACGGTGACGATCGCGTGCTTGACGCTCTTGCGCTGGCCCCAACCGGTGCGGGTGCGCTTGCGCTTGCCCGAGCGGTTCAGGGTGTTGACGCTCTTGACGTCCACCTCGAAGATCTGCTTGATGGCGATCTTGATGTGGCTCTTGTTGGCGCGCGGGTCGACCTCGAAGGTGTACTTGCCCTCGCCGAGGAGGGTGTAGGTCTTCTCCGAGATGACCGGCTTGATGATGATGTCGCGCGGGTCGGCGACGGTCACTTCGCTGCTCACGCCGCGACCTCCTCGTCGGTCCGGTCGGCGATGAACGCCTCGATGGCGGACTCGCTGAACACGATGTCCTCGTTGTTGAGCACGTCGTAGGTGTTGACCTGACCCCAGTCGAGGAGGTGCACCTCGGGGAGGTTGCGCAGGCTCTGGGCCGCGGTCTCCTCGTCGCGGGACAGGACCACGAGGACCTTCTTCGCGCCGGTGATCGCCTCGAGGGCGGCCTTGGCGGCCTTGGTCTTCGGGGCCTCGTCCGCGATGAACGAGTCGATGACGTGCACGTTCTCGCCGCGCACCCGGTCGGTGAGGGCGCCCGCAAGCGCGGCCGCCTTCATCTTCTTGGGCGTGCGCTCGGCGTACGACCGCGGCTGCGGGCCGTGGACGACGCCGCCGCCGTTGAACTGCGGCGCGCGGATCGAACCCTGGCGGGCGCGGCCGGTGCCCTTCTGGCGGTACGGCTTCTTGCCGCCGCCGCGGACTTCGCCGCGGGTCTTGGTCTTGGCCGTGCCCGAGCGGGCGGCGGCCAGCTGCGCCGTGACGACCTGGTGCATGAGCGGGATGTTCGGCTCGACGTCGAAGATCGACGCCGGGAGCGCGATGGTCTTCCCGGTCGCCTCACCAGAGGCGTTCTTGACGGTGATTTCGAGGCTCATGGTTATGCCACCTGCTTCACTGCGGAGCGGACGAGCACCAGGCCGTTCTTGGGTCCGGGGATGGCGCCCACGATGAGCAGGAGCCCGCGCTCGGCGTCGACCGCCTGGACGCGCAGGTTCTGCGTGGTGTGGCGCGAGCCGCCGTGGCGGCCGGCCATGCGCATGCCCTTGAAGACGCGACCGGGGGTCGCGCAGCCGCCGATGGAACCGGGGGCGCGGTGCACCTTGTGCGCGCCGTGGCTGGCGGGGAGACCGCCGAAGCCGTGGCGCTTCATGACACCCGCGAAGCCCTTGCCCTTGGTGGTGCCGGTGACGTCCACGATCTGGCCGGCCTCGAAGGCCGTGGCCTCGATGGTCTGGCCCAGCTCGTAGTCGCCGGCGTCCGAGGTGCGCAGTTCGACGAGGTGGCGACGCGGAGCGACGCCGGCCTTCTCGAAGTGGCCCTGGAGCGGCTTGGTGACGTTCTTGAGTTTGATGTCGCCGAAGCCCAGCTGGACGGCCGAGTAGCCGTCGACGTCGGGCTTGCGGACCTGGGTGACCACGTTCGGGCCGGCCTGCACCACAGTGACGGGAACGGCGCGGCCGTTCTCGTCCCAAACCTGGGTCATGCCGAGCTTGGTGCCCAGGATTCCCTTGATCTGCCTGTCCATTGGTCCCCTACAGCTTGATCTCGATGTCGACGCCGGCCGGGAGGTCAAGGCGCATCAACGAGTCGACCGTCTTCGGGGTCGGGTCGAGAATGTCGATGAGGCGCTTGTGCGTGCGCATCTCGAAGTGCTCGCGCGAGTCCTTGTACTTGTGCGGCGACCGGATGACGCAGAAACGGTTGATCTCGGTCGGCAGCGGCACCGGCCCGGAGATGGCAGCACCGGTACGGGTGACCGTCTCCACGATCTTGCGGGCCGAGGAGTCCACGACCTCGTGGTCGTAGGCCTTCAGCCTGATGCGGATCTTCTGTCCCGCCATGTGTCCTAACCTAACGTAAATTGGCTGTTCAGACCGCTCCACGCGGTCGGGCGTGTCGCGAGTTTGAGACTGGCTCGGGCACGCGAGTGCCCTCTGCTGGTCTTTCTGGCTCGCCCGCCTGCCCGTCGTGAACGGTCCCTCTCAGCACAGCAACAGCGCCTACTAGGGCCCGCGGGCCGGGCGTGAGCACCGCGCACGTCGAAAGCGCGCTGGTGCGAACGCAACCTGAATATTATGCCTGGTCTCCCGGATGCCCAGCAAGCTGGGGTCGGGGAACAGTGGGACAGGTTACGCGGATGCGGGTTCTCACCGCGTCCGGGACGCCGCCGAGCGGCGGTTCCCGGACGCGAATGAACCGGGGCGGCACCTCTTGGCGTAGCTTGCAAGCCATAAATTTGCAGAGGGGGCCGCCCCGGCGTGCGGTCTTACTTGACGACCTTGGTGACGCGGCCGGAACCGACCGTGCGGCCACCCTCGCGGATCGCGAAGAGCAGGCCCTCGTCCATGGCGATGGGCTGGATGAGCTCCACCTTCATGTCGGTGTTGTCACCCGGCATGACCATCTCGGTGCCCTCGGGGAGGGTCACGACGCCGGTCACGTCGGTGGTGCGGAAGTAGAACTGCGGGCGGTAGTTGTTGAAGAACGGGGTGTGGCGTCCGCCCTCGTCCTTCGACAGGATGTACACCGCGGCCTCGAAGTCGGTGTGCGGGGTGGTCGTGCCAGGCTTGACGGCGACCATGCCGCGCTCGACCTCTTCGCGCTTGGTGCCGCGGAGCAGGAGGCCCACGTTCTCACCGGCGCGCGCGTCGTCGAGGGTCTTGCGGAACATCTCGATGGCGGTGACCTTGGTCTTGATCGCGCCCTCGCGGATGCCGACGATCTCGACCTCCTCGTTGGGGAGGAGCACGCCGCGCTCGACACGACCGGTGATGACGGTGCCGCGACCGGTGATGGTGAAGACGTCCTCGATCGGCATGAGGAACGGCAGCTCGGTGGCGCGCTCCGGCTCCGGGATGGAGTCGTCGACGGCCTGCATGAGCTCGGCCACCGCGTCGACCCACTTCTGCTCGCCCTCGAGGGCGCCCAGGGCCGAGACCTGAACCACCGGCGCGTCGTCGCCCGGGAAGTTCTGGTCGGACAGCAGCTCGCGGACCTCCATCTCGACGAGCTCGAGGATCTCCTCGTCGTCGACCATGTCGGCCTTGTTGAGCGCCACGACGACGTAAGGAACGCCGACCTGGCGGGCGAGCAGGACGTGCTCGCGGGTCTGCGGCATGGGGCCGTCGGCCGCGGACACGACCAGGATCGCGCCGTCCATCTGGGCCGCGCCGGTGATCATGTTCTTGATGTAGTCGGCGTGACCGGGGCAGTCGACGTGCGCGTAGTGACGCGCCTCGGTCTGGTACTCGACGTGCGAGATCGAGATCGTGATACCGCGCTGGCGCTCCTCGGGAGCGTTGTCGATCTCGTCGAACGGCGTGTACGGGTTGAGGTCCGGGAACTTGTCGTGCAGGACCTTGGTGATCGCGGCCGTGAGCGTGGTCTTGCCGTGGTCGACGTGACCGAGCGTGCCGATGTTCACGTGCGGCTTGGTCCGCTCGAACTTTTCCTTAGCCACTTCGTCCTCCTGTGGACTGGGTAAATCTGGTTTGACTTATCTGACCTATTGCGTCGCGTTGGAACTCAGCACCTCTGCTGGCAACAGGTGGTCAGCGGTCCCGCCCAGGCTCGGGCGGGGAGCCGCTTACTCGCCTGTCGCCTTGGCGATGATCTCCTTGGCGACGTTCGTCGGGACTTCGGCGTAGGTGTCGAACTGCATCGAGTAGTTCGCGCGCCCGGCCGTCTTCGACCGCAGGTCGCCGACGTATCCGAACATCTCCGACAGCGGCACGATGGCCTTGACCGTGCGGTCGTTGCCCCGCTCGCCCATCTCCTGGACCATGCCGCGACGGGAGTTGATGTCGCCGATGACATCGCCCATGTTGTCCTCAGGGCAGATGACCTCGACGGCCATCATCGGCTCGAGCAGCACCGGACGAGCCCGCTTCGCGGCCTCCTTCAGCGCCATCCGACCCGCGATCTTGAAGGCCATCTCCGAGGAGTCGACCTCGTGGTACTGACCGTCGATCAGTTCCATCTTCACGCCCACGAGCGGGAAGCCCGCCAGGACGCCGTCCGGCATCGCGGACTCCGCGCCGGCCTTGACCGACGGGATGTACTCGCGCGGGATGCGCCCGCCGGTGATCTTGTCGTCGAAGGCGAAGACCTGGTCCTCGTTCGACTTCATCTCGAGCGGCTCGAGGTTGATGAGCACCCGCGCGAACTGACCGGAACCGCCGGTCTGCTTCTTGTGCAGGTACTCGACCTTCTCGATGCGCTGCGTGATGGTCTCGCGGTAGGCCACCTGCGGCTTGCCGATGTTGGCCTCGACGTTGAACTCCCGCTTCATGCGGTCGACCAGGATGTCGAGGTGCAGCTCGCCCATGCCGGAGATGATCGTCTGACCGGAGTCCTCGTCGGTCTTGACCCGGAAGGTCGGGTCCTCTTCGGCGAGGCGCTGGATGGCGGTGGCCAGCTTGTCCTGGTCGGCCTTCGACTTGGGCTCGATGGCCACGTCGATCACCGGCTCGGGGAAGACCATCGACTCCAGGATGACCTGGTCGTTCGAGTCCGACAGCGTGTCACCGGTGGTGGTGGCCTTGAGGCCCTGCACCGCGATGATGTCGCCGGCCTGCGCGTCCGAGCGCTCTTCGCGCTTGTTCGCGTGCATCTGGTAGATCTTGCCGACGCGCTCCTTGCGGCCCTTGGTCGAGTTGATGACCTGGGTGCCGGTGGTGACCGAGCCGGAGTAGATCCGGACGTAGGTCAGGCGGCCGAGGTGCTTGTCGGTCTGGATCTTGAAGGCCAGGCCGGCGAAGGGCTCCTCGACGTCCGCGTGACGCTCGGCGGGGGTCTCGTTGTCGGTGAGGGTCCCCTGGATCGCCGGGATGTCGAGCGGGCTCGGCAGGTAGTCGACGACCGCGTCGAGCAGGGGCTGGACGCCCTTGTTCTTGAACGCGGTGCCGCAGAGCACCGGGTTGATCTGGTTGGCGATCGTGGCCTTGCGGATCGCGGCCTTCACGTCGACGGCCGAGATCTCCTCGCCCTCGAGGAACCGCTCGGCGAACTCGTCGTCGACGTCCGAGAGGGTCTCCATGAGCTTCTCGCGGTACTCCGCGGCCTGGTCGGCCAGGTCCGCGGGGATCTCCTCGACGGTGTACTCCTCGCCGAGACCGGTCTCGCCGCGCCACACCTTGGCGTGCATCTCGACCAGGTCGACGACGCCGATGAAGTCGGCCTCGTTCCCGATCGGGAGCTGGATCACCGCGGTGTTGGAGTTGAGGCGGTCCTGCATCATCTCGACGCAGCGGAAGAAGTTCGCACCGGTGCGGTCGAGCTTGTTGACGAAGCACATCCGCGGGACGTTGTACTTGTTCGCCTGGCGCCACACGTTCTCGGTCTGCGGCTCCACGCCCGCGACGCCGTCGTAGACGGCGATGGCGGAGTCGAGCACGCGGAGCGAGCGCTCCACCTCGACGGTGAAGTCGACGTGGCCGGGCGTGTCGATGATCTGGATGACGTGGTCGTCCCACTCGCACTTGGTAGCGGCGGAGGTGATGGTGATACCACGCTCCTGCTCCTGCTCCATCCAGTCCATCGTCGCGGCGCCGTCGTGGACCTCACCGATCTTGTGCGACACGCCCGTGTAGTACAGGATGCGCTCAGTGGTGGTGGTCTTACCGGCGTCGATGTGGGCCATGATGCCGATGTTGCGGAGCTTGGCGAGCGCCGCGTTAGCTTTGTTAGCCACGATCTCTCAGTCTCTCTGCGACTACCAGCGGTAGTGCGCGAATGCCTTGTTGGAATCGGCCATCTTGTGCGTGTCCTCGCGCTTCTTCACCGCGGCGCCGAGGCCGTTGGAAGCGTCGAGGATCTCGTTCGTCAGGCGCTCGACCATGCTCTTCTCGCGGCGGTCGCGGGAGTACCCCACGAGCCAGCGGAGACCGAGGGTGGTGGCGCGCTGCGGGCGCACGTCGACCGGGACCTGGTAGGTGGCACCACCGACGCGGCGGGAGCGGACCTCGAGCGTCGGCTTGACGTTGTCGAGGGCGCGCTTGAGGATCACCACGGGGTCCGAGTCCGCCTTCTTACGGCAGTTCTCGAGGGCCTCGTAGACGATCCGCTCGGCGAGGCGGCGCTTGCCGTCCTTCAGGACCTTGTTGATCAGCTGGGTGACGAGCACCGAGTTGTAGACCGGGTCGGCGGTAAGCGGCCGGCGCGGCGCGGGACCTTTACGCGGCATGCCTACTTCTCCTTCTTCGCGCCGTAGCGGCTGCGGGCCTGCTTGCGGTCGCGGACGCCCTGGGTGTCGAGCGCGCCGCGGATGATCTTGTAGCGCACACCGGGGAGGTCGCGGACACGACCGCCGCGGACCAGCACGATGGAGTGCTCCTGGAGGTTGTGCCCCACGCCGGGGATGTACGCGGTGACCTCGGTGCCGTTCATGAGACGGACGCGGGCGACCTTGCGCATGGCCGAGTTCGGCTTCTTGGGCGTGGTGGTGTACACGCGCGTGCACACGCCGCGGGCCTGCGGCGAGCCCTTCAGCGCGGGCGTCTTGTTCTTGCTGGTCTTGGCCTGGCGGCCTTTGCGGACCAGCTGCTGGATAGTCGGCACTAGGCAGACCCCTCTCAACAGTCGACGGTTGCGTATTCCTGTGTTGACGCCATCTGTCCCCCACGCTGCGAACAGGGCCGTGAAGGCCCAGCTCAGGTGCCGTGGGTTCCCGTCCCCCGCGTTCGGGCGTGTCGCGTCTCTCCGGACCCATACCCGCCGCCCGGCAGACCGAAGTCGGCCGCATTGCGAGTTCAGACGCGTTCGTGAAGCGATCTCCTCGGAGACCGGCCATCAGACCGTGTTCACGAAGCCCCCAGTGCGAGGGATGCGTGCCGATGGCGCCGGCCTGCGGGACCGAGATCCCGCTGCCTTGCAGGCACGCAACCTGGCCTGGCTCTCACGGGGACCGAGCTGCCGGAGTTGACAGGGCCACCATGCCGCTCAAAGCGGTGTCCAGGCGCAAGGGAGAAGCCTACCTAGCCTAACGAACAAGGTCAAAGCCGATTTCGCCCTGAGCGGCATCCGTGTTCAGTGTCACGGAGGCCGGGACGAGGGGCGGTGTCCCGTTCGAGTCGGTGCGGTAAGCACACCGCAGCCATCTTATCTCGCGGGACGCGCGCGCCCCGCGCGGGGAGGCCGGTAGGAGTGCTTGTTCACCAGGGCTTCCCCGGGATGTCAGGCGACGTCGCCGCCGTAGGGCGCCTGGCCCGACGCCCGCGCCATCGCGAGTACCCACAGCAGCAGCGCCGCAACCACGACGGCGCCGGCGACCCCGATCGCGGTCCAGGCGGTGCGCCTGATCCCGGGCAGCCGCGAGGCGCCGAGCAGGAACCCCTCCGAGGCCCGGATGTCGGCCTCGGCCTGGCGGGCGAGCATGAGCGCGATCACCGCCGGGACCGCCCCGCCGACGAAGACGGACAGCGCCGCCCCGACCCCCGCCAGCATCCTGGCCGCCACCACTTTCGTGGACTCGACGGGCTCCGGATCGTCCGGATGCCTGACCCCCTGCTGCACCTGCATCACCCGGACATCCTAGGCCGCGAAGGCCCACATGACGTGACTCACCCTCGACACGCCCACGGATGTCCTCCTCTTGAGTTGTACCTCAAGGTAGGAACTACGGGTATGATGACAAGTATGAAGGTAAGCCTGAGCATTCCCGACGAGGACATCCGGTTCCTCGACAACTTCGCGCGCGACCACGGGATCGCCTCCCGCTCCGCCGCGATGCAGCACAGCATCGCACTGCTGCGTGAAGCGGAGCTCGGCAACCAGTACGAGGCCGCCTGGGACGAGTGGTATGCCAGCGAGGACTCGGAGCTGTGGGACTCCGTCACGGGTGACGGGATGACCGATGAGGAGAGGTGACATCTACCTGGTCGACTTCGAGCCCGCCCGCGGATCTGAAGTCGACAAGGCTCGCCCCGCAGTGCTCGTCACCAACGACGGCGCCAACAGTCGCGCGGAGCGGATCGGCCGCGGTGTCCTGGCAGTCGTACCGATGACCACCAACGTCAAGCGGATCTACCCGTTCCAGGTAGTCGTGCCCGCAGCGTCGACTGGTCTCGATCACGACTCGAAAGCGCAGGCCGAGCAAGTCAAGTCGGTCGATCTCGAACGGTTCTACAATCGCATCGGTTCGGTCAGCGCGGAGTACATGGCCCAGATAGACGACGCGCTCCGCGTCCACCTCAACCTGTGACGGCGACTCCCCCGTAGCCGCCGTCGGCCGCTTCTTCGAGCAGGGACAGCAGGTATTCCTGCAACGTCTGCCCGCGGGCGGCAGCACCTGCGACAAGCAGGTCGTACACGTCCTCCGGGACATCGCGAATCTCGATCGTCGCCATGCTCATGTTCTACATGTCCACCGCGATCGTTCCGCTTGAGAAACGCCGGTGGGGCCGGCGGCGCTTTCGCGCCGCCGGCCCCACCGGGTCTTGCATGCCGTCGGGAATCGGCAGGTCCTTGCTAGAACGTCCCCAGGTCGTACGAGTCCTCGAGGCTCACGGCCGGGCCGCCGCCGTAGGCGAAGGCCGAGGCCGTGGACTCCTCGTAGCCGCCGAGGGAGTAGACCGCGGCCTTGGCTTCCTCGGTGGGCTCGACGGAGACGTTGCGGTACTTGGCGATGCCGGTACCGGCCGGGATCAGCTTGCCGAGGATCACGTTCTCCTTCAGGCCGACCAGCGAGTCGGACTTGCCGGAGATCGCGGCCTCGGTGAGCACCCGGGTGGTCTCCTGGAACGAGGCCGCGGACAGCCACGACTCCGTCGCCAGGGAGGCCTTGGTGATACCCATCAGCTGCGGCCGGCCGGAGGCCGGCTCGCCGCCGTCGGCGATGATCTTGCGGTTCTGCTCCTCGAACTCGAGGCGGTCGACCAAGGAGCCCGGCAGGAACTCCGAGGTGCCCGAGTCGATGATCGTGATCCGCTTGAGCATCTGGCGCACGATGATCTCGATGTGCTTGTCGTGGATCATCACGCCCTGCGACCGGTACACGTCCTGGACCTGCTCCACCAGGTGGCGCTGGACCTTCCGCGGACCGAGCACGCGCAGCAGCTCGTGCGGGTCGATCGTGCCCTCGACGAGCTTCTCGCCGACCTCGACGTGCTCGCCCTCGCCCACGCGCAGGCGCAGACGGCGCGGCACCTTGTCGACCACGATCTCCTCGGAGCCGTCGTCCGGCGTGATGATGATCTTCCGGCTCTTCTCCGCGTCCTCGATGCGCACGGTGCCGCTCGCCTCAGCGATCGGCGCCTTGCCCTTCGGGATGCGGGCCTCGAAGACCTCCTGCACACGCGGCAGACCCTGCGTGATGTCGTCACCGGCCACACCGCCGGTGTGGAAGGTGCGCATCGTCAGCTGGGTGCCCGGCTCACCGATCGACTGGGCCGCGATGATGCCGACGGCCTCGCCGAGGTCGACCTTCTCGCCCGTGGGCATCGAACGGCCGTAGCAGGCCGCGCAGACGCCCTGGCGGGACTCGCAGGTCAGGACCGAGCGGACCTTCACCGAGGTGACGCCCGCGGCGACCAGCTGGTCGATGTGGTCGGAGTTCAGCGACGTGTTCCGCTCCAGCAGCACCTTGCCGTCGACCTCGACGTCGTCGCCCAGGTTGCGGGCGTCGATCGCGGTCTCGACCTGGTCGGAGACGATGAACTGGCCGTCGACCACGATGCCGACCTGGAAGTCGAGCGCCCGGTCGGTCCCGCAGTCGTCCTCGCGGATGATGACGTCCTGCGACACGTCCACCAGACGACGGGTCAGGTACCCCGAGTCGGCGGTCCGCAGCGCGGTGTCGGCGAGGCCCTTGCGGGAGCCGTGGGTCGAGATGAAGTACTCGAGCACCGTCAGGCCCTCGCGCAGCGACGACTTGATCGGGCGCGGGATGATCTCGCCCTTCGGGTTCGCCACCAGGCCGCGCATGCCGGCGATCTGGCGGAGCTGGAGCATGTTGCCCCGCGCGCCCGAGTTGATCATCTGCCACAGCGGGTTCTCCGGCTGGAGCGTCTCGTTGAGGTCGTCGAGCACCTCGGCCGTGGCCTTGGTCCAGATCTCGGTGAGCTCGCCGCGCCGCTCCTCCGCCGTCATCAGACCGCGAATGTACTGCTTGTCGATCTTGGCGGAGTCCGCCTCGTACTTCTCGAGGATCTCGGCCTTGTGCGCCGGCTCCACGACGTCCTCGATGCCGATGGTCACACCGGACCAGCCGGCCCAGCGGAAGCCCGCGGACTTCAGCGCGTCCAGGCAGGCGCCCAGCTGCACCTTCGAGTAGTGCTCGGACAGGTCGTGGATGATGTTCGACAGCTGGCCCTTGCGGACCTCGTAGTTGACGTACTCGAAGTCCGGCGGCAGGCACTCGTTGAAGAACACCCGGCCCAGCGTCGTCTCGACCAGCAGCGGCTCGCCCGGCGTCCAGCCCTCGGGGGCCGTCCACGGCTCGGCGCTGCCGTTGTTGATCGACTCGATGCCGTCGAGGCGGATGCGGATGGGCGCCTGGACGTCCAGTTCGCCGCGGTCCTTCGCCATCTGCGCCTCGCCGACGTCCGAGAACGCCCGGCCCTCGCCGACGCGGCCTTCGGAGCGGTGCGTCAGGTAGTACAGGCCGATGATCTGGTCCTGCGTGGGCAGGGCCACCGGCTTGCCGTCCGAGGGCTTCAGGATGTTGTTCGACGCCAGCATCAGGATGCGGGCCTCGGCCTGGGCCTCGGCCGACAGCGGGACGTGCACGGCCATCTGGTCGCCGTCGAAGTCGGCGTTGAAGGCGGTGCACACCAGCGGGTGCAGCTGGATGGCCTTGCCCTCGACCAGCTGGGGCTCGAAGGCCTGGATGCCGAGGCGGTGCAGCGTGGGCGCGCGGTTGAGCAGGACCGGGTGCTCGGAGATGACCTCTTCGAGCACGTCCCACACGACCGGGCGCGCGCGCTCGACCATGCGCTTGGCCGACTTGATGTTCTGCGCGTGGTTCAGGTCCACCAGGCGCTTCATCACGAACGGCTTGAACAGCTCCAGCGCCATCTGCTTGGGCAGACCGCACTGGTGCAGCTTCAGGCGCGGGCCGACCACGATGACCGAGCGGCCCGAGTAGTCGACGCGCTTGCCGAGCAGGTTCTGGCGGAACCGGCCCTGCTTGCCCTTGAGCATGTCGGACAGCGACTTGAGCGGGCGGTTGCCCGGACCCGTCACCGGACGCCCGCGGCGGCCGTTGTCGAACAGCGCGTCCACCGACTCCTGGAGCATGCGCTTCTCGTTCGCCACGATGATCTCGGGGGCCCCGAGGTCCATCAGGCGCTTGAGCCGGTTGTTGCGGTTGATGACGCGGCGGTACAGGTCGTTCAGGTCCGAGGTCGCGAACCGGCCGCCGTCGAGCTGCACCATCGGGCGCAGCTCCGGCGGGATCACCGGCACGCAGTCGAGGACCATGCCCAGCGGCGAGTTGCCGGTGGCCTGGAACGCGGCCACGACCTTCAGGCGCTTGAGCGCGCGGAGCTTCTTCTGCCCCTTGCCCGTCGCGATGGTCTCGCGCAGGCTCACGGTCTCGGCGTCCAGGTCGAGGTTCTCGAGCAGGTTCTTGATGGACTCGGCGCCCATGCCGCCCGTGTAGTACTCGCCGAAGCGCTGCTGGAGCTCGCGGTAGAGCATCTCGTCGCCGATGAGCTGGCGCACGTCCAGCTTGCGGAACGTGTCCATGACCTCGTCGAGGCGGTCGATCTCCCGCTGGGCCTTGTCGCGGATCTGGCGCATCTCGCGCTCGCCGCCGTCCTTGACCTTGCGGCGGACGTCGGCGCGGGCGCCCTCGGCCTCCAGCTCGGCCAGGTCGGCCTCGAGCTTCGAGGCGCGCTCCTCGATCGCGGCGTCGCGCTGCTGCTCCAGGTGGCGCTTCTCGGCGACGATCTCGTTCTCCAGCGTCGGGAGGTCGCGCTGGCGCGCCTCGTCGTCGACGCCGGTGATGACGTAAGCCGCGAAGTAGATGACCTTCTCGAGGTCCTTCGGCGCCAGGTCCAGCAGGTAGCCCAGGCGCGAGGGGACGCCCTTGAAGTACCAGATGTGCGTCACGGGCGCGGCCAGCTCGATGTGGCCCATGCGCTCGCGGCGGACCTTCGACCGGGTCACCTCGACGCCGCAGCGCTCGCAGATGATGCCCTTGAACCGGATGCGCTTGTACTTGCCGCAGTAGCACTCCCAGTCCCGGGTCGGACCGAAGATCTTCTCGCAGAAGAGGCCGTCCTTCTCGGGCTTGAGCGTCCGGTAGTTGATGGTCTCGGGCTTCTTCACCTCGCCGTGAGACCACTGCCGGATGTCCTCCGCGGTGGCGAGGCCGATCTTCAACTTGTCGAAGAAGTTGACGTCGAGCACTGAACTCTTCTTCCCCTTGTGCTGCTTCTGTAAGGATGGGATGAGACGTAAGTGAGGGCGGCGGCTTCCGTGCGGCCGCCCTCGCTCGACGTCAGGCGCTCTCGAAGTCCACGCTCGAGGGCTCTTCGTGGGACAGGTCGATCCCGAGCTCCTCGGCCGCGCGGAAGACCTCGTCGTCGCTCTCGGTCATCTGGATGGCCTGCCCGTCGGCGGACAGCACCTCCACGTTGAGGCAGAGCGACTGGAGCTCCTTGAGCAGCACCTTGAACGATTCGGGAATACCCGGTTCGGGGACGTTCTCGCCCTTGACGATCGCCTCGTAGACCTTGACACGGCCCACGACGTCGTCGGACTTGATCGTCAGCAGCTCCTGCAGCGCGTAGGCCGCGCCGTAGGCCTGCATGGCCCAGCACTCCATCTCACCGAAGCGCTGGCCGCCGAACTGGGCCTTGCCGCCGAGCGGCTGCTGGGTGATCATCGAGTACGGACCGGTCGAACGCGCGTGGATCTTGTCGTCGACCATGTGGTTCAGCTTCAGGATGTACATGTAGCCGACCGAGATCGGGTCCGGGAACGGCTCGCCGGTGCGCCCGTCGAACAGCTGCGCCTTGCCCGTCGGGGCCACCATGCGCTGGCCGTCGCGGTTGGGGAGCGTGCTCGCCAGGACGCCCTGGACCTCGTCGGGGTGGGCGCCGTCGAACACCGGCGTGCCCACCTTCGAGTCGGCCGGGGCCTCGTCGGCGCCGATGGCCTTGAGGGCCTGCTGCCAGGCCTCGTCGAACCCTTCGAGCTTCCAGCCCGTCTTCGCCGCCCAGCCCAGGTGGACTTCCAGTACCTGGCCGATGTTCATTCGGCCGGGCACGCCCAGCGGGTTGAGCAGGATGTCGATCGGGGTGCCGTCCGGCAGGAACGGCATGTCCTCCTGCGGCACCACCTTGGAGATGACGCCCTTGTTGCCGTGGCGGCCGGCGAGCTTGTCGCCGACGCCGATCTTGCGCTTCTGCGCGATGTACACGCGGACCAGCTCGTTCACGCCCGGGGACAGCTCGTCGCCGTCCTCGCGGCTGAAGGTGCGGACGCCGATGACCGTGCCGGCCTCGCCGTGCGGGACCTTCAGGGACGTGTCGCGGACCTCGCGGGCCTTCTCGCCGAAGATCGCGCGGAGCAGGCGCTCCTCCGGAGTCAGCTCGGTCTCGCCCTTGGGCGTGACCTTGCCGACGAGGATGTCGCCGTCCTCGACCTCGGCGCCGATGCGGATGATGCCCCGGTCGTCCAGGTCGGAGAGCATCTCCTCGCCGACGTTCGGGATGTCCCGGGTGATCTCCTCCGGACCCAGCTTGGTGTCGCGGGCGTCGACCTCATGCTCGTCGATGTGGATCGAGGTGAGCACGTCCTCTTCGACCAGGCGCGAGGAGAGCACGATGGCGTCCTCGAAGTTCTGGCCCTCCCAGGTCGTGAACGCGACCAGCAGGTTCTTGCCGAGAGCCATCTCGCCCTTGTCGGTCGAGGGGCCGTCGGCGATCGGCTGGCCGGCCTCGACGCGCTCGCCCTCGGTCACGAGGGGCACCTGGTTGATGCACGAGCCCGCGTTGGAGCGGCGGAACTTGTGCAGCAGGTAGGTGCGGCGCATGCCGTTGTCCTGCGAGATGGTGATGTAGTCGGCGCTGGAGTCCTCGACGGTGCCGTCGGCCTCGGCGACGACCACGTCGCCGGCGTCGACCGCGGCGCGGTACTCCATGCCGGTGCCCACCAGCGGCGAGTCGGTCTTGATGAGCGGCACGGCCTGGCGCTGCATGTTCGCGCCCATGAGGGCGCGGTTGGCGTCGTCGTGCTCCAGGAACGGCACCAGCGCGGTCGCGACCGAGGTCATCTGGCGCGGGGAGACGTCCATGTAGTCGATCTCGTCGGCGGTGAGCAGCTCCGCCTCGCCGCCGTGGCGGCCGCGGGCGAGGATCTGCGCGTCGATGAAGGAGCCGTCCTCGTTCAGGAGCTGGTTCGCCTGCGCGATCGTGAAGCGGTCCTCCTCGTCGGCGGTGAGGTAGTCGATCTGGTCGCTGACCTTGTTGTCGACGACCTTCCGGTACGGCGTCTCGATGAAGCCGAACGGGTTGACGCGGGCGAAGGTCGACATGGCGCCGATGAGGCCGATGTTCGGGCCTTCCGGCGTCTCGATCGGGCACATGCGGCCGTAGTGCGACGGGTGCACGTCGCGCACGTCCATGGCGGCGCGGTCGCGGGAGAGACCGCCCGGGCCGAGCGCCGAGAGGCGGCGGCGGTGGGTCAGGCCCGTGATCGGGTTGACCTGGTCCATGAACTGCGACAGCTGCGAGGTCCCGAAGAACTCCTTGATCGCGGCCACGACGGGGCGGATGTTGATCAGGGTCTGCGGCGTGATCGCCTCGACGTCCTGGGTCGTCATCCGCTCGCGCACGACGCGCTCCATGCGGGAGAGGCCCACCCGGATCTGGTTCTGGATGAGCTCGCCGACGGTGCGCAGGCGGCGGTTGCCGAAGTGGTCGATGTCGTCGGGCGCGTAGCCCGGCTCGGCCGAGTGGAGGCGCAGCATGAACTCGATCGTCGACGCGAGGTCGTCCTCGGTGAGGACGCCGGTCGAGATCGGGTGGTCCAGGCCGAACTTCTTGTTGACCTTGTACCGGCCGACCTTGGCGAGGTCGTAGCGCTTCTTGTTGAAGAACAGGTTCTCCAGCAGCGACTGCGCGTTGTCCTTCGTCGGCGGCTCGCCCGGGCGGAGCTTGCGGTAGATGTCGAGCAGGGCCTCGTCCTGCGAGTTGATGGTGTCCTTCTCGAGGGTCGCCATCATGAGCTCGGACCAGCCGAAGCGCTCGCGGATGCGGTCGTTGTCCCAGCCGATGGCCTTGAGCAGCACGGTCACGGCCTGGCGGCGCTTGCGGTCGACGCGCACGCCGACGGTCTCGCGCTTGTCGACGTCGAACTCGAGCCAGGCGCCGCGGCCGGGAATGACCTTCGCGCTGGTGAGGTCGCGGTCCGACGTCTTGTCGGGCTGCTTGTCGAAGTACACGCCGGGCGAGCGGACGAGCTGCGAGACGACCACGCGCTCGGTGCCGTTGACGATGAAGGTGCCCTTCGGGGTCATCATGGGGAAGTCGCCCATGAAGACCGTCTGGCTCTTGATCTCGCCGGTGGTGTGGTTGATGAACTCCGCCGTGACGAACAGCGGGGCGCAGTACGTGAGGTCCTTCTCGCGGCACTCCTCGATGGGGGCCTTGACCTCGTCGAAGCGAGGGTTGGAGAAGGACAGGCTCATGGTGCCCGAGAAGTCCTCGATCGGGCTGATCTCCTCGAGGATCTCGTCGAGGCCGCTGACTGCGTCTTCACCCGCGCGGGCGCGGTAGGTCTCGTTGCCGACGAGCCAGTCGAACGAATCGGTCTGGAGCGCCAGAAGGTTCGGGACTTCGAGTTTCTCTTCGATCCTGCCGAACGAGATGCGGCGAGGTGCGTGCTTGCTCTTGCTGGAGCTGGTCTTGCCAGTGCGGGAAGCTGCCAAGATTCGTCCTTCCGAGGACCTGAGTGTTACGACGGCCGGCGCATGCCACAGTCACCGCATCGATGCGGGATCGACGTGGACAGCCGGAAACGGGCACCGAATGAACGACATGCCGAAGAGCATGGCGTTGCAAGTAGGTCGATAGCCTGGAATCCCCACCGTCCGCGACCCTCACCGCGTCAAGAAGGCGTGAAGGAGGCAGCGCAAATTATTACCCTAGCGTACACTCCGGCAGACTGTCAACTCCCCCACCGTGCGGCGGGGTAAGTGGTGACGACCATCTCTCTGGCTGCCGAAGTTCCTCCCGGTCCGGGCCGGTCCCGCGTGGGGACCGTCAGTGCTGTCCTGCCTCAGAGCCGCTGCTCGCGGCCTGTATCCGCCCGCTCCCGCAGCGTCCGGAGGAGATCCGGGACACGGGGGCGTTGCGCGCGCCACGGAGTGGCGCTTGAGGAACTAGTTTGCAGGATCAAGTCACACTTCGTCAAGTCAGGCGTCTAATTCGCCCGGATGCGCCCCTTCGGCCCGGGCGCGCCGAGCGCGCCGCGCGGGCACGGTGAGTCGGGCCCCGGATGCGGGCGAGGCCCAGCACAGCGGGGCCGCGGACGGTTCCGGTCGGCCGGCGCGGCGGCCGCCGCCGGGCAAGGGCGGCGGGCCGCGCGAACGGTTGACGCCCGGGCGTGTCGCGGGGCCGGCCCCGCGACGGGCGTCGGTGCGGGCGCGCGGCGCCTTGCGTCGCCCGCGGCCGGGAACGGGCCCCAGCCGTGATGCGGCGCCTCGCGCCCCGGCACCTTCGGCGGATGAACCGCCTCACCTGTACAACGAGCCCGCGCCGTGAAGGTGACGCGGGCTCAGCCGGGTTTTCGGACCGGAGCCGGGCGGGCCCCGCCGGGGCGCGGACCCGCCCCCGGGAACGGGGCGGCCCGGGCCGCGCCCCATCTGCGCAGCCCGGGCCTTTTTCCCCGATAGAGAGGTGGTCTTGGATGAACTGGTACCGCTAGGCGTCCAGGAGCTCCTGGGCCTCGGAGATGGCGTCGTTCATCTCCTCCTGCCAGGCGTAGACGTCCTGCTCGATCGCCGCGTAGGCGTCGACGTGGACCTGCTCGTAGGCCTGCTCTGAGGCGTCGACGTAGCCGGTCTCCTCGCCGCAGGCGGCGAAGTCGGAGGCGAGCTGGATCTCGTAGGCCTTCCACTCCTCATAGGAGCTTCCGGCGGCGTCCGGGACGGGCGGGACCTCGGCGTCGGAGTCGCCGACCATCATCTCGCGCTCCTCCTCGGAGGAGTTCTGGTAGTAGAGCGCGCTGAAGAACTCCCAGACTGGGAGCGAGTTGTACTGGTCGAACTCCCAGCCCTCGTGGCCCTTGCCGGAGATGCAGTCGAGGAGCTCGGTCTGGTGGTCGGCCATCTCGTCGCCGTAGGCGATCTCGATGTCCTCCCACATGGTCTCGTCGGCCCAGGCGGGGTTCTCGGGGCGGTAGGTCCAGTAGGAGTAGGTCTCCTCGGCGCCGCCCTCGCCCTCCCAGGTGTCCTCGACCAGGGTGGGCTCGCCGTAGAGGGCCTCGATCATCTCGAGCTGGCAGCCGCCCGGCTTGGGCTCCTGCTCCATCTCCTCGTCGACGACGATCTCGCCGTCCTCGGTGCCCTCGGCGGCCGCCGCGGCCTCTTCGGCGGCGATGGCCTCCTCGGAGTAGTCGCCCTCGCCGAGCATCATGTCGGAGTACTCCTGCGCGGAGCCGTAGCTCCACTCGGCGTACTCCTCGCCCTGGTAGGCGACGTACCAGTCGTACTGCTCGGCCGGTTCGAGCGCGTCCCAGTCGGTGGTGTCGGGCTCCTCCCAGCTGCCCTCCTCCTCGTACTCCTCCTCCTCGGCGGCCCAGTAGTCCTCGGTGGCGGGGTCGTCCATGCCGTCGGGGCCGTTGGCCCACTGGCCGAAGCCGTACTCGGCGGCCTCCTCGGGATCGATGAGGAAGCTGTCGTGGGGGTAGTACGAGGTGAGGGCCTCCTCCTCGGTGGGCTCGTACGGCTGCATCGACCAGGGGTCGTGGACGGTGTGGCCGGCCTCCTCGAGGCACCGCTCGACGATGCGGAACTCGGCGGACGCCAGCTCGGCGTCGAGCCGGTTGCTCTCGTTGAGCATCTCGACGAGGCGGTCCTCGTCGGACTTCTCGGACTCCTCGCCGAGGCCGAGCATCCCGCAGCCGGTCGTCAGCGCCAGCACTGCGGCCGCCGCGACCGCGGCGGCGGCCCCTCTTGTCCCGGGCATCCTCGTTCTCCTTGCGTGTCAGGTGTGTCTACCCGCAAGACGAGGCGGTGGGCGGCTTTCGTTGCAAGCCGCGGGGGATTCTTCTGAAAATCTCTCAGGTGGCACGAAACCGGGGTCCCGCCGCGGTGAGCGGCAGGACCCCGGTGACCGGAACCCGAAGGCCCCGAAGGTCTCAGCAGTGCGAGGACTACTTGAGGGAGACGGTGGCGCCGGCGCCTTCGAGCGTCTCCTTGGCCTTCTCGGCGTCGTCCTTCTTCGCGCCCTCGAGGACGGCCTTGGGGGCGCTCTCGACGAGCTCCTTGGCTTCCTTGAGGCCGAGGCCGGTCAGGCCGCGGACTTCCTTGATGACCTTGATCTTGGACTCGCCCGCGGACTCGAGGACGACGTCGAAGGTGTCCTTCTCCGCAGCGGCCTCTTCGCCACCGGCGGCGGGGCCGGCGGCGGCCACGGCGACGGGGGCGGCGGCGGTGACGTCGAACTTCTCCTCGAACGCCTTCACGAACTCGGAGACCTCGAGGAGCGTCATGCCCTCGAACTGCTCGAGCAGCTCGTCGGTGGAGAGCTTAGCCATGGTGTGTTTCCTTTCCTAACGTCTTGGACCTGCTGGGGGCTACTCCCCTGCGGCCGCTTTCTTGTCCTGGAGCGCGGCACCGAGTCGCGCCACC
Organism: Glycomyces endophyticus; assembly: GCF_039531525.1. Lineage (NCBI taxonomy): Bacteria > Bacillati > Actinomycetota > Actinomycetes > Glycomycetales > Glycomycetaceae > Glycomyces > Glycomyces endophyticus. The sequence continues at coordinate 77,273 of NZ_BAAAQF010000009.1, forward strand.
TGCCCTGCGGGGGCGGCGACGACGGCGACGGCCTTCTGCGCGGTGGCCTTGAGCGCACCGGCGAGCTTGGCCAGGAGCACCTCGCGGGATTCGAGGTCGGCGAGCTTGTTGATCTCGTCGACGCTGAGGGTCTTGCCCTCCATGAACCCGCCCTTGATGACAAGGGCGTCGTGGGACTTCGCGAAGGCGCGGAGACCCTTCGCGGCCTCGACCGGGTCACCCTTGATGAAGGTGATCGCGGTGGGGCCGACGAACAGGTCGTCCAGGCCGGAGACACCGACCTGGTTGGCGGCGCGCTTGGCGAGGGTGTTCTTGGCGACGCGGTACTGCGTCCCCTCGCCGAGGGAACGCCGGAGCTCGCGCAGATCCGCAACGCTCAGTCCGCGGTACTCGGTGAGCACCGTGGCGGTCGCGCTGGAGAACTCGTCGGCGAGCTCGGCGATGGCGGTCGTCTTACCCGCCGGGTATTCCCTGTCAGCCATGTTTCCCTCCTTTCTCGGCTGGTCAAACCACAACCGTGCGGAGGCGACAAAAAAGGCGCCCTCGCGGACGCCTCATCACTGGGACCTTCGGGCCGGAGCCCGCACCATGGTCGCTTCGAGTAGTCGCCCTACGTCGGTCCCCGGAGGTTTACAACCGCACGAGGCGGTGGCCGAACGGTCTATGGGTTGTTGCGGCAAGCGTAGCAGCAGGAACGGCGAAACCCCGGCGCAGGAGGCCTGCACCGGGGCTGCGTCACACTCGGCGAGCGCTACTTGATCTTGACCGCCTGCGGGTCGACCGGGATGCCCGGGCCCATGGTGGTCGAGATGGTGGCCTTCTTGATGTACACGCCCTTGGAGCTGGCGGGCTTCAGGCGCTGGACCTCTTCGAGGGCCGCGCTGTAGTTCTCCGCGAGCTGCTCCGAGGAGAAGCTGGTCTTGCCGATCGGCAGGTGCAGGTTCGCGTGCTTGTCGACGCGGAACGCGATCTTGCCGGCCTTGATCTCGGTGACGGCCTTGGCGACGTCGGGCGTGACGGTGCCGGTCTTCGGGTTCGGCATGAGGCCGCGCGGGCCCAGGATCCGCGCGATCCGGCCGATCTTGGCCATCTGGTCGGGCGTGGCGACGGCGGCGTCGAACTCGAGCCAGCCCTCGGAGATCCGCTTGACGAGCTCGTCGGAGCCGACCTCGTCGGCGCCGGCGCCGGCGGCGGCCTCGGCCTTGTCGCCCTCGGCGAAGACGATGACGCGGACGGTCTTGCCCGTGCCGTGGGGCAGGGAGACGGTGCCGCGGACCAGCTGGTCGGCCTGGCGCGGGTCGACGCCGAGGCGCAGGGCGACCTCGACGGTGGCGTCGAACTTGGTGGGCGAGGTCTCCTTGGCGAGACCGGTCGCCTCAGCCGGCGCGTAGAGCTGCGTCCGGTCGACCTTCTTCAGGAGGTCCTGGTACTTCTTGCTGCGCTTCATGTTCATCCTTCGGATGTCGTGGTGAGGGCGGCGCGCGCCCTGCCACTGGGTTCGGTGCCGGCGGTGGCCGGCGACGTGGTGGTGCTTAGCCCTCGACCGTGATGCCCATGGAGCGGGCGGTGCCGGCGACGATGAGCGACGCGGCGTCGAGGTCGTTGGCGTTGAGGTCGGCGAGCTTCTTCTCCGCGATCTCGCGGACCTGGGCCGAGGTCACCTTGCCGACCTTGACGCGGTGCGGCTCGCCCGAGCCCTTGGCCACGCCTGCGGCCTTGAGCAGGAGCTTCGCGGCCGGCGGGGTCTTGAGGACGAACGTGAACGAGCGGTCCTCGTACACCGTGATCTCAGCGGGGAGGACTTCGCCGCGCTGGGATTCGGTGGCCGCGTTGTAGGCCTTGCAGAACTCCATGATGTTGACGCCGTGCTGACCGAGGGCGGGGCCCACCGGCGGAGCGGGGGTGGCCTGGCCACCCGCGAGCTCCAGCTTGAACGTCACAACGGCCTTCTTGTTGGGAGCCATCGTGTCCTTCTCTTCCTGGGTTGACGCGGGGCCGAATCCCCGCGTCTGTTTCGAGCGCGCAGCAGCGCCAAGCAGCTGCGCAACCGTTCCAGGGTACCTGCCCGGAGTCCGGGCCCCTGGAACGAGGTGTGTGAGCTGTAGCTCCCGCTACAGCTTCGAGACCTGGTTGAAGTTGAGCTCGACCGGGGTCTCGCGGCCGAAGATCGACACGAGCACCTTGAGCTTCTGCTGCTCGGCGTTGATCTCGGCGATCGTGGCGGGCATCGAGGCGAAGGCGCCGTCGACGACGGTGACGGACTCGCCCTCGGTGAAGTCGACCTTGATGTCCGGGTCGGACGACGAGGCGTCCGCGGAGGACTCGTCCTTGGGCTTCTGCTCGGGCGGGAGCAGCCACTGGATGACCTCGTCGAGCGGGAGCGGGCTGGGCCGGTCGGTGCGGTCGACCACGCCGACGAAGCCGGTCACGCCGGGCGTGTTGCGCACGACGGAGTAGGACTCGGGGGTCATCTCCATGCGGACGAGCACGTAGCTGGGGAAGACCTTGGCCTCCACCTTGGAGCGCTTGCCGTTCTTGATCTCCACCTCGGTGTGGGTGGGGACCTCGATCTGGTAGATGTAGTCCTCCATGTCGAAGGACTGGATGCGGTTCTCCAGGTTCGAGCGCACGCGGTTCTCGAAGCCGGCGTAGGAGTGCAGCACGTACCACTCGCCGGGGGCGAAGCGCAGCTTGGCGCGCAGCGCCTCCGCCGGGTCGACCTCGGGCTCGGCGGGCTCCGCCGCCTCGTCCTCGTCGGCCTCCGGCTCGTCGTCGACCTCCGCGACCTGCGCAGCAGCGGCCTGCGCCGCGGCTTCTTCCTTCAAGGCCTCGTCGAACTCAGACACGCTTGACTCTCATTCCGGCTGGGTGCCCGCGGTCGGCGGGACACTGCGACTGTGCTTCGGTTTCTCGGATCCGGCGACGCTGCGCCGATGTACGGCCCGCAGGCTCCGCATCAGCGAATCCCGCCGCCTGTGAAGTCGCGCGCCGGCGGAACCGGCGCGCGTCATACCCACTAGGGTAGCCGCTCTGCGGGGCGGTGCGCCTCAGGCACCGTCGAAACGGCGCAGGTCACGCGAACCGCCCGGCACGGGCGCGGGCGGGACGGTGCGGGGAGCGGCCGGGGCCGGGCCTAGGAGTCGGCGCCGAAGGCGCGGCGAACGAGGTCGCCGAAGAGGAGGTCGAGGCCGCCGATGTACGCCATCATGATGCCGACGAAGACGAGCACCACGATCGAGTAGGTGATGAGCTGGCGCCGGGTCGGGTAGACGACCTTCCGGAGCTGCTCGACGACCTCGCGCAGGAAGCGGCCGAGCTTCTTGAAGGGGTTGCGCTCGACGGTCTTCTCGCCCTGCTTGCGCGTGGGACGGCCCTTGTCGGCGGTCGCATCGGAGCGGCTGGTGTCGTCGGCCACGTCGGCTTCCTCCAGGGTTCGTCTCTGATCGGGGCGGTCAGGGTTGCAGCATACCGGACTAGCCGGACGCCCCCGCGTCGCGGCGTCGCGCTTCGTAAGCGGCGCTGAGTTCCAGGCGGCGCTCGTTCCAGTGCTCGTGCATCAGGCGCATCTCGACCTTGATGAACTCCATGAACGCGGCGGTCTGGACGAGCCGGTCGCGGCCGGGGCCGGCGGGGAGCGTGTCGATGCCGATCAGGGCGGTGTCGCGGTAGCGGTCGAGGAACCCGGAGCGGTCGAGCATGATCGAGCCCCAGATGTCCTCCTCGTTCAGGCGGTAGACGTCGGCGCGGGTGGAGGGCCGGCGGGTCTTGAAGACCAGGCCGGCGGCGAGCAGCTCGCGCACGGCCCCGGAGACGGCGGCGAGGCTGATGCTCAGGCCCTCGGCGATCTCGGCGGCGGTGTAGGTCTCCCCGTCGTCCACCAGGATGTAGGTGAAGACGCGCGCGGCCATGCGCTGCATGCCGCTGGCGGTGAGGATGCCCGCGAACTGCTCCACGTACTCGAGCATGGTCACGCGCTCCGCGGTGTGCTCTTCCATCGCTGTCTCCCCGCTCCTGATGGCTCTTGATGATATCTTGACACGCCATGAGTTTCACAAATTTGTGAAATCTATGTTAGCTTGAGGTCATGAACGCAGTGATCCGCACTGAGAACCTGGTCAAGCGCTTCGGCCACGTGACCGCGCTCGATCATCTCAACCTCGAAGTGGCCCAAGGCGAGACCCACGGATTCCTGGGCCCGAACGGCGCCGGCAAGTCCACCGCCGTCCGCGTCCTGCTCGGCATGCTCCGCTCCGACGAGGGCCGCGCCGAACTCTTCGGCGCCGACCCCTGGAAGGACGCCGCCGAACTCCACCGGCGCCTCGCCTACGTCCCCGGCGACGTCGCCCTCTGGCCCGGCCTCACCGGCGGCGAGACCATCGACCTGCTCGGGCGCCTGCGCGGCGGCGTCGACCGCGGCCGGCGCGACGAGCTCCTGGAGCGCTTCGACCTCGACCCGCGCAAGAAGGGCCGCTCCTACTCCAAGGGCAACCGGCAGAAGGTCGCCCTCGTCGCCGCGTTCGCCGCCGACGTCGACCTGCTCCTGCTCGACGAGCCCACCTCCGGGCTCGACCCGCTCATGGGCGCCGTCTTCAACGAGTGCGTCAAGGAGGCCGCGGCCCAGGGCCGCACCGTGCTCCTCTCGAGCCACATCATGAGCGAGGTCGAGGCCCTGTGCGAGCGGGTGAGCATCATCCGCAAGGGCGTCGTCGTCGAGACCGGCTCCCTCGCCGAGATGCGGCACTTCTCCCGCTCGCGGCTGCGCGCCACCCTCAAGCGGCCCGTGCGGGGCCTGGAGGACCACGCGGGCGTCCACGACCTGAAGACCGACGGGCTCGACGTCGACTGCTCCGTCGACGCCTCCGCGCTCGACGACGTGCTCGCGCAGCTCGCCGCCGCGGGGGTCACGGGGCTCACCTGCGAGCCGCCGTCGCTGGAGCAGATCTTCATGCGCTTCTACGGCGACGAGCTCGCCGCCTCGGGCGTCCACGAGGGGGACCGGTGATGGCCACCGCGGCAGCGGAGATCGAGAACGGCCTCGGCACGCTCGCCGGGACCGGCAAGATGCTCCGGTTCCAGCTCCGCCGGACCCGCATGTTCCTGTTCTGGTGGATCGCCGGCATCGCCGGGTTCACCTGGATGGTCGTGCCCGTCCTCGCCGACCAGTACCCGACCGAGGCCGAGCGGGCGGGCTTCGCCGCCACGATGAGCTCCCCCGCGATGCTCTCCATGAGCGGACCGGTCGAGTACGTCCACGCCTACGCGGCGAGCGTCGGCGCGCTGTTCTCCCACCGGATGATCCTGTGGACCTGCGCGATGACCGCCGTCATGTTCGTCCTCCTCGTCACCCGCCTCACCCGCGCCGACGAGGAGACCTCCCGCTCCGAAGTCATCCGGTCCCTGCCGATCGGCCGCCGCGCCGACCTCGCCGCCGCGCTGCTCGTCGGCACCGGCGCCGCGGTCGTCCTCGGCGGGCTCCTGGCGCTCGCCGCCTCCGGCCTCGACGGCGGGGACGCGCGCTCCCCGGTCCTGTTCGGCGCCGCGCACACCGCCGTCGGGCTCGTCTTCGCGGGGCTCACGGCCGTCGCCGCGCAGCTCAGCGAGAACGCCTCCACCTCGACCGGGTACGGGCTCGCCGCGCTCGGCGCGTCGGTCCTGTTCGCGGGCGCCGGGAACGCGGAGGGGACCTGGGCGACCTGGCTCTCCCCCATCGGCTGGTCCCAGCTCACCTACGTGTACACGCCCGAGGAGCGGTGGTGGCCGCTGCTCGTGTCAGGGGCCGTCGCGGCCGGAGCGGTGTGGCTCGCGTTCGCGCTCGTCGCCCACCGCGACTTCGGCCAGGGCATGTTCGCGGCCCGCCGCGGCCGCGCCGAGGCCAAGGCCGGGTTGAAGAGCGCCACCGCGCTCACGTTCCGCCTCGTCCGCGGCCTCATCTGGACCGGCGTCGTCACCACGCTGCTCCTGGGCCTCGCGTACGGGTCGGTGCTCGGCGGCGCGGACGACTTCGCCGACGGCCTCTCCGACGCGCAGCAGGCGATCCTCGACCGGGGCGGGGCCGATCTGCGGCTGAGCTTCGCGACCACGTTCATCTCCATCAACGCGATCGTCGCGGCCCTGTTCGGCGTCCTCGTCGTCGGCCGCGCCCGCAGGGAGGAGACCGTCGGGCGCGGCGAGCTGATCGCCGCCGGTCCGGTGGCCCGCAGCGGCTGGCCCGGCTCGTACCTGCCCGCGGCGCTGTTCACTGCGACGCTCACGAACCTCGTCGCGGGCCTCGGCCTCGCCGCGGGCGGGTCCGGCGGCGACGGCGACCTGTTCGGGAAGATCACCGTCGGCACGCTCGTGCAGCTCCCGGCGATCTGGGTCGTCATCGCGTTCGTGTTCGCGGCCTTCGCATGGCTGCCGCGCCTGGGCTGGCTGCGGTGGCTGGCGTGGACGTGGACGCTCCTGGTCGTCTACTTCGGCGCGCTGCTGAACCTGCCGGAGTGGGCGATGGCGATCTCGCCGTTCGACCACCTCGGGAACTACCCGGCCGAGGACTTCTCGACGCCCGCGCTCGCCGTGCTCACCGCGGTCGCGGCCCTGCTCGCGGCCCTCGGGTACCTGGGGCTGCGGCGGCGGAGCCTGAGCTTCAACTGAAGGGAAACCGGGCGCCGCCGGTCCGACACCCCGGACCGGCGGCGCCGACCCGTCCGGGCGGCGGGGACCGGGTTGTCGTACCCCTGTGATTCATTGTGGTTCCATGGGCAGCGTGTTCGAACTCCACTACGAGTTGACCGATCCCCCCGCCGAGACGGCGTTCGCGCTCGACCCGGCGCAGGCGTCGGCGGTCGAGCACGCCGCCGGGCCGCTGCTGGTGCGCGGCGGCCCTCAGACCGGGAAGACCGAGGCGCTGCTGCGGGCCGCGGCCGCGAAGGTCGAGGCCGGCGCCGACCCCGCGTCGATCCTGTTCTTCGGGCTGCGCCGCCAGGACACCGCGTACCTGCGGGCTCGCCTGAACACCGCCACGGCCGCGCTCTCGGCCGCCGAGATCGGCGTCTTCACGTTCCCCGCGTTCGCGTTCGCGCTGCTGCGCTCAGCCGCCGCCGCGGACGGCCGCGAGGAGCCCCGGCTCCTCACCGGCCCCGAGGCCGACGCGCTCATCCGGTCGATGCTCGAAGGCGAGGACTTCGGCTGGCCCGACGGGTTCGACGAGGCGGTGCGCACCTACGCGTTCGCGCAGCAGCTGCGCGACCTGGTACTCCGCAGCGGCGAGCGCGGGCTGTCCGCGCCGGAGCTGACCCGCCTCTCCCTCGACCACGACCGCCCCGAGTGGGCCGCGGCCGCGCGGTTCTACGACCGGTACGTGACCACCCTGGCGCTCCAGTCGATGTCGAGCGCCCTGTACGACTCCGCGGAGATCGTGCGGGCCGCCGCGGCCGCGCTGCGCTCGCGCCCGGAGCTGCTGCCGCGGCCCGCGTGGGTGTTCGTCGACGACCTCCAGGACGCGACCCCCGCCCACATGCGGCTGCTGGAGCTCCTGGTCGGCGAGCGCGGGAACATCGTCGCCGCCGGGTCGCCCGACGCGGCGGTGTTCGGCTACCAGGGCGGCGACCCGGAGTCGGTGCGGGAGTTCCCGTTCCGGTTCCCCGGGGCCGGCGGCGAGGAGGCGCCCTCGGTGCAGCTCGACGACGTCCACGGGGTGGCGCTCGCGCCGCTCGCGGCGACCACCGTCCTGTCGCGGCGCCTGCGCGGGTCCGACCGGGACCGGCGCCGGGGCACCGCCGCGGAGGAGCCGGGCCGGGCGGAGGTCGTGTACCTGCCCTCGCCCACGCGGGAGGCGGTGTACATCGCCGACGTCGCGCGGCGCGCCCACCTGCTCGACGGGGTCCCTTACGGCGACATGGCGGTCGTGGTCAAGTCGGCGTCGTCCATCCCGCAGCTGCGGCGGGCGATGCAGCACGCCGGGGTGCCCACCCGGCAGGCCGCCGACGACGTGCCGCTCCCGGCGCACCCGACCGTCCGCGACCTGCTGCGGGTGGTCCTCGTGGGCCGTCATCCCGACCGGCTCGACGAGACCGTCGCCGCGGGGCTGCTGCACTCCCAGTTCGGCGGGGCCGACCCGTTCGCGGAGCGGCGGCTGCGCCAGGAGCTGCGGCGCCTCGCCGTCGCCGCCGACGACTTCTCCCCCGGCGCCGACCTCCTCGTGGAGGCCCTGGCCGCGCCCGCGAAGATCGCCGCGCTCCCCGAGGAGGAGTGGGCCGAGCCGGCGCGGCGCCTCGACGCGCTGTTCACCGCCGCGCGCGAGGGCGGCGGCATCACCGAGACCCTGTGGACGGTGTGGGAGGCGTCCGAGCTGAGCGAGCGCCTCAAGCGCCGGGCGCTGTCGTCCGACCGGCGGGCGCAGCGCGCCGACGCCGAGCTCGACGCGGTCATCGCGATGTTCGACCTCGCCGCCGACTACGAGAAGAAGCAGCCCGGCGCGCTCGTCGACGTGTTCTGCGAGCACGTGCTCCACCAGCAGCTCCCCGGCGACTTCCTGTCCGCGCGGGCCGAACTCGGCGACGCGGTCACCCTCGTCACCGCACACGCCGCGCACGGGCGGCAGTGGGAGTTCACCGTGGTCGCGGGCGCGCAGGAGGGCGTGTGGCCGAACCTGCGGCCCCGCGGTTCGCTCCTGGGCGCGGAGGCGCTGGTCGACGTCCTCGACGGGCGCGCCGACGTCGACCAGGTCGCGCAGCTCCTCGACGAGGAGCGGCGGCTGTTCTACAACGCGTGCACCCGCGCCCGCACCCGGCTGCTGGTCACGGCCGTCGACTCCGACGACGCCCAGCCGAGCCGGTTCTGCGGCGAGCTCGGCGTCGAGCCGACCGCCGCCCCGCGCCGCGGCCGGCCCCTGAGCCTCGCGTCGCTCGCGGCCCGCCTGCGCGAAGCCGTGGTCGACGCCGGCCGCGGCGACCGCGACGCGGCCGCGGCCGGGCTGCGGCGCCTCGCCGAGACCGGCGTGCCGGGCGCGGACCCGGCGAAGTGGTGGGGGCTCGCGCAGCTCTCAGACGAGCGGGCGCTCGCCCTGGCCGGGGAGACGATCCGGATCTCGCCGTCGCAGGTGGAGACCACGCAGCAGTGCGGGCTGCGGTGGGTCCTGGAGTCACACGGCGCCGACGACGGCGATCTGCTCCCGCGGCATCTGGGCACGCTCCTGCACGCTGCGGCGGAGGCGGTCACCGTCGATCCGGCGGCCGACCCGAAGGCGGTCATGGAGCAGGTGGTGGGCGAGCACTTCGACCGGCTGCCGTTCGAGGCCCCGTGGCACGCGGAGCAGCAGCGCCGCCGCGTGTCGGGCGCGGTCGAGCGGTTCGCGGCCTGGCTGGGCGCGAACCAGCGGGAGCTGCTCGGGGCCGAGCGGTCGTTCCGGCTGAAGCTCGAGCTCGGGCCGCCGGGCGTCGAGGTCGTCATGTCCGGGCAGGTCGACCGCCTGGAGCGCGACGGCGACGGGCGGCTGTACGTAGTGGACCTGAAGACGGGGAAGACGCCGCCGACGTACGACGAGGCGAAGTCGCACGCGCAGCTGGGCGTCTACCAGCTCGCGGTCGCCGAGGGGGCGTTCGCGGAGGGCGCCGAGCCGGGCGGCGCGGAGCTGGTGTACCCGAACGCCAAGGGCGACAAGGCGGCCTCGCGGCCGCAGGGCCCGCTCGGGGAGTCCGAGAACCCCGACTGGGCGCGGGACCTGGTGGCCGACACGGCGAACCGGATGGCCGGGAAAGTGTTCGAGGCCCGCTCCACCAGCAAGTGCGAGACCTGCTCGGTCAAGCACTGCTGCCCGATCGCTGACGAGGGACGGCAGGTCACGGATGAGTGAGGCGCGGGCGGACGGGGTGCGGCCGGGCGTGCGGGCGCACCGGAGCTTCGGGGCGGTCGGGCTCGCGAACCGGCTCGGGCAGCCCTCCCCCACCGAGGAGCAGCGTGCGGTGGTCGAGGCCGGGCGGGACCCGCTGCTGGTCATCGCGGGCGCGGGCTCGGGCAAGACCACGACGATGGCCGACCGGGTGGTGTGGCTCATCGCGAACCGGGTGGTGCGGCCCGAGCACATCCTCGGCCTCACGTTCACGCGCAAGGCCGCCGCGGAACTCGCCGCGCGCGTGCGCGACAAGCTGCGGCGCCTGACCGAGTCGCTGCCCGAGCTCGCGGAGCTCCACGGGGAGCCGACGGTGTCGACGTACAACGCGTACGCGGGCAGCCTGGTCGGCGAGCACGGCCTGCGCATCGGGATCGAGCCGGGCACGCGCGTCGTCACCGACACGGGCCGGTGGCAGCTCGCGCGGGACCTGGTGTGCGCGTGGGACGGCGAGATGAGCGAGTTCGACGTCAGCGTCGACCGCGTCACCGAGCTGGTGCTCCAGCTCGCGGAGCAGCTCGCCGAGCACCTGCGCGACGGCGCCGACCTGCGCCGCTTCGACCGGGACCTGTACGAGCTGCTGGAGGAGCGCTCCTCGGCGCGGCTGAACGACGAGTTCCGGAACCTGATGTCGCTGCGGCGCAAGCGGGAGCAGCTGCTGCCGCTGGTGGAGGCGTGGGACCGGCGCAAGCGCGAGCTGGGCGTCATGGACTTCGCCGACCAGCTGTCGCTGGCCGCGCAGCTGGTCGCGGGCGCGCCCGAGATCATCCGCACCGAGCGCGAGCGGTGGCGGGTGGTGCTCCTCGACGAGTACCAGGACACGTCGTACTCGCAGGTGTCGCTGCTGCGCGACCTGTTCGGCGGCGGGCACCCGGTGACGGCCGTGGGCGACCCGAACCAGTCGATCTACTCGTGGCGCGGGGCGTCGGCGGGCACGCTCCAGCGGTTCCCCGAGGACTTCCCGTCCGCCACCGGCTCCCCGGCGTCAGTCGCGTACCTGACGAAGTCGTGGCGCAACCGCGAGGCGGTCCTGGACACCGCGAACGCGGTCTCCGAGCCGCTGCGCGCCGGCGCCGTCCCGCCGCTGACGGTCGGCGCGAAGTTCGACGACGAGCACGGCCGCGGCGCGGTCGAGGCGGCCATGCACCTGACGGCGGCCGACGAGGCCGACTGGATCGCCGCGCGCCTCGCCGCGACCTGGCGTCCCGGCGAGGACGAGACCGCGGCCGTCCTCATCCGCAAGCGCCGCCAGATCCCGGCGCTGCACCGGGCGCTCACCAGCGCGGGCCTGCCGGTGCAGGTCGTCGGCTCGCTCGGGCTGCTGTACTACGCGGAGGTCGCCGAGACCGTGGCGATGCTGCGGGCCGCGGCCGACCCCATGAACGGGCCTGCGCTCATGCGGCTCCTCGCCGGGAACCGGTGGCGGATCGGCCCGCGGGACATCGCCGCGCTGTGGTCGCGGGCCCGCGAGCTCGCCCCGGACTCGCGGGGGTTCGAACCGGACGCGGGCGTGGAGGCCGAGGCGTCGCTCGCGGATGCGCTCGCCGACCCCGGTGCGGCCGAGCGCTACTCGACCCTCGGGTACCTGCGGTTCGCGCAGCTGCACGAGGAGCTGAGCTGGATCAGGAGCCGGCTCGGGCAGAGCCTGCCCGACGTCGTGGGCGACGTCATCGCGCACTCGGGCCTCGACGTGGAGGTCATGCTCCACCACGGCGACCTGTCCAATCTGGACGAGTTCACGGACATCGCGGCGTCCTACGAGAACGACACGCTCGGGGCGAGCGTCCCGGGCTTCCTGTCGTACCTGGAGTCGGCGGCGAAGCGCGAGCGCGGCCTGGTCGTGGAGGGCGCGAACCCGGCCGGCGGGGTGGTGCAGCTGATGACGGTGCACGCCGCGAAGGGCCTGGAGTGGGACGTGGTCGCGGTGCCGGGCCTGTGCGAGGGCATCCTGCCGACCTCGGTCAAGCGGGACTCGACGTGGGTGTCGGACGCGGCGCGGCTGCCGTACGGGCTGCGCGGCGACGCCGCGAACCTGCCGGTGCTGTACCTGGACGAGGCGCACTCGCCGGCCGAGGTGAAGCAGGCGGTGCAGGACTTCAAGGCCGACGACCGCGAGGCGCGCCTCGACGAGGAGCGCCGCCTCGCGTACGTGGCGCTCACCCGCGCCCGCCGCGGGCTCCTGGCGAGCGGCTACTGGTGGGACGCCGAGGCCCGCGCGGCCCGCAAGCCCGCGCCGTTCCTCCAGGAGGCGCGCAACGCGGGCGCGGAGGTCCGGGTGTGGACCGACCCGGGGCCGTCGAACCCGCTCGAGGACCAGGCCCGGACCGCCCAGTGGCCGAGCAAGGCGCCCTTGGGGTCCCGGCAGGCGGCGTTCGCCGAGGCGGCCGAGCTGGTCCTGACCTCGCCCGAGCCGGCCCGGGAGGGGCCGCTGGCGCGCGAGTGGCGCGAGGAGGCCGAACTCCTCCTGGCCGAGCGCGACGAGCGCGAGTCGGGGGTGGTGCGGCTGCCGCGTCCGGCGCGCCTGTCGACCTCGCAGCTGATGGCGATGCGCGCCGACGAGGAGGCCTTCGCGGCCGAGCGGCGGCGCCCGATGCCGCAGCCGCCGCGCCCGGCGACGCAGCGCGGCACCGAGTTCCACTCGTGGGTGGAGGAGTTCTTCGGCGGCGGCACGCTCTTCGACCCCGCCGACCTCCCCGGCGCCGCGGACGACGCGGTCGACCGGGCCGACCTCGACCGCCTCAAGGCCGCGTTCCGCCGCTCGCAGTGGGCGGGGCGGCGCATCGCCGCGCAGGAGGTGCCGTTCGTCGTCGAGTTCGAGGGCACGGTGGTGCGCGGGCGCATCGACGCGATCTTCCACCGCGACGGCGGCGGATACGACGTCGTCGACTGGAAGACCGGCCGCCCGCCGGAGGGCGAGGCCGCCGTCCACGCCGGGCTCCAGCTGCGCGTGTACCGGCGGGCGTGGGCCCGCCTCAAGGACGTCGAGGAGTCCGAGGTCGGCGCGGCCTTCCACTACATCGCGTCGGACCACACCTGGTGGCCGGACCTTCAGTGAGCATTCAGTCGCGGTCCGCCGCGGGTTTGCACGCTCCCCGTAATGTGACACCCGAGTGACACCGGCTCTACCCGGGGCCGGACCCGACCCCCCGTCTGATTGGACCCCATGAGCACCAACGTCAAGCTCCGCCGCGCCACCGCCCTGACCGGCGGGGCCTTCGCCCTCGTCCTCGCCCTCGCCGCGTGCGGCGGCGGGAACGACACGCCCGACGGCGCGGTCGAGAACTTCCTCGACAACGGCGCCGAGGACCTGGTCACCGCCATGCTCGACGGCGACGGCGAGAAGGCCGCCGACATCGCCGGCGACCACTTCTGCGCCGACGACATCGCCGGCGTCGAAGAGGCCGCGGCCCAGTTCGAGGGCATGACCGACGAAGAGAAGCAGCAGTTCGAGGAGATGGCCGGCGACGAGTTCGCCATGTTCGAGGACCTCTCCTACGAGATCGGCGAGGTCACCGAGGACGGCGACACCGCCACCGTCGAGGCCTCCATCACCGCCAACGGCGACACCACCGACGAGACCTTCGACCTCGTCAAGGAAGACGAGGCCTGGAAGATCTGCGGCTTCATGGCCTAAGACCCCAAGCAGTGAGGGGCCCGGCGAGCATCGCTCGCCGGGCCCCTCCGCGTTCGAACCGCTCGCCGTCACCCGTGAGCGTCTCGGACGGGCCGGGCCCGCGCACGCCTCGCAATGTCCGTTGCGGTGCGCCTCGGCGGCGCTTACAGTCGCGCCATGGACGAATCCCCTGAAGCGACCCGCCCTCCAGCGCAGACCGGACCTCCGGAAGCGGACGGCGCCGCCGAACGGCGCCTGCGGTTCGAGCGCCTGCTCGCCGAGGCGCTGGTGGAGGACGGCGACCTGCTGGATCGGCTCGCGACATGACGATCGACTACCTCGACCTCGCCGACCTCATGACGGTGGCTCGGGCGGTGACCGGCCTTCCTCACCCGCCGGTGCGCGACCTCGGCCAACTGGAGTCCGCGCTCGCCCGGCCGGCGACGGACGTCTTCGGGCAGGAGGCGTTCCCGTCGCCGTACGACAAGGCCGCCGCCCTGTTTCATTCGCTCGCAAGGAACCACCCGCTCGCGGACGGTAACAAGCGGCTCGCGTACATGGCGGCGAAGATGATGCTCGGCCTGAACGGGGTGCATCTGCGAGTGCCGTCCGTGGAAGAGGGCGACGCGTTCGTGCGAGCGGTCGCCAAGGGCGACTTCGAGGTTCCCGAGCTCGCGGCGGCCCTCGCCGCCTGGTCCGCGCCGCGCTGACCGCCCGCACTCCGGCCGCGGGTGCCGAGCGGGCTCGGCCGGGACGCCGGCAGGACCGACGTGGGGCCCGGCGAGCGATGCTCGCCGGGCCCCTCCGCGTTCGGGTCTACCGCTTCTCGGCGCTACCGCTTCTCTACCGCGGCCTTCACGGTCTCGCCTTCGCCCGCGTCGCCGCTGGTGGCGGTGTCGGGGAGGTCGCCGAAGGCGAGCTCCAGGGCGAGGGTCTCGGCCTTGACGAAGTCGAGGTGGGCCTCGACGGCGGTGCGGACGGCCGGCGCGGCGTCCACGGTGACGGTGACGCGGTCGGTGACGTCGAGGTCGGCGTCCTTGCGGGCCTGCTGGATCACGCGGACCAGGTCGCGGGCGAGGCCCTCGGCGGCCAGTTCGGGCGTGACCTCGGTGTCGAGGACGAGCACGCCGCCCTCGTTCGGGAGGGCCTCGGTGTGGTCGGCGTCGACGGCGACCATGGTCAGCTCGAACTCGCCGTCCTCCAGGACCACGCCGCCGGCGGTGACGGTCCCGTCCGCGGCGGTCCAGTCGCCGGCTTTGACGGCCTTGATGACCCGCTGCACGTCCTTGCCGAGGCGGGGCCCGAGCACGCGCGGGACCAGCTTCAGGTCGGACTTCGAGTACGCCTCGACGTTCGAGTCGAACTCGACGGCCTTGACGTTCAGCTCGTCCTTGAGCAGGTCCGCGAACGGCGCGAGGCGCTCGGCGTGCGGGGTCGCCACGGTGACCTTCGCCAGCGGCAGGCGCACCCGGAGCTTGCGGGCCTTGCGCATGGACAGGCCCACCGAGGCGATGTCGCGCACCGCGTCCATTGCCTCCACGAGCGCGTGGTCGGCGGGCAGGTCGGCGGCGTCGGGCCAGTCGACGAGGTGCACCGAGCGGCCGCCGGTGAGGCCCTTCCAGATGTCCTCGGCGACCATCGGCAGCAGCGGCGCGGCGACCTCGGTCGCGGTCTTCAGCGCCGTCGCGAGCGTCGCGAACCCGGCCTCGTCGCCCTCCCAGAACCGGTCGCGCGAGCGGCGCACGTACCAGTTGGTGAGGGACTCGAGGTAGGACCGGAACGCGGCCGTGGCGGCCACGAGGTCGTACCCGTCCATGGCCTCGGTCATCGTCTCGACCAGTTCGCGGGTCTTGGCGAGGAGGTACCGGTCGAGCCGGTGCTCGGAGGCCAGCGCGGTCGCGCGGGCCTCGGCCGGGCCCGCCTCGTATCCGGAGGCGCCGGCGTAGAGCGTGTAGAAGTACCACGTGTTCCACAGCGGCAGGACGATCTGGCGGACGGCGTCGCGGAAGCCGGTCTCGGTGACGGGCATGTCGCCGCCGCGCAGGACCGGGGACGACACGAGCGACCAGCGGACCGCGTCGGAGCCGAACTGCTCGAAGGACTCCCGCACGTCCGGGTAGTTCATGAGCATCTTCGACATCTTCAGGCCGTCGCCGCCCAGCAGCGTGCCGTGGACGACGGAGGTCCGGAACGCGGGCCGGTCGAACAGGGCCGTGGACAGGACGTGCAGCAGGTAGAACCAGCCGCGCGTCTGCGCCGTGTACTCGACGATGAAGTCGCCGGGGAAGTGGTGCTCGAACCAGTCGGCGTTCTCGAACGGGTAGTGGACCTGCGCGAACGGCATGGACCCGGACTCGAACCAGCAGTCGAGGACCTCGGGGACGCGGCGCATGACGGACTTGCCCGTCGGGTCGTCCGGGTTGGGCCGCTCCAGCTCGTCGATGTAGGGCCGGTGCAGGTCGGTGACGTGCACGCCGAAGTCGCGTTCGAGCTCGGCGAGGGAGCCGTAGACGTCGACGCGCGGGTAGGCGGGGTCGTCGGAGACCCACACGGGGATCGGCGAGCCCCAGAAGCGGTTGCGGCTGATGTTCCAGTCGCGGGCGTTGGCGAGCCACTTGCCGAACTGGCCGTCCTTGATGTGGGCGGGGGTCCAGTCGATCTCCTGGTTGAGCTCGACCATGCGGTCGCGGAACCGGGTGACGGCGACGAACCACGCCGAGAGGGCGCGCTGGATCAGCGGGGAGCCGCAGCGCCAGCAGTGCGGGTAGTTGTGGTTGTAGGTGTCGTGGCGCAGCAGCCGCTGGGTGGCCTTGAGGTCGCCGATGATGAGCTTGTTCGCGTCGAAGACGTGCACGCCCGCGTAGGGGGGCACCTCGTCGGTGAACTTGCCGGAGTCGTCGACGGGGACGACGGGTTCGATGCCGGCGGCGTCGGTGACGACCTTGTCCTCTTCACCGAAGGCGGGCGCGATGTGGACGACGCCGGTGCCGTCCTCGGTGGTGACGTAGTCGGCGGCGAGGACCTGGTGGGCGTTCTCGCGGCCGGCGAAGAAGTCGAACGGCGGGTTGTAGCGCAGGCCGAGGAGGTCGGCGCCCTTGTGGCGGGAGACGACCTCGGGGTCGTCGCCGAGTTCGCGCGCGTAGGCGCCGAGGCGGGCCTCGGCGAGGAGGTAGCGGCCGTCCTCGGTGGCGACGACGACGTAGTCGACGTCGGGGTGGACGGCGGCGGCGAGGTTCGACGGCAGCGTCCAGGGCGTGGTGGTCCACACCAGGAGCTTGACGCCGTTCAGGGGGCCGTCGTCGACGAGGTCGAGGCCGACGGTGACGGCCGGGTCCTGGCGGTCCTTGTACGTGTCGTCCATCTTGGTCTCGGTGGCGGCGAGGGGGGTCTCGCACCGCCAGCAGTACCAGAGCACGCGGTAGCCCTCGTAGACGAGGCCCTTGTCGTACAGGGTCTTGAAGGCCCACATGACGCTCTCCATGTAGGTGAGGTCGAGGGTCTTGTAGTCGTTCTCGAAGTCGACCCAGCGGGCCTGGCGGGTGACGTAGTCGTGCCATTCGCCGGTGAACTGGAGGACGGAGGCCTTGGCGGCGGCGTTGAACCGGTCGATGCCGTACGCCTCGATCTCGGCCTTGGTCTTGAGGCCGAGCTCCTTCTCGGTGGTGACCTCGGCGGGCATGCCGTGGGTGTCCCAGCCGAAGCGGCGCTCGACGCGCTTGCCGCGCATCGTCTGGTAGCGGGGGACGATGTCCTTGACGTAGCCGGTGAGGAGGTGCCCGTAGTGGGGCAGGCCGTTGGCGAAGGGCGGGCCGTCGTAGAAGACGAACTCGTTGGCGCCGTTCTCGCCGGCGGGCCGGGCCTCGATGGAGGCCTGGAAGGTGTCGTCCTTGGTCCAGAAGTCGAGGACGCGGCGCTCGACCTCCGGGAGGTTCGGGCTCGCGGGGACGCCCCGCCGGGGGTCGTCGAGTGGATAGGCCATGGGACCCGGGTCTCCTCACACACGCCTTGCTGGTCGGTGTGCGAGGACGATCCGTCCCTCGCTCCGTGAGGGCGGCCCGCGGTACCACCTCGCTTGGCGCACGGATGCGCCCGCTCGTTCGGCGGCGGTGACGGGCCGCGTCCGTCCGGGTCTAGTGGGGCCCGTCCGCGGCGCTCGCGCGCCCGGGTGGGCCGGTTCTTCCGGAAGCTCGCCGGTGATGGCCGGGTCGACGCTGTTGCCCGCAAGTGTAGCGCTGCCCGTCCGGGGGGCCGCGAGCGAATTACGGCGCCGCGCGGCGCGTCCTCACCGGTCGGCGTCCCAGGGTGCGGACATGTACCATTCCCGGTGTGAGCATCCACGCGAACAACTGGTGGTGGCGTCGCTGAGGCGGCGTCCTGCTTTTGCGTGCGAGCGAAGTGAGCGACCGTCTTGAAGGCGGTCGCTTCGTCGTATCCGGGGTCGGCCGCCTCAGGACGGGACTGAGACCCAGTACTTCTTGAGGAAGAGGCCCTGAGATGACAGTGTTCAAGACCCCGTCGGGAGTGACGGTCGAGCGGACGGTGTCCGAGCTCGACTCCCCCGACCTGACGTCCGTGGTGGCGCAGATCGAGGCGCGCCGCGGCGGCGTGCTCTCCAGCGGCATGGAGTATCCGGGGCGCTATTCGCGCTACCACCTGGCGTACGTCGACCCGTCGCTGGAGGTCGTGGCGCGCGGCCGCACGGTGACGGTGCGGCGGTTGAACGCCCGCGGCTACCTGCTGGTCGACGTCCTGGCGGACGCGCTCGCGGCCGCCGAGGTGGGCGTGGTGACGCGCGACGACGACGAGGTGCGCGTGGAGGTGCCGGTCCCGACGGGGCGGGTGCCGGAGGAGCTGCGCTCGAAGCTGCCGACGGCGTTCTCGGCGCTACGGGTGGTGCTCGACGCGCTGCGCTGCGACGACCCGTACCTGGGCCTGTGGGGGGCGTTCGGGTACGACCTGGCGTACCAGTTCGAGCCGATCCCGTACGCGAAGGACCGCCCGGCCGACCAGCGCGACCTGGTGCTGCACCTGGCGGACGAGCTGTACGTGGTCGACCGCAAGCGCGAGACGGCGCAGGTGCGCCGGTACGAGTTCGCGTACGGGGACCGGTCGACGAAGGGCCTGCCGCGGGAGACCGAGTCGCTCGACTACGTGGCGGCGGCGTCGATCCCGGACGGGCCGGTGCCGGGCGTGTACGCGGACACGGTGCGGCGGGCGAAGGCGGAGTTCAAGGCGGGCAACCTGTTCGAGGTCGTCCCGGGGCACGAGATGTACGCGGCGTGCGATTCGCCGACGGCGTTCTACGAGCGGCTGCGGACGGCGAACCCGGCCCCGTACGAGTTCATCTTCAACCTGGGCGACCGGGAGTACCTGGTGGGGGCCTCGCCGGAGATGTTCGTGCGGGTGCAGGGCGACCGGGTGGAGACGTGCCCGATCTCGGGCACGATCGCGCGCGGCGCCGACCCGCTGCACGACGCGAAGCAGATCGCGGCGCTGATCGGCTCGGTGAAGGAGGAGTCGGAGCTGACGATGTGCACCGACGTGGACCGCAACGACAAGGCGCGCGTGTGCGTGCCGGGTTCGGTGAAGGTCTTGGGGCGCAGGCAGATCGAGATGTACTCGCGGCTGATCCACACGGTGGACCACATCGAGGGCCGGCTGCGGGAGGGCATGGACGCGCTGGACGCGTTCCTGACGCACATGTGGGCGGTGACGGTGACCGGCGCGCCGAAGACGTGGGCGATGCGGTTCATCGAGGAGCAGGAGACGACGCCGCGGCGCTGGTACGGGGGCGCGGTCGGGTTCGTGGGCTTCGACGGGTCGATGAACACGGGCCTGACGCTGCGGACGGCGCAGATCCGCGAGGGCGTGGCGCGGGTGCGCGCGGGCGCGACGCTGCTGTACGACTCGGACCCGGACGCCGAGGAGGCCGAGACGCACCTGAAGGCGCGGGCGCTGCTGGAGACCGCGGCGGGCGGCGTCGGCGCCGCGGCGCCGGTGCCGGAGCCGATCGAGGTCGCGGGCGGTCCGGCCGGTGCGGGCCGGCGGGTGCTGCTGGTGGACCACGAGGACTCGTTCGTGAACACGCTCGGGGACTACTTCCGGCAGCACGGGTGCGAGGTGACGACGCTGCGGTTCGGGTTCGACGTGCCGGAGGCGCTCGACGAGCTCGCGCCGGACCTGGTGGTGCTCTCGCCGGGGCCGGGCCGCCCGGAGGACTTCGCGACGTCGGCCCTGCTCGACGAGCTGGAACGGCGCTCGCTGCCGGTGTTCGGGGTGTGCCTGGGGCTCCAGGCGATGGTCGAGCACGCGGGCGGGCGGCTGTCGCTGCTGGAGGAGCCGAGCCACGGCAAGCCGGGGAACGTGAAGGTCACGGGCGGGGGCCTGTTCGACGGGCTGCCCGACGAGGTGACCGCGGCGCGGTACCACTCGCTGTACGCGACGGCGGACCAGGTGAAGGGCGACTTCGTGCCGACCGCGGCGATCGACGAGGTCGTCATGTCGATCGAGGCGCCGGGGAAGCGCTGGTTCGCGGTGCAGTTCCACCCGGAGTCGATCCTGACGGCGGCGGGCGCGCACGGGCACCGGATCATCGGGAACGCGCTGCGCCTGACGGCGTAGGCGGGACGAGCTGAGGGGCCGGGGAGCGCTGCTTCCCGGCCCTTGCCTTCGGTACCGCTAGTGGTCTACGAGGTGTACTCCCAGTCCTGAACGCAGCCCCATGCGCCGTGGCCCCAGTTGCCCTTCCAGTAGACCTCCATCCAGAAGTCGCTCGAGAGCCCGCAGGCGGAGTACTCGCCGCCGGCGACGCGGGTGCAGGAGGCCTGCACCCAGGTGCCGGCCGGGATGGACCCGAGGATGGCCGAGCCCGCTTCGGCGCGGAGCCGGTGGTTGACGTTCTCGGCGAAGCGGGCGCGGCAGGTGCGCGGCTCGGCGGCGGTGTCCGGCGCGGCCGCCGCCTCGATTCGCGACTTGACGGGCGTCGGCGCGTCGACGGGAACCGCCGCGGCCGGAGATGCGGCGGACAGCGACAACGCGAACGCGGCCGCCGCGACGCCGATGGCAGTGAAGATCCTCTTCAATACCATGATCACCCCTTTGGTGAAACTTGATCAGGACTGCGCCTTGTGACGCACCCTCTACCTAAGTACGCCGAAGTGTCTATTTCACTACAAAACGGTCAATGTCGGGAACCCGACAAACGTCGTCCGGCGCGTCGGATCGGCTCGGCGGGGCGGCGGGGCTCGCGTGTTCGAATGCGGCCATCCGGGTTCGCGCGCGGCGTGTCGGTCGACCGTGGTTCGCTGTCCGGATGCCGAAAACCGTGTACAACACCGCGACCACCGTCGACGGATTCATCGCCGACCCCGACAACTCCCTGGAATGGCTCTTCTCGTCCCCAGGGGGCATGCCGGAGGAGCAGGACCAGCGGGACGAGGGCGTCGAGACGCCGCTCGACGAGATGGACGAGTTCATGCAGGGCATCGGCGCGATCTGCATGGGGTCCACCACCTACGAGTGGATCCTCCGCTACGAGAAGCTCTTGGAGCACCCCGAGAAGTGGGGATACCCGCAGCCCGCGTGGGTCTTCACCAGCCGTGACCTCCCGGCGGTGCCGGGCGCGAAGATCACGTTCGCATCGGGCGACGTCAAGGCGGTCCACGCCGCGATGACCGAGGCGGCCGACGGCAAGGACCTCTGGGTCATCGGCGGCGGCGACCTCGTCGGCCAGTTCTTCGACGCGGGGCTCCTCGACGAGATCCGGGTCAGCCTCGCCCCGGTCTTCCTCGGGGCGGGAGCGCCGCTCCTCCCCCGCCGAATCCTCTCGGACCGCCTCGAACTCATCGAGGCGAAGCCCAGCGGCCAGTTCGCGAGCCTCGCGTACCGGGTGAAGCACTAGCCGCACCGCGGGCGGGCCGGAGCACTCGCCTCGGCCCGCCCGGTCTCTCGGCCAGGCCGGACTCTCGGTCCGCCCGACCTCTCGGCTTGACCGACCTCTCGGCCCAGCCGACCCCTCGGTCAGACCGACCTCTCGGCCCAACTCTCACGGGCCGGGCCAAGAGCGGTTTCGGGGCGGAGCACTCACCGGTTGGAGCTGACTCCGGTCACAGCCTCCGGGGGCCCTCCCCCACCCCACCCTCCCCGTATTTCGTCGCCGACGGCCGTCGCATCACTGGGTGCCGCTGCTGGGGCTCTCAGCCCGGCCTGCGCGAGCCGGGCCGAGAGCGGCTTCCAGTTCGAAGCGATTCCGGCGGTCGGTTAGTCGTCGTCGCCGTCGTTGTCGTCATCGTCGTCGCGGTCGTCGTTGTCGTACTGGTCGTCGAGGTCGTCATCGTCGGCGTCGTTGTCGTCGTCGACGTCCTCGGCGCTGTCGAGGACCGTGCCGTCGAGGGCGTCGACCGCGACGTCCCACTCGACGCCGTTCGCGTCGGTGATGTCGATGATCCAGACCGGCGCCTCGGCGGTGCCCTCCAGAGCGGTGTCGCGGACCGTGCCGTCGACCTCGGCGAGCGCGGCCTCGGCGGCCGCGTCCCCGCTGATCGCCTCGGCCGGGAGCGCGAAGTCGTCGTCGCCGGAGCCGTTGTCGTCGGCGTCGTACTTGTCGTCGAGGTCGGGGCTGGAGCCGGTGCCGCCGGTGGAGGCGTCGCCCTCGAAGCGGTCGTCCAGGTCCGCGGCGAAGGCCGCGGCGGTGCCGCCGCCGAGGACGAGGAGGCCGGCGGCGCCCGCGATCACGAGGGTGCGGTGGCGGCCGGTGAAGCGGCGGGCCTTGGCGAACTTGGAGTTCTCAGGCTGCTGGGTGGGGGTCTGCTCGTTCATGGCGGGTCCTCTCGGTCCGTTCGGATCTGATGTCGGCAACCTTGCGCCTTCGAACCTGAAGCCAAGCTGAAGTCACCTGAAGGCGGCTTCAGGTTCGGGGCGAAGGGACCAGGGCGAGGAGCGTTCGCGCAGGCAGCGGCCGGATTCAGGTTCCCGGGGCCGACTTCAGCTTGGCTTCAGGTTCCTTGTGCGAAGCTTCGGGACATGCGTTTGCTGATGGTGGAAGACGAGCAGCGGCTGGCCGAGGTGGTCGCCGCCGGGCTGAAGGCCGAGGGGTACGCCGTGGACCTGGCCCACGACGGCGTCACCGGCCTGTCGATGGCCCGCGGCGGCGGGTACGACGCGATCATCCTCGACATCATGCTGCCCGGCCTCAACGGCTACCAGGTGTGCGCGACCCTCCGGGAGGAAGGCGTCGAGACGCCGATCCTCATGCTCACCGCCAAGGACGGCGAGTACGACGAGGCCGAGGGCCTCGACACCGGCGCAGACGACTACCTCACGAAGCCGTTCTCCTTCGTCGTCCTCCAGGCCCGCATCAGGGCCATGATGCGCCGCGGCCGGGCCTCCAGGCCCTCGGTGTGGCGCTTCGGCGACCTCGCGGTCGACCCGGCCAAGCGCACCTGCCGCCGCGGCGACGCCGCGGTCGACCTCACCTCGAAGGAGTTCTCGGTCCTCGAGTACCTGGCGAGCCGGGCCGGCGAGGTGGTGTCCAAGTCCGAGATCCTCGAGCACGTGTGGGACTTCGCCTACGACGGCGACGTGAACATCGTCGAGGTGTACATCTCCAACCTGCGCCGCAAGATCGACGCGCCCTACGGCAGGGCCGCCATCACCACCGTCCGCGGGGCGGGCTACCGGTTGGCGGCCGACGGTGGATGAGCAGACGAAGCGAGCCGCGAAGCGGGCGGCCGAGCGGGCCTCCCGGGGCAGAGGGCCGCTGTGGCGGCCGGAGTCGGTGCGGGCCCGGACCACCGTGGGCGCCACGGTGGTCGTCGCGCTCGCGCTCATCGTCGCGGGGTTCCTGGTCGTGGCGCTCCTGCGCGACAACCTGTACGGCCGCGCCGAACTCACCGCCGAGGTGAGCGCCCGCTCGATCGCGGGCCAGCTCGCCTCCGGCACCGCGCCCGCCGGGATCGAGCTTCCCGACGACGACCAGGCCGCGCAGATCCTCGACGCGGCGGGCGCCGTCGTCGCCGCGAGCGACGACCTGGAGGGGCTCGGCGCGATCGGCGACTTCGCGCCCGCGCCCGACCCGGTCGAGGCGGAGTCCGCCGACGACGCCGACGACTCCGGGACCGAGGACGACGATGACGATGACGACGACCGCTCGGAGGACGACGACGAACCGGACGTGAGCGAGACGCCCGGCGACGACTCGGCCGCGACCGGCGGCGCCGTGGGCGCCTCGATCGCCTACGGGACCGTGACCGTCCCCGATGAGAGCGCGCCGTACCGGTTCGCGGCCATGACGGCCACCGCCCCCGACGGGACCGTGTACGCCGTCTACTCGGGAGCATCGCTGGAGACGCAGGAGGAGGCCGTCGACAGCGTCGCGGCCATCATGTGGTGGACGCTGCCGGCGCTGGTCGCGATCGTCGCGGTCGTGACCTGGCTGGTGACGCGGCACGCGCTGCGGCCGGTCAAGGCGATCCAGAAGGAGCTCACCTCGATCACCGCGGGCGACCTGTCGCGGCGGGTGCCCGTGCCGGAGAGCCGCGACGAGATCCACTCCCTCGCGGTCACCACCAACACGACGCTCGCGGCGCTCGACCACGCGGTCACGCAGCAGCGCCGGTTCGTCGCCGACGCCTCGCACGAGCTGCGCAGCCCGCTCGCGATCCTGCGCAGCCAGATCGAGATCGCCCGGACCCATCCCGAGCTCCTCGACCTCGACGCGACGCTCGCCGACGTGATCAGACTCCAGGACCTCGCCGCCGACCTGCTCCTGCTGGCGCGCCTCGACGCCGGGGAGCGGCCGCCGCACACCGAGGTGGCGTTCACCGAGCTGGTGCGCGAGGAGGTGGCCCGGCGGGCGGCCTCCGACCGGGTGCCGGTGCGGCTGGAGGTCGAGGAGGACCTGAGCGTGTTCGGCGTGCGCGGGCACCTGGCGCGGGCGGTCGGGAACCTGCTGGCGAACGCGCAGCGGCACGCGGCGTCCGCCGTGACGGTCACGCTGGAGGTCGAGGACGACGAGTGGCTGCACCTCGACGTCGGCGACGACGGGAACGGGGTGCCGGCCGGAGACCGGAAGCGGATCTTCGACCGGTTCGTTCGCCTCGACGAATCGCGGAGCCGCGACGACGGCGGCGCCGGACTGGGCCTGGCGATCGTGCAGGACGTGGCGCTCGGGCACCGCGGCATGGTCTGGGTCCTCGAGTCCCCGGAGGGAGGTGCGCTCTTCAGGCTCGCCCTGCGCCGGGCCGACCACCGGTCGCCGGGCGAGGACCGGCCGGACCGGCAGGCCGAGTGAGACCACCCGCCAAGCTGGTTCACCGGGCCCGCAAGGTCGCCCGTTCGGTTCCCTACTCAACCATTCTTTGGTCCAATCACCTTGTCCCGCAATGCGGTCCGAACGACCACCGGCCCCCGCAGCGAGCTGCGGAGGCCGACGGGTCGGGAGGGTGGGACCGGGCGAACCGCGTCCGCCCGGTCGGTTACGCGGAGTCCGCGGGGTTCGACGGGTCGACCGGGTTCTCGGCGTCGGTGCCGTCCGAGTCCTTGCGGCGCCGGGTGAGGAGGAAGAGCACGATGCCGAGGACCACGGCGCCGGCGGCGATCGCGACGAACGTGATGATCGAGGTGCCGGTGTTCGGCAGCGACCGGCCGTCGACGGTGAGGGCCGCGGTGTTGTTCGCGAGGTCGCCGTCGAGGTTCACGCCGTCGACGCCGCGGTAGCGGGCGTCGACCTCGACCTTGCCGGGCTCGCCGGTGGCGTCGCCGACGTCGAGCGTCACGGTGAACTCGTGCGACTCGCCCGGTTCGAGCGTCCAGAACGAGCAGACGAAGTCGAACCGGTCGAGTTCCGTCTCGACGCCCGCGGCCTCGTAGAGGTCGGACAGGTCGCCGCTCTCGCAGAACCAGTGCCCGTCGCCCTCGTTGTCGACGGAGACGAACTCGGCGCCCTCGGGGAGCTGCCCGCGGAGCTGGTATCCGGGCTCGGTCTCGCTGATGGCGCGGTTGATCGCGCCGGCCGGCCCGAGGTTCTCGACCGGGATGGTCACCTGGACCTCGCCGCCGGAGAGGTCGGCGCCCTCGACCGCGAGGTCGTAGGGGTTCTCGGTGGTCTCGATCGTGATGGAGCCGTACGAGGGGTCGTCGTCGGCCGCGGGGGCGTCCTGGTCGTCCGCGGTCACGAGGGACAGCAGGTTCGAGGAGTCCGGCTCCCACCAGGGGCCCGCGAAGTCGGCGGCGAAGTCGTCCTCGCTCATCCCCCAGATGTGGTAGCTGCAGGCGCACACGGCGAGCGGGCCGGGCGCGTCCTCGTCGACCGTGTACACGAACGGCTGGGAGAACTGGAGGACGGTGCCGGGCAGGTCCTCGAACTCGGTGAAGAAGCAGAAGTAGCCGCTGCCGGAGATCCAGATGTCCACCATGCAGTTGTCCCACGCGGGGTTGAGGTGGGCTCCGCCGTTGGGGGCGCCGACGCCGGCGGGATTCCCGAAGTAGACGCCGATGACGTCGACGCTCTCGGGGTAGGCGCTGTTCTGGAGTATGTGCGGGTTGACGTCGAGCGCCGTCCCCGGCTCGACGCCGGTGTACGTCAGGTCCTCGGTGGTGAAGTCCCGGAAGACGCCGTCGTCGCGGCCCTCGACCACCTCGACCACGCCCGTCTCGGAGTGGATCTCGGCGCCGTCGAGGAGCAGCGTGAGCGTGTAGTCGTAGTCCCCGAGCGCGGTGCCGGTGGCGGCGGCGATCGTGAAGGTGAACGTGGTCGCGGTCCCGGGGTCGGCGGTCTCGCACTCGATGAAGGGCGTGTTGTCGGGCGAGTCGCAGCCGGGGCCGTTGCCGAAGTAGACGGTCGCGTCGGGGGCGTCGACGTCGAGGCGCATCAGCAGGCTGCCGGTCGGGTCCTCGTCGAAGGCGACGTCGAGTGAGGCGGCGCGCGGCGGCGCGCCGGGGACCTGCGGGTTGTCGAGGTCGAGGACGACCTCCGAGGGGACCTGGTCCTGGGCGGCGGCGGGCGGGGCGAACGCGCCGGCACCCGCGGCGGCGGCCGCGATGACCGCNCGCCGCCGCGGAGAGGCGTCCGGTCCGGTGGAAGGGTGTGCGCATTGGACACTCCTGGTGCGGTCGCCCGGGCGGAGCGCGCCCTGCGGCGAGACGGCTGATGCAAGGGAAACGCGCGGAGGCCCCCGCAGGTTGCGGGTGCCGTGCCGGGGGTTCGGACGGCGTGGTGCGGCAGGTCAGGAGATGAGGGCGCCGAGGGGTACGTCGGCGTCCGGGGCGAGGAGGACGACCTCGTCCGTCCCTTCGACGGGGACGCCCAGGACGAGCACTTCGGACATGAAGTCGGCGATCTGGCGCGGCGGGAAGTTGGTGACGGCGACGACGGTGCGCCCGACGAGCTCCTCGGGCGTGTAGCGGGCGGTGATCTGGGCGCTGGAGCGCTTGACGCCCAGCTCGCCGAAGTCGATCCAGAGCTTGTACGCCGGTGTGCGGGCCTTCGCGAACACCTCGGCGCGCTCGATGCGGCCGGTGCGGATCTCGGTGCGGAAGAACTCCGCGGCGGAGCTCTGGTCCTGGGGCTGCGACTGGTGTGCCATGCGGGGAGGATATCGCCGCGCCGTCACGCCCGGAAGCGGGTTTCGAGGTCGAGGAGCGCCTCCGGCGTGAGCCGGCCGTAGAGGCGCAGGCGGGCCATGCCGCCGTCGGGGAAGATGTTGAGCCGCACCGCGGTCGCGGGCCGGTCGCCGGCGAGGACGAAGCGGTGCGGCGTGTCGGGCTGGAGCGCGGTGCGTTCGAGCAGCGGAAACACGTCGGCCCCGTCGAAGCCGTCGATGGAGGCCCAGCCCGGGGCGTTGTGCTTGAGGTGGGTGGTGTCCAGCTCGGCGACGCGGACGGTGCCGCGGCCGGCCAGGCGCACGTCGAGCCACTCGTGTCCCGGCGTGCGGCGGCGCGCGGTCTCCCAGCCGTCGGCCTGGCTCGCGGGCAGTCCAGGCATGATCGCGCCGACGGGGTTGGAGTAGAAGGCGTTGGAGGCGCCCGTGACGGCGGCGCCGTTGGCGAGCGCGGCGAGGTCGAGCGGGAGGTCCGCGAACCCCGCGGGGTCGGGGACGGGCGTGCCGTGGACGCGGAGGCGGGCCACGCCGCCGTCGGGGTGCAGGTTGAGGCGGACGTGGGTGTAGCGGGCCGGGTCGTGCACCTCGTACTCGTTGCGGCTGTCGCCCTTGGCGTCCGAGACGGGGACGACGGGGTGCCAGTCGGCGAGGTCGGCGAGGGCCGGGTGGCCGTCGGCGCGGCACGCGTCGACCGAGATGCGCGGCGGGTAGTTGCCGGTGAAGTAGGCGGTGTCGACGGCGACGCCGCTGATGACGCCGGGGACGCCGAGCCGCACGATCGCCCAGTCGTGGCCGTCGGCGCGGCGGCGGCGTGTCTCCCAGCCGTCGTAGACCTGGCCTTTCGCGCCGAAGGTGCGGGCGGCGTGGACGACCGGGTAGGGGCGGATGAGGTGCTCCTTCTCGGCGAAGGACTCGTCGTTGGCGGCGAGGACGGCGCCGCCGAGGGCGCGGGCGGCGAGGTCGGGGAGGGCCCAGCGGGCGTCGGCGGCGGTGCGGTACTCGGGGATCTGCGCGGTGCCGGTCATCGGTCGCTCCTTCTCAGCTGTCGGCCGCGCGGGGCGGCCTCGGTGTCGATGCGCTTGCCGCGCAGCCAGGTCGCGACGACGTCGCCGGTGAGGACGCGGCCGTCGTACGGGGTGACGGGGTGGCGGTGCCGGAGGTCGGCCGCGCGGACCGTCCATTCGCGTTCGGGGTCGAACGCGACGAGGTCGGCGTCCGCTCCGGCGGCGATGCGGCCCTTGCGGCGGAGGCCGGCGAAGTCGGCGGGGCCGCCGGACATCCACCGGGCGACGTCGGCGAGGCGGTGCCCGCGGGCGCGGGCCTCGGTCCAGACCACGGGGAGCCCGATCTGGAGGGAGGCGATGCCGCCCCAGGAGGTGGCGAAGTCGCCGGTCTTCATGTCGGGCGGGCTGGGCGAGTGGTCGGAGACGACGAAGTCGATGCGGCCGTCGGCGAGGCCGGCCCAGAGGGCGTCGCGGTTGGCCTCGCCGCGGATCGGCGGGCAGCACTTGTAGGCGGTGGCGCCGTCGGGGACGCGTTCGGCGGTCAGCGCGAGGTAGTGGGGGCAGGTCTCGGCGGTGATGCGGACGCCGTCGAGGCGGGCGCGGTGGATCTGGTCGAGGGCGCCGGCGGCGGAGAGGTGGAGGATGTGGACGCGGGCGCGGGTGACCCTGGCGGCGGCGATGACGTCGCGGACGGCGTCGGTCTCGGCCTCGGGCGGGCGGGTCGCGAGGAAGGCGCGGAAGGCGGGCGCGGTGTCGGCGTCGCGGAGCCGGTCGGGGTTCTCGGCGTGGACGATGAGGACGGTGTCGAGCGCGGCGGCGGTGGTGCAGGCGCGGATGAGACCGGCGCGGTCGAGGGGCGGGAACTCGTCGACGCCGGAGGGCGCGGTGAAGCACTTGAACCCGAAGACGCCGGCGTCGTGGAGGGCTTTGAGCTCGGTCTCGTTGCCGGGGATCGCGCCGCCCCAGAACCCGGTGTCGACCCAGGTCTTGCCTTTGGCCGCTTCGCGTTTGGCGGCGAGCGCGGCGGTGTCGACGGTGGGCGGGAGGCTGTTGAGCGGCATGTCGACGATGGTGGTGACGCCGCCCGCGGCGGCGGCGCGGGTGGCGGTCGCGAAGCCCTCCCATTCGGTGCGGCCGGGTTCGTTGACGTGGACGTGGGTGTCGACGAGGCCGGGGAGGAGGGCGAGGTCGCCGAGGTCTTCGGTGCGGCGGGCGGGGATCGGCTCGGCGTAGTCGCCGATGACGGCGATGCGCTCCCCGGCGATGGCGACGGCGGCGGGCCGCTCGCCGTCGGGCAGGACGGTGCGCCGGGAGCGGAGCACCAGGTCGTAGACGACGGGCGCGGAAATGTCGGAGGGGTCGGTCATCATGGTGACTCCATGTGCGCGCACGGTGACGACAGGGAGGGGGTGGTGCGGGGCCGCCGGACGGTGAAGGGCCTCGGGGCGGTGCAGGGCCTCGGGACGGCACGGAGTCGCGTGGCGGCACGGAGCCTCGCGGCGGCGCGGAGCCGCGTGGTGGCGGTCGGCCGGTTCGCGAAGGGCCCGTTCAGGTCGCGGGGGCGGTTCACGGCGATCCTGCCGTCGCAGTCTTGTAGGCGCGCCAAGAGCCGTACGAGGTGATGTCGACGATGCCGGTGAGTCCGGCGGCGATGTCGCGGAGGCGCATGCCGAGCGCTTCGGTGCCGTCGGCGAGGCCGACGACGCCGAGTTCGAGGTCCGGCGGTTCGGCCGGCAGGAGGGAGGTGCGCAGGACGATGAAGTCGATGTCGTAGAGCTCGCCGGTGATGGCGGCGCCGTCGCCGGGCCCGGTGTGCTCGAGCGCGGGATGGTCGTCGGGGACCCCGTCGAGGGGGACCGCGTGGAGCCGGTAAATCGGCAGTGTCGTCGCGGGTCCGAGGAAGGGCGCGCCGCCGATCAGGTGGTGGAGGTTGCCGCCTTTCATGCCGCCTCCGTTGAGAAACATGTGGACCATCGCTTCGGCTCCTTCTGGTCGCTGCCGGTTCGGTTCGCTTGCGGGTCGGTCGGTGTGCAGTCGGTGTGCGGTCTGGGCCTGTCGGCGAGGCCTGCGGCCGGTCGGTTCGCGGTTCGCGGTTCGCGGTTCGCGGTTCGCGGTTCGCGGTTCGCGGTTCGCGGTTCGCGGTTCGCGGTTCGCGGTTCGATCGGAGTGTTCGCGAGTGCCGTCTGCGGTGCTCGGGCCGGTCGGTCGTCGGTTCGGTCGGTTCGGGTCCTCCGTCTCGGTCGGTCGTCGGCGGGCGCGCGGCCCCGGTCAGGTGTGGATGGGGCCGTGGGCCTCGGTGAGGAAGCCGGCGGCGGCGCCGTTGCGGACGGCGGTGATCTCGGCGAGGATCGACAGCGCGGTCTCCTCTGCGGTGCGGCCGTTGAGGTCGAGGCCGATCGGGGACCTGAGCCGGGCGAGCGCGTCCTCGGGGACGCCGGTGTCGCGGAGCCGGGCGAGGCGGGCTCGGTGCGTGGCGCGCGAGCCCATGGCGCCGATGAAGCCCGCGTCGGAGGGGAGGGCGCGTTCGAGAAGGGGCGTGTCGAACTTCTCGTCGTGGGTGAGGACGCAGACCGCGGTGTCGGCGTCGACGGCGGTCCGGTCGAAGTGGCGGTGGGGCCAGTCGACGACGACCTCGTCCGCTTCGGGGAAGCGGACGTCGGTGGCGAAGACGGCGCGGGCGTCGCAGACGGTGACGCGGTAGCCGAGCTGTTTGGCGATCCTCACCAGCGGGCCGGCGAAGTCGATGGCGCCGTAGACGAGGAGCCGCGGCGGCGGGGTGTGGACCTCGACGGCGTACTCGCCGGTGCGCCCGGATGCGGCGGGGAGGTCGGCGCCGAATTCGAACGGGGCGCTGTCGAGCGGGCCGGAGCGGGGTCCTCGGACGACGCCGTGGGCGGTGATGGCGACGGCCTGCCCGAGGCGGGGGCCTTCGGTGGCGCGGACGAGGGTGACGGGTTCGCCGTCGAGGATCGCGTCGAGGGCGGCGGCGATCGCGGTGTCGTCGGGTTCGACGCGGACGATGAGGACGTCCATGGTACCGCCGCAGGTGAGGCCGACGGCGATGGCGTCCTCGTCGCTGTAGCCGAAGGACTCGACCGCGGGCGCGCCGTGTTCGAGGACCTCCTGGCACTTGAGGTAGACGGCGGCCTCGACGCAGCCGCCGGAGACGCCGCCGACGGCCGCTCCCCGGTCGTCGACGGCGAGCGCGGTGCCCAGCGGGCGCGGCGAGGACCCGGTGGTCCCGACGAGGGACGCCAGCGCGAAGGGCCGGCCTTCGCGCATCCAGGCGCGCAGTGCGGCGGCGATGGTGTTCAAGACGGCCTCCCGACGGTCAGGTGCTCGGGTCTGACGGGGACGCGGGTGAGCGGCAGTCCGGTGGCGTCCCTGATGGCGGCGACGATCGCGGGGGTGGAGGAGAGCGTCGGCGGCTCGCCGGCGCCGCGGAGCCCGTAGGGGGCGTCGGGGTCAGCGTTCTCGACGATGCGCAGCCGCATGGGCGGCATGTCGAGGATGGTGGGGATGAGGTAGTCGGTGAAGGAGGCGTTCTTGACGCGGCCGTCGTCGGTGACGATCTCCTCCATGACGGCGAGGCCGAGCCCTTGGGCGGTGCCGCCGTGGATCTGGCCTTCGAGGGCGACGGGGTTGAGGATGCGGCCGACGTCCTGGACGCAGGTGAGGTCGACGACCTTGACGAGACCCAGCTCGACGTCGACGTCGACGGTGGCGCGGTGGACGCAGAGGGCGAGCTGGACGTGGCTCTCGCCCTGGCCGGTGACGGGGTCCATGGGCTTGGTGGCGCGGTGCCGGAAGACGCGGGTGGCCTCGATGGGGCCGTCGGCGAGGTCGCGGTCCTCCCAGAGCTCGCGGACGGCCTCGCAGGCGGCCTTGACCGCGCCGCCGGTCATGTAGGACTGGCGGGACGCGGAGGAGGATCCGGCGGAGCCGGCCTTGGTGTCGTTGGGGAGCAGGACGACCCGCTGGACGCCGAGCTCGGTGCGGACGATCTGCTGCTGGAGGTTCCAGTGGCCCTGGCCGACCTCGGCAGCGGCGGTGTGGAGGTAGGCGACGGGTTCGCCGCCGTGCTCGGGGCCGCCGAGTTCGAGGCGGACGCGCGCGGTGGAGTAGTCGTCGAACCCCTCGGAGTAGCAGATGTTCTTGAGGCCGACGCCGTAGCCGACGCCGCGGCGGACGCCTTCGCCGTGGGTGGTGTTGCCGGTGCCGCCGGGGAGTTCGACGATGCCGCGGTCGGCGGGGACAGCCGGGACGGGGAGGTCGTCGAAGCGGCCGAGGAGGTCGCGCAGGGGCGAGAAGGGGGCGCCGTCGCGGTCCTGGGCGGGGTCGTGGGCGTCGACGACCTGGCCGGTGATGAGCTGGTCGCCTTGGGCGAGGGCATTGCGGCGGCGGATCTCCAGCGGGTCGAGGCCGAGGGCGTCCGCGAGTGCGTCCATCTGGGACTCGTACGCGAAGCAGGTCTGGACGCCGCCGAAGCCCCGCATCGCGCCGCACGGCGGGTTGTTGGTGCGGGCGCCCCACGCGTCGACGCTGACGTGCTCGACCTTGTAGGGGCCCACGGCGAGGGAGGCGGCGTTGCCGACGACGGCCTCGGTGGTGGAGGCGTACGCGCCGCCGTCGAGGACGATGTGCGCCTTGACGTACACGAGGCGGCCCTCGGCGTCGGCGCCGTGCTCGTACCGGAGGCGGGCGGGGTGGCGGTGGACGTGGCCGAGGAAGGACTCGGCCCGGTCGTACATCATCTTGACGGGGCGGCCGGTGCGGATAGCGAGCATCGCCATGTGGACCTGCACGGACAGGTCTTCGCGGGCGCCGAACGCGCCGCCGATCCCGGCCATGGACAGGTGGATGCGCTCGGGTTCGAGGCCGAGGCAGGGCGCGATCTGCTCGAGGTCGGAGTGGAGCCACTGGGTGGCGACGTGGAGGACGAGGCCGTCGCCGTCGGGGACGGCGACGCCGGATTCGGGGCCGAGCGGCGCCTGGTCCTGCATGCCGACCTCGTATTCGCGGGCGACGACGACGGCGGCCCGGGCGGTGTCGGGGTCGCCGACGCGCACGGGCTGGTACCGGAACCAGCCGCCGGCCGCGACGGCGTCGCCCGCGTCGCAGCGCGGTTCGAGGGCCTCGTAGTCGACGGCGACGAGTTCGGCGGCGCGGCGGGCGAGGTCGAGGGTCTCGGCGGCGACGATCGCGACCGCCTCGCCCTGGTAGTTGACCCGGTCTCGGGCGAGGACCGGCTGGTCGGCCTCGATGAGTCCGTAGTGGAGTTTCCCGGGGACGTCGGCGGCGGTGAGGACGGCGGCGACGCCGGGGAGCGCGAGCGCCGCGGCGGTGTCGACCGACCGGATCAGGGCCTTCGGGTGGGGGCTGCGGACGGTGTGGCCCCACAGCATGCCGGGGAAGGCGAGGTCGGAGGCGTAGTCGAAGGCGCCGTTGACCTTCGCCTCGGCTTCGGGGCGGATCGGCGACTGCCCGACGACGCCGTCGGGTCCTCGCCCGGCGGTCTCGGGTGTGCGGCCGACCCCGCCGGCTGCCCAGGGCGGCGGGGTCGGAGTCGGTGCGGGGTCAGGCATCGCGGGCCTCCCTCAGGTCGGCGCTCGCGGCGGCG
Organism: Glycomyces endophyticus; assembly: GCF_039531525.1. Taxonomy (NCBI): domain Bacteria; kingdom Bacillati; phylum Actinomycetota; class Actinomycetes; order Glycomycetales; family Glycomycetaceae; genus Glycomyces; species Glycomyces endophyticus. Next base: position 110,976 of record NZ_BAAAQF010000009.1, read on the forward strand.
AGGTCCTTCGCGAGCGTCTCGGTGTCGGCGGTGCGGAGTTCGCCGTCGGCGACCACGGCGGCGCCGGCGACGGCGAGGAGCCGCAGGGGCGCGGCCGGTCCGAGGACGAAGGCGGTGACGGGGTCGGCGATCCCGGCGTGGCCGAGGCCGGTGAGGTCCCACAGGGCGATGTCGCCCTGCTTGCCGACCTCGAGGGACCCGATCTCGGCGTCGCGGCCGAGCACGCGGGCGCCGCCCGCGGTGGCGAGGCGCAGCGCGGTGCGCGCGTCCATCGCGTGCGGGCCGTGGCGCTGCCGCGCGGTGTAGACCGCCTGCCGCAGCTCCTCTCCCAGGTGCCCGGCCTCCTGGCTCGCGGCGCCGTCGACGCCGAGGCCCACCGGGATGCCGGCGGCCAGCATGCCGGGGACGTCGGCGAGGCCGGTGCCCAAGCGGGCGTTGGAGGACGGGCAGTGCGCGACGCCGGTGCCGGCCGCGCCGAGGCGGGCTCGGGCGCGGTCGTCGAGGTGGACGGCGTGGGCGAGCCAGGCGTCGTCGGCGATCCAGCCGACGCGGTCCATGTACTCGACGGGGTCGCAGCCGTGGACCTCCGCGCAGAACTCGGCCTCGTCGACGGTCTCGCACAGGTGCGTGTGGAGGCGCACGCCCTTGTCTCGGGCCAGCGCCGCCGATTCGCGGAGGAGGTCGGTGGAGACCGAGAACGGGGAGCAGGGGGCGACGGCGATGCGGAGCATCGAGCCCGGGGCGGGATCGTGGTGGCGGTCGACGGCGTCGGCGGTGGCGGCGAGCGCGGCGTCGAGGTCCTCGACGATGCGGTCGGGCGGCAGGCCGCCGTCGGAGACGCCGCGGTCCATGGACCCGCGGGCGAGGTGGAGGCGGAGGCCGATGCGGGCGGCGGCGGCGATCTGGACGTCGACGAGCTCGGCGGCCTGGCCGTCGGGGTAGACGTAGTGGTGGTCGGCGGCGGTGGTGCAGCCGGACAGGGCGAGCCAGGCGAGGCCGGCGGTGTTGGCGGCGGCGACGTGCGCGGGGCGCAGGCGGCCCCAGGTGGGGTAGAGGTCGACGAGCCATTCGAAGAGCGTGTGGTCGGTGGCGTATCCCCTGGTGGCCCACTGGTAGAGGTGGTGGTGGGTGTTGATCAGGCCGGGGGTGGCGAGGCAGCCGGCGCCGTCGATGCGGCGGGCGCCTTCGACGTGCGGCGCGGGGCCGGGGCCGACGGCGGTGATGACGCCGTCTTCGACGACGACGTGGCCGGCGGGGTGCTCGGTGCCGGCGGCGTCGACCGTCGCCACATGGGTGTTGTCGATCACGATCGCGGTCATCAGGCACGCTCCGGGGTCGGATTGTCACACCCGGTCGGGAGGCTTGGGGCCTTCCTCGGGGCGGATGCGGAAGGAGGTGGGCAGATGGCGTGACTCATGGGCGCTCACCCGCCAGCGCGGCGGCGGCCGCGTGGACGGCGTCGATGATCTTCTCGTAGCCGGTGCACCGGCACAGGTTCCCGGCGAGCGCTTCGCGGATCTCGGGGTCGGCCGGGTCGGTCTCGCGGTCGAGGAGGTCGGCGACGGCGACGAGGAGTCCGGGGGTGCAGAATCCGCACTGGACGGCGCCGCACTGGACGAACGCGTCGCGGACGGGGCGCGGGACGGCGCCGACGACGGTCTTCACGTCTCGGCCTTCGCACTGGGCGGTCGCGACGAGGCACGCGCAGACGGGCGCGCCGTCGAGGAGGACCGTGCAGGAACCGCACTCGCCTTGCTCGCAGGCGTTCTTGGAGCCGGTGAGTCCGAGCCGGTCGCGGAGGGTGGACAGGAGGCTCTCGCCGGGCCGGTCGATCTCGGCGGCGGTCTCGGCGCCGTCGACGTGCATGGTCACGCGCATCGGATGCTCCTCGGGTGTGCGAACGCAGTGCGCGTGGCCGGGGCGGTGGTGTCGGTCCGGGCGGACGGGACCGTGCGTGTGGTCGGGTTCATGGTGCGGTCCTCTCGTGGGCGGCGGTCCAGACTCGGCGGAGGGCGCGGGCGGCGCAGACGGCGAGGGCGTGGCGGCGGTAGTCGGCGGTGCCGCGGACGTCGTCGATGGGCCGGGAGGCGGCGGCGACGCGGCGGCCGAACTCGGTGGCGGTGGCGTCGGTGAGGCGGGCCGGGTCGGTCCAGGGCAGGTCGATGGCCTCGGCGTCGGGTGCGGTGAGGGGGACGGGTCCGGCGGAGCCGATGCCGGTGCCGAGGCGGCGGGCGTCGCGGTCGAGGGCGAGTGCGAACGAGCAGACGGCGATGACCATCGCGTTGCGGGTGCCGACCTTCAGGAACTGCTGCGGGCCTGCGGCCTTGGGGACGGTGACGGCGGTGACGAGCTCGCCCGGTCGGAGCGCGGACCGCTTGGGGCCCAGGTAGAACTCCGCGACGGGGACGTGGCGCACGCCCGCGGTGGAGGCGATCTCGATGCTCGCGCCGGTGGCGAGGAGCGGCGGGTGGCCGTCGCCGGCCGGGGAGGCGGTGGCGAGGTTGCCGCCGAGGGTGCCGCGGTTGCGGATCTGCGGGGAGCCGACGGTGCGCGCGGCGGCGGCCAGGCCCGGGAGGACCGTGGCGAGTTCGGCGGTGATGCGGGCGTACGGGACGCCGGAGCCGATGCGGACGGCGTCGCCGTCGTCGGACCATTCGCGCAGTTCGGCGAGGCCGGTGAGGTCGAGCATGGCCTCGGGCCGGGTGTGGCGGTAGTTGACGGCGACCATGAGGTCGGTGCCGCCGGCGACGGGCACGGCCTCGGGGTGCTCCGCGAGGAGCCGCACGGCGTCGGCCAGCGCCGCGGGCCGGTGGAAGTCGAACCGGGCGGGGGCGGCGGTGCTCATGGCGCCTCCCTTCGGACGGTGCCCTCGATGAGCCCGTACGGCAGGTCTCCGGCCTGGAAGACCACGCCGGGGTTGTCGAGGCCGAACCTCCCGAGGTCTTGCAGGTAGTGGTGGCGGTTCGGCAGGGACAGGCGCACTTCGCGGGCCTCGGGGACCGCCTTCAGTATGCGCTCGCCGACGGCGTAGAGGGTCTGTTGCAGCGAGAGCGAGTAGGTGTCGGCGAACGCGTCGAGGAGGGCCGCGCGGGCGGTCCGGAAGGCCGTGTCGGGGTCGGCGGGCGCGGTGGCGTAGTCCCAGGTCGCGGTGACGGCGGTGGCGAGGATGCGGTCGTCGGTCGCGGGGAGGGTCGTGTACTCGTCGGCGAGGAAGCCGCTGAACTCGGAGTCGGTGGTGTTGAGGAGCAGGAGGTCCCTGACGCCGGCGGCGACCTGGGCGTCGCCGCCGCCGTACCGGACCTCGGCGGTGCGGAGTTCGCCGCCTTCGCCGGAGGCGAAGGAGTGGTCGCCGATGCGGGTCCAGGCGTGCTCGTCGATGCGGACGCGGGCGTGCGCGATCGCGGGGGCGGTGTCGACGAAGTGCCGGGCGAGGCGTTCGGCGAAGGCCTCGACGGCGCCGATGCCGTCGCGGGCGAAGGCGTACACGGTGTTCTTCTGCGTGTCGGTGGGGAGGACGCCGGTGTTGTCGCCGGTGTAGTGGGTGGCGTCGAGGTCGCCGGAGAGCGCGGTGTGCACGGTGAGGTCGCGGAGGACGTGTCGCGGCGTGTCGCGGTCGACGTGGACGAGGCGCACACCGGACTTGCCGTAGCTGTTGGGCCCCAGTGTGAACCCTGGTGTCGGTGCGGTCATCTAGCTGCCTCGGTACGTGGAGTAGGCGAAGGGGCTGAGCAGGAGCGGGACGTGGTGGTGGCCGTCGTCGGCGGTGAAGACGATCTCGACCTCGGGGTAGAAGGTGTCGGTGCCGCGGTCGGCGAACCAGTCGCCGGTGTCGAAGCGGAGCCGGTGGAGCCCGGGCCCGGTGTTCCAGCCGCCCACGCGCCCGTCGGCGTCGGTGATCCCGGAGTGGACGACGGTGAACGCGCCGTCGTCGTCGAGGCGGGACAGCGTCAGGTGGACGCCGGCGGCGGGCCGCCCGGTGGTGGCGTCCAGGACGTGCGAGGACACGCTGCTCATCGGGCCTCCCCGGGCTCGGCGGTCGTGGTGGTCGCGGGGCCGCCCGGTGCGGCGCCGAAGGCCTTGTCGAGGCGGAGCGCGACGATCGCGCGGAGTTCGGCGCGGGCTTCGGCGCGTTCGGTCGCGTCGTCGTTGGCGAGGCGGCGGCGGGCCTCGGCGAGGATCTCCTCGGCGGTGAGGCCGGTGGCGCAGATGAGGAAGACCCGGCCGAAGCGGCGCTCGTAGGCGGCGTTGGCCGCGGCGAGTTCGGCCCGCACCGGTGCGGCGGCGGTCATGGCCCGGGACTGCTCGCCGCGGGACCACGCCGCTTCGGCGGTCGGCGGGGGCGCCGTACCGGGCCGGGCGGCGCGCCTCCCCGCCGCGGTGCCGCCCCGGTTCCCGTCCTGTCCCCCGATGCGGGGGTGGGCGGCGATCGCGACGGCGATCTCGGCGTCGTCGAGGGCGTCGAACGCGGCGAGGGCGGCGGCGCGGAGGGCCGCGAGGGTGCCGTAAGGCCTTCCGGCGGTGAGCTTCTCGGCCCAGGAGGGCGAGGCGCAGCAGGCGGTGAGGACCGCCGCGGCGCTGCCGGGGGCGGCCGTGTCGAACCCTTCGAGCGTCCACATCGGCGCCTCCCGTTCGCGTCCCGTTCCGGGCAGTGTCCCCCCAGGGTCGCAGGTTTGCGGCCCCGTCGGGCAATTGAAGCCGAAACGCGAGGCAGAAGGCATTGTCACCGGCTATGAAACCTTCGTTTCCCGGCCGTTAAATGCTGGAGGATCGTCCAAAGTCGGTCGAGCGGCGGGGTTATGGTGGCGAGGTACCCACCGCGTCCCGAACCCGCCTGCGAAGGCCGGACCCCCTGGGGGCCACCATGCGACTCCGTTCACTGCTCCAGATGCCCGAACTGGGCCTGACCCTGGTCTCGGGCGGGCATCACCTGGACCGGGAGATCCGGTGGGTCGTGCCGACCGACCTGCGCGACCCGCGCCGGTACCTGTCCGGCGGGGAGCTGGTGCTCACCGGGATGATGTGGCGCCGGGCTGAGCGGGACTCGGACGCGTTCGTGCGCAACCTGACCGCCGCCGGCGTGACCGCGCTCGGCGCGGGCGACCACCCCGAGTTCCACACCGTGCCGTCCGATCTGGTCGACGCGTGCGCCCGCCACGACCTGCCGCTGTTCGCCGTGGACGCCGAGGTCGCGTTCGCCGAGATCACCGAGCGGATCGTGCAGCGGCTCTCCGCGGGCCGCTCGGGGGACCTCGCCTCGCTCCTGGACCGGCACCGGCGGCTCATCGCCGCCGACGGCATCGGGCAGATCCTCGAACTCATCGATCGCGAACTGGGCATGGAGTGCCTGGTGCTGTCGCCGAGCGGCCGCGCCCTGCGCGGCAGCCTGGAGCTCTGCGAGGAGGACCGCACCGCGATCGTCGCCCGCGCGCACGCCGCGGACCGCCTGCCGCAGAAGGCGACCCTCGACCGGCACCGCTGCTACTCCGTGTTCGGCATCGGCTCCACGATCCATACTGGACGGTTCCTCGTCGTCGGCGACGACCACACCCGGTGGCCGCCGGAGCGCCGGCTCGTCGCCGAGCAGCTCTCGGCCCTGCTCATGCTCGAACTCGACGACCCGTCGCAGCGCCCCGCCCCGCACGTCGAACTCGTCACCGCGCTCCGCGAGGGCCGCGTCGACGCCCACCTGATGCGCTCGGCCGGACTCCCCGCCGACGGCCCCGCGACCGTGATCGCCGCGACCGGCGAACCCGCCGCGCTGCGCGAGGCCGTCGTCGCCGAGACCCTCCAGTTCGACCCCGGCGGGAACGGACTCGACGACACGCTGCGCCCGCCCGTCGCCGCCTGGGCGACCTGCGGCGGCGAGACCGTCGCGATCCTCACCGGCCCCGCCGCCGCCCCCGAGGAGCGCGCCCGCCTCGTCGCCTGGGCCCGCCGCTGCGCCGCGGCCCTCCAGGCCGCCCACCCGGGCGGGCCGGACGCCGTCGGCATCGGCCTCGCCGACCCCGTCCGCACCCACGGCGCCCTGCGGGGCGCCCTCGAGCAGGCCCGGCACACCGCCGCGCTCGCCCAGCCCCGCCCCGGCCGCATCGAGGTCGCCGAACCCGACCACCTCGTCTCCCACCGGATGCTCCTGGCCGCCGTCCCCCCCGACGTCTCCAAGGCGTTCCGCACCCGCGTCCTCGACCCGCTCCTGGAGTACGACGCCCGGCACCGCTCCGACCTGCTGCCGACCCTCCGGCGGTTCCTCGAATGCGACGGCTCCTGGCGCCAGTGCGCCGTGAGCCTCCACGTCCACGTCAACACCGTCCGGTACCGCATGCGCCGCGTCGAGGAGCTCACCGGCCGCGACCTGCGCAATCCCCTCGACCGGATGGACCTCGCACTGGCGGTCAGCCTGGACTGACCGCCCCGGAAGCGGGCGGCGCAGGGGGCGCCGCCGCACCTCCCGCCGCGAGGCGGGACCATCGAAGGGGGATCACGCACATGGGGAACACCGCGGGGCTCGTGCTCGCCGCAGGCGCCGGAAGGCGCTTCGGCCAGCCCAAGGCCCTCGTCCAGTACGACGGCGAGAGCCTGCTCGACCGCGCCGTCGCCACACTCCGCAACGGCGGCTGCCGCCAGGTCCTGGCCGTGCTCGGCGCCGGGGCCGAGCAGGCGCTGTCGGCCGCCACGGAGGCGTTCACGCCGGTGCTCAACCGGCGCTGGGGGCAGGGGCTGTCGACGTCGCTGAAGGCCGGGCTCGCCGCCGTTCCGGCCCGGTACGACGGGGTCGTCGTGACCCTCGTCGACCAGCCGCGCGTCGAGGCCGAGGCCGTCCGGCTGCTCATCGCGGCCGCCGCGGAGGGGGCCACGGTCGCGATCGCGACGTACGCCGGCCGGCGCGGCCACCCGATGTACTTCGCGCGCGAGCACCTCGACGGCATCGCCGAGGGCGCGACCGGCGACCGCGGGGCCCGCGACTTCATCGCCGCGAACCCGGACCTGGTGCGCGAGATCGCGTGCCCGGGCGACCCGATCGACGTCGACACCCCGGCCGACCTCGCCGCGCTCCAGCACCCGAGCCCCGCCTAGCCGCGGGAAGGCGCACGCGCACTGCTGCCAGCGTCGTCAGCGGTGCGTCAACACCTCAGAACCAGAGGTCGATCTCGCGCTTCGCGGACTCCTCCGAGTCCGAGGCGTGGACCAGGTTCTGCTGGTTCGACAGCGAGAAGTCGCCGCGGATCGTCCCCGGCTCCGCCTTGCGGCCGTCGGTGGCGCCGGCGAGCTTGCGCACCACCGGGATCGCCTCGTCCCCGGACACGACCAGGCTCACCAGCGGGCCCGAGGTCATGAAGTCCTTCAGGCCCTCGTAGTACGGCCGGCCCACGTGCTCGGCGTAGTGCGCGTCCGACAGCGCCGCGTCCATGGTCCGCAGCCGCAGCTCCTCCACGCGCAGGCCCTTGCGCTCCAGGCGGGCCAGGACCTCGCCGATGAGTCCGCGCCGGACGGCGTCGGGTTTGATCAGCACGAGCGTGCGCTGTTCGGCCACTGGAGACTCCTTGGGAACGACTGTCGGATTAGTGGCTGCCATCGTAAGCGATGTTGTGTCTGTTGCCTCACCCACGTACGATTCACGTTGAAACCCGGTTTCCCAGTTGCGGATGAGGTGTCCCAGATGCCCTCGAGACAGCCACCCCGTCCCGCCCCGCGGCCTTCCAAGGCCCCCAGCCGGGGCGGCGCCAAGGGCGGCACCGCCCGCGGCGGGGCGAAAGGCGCGGCCGTCAAGGGCGGCGCCGGAGCCCGCAAGGCGGCGCCCGCGAAGGCGCAGCCGCGCGGTGTGCGGCAGCAGCAGGCCCGGGGCATGACCGCCGAGCAGCTGCGCCAGCAGCGGCTCGCGATGGACCAGCAGCGCCGCCAGAACCAGGCCCGCTGGTGGGCGATCAACCAGCACGCCATGAAGGACCTGCACTCGCGCCAGCACCATGCGGCGGGCGGCGAGGCCATCGGGACGGTCCTCAACGCGGACAGGCGGATGCGCTGGCGCACCTCGCGGGCGATCGGCGCCATCACTTTACTGATTCTCGCGTTCTTCTTCACCTCCATGGCGATCGGCGCGCAGAGCGTCGGCATCGCCGTGCTCGCGTTCCTGTGCCTGGCGGGCACGATCGCGTTCTTCACGGTCGAGCACTCGGCCCGGCGCTTCCCGCAGCCGGTCCCCGCGCCGCCGCTCATCGGGCAGCACCGCCTCGAGGACCTCATCGTCGAGGACGACCCGCCGCGCGGTGCCGCGGTGAAGCAGCCTGAGCGCGGCTCACTCGACGACCTGTTCGAACCGGACCGGCCCGAGACCGCCCCGCTCCCCGAACCGCCGGCCGCGGCCCCCGCGGCCACGGTGGTGACCGAGGTGCCGCCGGTCGCGGCCCCCGCGGCCGAGCCCGAGCCCGAACCCGCGAGAGCCGAACCGCCGGTGACGACGGCGGCCGCCGAGCCCGCGAGAGCCGAGCCCCCGGTCCCGCCCCCGGCGGTCCTGGTGTCCGAGCCCGTCGTGTCCGACCCCGTGGCGGTCGAACCCGTTGCGGCCGAACCGGTCGAGGAGCTCCCGCGGCGCGAGACCGTCGCGGACGCGGCGGCCCCCGCTCCCCCGCTGTTCGTGGTCTCCGAGGCTCTGAAGGCCGCGTCCGCGCCGCCCCCGAGGGCCGAGATCGAGGTCGAGGACAGCCCGGTCGAGGACGACTTTGCAGAGGACGACCTGGTCGCGAACGGCACGGCCGAGGCGCCCCCGCCCGCCGCGACCGTCCCGGTCCAGTCCCCGCAGTCGACCGAGACGCTCCCGGTCGAGGCCCCGCCCGTCGAGGAGCCGACACCGCCCGCGGCGGCCGAGGCGCCCCCGCTCGCCGAGTCGCCCGTCGACTCGGCGTCCTCGGAGTCCGCGCCACTGCCCGCCGACCCGCCCGCGGCGTTCACGCTGCCGAGCGAGCAGATCGGCGGCGCCGCCGTGGTCGAGATCGTCGACATGCCGCTCGACGAGGAGCCGCCGGCGAAGGGCCCCATCGCGGAAGCCGCGTCGAAGCTCCGCTCGCCGTCCCCGCCGCGCCCGCGCGAGTCCGAGGAGGGCGGCAGCCTCGCCAGGGACCTCGCCGAACTGCTCCTGTCCGAGGAGCGCCTCGGCGGCGCCGACGTCACCGACGTGGCCGCGACCCTCGTCGTCACCGACCTCCAGCGCTCGGTCGAGTTCTACACGGACGCACTGGGACTGGCGATCTCCGACCGCACCGCCGAAGCGGCCGTGCTCGACGCCGGGTTCGGGAAGATCCTGCTGTGGGAGCGCCCCGACGCGCCGCCCGGCGAGACCGGGATCATGCACCTCACCTTCGAGGTCGGCGACATCGACGCCGCGTTCACGCAGATGAACGAGGCCGGCGTCCAGTTCCTGCACCTGCCGCGCACCGCGCTGCTGGGACAGAACTACGAGATGCGGGCCGCCGCGTTCCGCGACCCCGACGGGCACGGCCTGGCGATCACCGAGCACCGGGAGCGCGACTAGCGGCCCACCGAGACCCGTTCCCGCCCTTGCGAAGGGGAGTGCCCATGCTCATCGTCGGCGAGATCCACACCGCACTGCTGCCGCACTCGCGGCCGCTCACGCCCGAGGAGGCCCGCGCGGCCCTGTCGCTCGCGGTCGGCGAGACCGTCGTCCAATGGGCGCGGCCCGTCCCGCACACCGCGTCGCCGACGCTCCTCCACGGCGTGGACTGCCGACTGCCGCTCGCCCCGAAACCGGACAACGAGCACGCCGACGACCGGTCCGCGAACGGGTCGGTACGCGCCGTCGGCACCGTCTGCTCCCGCGCGGTCCTCACCGGCGGGCACCTCCTCCAGGGCTCGGCGTGGACGGCGGTCGCGCCGCCCCGCCGGCCGCGGCGGATGCCCTGGTCGTACTACCTGGCCCGGCCCGGCACGCTGGAGACGATCGGGAACTTCGAGGCCGAGCGCCTCGCCCGCGCGTTCCTCGCCGCCGAGACCCGCCGCGACCGGTCCGAGCTCCTCGACACCGCCGCGATCGCCCGGCACTCCATCCACGACGTGCTCGCGCGCCCCGTCCTCGACCAGCGCCCGCCCGTCAAGACCGGGTCGACCCGGCTGCGGTGGGCGGCCATCGCCGACCCGGCCAGGGGCCGGGCCGTCGCGTTCCGCCTCGTCGGCAACGACCGGCGGCGCATGAGCATGGTGACCGGCGTCGTCGACCCCGAGTCCGTGGCCGCGGCGGCCGAGGACCTCGCCGTCCACGACTGGCTCCTCACCGCCGTCGCCGCCCGGATCGCGCTCGCGAAGATCGGCGAGGACCCCCGGCACACGCTGCGCACGCTCCGACCGGTCGTGGACCACCTCCTGCACCTGTGGTCGGCGGGCGCCCGCACCTCCCGGGACCTGGAGTTCATGTGGGACTCCCTGGAGCGGCGCCCCGGCCTGTCGCGGCAGTGGGCGACCATGACCGAGCGCGTCAGGTCCCAGATCGACTACGGCGCGGCGGACCTCGCCGCGAAGATGCTCGACATGATGGAGCAGGGCCAGCGCCGCGGCGGCGGGCCCGACCAGTTCCTGCGGTGAGCGGCCGCGGGCCCGACCTGCGGCCTGGTCCGGGCCCTACAGCGGTCCCTGGAAGATGTAGCTGAGCCGGTCGACGAGCTCGGCCGGGAGCGTCATGCCCTCCCGCTCGGCGGACTTGCGGATCGACTCCAGCGCACCGGGGTCGGGCCGCACGCTGCCGCAGATCACCCGCACCGCGTGCTCGACCTCCAGGAAGTCCACCGACAGGACCGAGACGGTCCGGTACGCGGGGAACGGGAACGCCTTCGAGTTGAGCTGGAGGATCGGCGGCATCTCCGCCCACGCGTCGGGGAACCGGCTCCCCGGGTGGCGGCGCACGGGCGCGTGGCCGTGCTCGGCGGGCACCAGCGAGTCGACGAGCTCGGGCACGCCGATGCGCCGCCCCTGGTTGCGCAGCACGCCCAGGCGCATCAGCTGCCAGACCGCGGCGAGCATCGGGCAGGACCAGCGCCGGCCGGCCGGGCCGTCGTTCCACAGCTCCACGTCGAGGAACACCGAGTGCTCGCGCTTCGCGTTCTGGCTCGGCGGGATCCACCGCAGCGGCGCGCCCATCGCGATGCCGCGCGGCTTCGGCGTGGGCACGCCGTTGGGCAGCCAGCCGAGGTCGGAGACCGGCGGCCGGCCGCCGGTGGTGCCCGGCGGCGGCTCGAACACGATCCGGTCGGCCACGAGGCCCGCGAGGTCCAGGGGCCCCATGCGGTCGCAGGAGGACTCGCGGGCGAGGTAGTCGATGCGCAGGCCCGCGTCGGCGGCGGCCTCGACCACGGTGCTGACGAGCCGGCCGGGCTCGGGCAGGTCCTGGTGGAAGTAGTCGTCGACGAGGTAGCAGGTGGAGACGCGGGGCGTGCGCCCGCCAAGGCGCTTGGTCAGGGCCTCGGTGGTGCCGTGGACCCACGCGGCCGCGGACGCCATCTCCTCCTTGAGGGCGTCGGGCCGGGCGAGGTCGTCGGCGTAGAGGTGCCCGACCTCGATCGACAGGTGCGACATGCCGAACCGCTCGGTGCGCTGCTTGGCGCTGGTCTCCTCGTACGTCATTCGATCCCCCGCACGCTCGCTTCGAGTCCCGGCACGAACAGCTCCTCGGCCGAGCGCGCGGCCAGGTCGGCGAAGGCCCGGACGGTCTCCTGGTTCGCGATCCGCAGCGTCACCGTGTCGGCGTCGGTGATGATCTGCTCGCGCCACTGGAGGACCGGGTCGAGGGGGACGGACCCGAGGAGGTTCATGCGGCCCAGCTTGAGGCGGGCCGCCATCTGGTGGAGGTCGGCGTCGATCTTGCGCAGCCAGCGGATCTGCGTGGCCTCCAGGCCCGACAGGTCGGCGCCGTCGGGGTCGACGACCGCGGTGCGCACGTAGCGGATCGAGGAGAGGAGCTTGCGCTGGTAGTCCTCGCCGTACGACTTCGCGGTCTCCACGAGGCCGCGCTCGCCGTGGACGAGGGAGTGGGCGGCGATGACGTGCTGCTTCGTCCAGCGGTGGTAGACGATCCACCGCCACGGCAGGTTCGCGAGCTCGGCGCGGGCGGTGGCGGCCATGACCATCTCGGTGGCGTGCGAGCGGCCCGCGGAGAGGTCGACGATGACGAGGTCGTACTCGCGCGAGAGCTCCTGCAGGAGTTTGACGCAGCGGTCGACGGTGTGCTCGTCGCCAGGGAACTCGGAGCCGTCGGCGTCGCCGGGGCAGAGGACGAGCTCGCCGGCGCCGTCGGGGCGGGCCTGGAGCTCGGCGCGGTCGCTCACGGCCCACACCGAGTGCCGCTCGGGCTCGGAGGCGAGGTCCTGGAGGTACTCGTGGACGCCGTTGCCGTGGGTGCCGTGCTCGAGGTCGTCGATGCCGAAGATCGCGCCGGCCGTGGGCGACCCGAAGTCGAAGTCCACATAGCACACGTTCATGCCCTGGACGGCGCGCCGGTACGCGAGGTTGCACGAGGAGACCGACCGGCCCGTGCCGCCCTTGTCCGAGGTCGCGAACAGCAGCATCGTCACACTCCGGTCTCGGCGTCGCGGCCGGCGGAGATGAGCCGGTCGAGGTCGATGAGGGCCTTGACGCCCAGGGAGAACGCCGTGCCGGGCCGCTCGTCGACGACCTCCTTGGCGTGGCGGATCGTCAGCCCCACCGAGCGGATCTCCTGCGCCAGCGCGGGGCCGGCGTTCCCCGAGCCGCGCAGCAGCTCCTGGTCGTAGATGTGCTCGGCCTCCACGAGCAGTTCGTGCGCCAGCTCCTCCAGGCTCCGCGAGCGGGCGGGCTCGGACCCGGCGAACTGGGCGGCGAGCACCATGGCCTCGACGACGCGGATGGTGAAGTGCCAGGACGGGTCGGTGAAGGCCTTGTCGAGCTCGGTGTAGACCTGCTGCGGCTGGTCCCACAGGCGGGAGGCGCCGCCGTCGCGGATGCGCCTGCGCGCCAGGTGGTCCCACACGAGGTCGGCGACCTGGAGGAGGTCGGCGCGGGCCTCGATGGTCACGAGGAGGCCGGCGGCGTCGTAGATGCGCTTGAGGAGCAGGGGCGCGAAGTCGACCATGTTCCAGATCATGGCCGGGCCGTCGAGCTTCTCGATGCCGGCGAGTTCGGCCGTCACGCCGGGGTAGTGCATCTCGATGGCGCGGTCGCCGACGAGGGGGCGGCGGGTGATGCGGCCGCGGTTGGCGAGTTCGACGAGGACGTTCGCGAGGCGGATGAGGTCGTCGTCGCCGCCGCGCTGGGAGCCGAAGGTCTCGGTGGCGACGGCGCAGACGAGGAGGCTGTAGTAGTCGTACTCGAGGCCGTCGGTGGTGCGCCAGGGTACGTCTTCGAGGGGCCACTTGGAGCCGCCGCCGAAGGAGGCGACCATGGCCCAGTAGCGGCGGGTGACGTCGAGGCGGATCTGGAGGGACTGGGCGAGGCGGCGCTCCTCCTCGGTGAGGAGGTTGCGGCGCATGACGCGGTCGGAGAAGAGGGTCGCGATGGCTTCGAGCGCGACCACGGTGAAGTACAGGTAGGGGGCGTCCTCGGCGCGGCCGATGCGCTGGGTGGAGGTGTCGGAGACCTCGGGGATGTCGGGGGCCTTCTCGACGACGGACCAGGACCAGCCGATCTCGAAGAGCTTGGTGGGGGCCTCGACGCCGGCGGTGCCGCCGGAGCCGACGGTGATGGTGCGCAGGGTCGCGATGATCTCCGCGGCCTCGTCCCTGAAGCGGCGCACGATCTTGCGGTCGGGCTGGCCGTCGACGTTGATGAGGGCGATGAGCTGGCGGCCGAAGTCGTCGTCGGCGTCGAAGGTGGAGACGGCGAAGGAGCGGAGGAGGCCGGTGATCGCGCCGAGGAGGCGGCGGTGGACGACCTGCTCGACGTGGCGGAGCTCCTCGACGAGGTCGGAGCGGCCCATGCGGTCGACGGTGGGCGCGAAGTCGGCGAGGAAGGTGAGCGCGGTGAGGCTGAGGGGGATCGCGAGCGCGAAGCCCTCGGTGACGTCGATGGCGCGCTGCTCGGCGGTGGCCTTGACGGACTTGTCGACGCGGTGCATGTTGGCGCCGCCGGAGTAGACGGGGACGCCGCCGGCGTCGACGTGCCGCTCCATGTAGTCCTTGACGAGCCGCATGATCCGGATGGGGATCTCGACGGCGTCGCCGAGGCCGGCGAGGGCTTCGAGGACGGCGTCGCTGGTGGCGTCGGGGTCGGCGTAGCGCAGGTCGGGGAGTTCCTGGGCGGGGTAGAGCAGGCACAGGAGCTGCTGGGCGTCGCCGACGGCGTCGGAGGGGTTGCGCCCGCCCCAGTGCCACTCGCCGCGGCGGGAGCCGTCCCCGGCGGGCCGCCAGCTGTAGGCGATCTGCGCCCGCCAGATGTCGAGGAGCTGTTGCCGAGGCTGCATCTTCACAGGGACCACCGCCGTACGCTCGGGGACCGAAACGGACAGCTTCACTATTGCATGCCCAAGTGACGCAACCGGCCTCGTAGAACGCGTTGTGTCGGCTACCCGACAGTCACGGAGCGTCCGCGGACGGCTCCTGAAGCGTCTTACCAGTAGGACGGCGGACCGGAGCCCGCGGACCGCCCCTGGCATGAGGAGTCCCCATGGTCGAGATGATCTTCGCCGGCGTCCTCGTCGGCGCGGTGGTCACCGCCGCCGTCATCACCGGTGCGCGCGACCGGCGCATGCGCCGCCGCCTGCGCGACGACGACGAGTTCGACAGCGCGAACCCCGCCCCGATCCCCGCCGGCTGGCACGCCGCCGGGACCCACAACCCCGGGATCACCAGCGGCATGGACGCGGGAAGCGACTGAGCGCTCAGGCCTTGCGCTCGTAGACGCGGCAGGGGACCTCGAGGCGCGGGACCACGGTCTCGCGTTCGAGGACCATGCCCAGCTTCTCGGCGACGCGCACCGACGCGGCGTTCTCGGCGTGGATGCAGGAGACGACCCGGTCGAGGCCGAGCTCGCCGAACGCGAAGCCGATGACGGCGCGCGCGGCCTCGGGCGCGTACCCGCGGCCCCAGCGGCTGCGCGCGACGCGCCAGCCGACCTCGGTGGCGGGCAGGATCTCCGGCAGGAACGACGGGGTCGCGAGGACGCCGAGCCCGACGAGCTCGCCGGTCGCGCGCTCGCACACCGCGAACGCGCCCCAGCCGTGCTCGTCCCAGTGCGCGGCGGCCTTCGCGCACAGCGCCTCGGTCTGCTCGGGCGTGCGCGGATCGCCGGTCCCGATGTACCGCATGATCTCCGGGTCGGCGTTGATCGGGGCGAGGGCCGCCGCGTCGGCGGCCGCGAGGGGCCGCAGGAGCAGGCGCTCGGTCTCGAGTTCCACGGTCACCGCCTCGGGGGCCGGGACAGCTGGTGCTTGACGTACCAGCAGTAGAGCCACACGAGCGCGAACACGATCCCGGCGACGCCGAGGGACCAGTGGATCGGCCAGCACGCGATCACCGCGGCCTGGAGCACCGCCCCGGCGGGCCAGATCCACGGGCGCTTCGCCATGCCCGCCAGGACGATCGACGCGAGCACCAGGACGCCGATCGCGATCGTCGCGGGCGCGGGGTCGTCGAGGATCATCCGCATCGGAACGATCGCCAGCAGCAGCGCCAGCGCCTCGAACGCGAGGGCCATCGCCGCGAGGCTGCGCGCGGCGCGGGCCGGGTCGCGCAGGCCCGAGCGGGACTCGTCCGGCTCCTCCCAGGGGGCTTCGGCCTCTTCGGGGGTCTCGTGCTCAGCCACGGCGGCCGACCAGGATGCGGCGGGCGTCGGCGACGGTGAACACCGAGCCGGTGACGAGGACGCCGCCGCCGGACTCGTACAGGTCGTCGGCCTCCTCGGCGAGCTCGATGCCGCGGGCGATCGCGTCGCGCAGGTGCGGGTGCACGTGGACCCGCTCCTCGCCGAAGACCTCGACGGCGAGCTTCGCGAGCGTCGCCGCGGGCATCGCCCGGTCCGACGACGACTTCGTGATCACGATCTCGTCGAGGACGCCCTCGAGGAGTTCGAGCATGTGGTCGACCTCCTTGTCGGCGAGCATCCCGACGACGCCGACGAGCTTGCGGAAGTTGAAGCCCTCCTCGACGGCCTTCGTCATGGCCTCCACGCCCGCGGGGTTGTGCGCGGCGTCGAGGATGACCGCGGGCTCGCTGCGCACGACCTCCAGGCGGCCCGGGGAGGTGAACTCCGCGAACGCCTGCCCCACGACCTCCGCGTCGAGGGCCTTCGGCTCGCCCGCGCCCATGAGCACCTCGACGGCCGCGAGCGCCAGCGCCGCGTTGTGCGCCTGGTACTCGCCGTGGAGCGGCAGGAACAGGTCCTGGTAGCGGGCGGCGCGGGTCTCGACGGTGACGAGCTGGCCGCCGACGGCGACCTCGCGGGAGGTGACCTCGAAGCCGCGGCCCTCGGGCACGAGCTTCGCGCCCACCGACTGCGCGCGGCGCAGCAGCGGCTCCATCGCGGAGCGCTCCTGGACCGAGGTGACGAGCGTCGAGCCCTCGTGGACGATCCCGGCCTTCATGGTCGCGATCTCGGCGATGGTCTCGCCGAGCCACTTCGTGTGGTCGATGCCGATCGGGGTGACGACCGCGACCTCGGCGCCGAGGACGTTCGTGGAGTCGGTCTCGCCGCCGAGGCCGACCTCGACGATCCCGACGTCGACGGGCGTGTCCGCGAACGCGCCCATGGCGAGCGCCACGGTCATCTCGAAGTAGGTGAGCGACTCGGTGGCCTCCCGGTCGACGAGCTCGGCCAGCGGCGCGATCTCGTAGTACTGCTGGGCGAGCCGCTCGGGGCTGATCGGCTCGCCGTCGATGCAGATCCGCTCGGTGACGTCGTTCAGGTGCGGCGAGGTGAACATGCCGGTGCGCAGGCCGTGGCCGCGCACGAGCCGCTCGATCATGCGGGTGGTCGACGTCTTGCCGTTCGTCCCGGTGATGTGGACGGCCCGGAAGGAGCGCTGCGGGTCCCCCATGAGGTCGAGCAGCTGCTTGATGCGGTCGAGCGTGAAGTCCCAGCGGGAGAACCCGCGGGACTCGAGCGCCGCTTCGACCTGCGCCAGTTCGGCGTTCAATGTGGTTGTCCCCCAGTGAGAATGAGGTGGCCGGGGCCGCGTGCGGCCCCGGCCCCTGCTACGCGAGTCGTGCGAGCTGCGCGGTGACGCGCGCGATGTCGGCCTCGGCGGTCGCCTTGCGCGCCTTGATCTTGTCGACCACGGCGTCGGGCGCCTTCGCCAGGAACGCCTCGTTGCCGAGCTTCTTCACGGTCCCCTCGAGCTCCTTCTCGGCGGCCTTGAGGGCCTTGTCGAGGCGGGCCCGCTCGGCGTCGACGTCGATCGAGCCGGACGTGTCGAGCGCGACCGTCAACTGGTCGGACACGGCGAGCTCGGCGGTCGGCGCGAAGCCCTCCCCGGCCGGCTCCAGCTTGACGAGCCCGCGGATGAACGGCTCCTCGTCGGCGAGGCCCACCGCGTCGAGGCCCGTGAGGCGGGCCGGGAGCGGCAGGCTCTGCTTGAGGTCCTGGTCGGAGCGGAAGCGCCGCACCTCGGTGACGAGGTGCTGGAGCGCGGCCACGGCCCGCTCGGCCTCCTCGTCGGTGCCGGCCGCGACCGGCCAGGCCGCGACGGTGAGCGAGCCGCCCTGCTCCTCGGTGCCGGTGAGCGTCAGCCACAGCTCCTCGGTCACGAACGGGATCACCGGGTGCAGCAGGCGCAGCAGCTGGTCGAAGACGTGGCCGATGACGCGGCGGGTGTCGTCGGCCCGCCGGCCGCCCGCGGCGAGCACGGGCTTGGTCAGCTCCAGGTACCAGTCGAAGACGTCGTCCTTCGCGAAGTGGTAGAGCGCGTCCATCGCCTTCGCGAACTCGTACTGCTCGAACAGGCCGTCGACGGCGGTGATCGTCGCCGACAGGCGCGACAGGACCCACCGGTCGATCAGCGACAGGTCGGTGGGCAGCTCGCCCTCGACCGTGGCGCCGCTCATGAGCGCGAACCGGGTCCCGTTCCACAGCTTGTTGCAGAAGTTCCGCGACAGCTCGGCCAGCTCGATCGAGGCGATCGAGTCCGCGCCCGGGTTCGCGTCGCGCGCGAGCATGAACCGCAGCGCGTCGGCCCCGTACTGGTCCACGACCTCCAACGGGTCGATGCCGTTCCCGGAGGACTTCGACATCTTCTTGCCGTGCTTGTCGCGGATGAGGCCGTGCAGGAACACCTCCGCGAACGGGGCCCTCCCCATGGCGTACGTCCCGAACATCATCATCCGGACCACCCAGAAGAAGATGATGTCCCAGCCGGTGACGAGCACCGCCGTCGGATAGAACTTCTCCAGGGACTTCGTGTCCTCGGGCCAGCCGAACGTCGAGAACGGCCACAGGCCCGAGGAGAACCACGTGTCGAGCACGTCGGGGTCCTGCACGTAGCCTTCGGGGGCGGTCTCCCCCGGGCCCACGCACACCTCTTCGCCGTTCGGGCCGTACCAGATCGGGATCCGGTGCCCCCACCACAGCTGGCGCGAGATGCACCAGTCGAGCAGGTTGTCGACCCACGAGAAGAACCGCTTCTCCATCTCCGGCGGGTGGATCTTCGTCTCGCCCGAGCGCACCGCGTCGCCCGCGGACTTCGCGAGGCGCTCCACCTTCACGAACCACTGCTTCGACAGGCGCGGCTCCACCGTGGTGTCGCAGCGCTCGCAGTGCCCGACCGCGTGCATGTACGGGCGCTTCTCGGCCGTGATGCGGCCCTCGGCGCGCAGCGCGGCGGCGATCGCCGAGCGGGCCTCGAACCGGTCGAGCCCCTGGAACGGGCCGTGCGCGGTGATCACGCCGCGCTCGTCCATGATGAGGATCGACTCCAGGCCGTGGCGCTGGCCGATCGCGAAGTCGTTCGGGTCGTGCGCGGGCGTCACCTTGACGGCGCCGGTCCCGAACTCGGGGTCGACGTGCGAGTCGGCCACGATCGGGATGCGGCGGCCCGTGAACGGCACCTCGACGGTGGTGCCGAGGAGGTGCCGGTAGCGCTCGTCGTCGGGGTGGACGGCCACGGCGGTGTCGCCGAGCATCGTCTCCAGCCGGGTCGTGGCGACCACGATCGACGCGTCGCCGTCCCCGTAGCGCATCGACACGAGCTCGCCCGCGTCCTCCTGGTGCTCCACCTCGATGTCCGAGAGCGCGGTCATGCAGCGCGGGCACCAGTTGATGATGCGCTCGGCGCGGTAGATCATGCCGTCGTCGTACATGCGCTTGAACATGGTCTGGACGGCGGCCGAGAGCCCGTCGTCGAGGGTGAACCGCTCGCGGTCCCAGTCGACGCCGTCGCCGATCTTCTTCATCTGCGAGGTGATGCGCTCGTGGTAGACGTCCTTCCACTCCCACACCTTGTCCACGAACGCGTCGCGGCCGAGGTCGTGGCGGGACAGGCCCTCCTTGTCGGCGAGCTGGCGCTCCACCACGTTCTGGGTGGAGATGCCGGCGTGGTCGGTGCCGGGGAGGAACAGGGCCTCCTTGCCGCGCATGCGCTCGCGCCGCACCAGCGTGTCGATGAGGGTGTGGTCGAGCGCGTGCCCGAGGTGGAGCTGCCCCGTCACGTTCGGCGGGGGGATCACGATCGCGTAGGGCTCGCGGTCGGAGTCGTCGGCAGCCTTGAACCGGCCGTCGGCTACCCACTTCGCGTAGCGTCGCGCCTCTACCTCTACGGGCGCGTACGTCTTCGGCAGGTGGGTTTCCGGGGCCGGTGTCTGCTCAGCTGCGTCTGTCACCGCTCCAGTCTACGAAGCCGCGCGGTGGGAAGGCGAAGAGGTTTAGCCGGTGTCGCCGAGAACGCTCCGCGCCGCCGACGCCACGTCGGTCTCGCCGCTCGCGACGGCCTCGGCCAGCGCCTCCGTCACCTTGTACCGCTCGCGCAGGGCCGCGTCGACCCGGGCGCGGATCTCGGCGGCGGCGCGGCGGCGCCGCTGGTCGGCGAGGCGGTCGCCCTCGGCGAGCCAGTCGTGGTGCTTGGCGACGGCGGCGACGAGGTCGTCGATCCCCTTCGCCTCGGAGGCGATGGTGGTGCAGACGGGCTGGCGCCACTCGCCGGGGTCGCGGCGCACGAGGCTCATCATGGCGCGCAGGTCGCGGACGGTGCCGTCGGCGCCGGGCCGGTCGGCCTTGTTGACGACGTACACGTCGGCGATCTCGACGACGCCGGCCTTGACCGCCTGGATGCCGTCGCCCATGCCGGGGGCGAGCAGCAGGAGGGTGGTGTCGGCGAGCGAGGCGATCTCGACCTCGGCCTGGCCGACGCCGACGGTCTCGACGATGACGACGTCGAAGCCGAGCCCTTCGAGGAGGCGCACGCCCGCGCCGGTCGTGGCGGCGAGGCCGCCGAGGTGGCCGCGGGTGGCGATCGAGCGGATGTAGACCTCGGGATCGAGGGCGTGGTCGGCCATGCGGACGCGGTCGCCGAGGATCGCGCCGCCGGAGAACGGGCTCGACGGGTCGACGGCGAGCACGCCGACGCGCAGGCCCTGGGAGCGCCAGGCGGCGATGAGGGCGGAGACGAGCGTGGACTTGCCGACGCCGGGCGAGCCGGTGACGCCGACGACCTGCGCGTCGCCGCCCTTCACGAGGGCGGCGAGCGCGGGGGCGTCGGCGGTGCTGTTCTCCACGACGGTGAGGAGGCGGGCGGTGGCCCGGCGGTCGCCCGCCCGGGCCGCCGCGACGGTGTCCTCCAGGGGGCGGTCGAGCGGCGCCATCAGGCTCCCTTGAGGACGATGGCGTCGCCCTGCCCGCCGCCGCCGCACAGGCCGGCGGCGCCGAGCGCGCCGGGGGCGAGCTGGCGGGCGAGGGTCTGGGCGAGGCGGGCGCCGGAGGCGCCGATCGGGTGGCCGAGGGCGATCGCGCCGCCGTCGGGGTTGACGCGGTCGAGGTCGACGCCGAGGGTCTCGGCGGAGGCGAGGACGACGGCGGCGAAGGCCTCGTTCATCTCGACCACGTCGAGGTCGGCGGCGGTGGCGCCGGCGAGGGCGAGGGCCTTCGCGATCGCGTTGGCGGGCTGGTCCAGGAGGGAGTTGTCGGGGCCGGCGACGGCGGCGTACGCGAGGATCTCGGCGGTCCAGGCCCAGCCGTTGGCCTCGGCGAGCGACCGGCGGGTGAGCACGAGCGCGGCGGCGCCGTCGGAGATCTGGGAGGCGGAGGCGGCGGTGATGGTGCCGTTCTCGGTGAAGGCCGGGCGCAGCTGCGCGAGGCTCTCGGGGGTCGACTCGGGGCGGACCCCCTCGTCGGCGTCGACGTAGCCGCGGCGGGTCTCGACGGGGGTGATCTCCTCGGCGAGGCGCTCGGCGGCCTTGGCGGCCTTCCGGTGCGAGTCGGCGGCGAAGGCGTCCTGCTGCTCGCGGGTGAGCGAGCGGCCCTTGAGGTGGCGCTCGGTGGACTCGCCCATGGAGATGCCGTCGTAGGCGTCGGTGAGGCCGTCGTGGGCGAGGTGGTCGAGGAGGACGGCGTCGCCGTACTTGAAGCCGCGGCGCGAGCCGGGCAGCAGGTGCGGGGCGCGGCTCATCGACTCCATGCCGCCGGCGACGACCACGTCCGCGGCGCCGCCGCGGATGAGCTGGTCGGCGAATCCGACGGCGGTGAGGCCCGACAGGCACACCTTGTTGATCGCCAGCGCGGGCACGCGCATGGGGAGCCCGGCGGCCACGGCGGCCTGGCGCGCGGGGTTCTGGCCGCACCCCGCGGACAGGACCTGTCCGAGGAGGACCTGGTCGACCAGGTCGGGGCTGACGCCCGCGCGTTCGATGGCGGCTCGGATCGCGGTCCCGGCCAGGTCGGTGGCCGGGGTGTCGGCGAGGGCCCCGTTGAAGCGCCCGATGGGTGTCCGGGCGGCGGCGAGGATGACGGTCGTGTCGTCAAGGGCCGAGTGGTCGTTCATGGCGGACCTCCGTTGGTCGATTCGCTCGATAGGCTCGATCGTATGACGTTCACGGACGGAATCGGATTGCGGCGCATCGATCACATCGGCATCGCGGTGCCCGACCTCGACGCGGCCCTGGAGTGGTACGAGGGCGCACTCGGCGGGAAGGCGGTGCACCGCGAGGTCAACGAGGCGCAGGGCGTCGTCGAGGTGATGGTCGCGTGGCCCGAGGGCGGCGCGCAGGTGCAGCTGCTCGCCCCGCTGACCCCGGAGTCGACGATCGCGAGGTTCCTGGGGACCAAGGGCCCCGGCCTCCAGCAGCTGGCGTTCATCGTCGAGGACGTCGACGCCGCCGCGGACGCGCTCCGGGCGAGGGGCGCGCGGCTCCTCTACGACGAGGCGCGGGAGGGCACCGCGGGGTCGCGGATCAACTTCGTGCACCCGAAGGACGCGGGGGGCGTGCTGGTCGAGCTCGTCGAACCCGCTTAGGGCGCTTCGCAGGTCAGGGGCGCGGTTCACCGGGAGTGTCGGATAGGCGACGCCATTCGGGTGATACCTGGAGATTACCGAAAGTTTACCCCGTTCCACTTCCGTGTCGTTCCAAGGGATTCGCCCGATTTGCGGCTAGTGTTGCGGGTGGTTCGACCTCCACAAACCCCTGACCTTGCTGTCGACATTCCCATTCGCGTCTGCAAGTATTGGTCCATGTCGCAGCAGCCCTCCAGCAGTACCTTTTTCGACAACGACCAATCGGTGCCGGAATTCCCCGTGCAGTTGCGGGGTTACGACCGGCACCAGGTGGATGAGTTCATCCAGAAGAACCTGGCGAAGCAGAAGCAGACCGAGTCGCAGCGGACCGAGGCCGAGCAGCGGATGACCGACGCGCAGCGTCGCCTGCGCCAGGCCGAGCAGCGCATCCAGGGTCTCGAGCAGCGCCTCGCCGAGCAGCAGAAGCAGCTCGAGGAGAACACGCGCCCGACCCTGTCCGGTCTGGGGACCCGCGTCGAGCAGATCCTGCGGCTGGCCGAGGAGCAGGCCAACGAGCACCGCGCCGAGGCGAAGCGCGAGACCGAGGGCATCCTCTCGGCCGCCCGCCTGGAGTCGCGCGAGATCACCGACGCCGCCCGCGGCGAGGCCGGCAGCCTGAAGCAGAACGCCGAGCGCGAGGCCAACGCCCTCCGCACCCAGGTGGAGCGCGAGGTCGCGGAGCTGCGGACCAACGCCCGCCGCGAATGCGAGACCCTGCGCGCCGACGCCGAGCGCGAGACCAAGCAGCTGCGCACCGCGACCGGCCACGAGGTCGCCGAGCTCAAGGCCTCCGTCGAGCGCGAGGTCGCGACCCTCCGCGCCACGGCGGACCGCGAGATCACCCAGCTGCGCGCCAAGGCCGCCCGCGAGGCGGAGGAGAAGCGCGCCGAGGCCGCGAAGCTCTTCGCCGAGGCGAAGGAGAAGCGCGACAAGGACCTCCAGGCCCTCGACCTCGAACTGGCCGAGCGCAAGGAGAAGGCCGAGCGCGAGGAGTCCGACCGCCACACCCGCGCGGTCGCCGAGACCCAGAAGCTCGTGTCCGACGCCGAGAACCGCGCCCGCGACGCCGAGGAGCGCGCGAAGTCCGCGGAGACCCGCGGCGAGGAGAAGCGCTCCGAGGCCGACAAGTACGCCGAGGACACCACGTCCAAGGCGAAGAAGGACGCGAACAAGCTCGTCAGCGACGCCAAGTCCGAGGCCGAGCGCCTGCTCGCCGACGCCAAGTCCGACGCGGAGCGGGTCACCAAGGACGCCGAGACCAAGGTGTCCGAGCTCACCGCGAAGCGTGACCAGGTGCAGGAGACCCTGCGGAACCTCAGCGGTCTGGTCAGCGGCGCCCTCGGCGGGGCGCTCGGGCAGCAGGACGGCGACAAGTAGAAAAACCCGACGAACAAGTAAACCTGGCGAATCCGCGTTACCGTCGAAACCTACGACAGTGAAGAATGATCGTAGGCGTAGGTCGACGGTGGAGGAACCACAGCTCGGCCGCGTCCCGTCACATCCGGTCCCTATCCGGAGGTGGCGGGACGCGGCTTACGTGAGGATGAGGGCATGGCGCGTGAAGACAGACTCGACGATTCCGAACTCCTGACCGGCTTCGATGAGGGCGGACCCATCGACCGGGGGTTCGAGACCGCCCTGCGCGGCTACGACAAGCGGCAGGTGGACCGGTACCTCCAGCAGATGCAGCTCCAGATGGACACGCTCGCCGGAGAACGCGCCGAGGCGCTCGCGCAGATCGACCGGCTCGTGGTCCAGATCCAGCAGCTGCAGGCCCAGATCCAGGAGCTGCGACGGCGCTCCGCCGCGGGCGACAACGCCTCCTACCGGCACCTCGGCGTGCGCATCGAGCACATGCTCACCCTCGCCGAGGAGCAGGCCGAGGAGATCAAGTCCAACGCGCATGCGCAGACCCAGCACCTGCACCAGCGTGCCGACCAGCGCCTGCGCGACGCCGAAGCGCAGATCGAGCAGGCCCGCAAGGACTTCGAGACCACGCTGAAGGCGCGCCGGGCCGCCGCCGAGAAGGCCGAGGCCGACCGGCGCGCGATCATCGACGCCGAGATCAACAAGCGGGCCCGCGAGGCCCAGACCATGGTGGACCAGGCGAAGGAGCGGGCCGCGTCGCTCGTGGCCGAGGCCGAGCAGGACGCCGAGAACAAGCGCGCCGCCGCCGACGAGCAGACCCGGCAGCTGGTCGCCCACGTCGAGCGCCTGCGCGCCGAGGCCCAGCAGCTCAAGGACGACGCGACCGTCAACGCCGAGCAGGCCGTCGCCGAGGCCCGCGAGAAGGCCGACCGGATCGCCGCCGAGGCGGAGGCCGAGGCCGAGCGCAAGCACGCCGAGCACGAGGCCGAGCTGCGGGACCTGCGCACCAAGGCCGTCGAGAACCTCGAGCGGTTCAAGCAGGAGACCGAGACGTTCGCGCAGACCGTCCGCACCGAGGCCGAGAACGAGGCCACGCGCCTGCGCGCCGAGGCCGCCGACAACGCGACTCTGACCCGCACCGAGGCCGCCGACGAGGCCAAGCGGCTCCGCCAGGACGCCCAGCGGCGCCTGGAGGAGGCCGAGGCCGAGGCGCAGCGGCTCACCGCCGAGACCGAAGCGAAGATCGCCGCGCTCGCCGCGGAGGCCGACGAGGCCGCCCGCGCGCAGCGCGAGACCGCCGAGGCCGAGGCCCTGCGCCTCACCGAGGAGACCGAGCGCGAGACGCAGCGCCTGCGCGACGACGCCGCCACGGCGGGCCGCCAGGAGCGCGAGGCCGCCGAGACCGCCGCGCGCCGGCTCACCGAGGAGACCGCCGAGGAGACCGAGCGCCTCCGCGGGCGGGCCGCGGCCGAGGCCGAGCAGATCACCGCCGACGCGGCCGCCGAGGCGTCCCGCCTCCGCGAGCACGCCGACCGCGCCAAGGTCGAGGCCGAGGCCGACGTCGAGCGGGCCCGCGCCGAACTGGCCGAGATCGAGGCCGAGCGCGAGCGCCTGCTCGCCGAGGCCAAGGCCAAGGCCGAGGAGATCCTCGCGAAGGCCGACCTCGACGCCGAGCAGATCCGCACCGACCGCGACACGTACGTGGCCGAGGCCGAGAAGAAGGCCGAGACCGCCAAGCGCCGCGCCGAGGAGCTCTCCAAGTCCGCCAAGCAGACCGCGCGGCGCGACTCCGAGGCCATCCTCTCCACCGCGCGCGCCCAGGCGAAGAAGCTCCTCGAAGAGGCCCGCGCGGGCCGCGCCGAGGGCGCCGAGCCGGCCGCGGACGCCGCGGTGAACAAGCCCGCGAACGCCCGCAAGCGCCCGCAGAACGGCGGCAAGCAGGCCAGCAGCAGCGAGGCGGCCGAGAAGGTCTCGTCCTCGTAGCGACGCAGTGAGCGGGCCCCGCACCGGTGTCGGTGCGGGGCCCGCGTCGTTCCAGGGAAGGGCCCGCCCGGCGTTCGCCGGGCGGGCCNGTGCGCGGCGCGCGAGCGCCGCCGCGGCCGGGGGCCTCGCGGGCCCCTAACTGGTGGACGCCTTCTCGGGCTCCTTGCCGGAGTCCGGTGTCGCCGCCCGCTTGGCCTCGCCCGAGCCGCCCGGGGTGATCCCCACGAGCGGGACGTTGCCGCCGCCGGTCGAGCGCTTCTTGTTCCAGACGTCGAACAGGACCGCCGCGAGGACGACGAGGCCCAGGACGACCTGGACGGTGTCGGTCGCGATGCCCAGGACGGTCATGCCCTGGTTCATGATGCCCATGACCAGGCCGCCGATGACGGCGCCGATGATGGTGCCGACGCCGCCGGTGACCGACGCGCCGCCGATGAACGACGAGGCGATGGCGCTGAGCTCGAGCGCCTCGCCGGCGCCCGGGGTCGCCGAGTGCAGACGGGCGGTCACGATGACGCCGGCCAGGCCGGACAGCGCGCCCATGATGACGAAGACCCAGAACGTGGTCTGCTTGGTCTTCACACCGGAGAGCAGCGCGGCCTTCTCGTTGCCGCCGCCCGCGTAGATGTGGCGGCCGAAGACGGTGCGGTTCGCGATGAACGTGAACAGCATGACCAGCGCCAGCAGGATCCAGCCGATGATCGGCAGGCCCTTGTACGAGTAGAACGTGTACGCGGCGACGACGATGACCGCGGCGACCAGGACGGTCTTGACGAGCCACGCCGCCTGCGAGGAGCCGACGATGCCGGCCTTCGCCTGGCGGGCGCGCCCGCGCACCTGGAAGAACACGAACAGGGCCGCGCCGAGGATGCCGAGCACGAGCGTCGGGAGGCGCAGGTCCGCGCCGAGGACGTCGTAGCCCGAGGCCAGGCTGTTGAACGTGCCGGAGGTGCCGATGGTCTCGGCGTCGAGCACCTTCAGGGTCAGGCCGCGGAAGATGAGCATGCCCGCGAGCGTCACGATGAACGCCGGGATGCGCACGTACGCGATCCAGAAGCCCTGCCAGACGCCGATGAGGGCGCCGAGGCCGACGGCGACGAGCACCGCGAGGTACCAGGGCAGGTCCCAGTGCGAGAGCGCGATCGCGGAGACGGCCCCGCAGAACGCGAGCACGGAGCCGACCGACAGGTCGATGTGCCCGTTGACGATCACCAGCATCATGCCGATCGCGAGGATCAGGATGTACGAGTTCTGGAGGATCGCGTTGGTGAGGTTCTGCGCGGTGATGAAGTTCTGGTTCTGCAGTGCCACGTCGAGCACCTGGAACAGGATCATGATCAGCACGAGCGCGATGATCATGCCGTAGGCGCGCAGGTTGATGTTGCGCAGCGCGTCGAGCAGGCTCGGGCGCGGCTTGTTCTGGACGGTGCTCATTGGCGTTGCTCTTCTCCCCCGCTGGCGGTCTCAAGGGTCATGAGGCGCATCAGCTCTTCCTGTGTGGCATGTTCGCGGTCGACCTGACCGGTGATGTGCCCGGCGCTCATCGCGTAGATGCGGTCGCACATGCCGAGCAGCTCGGGCAGTTCGGAGGAGATCATGAGGACCCCCTTGCCCTGGTCGACCAGCTTGTGGATCAGCTCGTAGATCTCGTACTTCGCGCCGACGTCGATGCCTCGCGTCGGCTCGTCGAGGATGAGCAGCTCGGGTTCGGTGAACACCCACTTGCCGAGCACGATCTTCTGCTGGTTGCCGCCGGAGAGGTTCCCGGCGAGCTGGTAGACCGACGGGGCCTTCACTCCGAAGTCCTTGCGGAGCCGCTCGGACACCAGGTTGACCTTGTCCTGGTCGACGACCCCGCGCTTCGACAGCTTGCCGAGGCCGGGGAGGGTGAAGTTCTCGCGGAGGTCGTAGTCGAGGTGCAGGCCGTAGTGCTTGCGGTCCTCGGTGGCGTAGGCCAGGCCGGCTTCGATCGCGTCGGGGACGTTCCGCAGGGCGAGCGGCTTCCCGTCGAGCTCGACCGTGCCGGAGATGTTGGACCCCCAGCTGCGGCCGAACACGCTCATCGCGAACTCGGTGCGCCCGGCGCCCATGATCCCCGCGAGGCCGACGATCTCGCCGCGGGCGACGTTCAGGGACGCGCCGTTGACGATGACGCGGTGGCGCTGCTCCGGGTGGTGGACCGTCCAGTCCTTCACCTCGAAGAAGACCTTCCCGATCTTCGGCTCGTGCGGCGGGAACAGGTGCTCGAGGTCGCGGCCGACCATGGCCTTGATGAGCCGGTCCTGGGTGACGCCGTCGCCGACGGTGTCGAGCGTCTCGATCGACTTGCCGTCGCGCAGCACGGTGATCTGGTCAGCCACCGCCAGCACCTCGCCCAGCTTGTGGGAGATGATGATGCTGGTGACGCCCTCTTCCCGCAGCTGGCGCAGCAGGTCGAGGAGGTTCTCGGAGTCGGTGTCGTTCAGGGCCGCGGTGGGCTCGTCGAGGATCAGCAGCTTGACGTCCTTCGAGAGCGCCTTCGCGATCTCGACGAGCTGCTGCTTGCCGACGCCGATCTTCTCGACCAGCGTCGCCGGGTTGTCCTGGAGGCCGACCTGGGCCATGAGGCGCACGGCCTCGGCGTTGGTGCGGTCCCAGGAGATGACGCCGCGCTTCTTCTGCTCGTTGCCGAGGAAGATGTTCTCGGCGATCGAGAGTTCGCCGACGAGGGCCAGCTCCTGGTGGATGATCACCACGCCGGCGGCCTCGGAGTCGCGGATGTTGCGGAACTCGGCGGGCCTGCCGTCGAACTCGATCTCGCCCTCGAAGTCCCCGTGGGCGTACACGCCCGACAGGACCTTCATCAGGGTCGACTTGCCGGCGCCGTTCTCGCCGACGAGCGCGTGGATCGTGCCCCGCTTGACCCCCAATTCGACCCCGGACAGTGCGAGCACGCCCGGGAACCGCTTGGTGATCCCCCGCATTCGGAGGATGTCTTCAGACATGGATTCGTCCTATTTGACTGAATGGACTGCTCTGGGGAGAGGTTCGGGGGCGCCCGAGGCGGACGGGGCGCCCCCGAGAGAAGGGTCTCGCGGGTCGACTAGGCCAGGTCGGCTTCGTCGATGTAGCCCGAGTCGATGAGCTCGGCCTGGTAGTTCGTGACGTCGACGCTCACGGGCTCCAGCAGGTGCGCCGGGACGACGTGGTCGCCGTTGTCGTAGGTGCTGTCGTCGTTGATCTCCGGCTCCTTGCCGTCGATCACGGCGACGACCATGTCGACGGTGACGTCGGCGAGGGCGCGGGTGTCCTTGTAGACCGTCATCGCCTGCTTGCCGTCGATGATGTACTTCACCGAGTCGACCTCGGCGTCCTGGCCGGTCACGGGCGGCATCGTGGTGTAGCCCTGGCCGTCCAGCGCGGCGATGATGCCGCGGCTGATGCCGTCGTAGGGCGCGAGCACGGCCTGGACCTGCTGACCGCCGGTGTAGAACGAGGTCAGGATGGTCTCCATGCGGTCCTGGGCGACGGCGCCGTCCCAGTTCTCGGTGGCGACCTGCTCCAGGTCGGTCTGGCCCGAGAGGACGACGAGCTGGCCGCCGTCGATGTAGGGCTGGAGGACCTCCATCGCACCGTTGAAGAAGTACTTGGTGTTGTTATCGGTCAACGCGCCGGCGAAGAGCTCGATGTTGAACGGACCGGCCTCGCCGGCGTCCAGGCCGAGCTTCTCGACGAGGTAGGTGCCCTGCAGGGTGCCGACCTTGGTGTTGTCGAAGCTGGTGTAGTAGTCGACGTCCGGCGTGTCCAGGATCAGGCGGTCGTAGGCGATGACGGTGATGTCCGACTCCTTCGCCTGGGCCAGGACACCGTTCAGGGACTTGTTGTCGATCGCGGCGATGACCAGCACGTTGACGCCCTGGCCAATCATGGTCTCGATCTGGGAGACCTGGTCGGCGGCCACGTCGTTCGCGTACTGGAGGGTCACCTCGTAACCCTGCTCCTCGAACGAGGCCTTCAGGTTGTCACCGTCGAAGATCCAGCGCTCGGAGGTCTTCGTGGGCATCGCGATGCCGACCTTCTTGCCGCCGCCGGAGCCCGAGTCTCCGTCCTCGGAGGCGCAAGCGGACGCGGTGAGAGCCACGGCGGCCGCGCCGACGGTTCCGGTAAGCAGGTGGCGTCGGTTGACGTTCATCTGTTAGTACTCCTTCGTACCGGGCGCTGCCGGGGCATGACCGACGTCGCCCTGGGGTCAAGACGGATTCGATAGTTCAACGTTTTTCCACAACCGTCAACAGCGAATGCGTCTCGTGTCCGAATCGTTGCTTTTCCAGTTCACCGAATTCCGACACTCGATCCCCACAGGGCACATCGGACTCCGGCGAGCCTTCAGAATATGACCATGAGTACCGGCTTGGTCACCTGTTCGTGCCACATCCCTACGGCCGACTACCGCTCGACCGATCGGATGGGATAGCCTCACATTTAGTGCCAAATCACGACACCGATCAGATGACCCCCTGAGGAGGTGAGGATGTCGAGCACGACGACCGTCGGACCCGCAGCCGTCCACCGTTTACTGCACCGGGACGCGGTGTGCAGCGTGTTCAGCGGCACCGTCGCGGCCGACCCCACCGACCTCCTGTGCGTGACCGTCGCGCACGAGCGGGTCGACGGCTCCCGGCGCGAAGTCTTCCTCGAATGGGCCGCGAAGCTCACCGGCCTCCCCGCCCATCCCCATCTGTCCCCCTGCGCCGCCGTCGGCCTCACCGAGAACGGACGCCCGTACCTGGCGGTGGGCACCGCCAGGCGCACCCTCGCCGACCACCTGGCCGAGCAGGGGCCCATGCCCCCCGGGCAGGTGCGCGCCCTCGGCGTGGCCCTGAGCGACGCCGTCACGGTCTACCACCGCGGGGGCCTCATCCACGGCGCCATCCAGCCCTCGCACATCCTGGCGGGCTCGGGGCACCACCTCCAGCTCACCGCCTACGACGTCACCGCCCCCGTCCTGGCCGCCCCCCTCCCCCCCTCCCCCTACACCGCCCCTGAGCACCTCGACGCCGCCGTGGCGGGCGAGGTGGCGGCCAGCCCGGCCGGCGACGTGTACGCCCTCGCCACCGTGCTCTACGCCGCCCTCGGCGGGCGGCTGCCGTGGGTGCGCCACGCCCGCGAGGACGCGGCCGACCCGCTGCTGCGCGCCGCCCCCGTGCCGCACGTGCCCGGCGTCGACGCCGACCTCACCGACCTCATCGGCGCCGCCCTCAGCGCCGACCCCCGGCGCCGCCCCACCGCCGACGTCTTCCGCGAGCACCTCACCCGCATCCCCCTCGGCGCCCCGCTCGCCCCCGGCCCGCGCCCCGAGTCGGTGGCCGCCGGCCTCCTCCCCCGCCGCGGGCTCCGCCCCGTCAGCGTCGCGAGCTCCACCGAGCTCGCGCCCTACCGCCCCGGCCGCGAGCGGGTCGGACTGCGCCCGCGGCTGCGGTCGATCGCCACCGCGACGGCCGGCATCGCCCTCACGGGAGCGCTCCTCGGCGGCGCCGCCCTCGCCACCTACGCCGCGACCAACCCCGAGAGCACCGGCACCGTCTGCACCGACCCGGCCGTGCTCGGCGGCCGCATCAGCGAGCAGCTGGAGGACGGCGAGATCATCGAGAGCTGGTGCGCCGACGGCGGCGGCTACGTGGCCGCCACAGTGGACTATCAGGGGGGCTCGGGCGGCGACGGCGAGGGCTCGACCGAGCGCCGCGTCTGGCGCATCGAGGGCGACGAGCTCGTGGCCGTGTTCGGCTGCACCGACAGCGCCATGCCCACGAGCATCCGCGAGTTCCTCGACTGCGCGTGAGCCCCGAAGGCCGTCGCCCGCAAGCGGTGCGCGCATTCGACTCGGCTCGGAACGGCGCTCCCACGCCCCGCTCGATCCGCAGGTCGCGGGCGATGCGCGATGCCTGCCCGGCGCACCGCGGCCGCGCCCGGCCCGCGGACCGCGCCCGGATCGCCGGCCGCGACCGGGGCGCCCCCGGCGGGCCGGGCGGTCGCCGCGCCGGACCGGTGCCGCCGCTTCGGGTTCCG
The DNA here is from genome assembly GCF_039531525.1 of Glycomyces endophyticus. Classification (NCBI taxonomy): domain Bacteria; kingdom Bacillati; phylum Actinomycetota; class Actinomycetes; order Glycomycetales; family Glycomycetaceae; genus Glycomyces; species Glycomyces endophyticus. Next base: position 142,816 of record NZ_BAAAQF010000009.1, read on the forward strand.
GTGGTGTTCACAGGTGCTCATCGTCGCCTCCTCCGCTTCGCCGGCCGTTCGCCGGGCGTGGAGGCAATGGTGCGGCGCGCATGCTGAAGGGGACCTGAAGCCGCCTGAAGGCGGCTTCAGGAATTGCGCACTCCGCTATTCCCGTTCCGGTTTGGGAAGGAATCCGCCGAATGCCGCGACGGTCTTGTTCGCGTAGGCGGAGGTGTCGCCGCGCTCCATCGGACCGTCCCAAGTGGTCGGCAGCGGGGCGTACTGCGGGAGGATCCGGGACACGATGCGGTCCAGCGCCTCCTCGGCCTTGCCGACCCACAGGTGCCCGCCGCCGGCGATCTCCTCGACCTCGGCCTGCGGCACCGCGGCGAAGCGGCGCTTCGCCTCGGGGTACTGGAGGTAGTCGTCCTGCTCGGGGATGAGCGCCAGGAGCGGGCGGCCGTCGTCGGCCCAGCGCTCCAGATCCTCCTCTTTGGAGTACCGGAGCGGCGGGGAGAGGAGGACCGCGCCCTCGACGCCCGGCTCCAGGCCGTACTTGAGGGTCAGGTCGGTGCCGAAGGACCAGCCGACCAGCCACACCCGCGGCAGCTCCGCGAACTCGGCGTACTCGACCGCGGCGGCGAGGTCGAAGCGCTCGCCCACGCCGTGGTCGAAGGCGCCCTGGCTCGTCCCCTGCTGCGACTCGGTGCCGCGCGTGTTGAAGCGCAGCACGGCCGTGTTCGCCAGCGCGGGGAGCCGCCAGGCGGCCTTGCGGAAGATATGCGAGTCCATCATGCCGCCGTGGGTGGGCAGCGGGTGGACGCACACGATGGTCGCCTCCGGCTCGCGGTCGGCGGGCAGGGCGAGTTCGCCGACGAGTTCGAGCCCGTCGGCGGTGTGGAGCGTGAGCGCCTCGCGTCGTGCGGGGAGCATGCTCGCGGATCTGATGACAGCCACGCCGGAATTATCCCCGGTGGCGGGGGTGCGGCACCACCCGCTGTGTCGCAGCACTCGCGGGGCCGGCGGGCCTCAGCGCCAGCGGCCGGGGCGCCTGCGGTCGCGGGCGTTCCAGCAGCCGGTGTGCCAGTGGCGGCGGTCGTCGCCGTCGCCGTCGTCAGCCCAGGCGACGACATGCGGTGTGCCCGGCTGGATCTCGAGGTCGCAGCCGGGGCACCGGTAGATCTTCTCGGCGCCCTCGCCGGTGATGCGGCGGACGCGGACGGGTCCCCCGGGACCGTCCACGAGGCTCGGGTCCTGGGCGCCGGAGGTCGGCCGCCGGGGCTGGTCCCGGCGGCGGTTCTTTCGGGGCACGGTCGGGCCTAGGCGCGCGGCTTGTCGTCGTCGGCCGCGGCGGCGGCCTCAGCGGCCGCTTCGCGCGCGACGCGCTCGTTGAGCCGCCTGACGTGCTTGTTCATCCCCCGGATGAGGAAGATCGTCACGACGACGAGGAAGACGGTCACGAACAGCCCGAGCGGCCCGGCCATCGCCTGGTCGCGTTCCGGCCCGAACTCTTGTGCCAGGATCTCGATTCCCACGACCCGAGCGTATCCCGGCCGCTCAGGACTCGTTCAGCGCCGGGAGCCGCCAGTCGACCGGCTCACCGCCCTGCTCGGCGAGGAGCGCGTTGACGCGGCTGAACGGCTTGGAGCCGAAGAAGCCGCGGCGGGCGCTGAGCGGGGAGGGGTGGGCGGACTCGATCGAGGGGATCGGGCCGAGGAGGTCCTTGAGCTTGCGGGCGTCGGCGCCCCAGAGGACGGCGACGGCGGGGCCGCCGCGTTCGGCGAGGGCCTTGATGGCCTGCTCGGTGACGGGCTCCCAGCCCTTGCCGCGGTGGGAGGCGGGGGTGCCGGGGGCGACGCTGAGGGAGCGGTTGAGCAGGAGGACGCCCTGCTCGGCCCAGGGGGTGAGGTCGCCGTTCGCGGGGAGCGGGTGGCCGAGGTCGTCGCGGTACTCGTTGAAGATGTTGACGAGGCTCTTGGGGAGGGGGCGCACGTCGGGGGCGACGGCGAAGGACAGGCCGATGGCGTGCCCGGGGGTGGGGTAGGGGTCCTGGCCGACGATGATCACCTTGACGTCGTCGAAGGGCTGCTGGAAGGCGCGGAGGATGTGCTCGGCGGCGGGGAGGTACTTGCGGCCCTCGGCGACTTCGGTGCGGAGGAACTCCCCCATCTTGGTCACGTCGTCGGCGACGGGGGCGAGGGCCTTGGCCCAGCCGGGCTCCATGAGTTCGTCAAGCGTTTTGGTCATGCCTCAGATGCTAGGACCCTCCACCGACACGAAGTATCCCGCGTCGCGCAGGGCCGCAACGATTTCGGTCGTGTGTTCGGAACCGCGCGTCTCGATCGAGAGGTCGACGGAGACCTCGCCGACGCTGAGGCGGGGGTCGGAGCGCTGGTGGTAGACGTCGACGATGTTGCCGCCGTAGCGGCCGACGAGCCGGAGCACGGAGGCGAGGGCGCCGGGGCGGTCGGCGCAGCGGAGGCTGGCGCGCATGAAGCGGCCGGAGGCGCCGAGGCCGTGTTCGATGAGGCGCATCAGCAGGAGCGGGTCGATGTTGCCGCCGGAGAGGACGGCGACGGCGGGGCCCTCGTAGTCCACGGAGTAGTTGAGGAGCGCGGCGTAGGCGGTGGCGCCGGCGGGCTCGACGACGAGCTTGTTGCGCTCGAGGAGGGAGAGGAGCGCGCGGCTGATGTCCTCCTCGGTCACGGTGACGATCTCGTCGACGAGGGTGGCGACGTGGGCGAAGGGGACGTCGCCGGGGCGGCCGACGGCGATGCCGTCGGCGATGGTGTGCATCTTCTCGAGCTTGACGGGCTTCCCGGCGGTGAGGGAGTCGGGGTAGGAGGCGGCGCCCTCGGCCTGGACGCCGACGAGGCGGATGCCGGGCTTGAGCTGCTTGGCCGCGGCGGCGATGCCGGCGATGAGGCCGCCGCCGCCGACGGAGGTGACGATGGTGGCGGTCTCGGGGAGCTGCTCGAGGATCTCGAGGGCGATGGTGCCCTGGCCCGCGACGATGTCGTGGTGGTCGAAGGGGTGGATGAGGGTCGCGCCGGTCTCGTCGGCGAAGCGGTGCGCCGATTCGAGGGCGTCGTCGACGGTGAGGCCGCCGAGGATGACCTCGGCGCCGTAGCCCTTGGTGGCGGCGACCTTCGGGAGGGGCGCGGACTCGGGCATGAACACGGTGGAGCGGATGCCGAGGGTGGAGGCGGCGAGGGCGACGCCCTGGGCGTGGTTGCCGGCGGAGGCGGCGACGACGCCGTGCCGGCGCTCGGCCTCGCTGAGGCCGGAGACGCGCATGTAGGCGCCGCGGATCTTGAAGGACCCGGCGCGCTGGAGGTTCTCGCACTTGAGGTGGACGCCGTCGAGGACGGGGTCGCGCGAGGGTTCCAGCGGGGTGCGCCGGACGATGCCGGCGAGCGCGTCCGCGGCTCTGCGGACGTCGGAAAGGGTCACGAGCTCCGTCACGCCTCGATCGTAGTGCCCGCCGCGGGGAGGGCGGCCGCACGCCGGTGCGGGGTGTCGCCAAAACGCCCCGAAAACGATTGCCACCGACCGAAATGTCGATTCCGATGCCCATTGGGCGACTCTCCCGATTAGCTGAAACCGCAGGTGGCACCCTGTGAACCGGCGTTCACCCCGCGCGACTGCGCTATTCGAAACAGCGGGTGACCCCCGTTACTCAAGGAGACCGGAAGGCTTAAGCTACGAGCAGTCAGCCCGTAACCATGGCGAAGCTCGCGAGTCACCGCCCGGCAACGTCCGCCCAGCGCCGCCGCCCGACCACCCGTCCATACCCTCGAACCCCTGGAGTCAACGGTGACTGCTGTCACGCTGAAGAACGTCTCGAAGGTGTTCCCCGGCGACACCCTGGCCGTGGACTCGCTCAGCATGGAGGTCAACCACGGCGAGTTCCTCGTCCTGCTCGGCCCCTCCGGCTGCGGCAAGTCCACCGTGCTCCGCATGGTCGCCGGACTCGAGACGCCCTCGGACGGCGAGATCCTCCTTGACGGCGAGTACGCGAACGACCTGCCCCCGCGCGAGCGCAACGCCGCGATGATCTTCCAGACCTTCGCGCTCTACCCGCACATGTCCGTCGGCGACAACATCGGGTTCCCCCTGAAGCTCGGCAGGAGCAACGGCGCCCAGTCGGTGCCCGACGCCGTCGGCGACATGGCCGGCGCCCTCGGCATCTCCGACCTCGTCGACCGCAAGCCCAGCCAGCTCTCCGGCGGCCAGCAGCAGCGCGTCGCCATGGGCCGCGCCCTGGTGCGGCGCCCGAAGCTGTTCCTCATGGACGAGCCGCTGTCCAACCTCGACGTGGGCCTGCGCGCCGAGCTGCGCACGGAGATCTCCTCACTGGTGCGCCGCCACGACGCCACGACCCTGTACGTGACGCACGACCAGACCGAGGCCCTGACCATGGCCGACCGGGTCGCCGTCATGCGCAAGGGCGTCCTCCAGGACGTCGGCACCCCCGACGAGGTCTACGAGCGGCCCGCGACCATGTACGTCGCGGCGTTCCTCGGCACCCCGCGCATGAACCTCCTCGAGGCCCGCGTGAACGTGTTCCTCGACCGGTACGTGGCGCTCGACTTCGGCGACCAGGAGCTGCGCCTGCCCTGGCACGACCTGCGCGGCCGGGCCGTCGCCCGCTACCACGGGGAGAACATCGTCGTCGGCATGCGCGCCGAGGCGCTCGCGCCGGTCGCCGAAGGCCACCCGGGCCAGTCGATCCAGGGCCGCGTCCGGTTCTACGAGCACCACGGCCACGAGACCCTCGTGTTCCTCGACATCGGCGCGACCGCGGTCGTCCCCGACGGCATCGGCGACAAGCCCGACCTGGCGCGCAGCGGCTCGAAGCCGCGCCGCCGCCTCGGCGGCCTGTTCTCCGGCTTCGGGCAGGCGCCGGCCGAGCGCCGCGAGACCGACAACGGGCCGATCCGCAAGCCCGCGGACCTCGTGTTCCGGCTCCCCCCGCACATCCCGGTGTCCGCCGGGCAGCCGATCACCGTGGCCGTCCACATGGACGCCCTGCACTACTTCGACAAGTACGGCAAGCGGATCGACGTCGGCTGGACGCAGCGCGCCTAGACACGGCGAAGGGGGCCCTCCTCGGAGGGCCCCCTTCCCGCGCGTCCGCTATCCGAGGAACTTCTCGGCTTCGACGATCTTCACGGAGATGTCGAGGCCCTTGGGGGTCTTGTAGGCGACGGTGTCGCCGATCTTGTGCCCGAGGATCGCCGCGCCCAGCGCCGAGTCGGGGCTGTACACCGTGAGGTCGGTGGTCGCCGCGATCTCGCGCGAGCCGAGGAGGAACTTCTCGGTGTCGTCGGGGTCGCCGTCGAAGGCGATGGTGACGACGGTGCCGATCTGGATCTCGTCGCTCTCCTTCGCCTCGCCGACCTTCGCGTTGCGCAGCAGGTCCTGGAGCTGGCGGATGCGCCCCTCCTGCTTGCCCTGCTCGTCGCGCGCGGCGTGGTAGCCGCCGTTCTCCTTGAGGTCGCCCTCCTCGCGGCGGGCGTTGATCTCAGCGGCCATGAGCGGCCGGTTCGCGACGAGCTCGTCCAGCTCGCTCTTGAGGCGGTCGAAGGCCTCCTGGGTCAGCCATGTGCCCTGGTTAGCGTCGGTAGCCATGTGTTCTCAATCCTCCGATTAGTGCGATCCGTAGTGTGGAGTCCCGCCGCGCGTCACGCGCATGCCCCGGATAGCGAAAGGCCCGCCGACCGGAATGCGGTGCGACGGGCCGTGAGTCTGCGATCAGTCCGCCTGCCAGCACCTCAGTACTTCACCGGTGTTGACGTCGCCCTCCACCGGGAGGACGTAGGTCATCTCCACGTGCGTGGACGCGTCTGCCGGGACCTCCACCTCGGCGTAGCCGATCTCGGCGCCGGCGAGGTCGCGGGACCGGACGGCGCACGTGGCGCCCTCGCCGGCCGGCTTGTAGACCTCGAACACGACCTCGACCTGGCCGGGCACCGAGTCGTCGAACGCGAGCAGGCGCTCGGAGACCTCGTCCTGCCCGTACGACTCGGTGAGGAGCCACGCGGTGACGACGCCGGCCGCGATGACGCCGGCGGTGAAGACCGCGGTCACCGCGGGGCGGCGGCGCGAGGGCTCGCGGCGGCGACCGTAGCGACCGTCGGGGAAGGACACGTCGGCGGCACCCGAAGGTGCTTCCGGCACGCGCCCGTCCGTGGTCTGCGTCTCAGTCATCTGCGCGGCTTTCCTTCGCGATCAGCGGCTTCGCCGCCGGGAGTCCGGATTCCGGGAGAAACCGGGAAGCATTGATTATCGAGTATCGTTGCACAGAATGCCGGAGCCGACAACTACCGCTGCGCGCGAGTCGGTCCGAGCGCCCTGGATCCCTGTCTACCAGCCAGCGAGGTCGACTGCTGTGACGAATCGAAGCACACTGCGTCTGATGTGCGTGCACGCCCACCCCGACGACGAGTCGAGCAAGGGCGCCGGGATGATGGCGCGCTATGTGCGCGAAGGCATCGAGGTCCTGGTGGTCACGTGCACCGGAGGCGAGCGCGGCGACGTCCTCAACCCGAAGATGGACCGGCCCGAGGTCCAGGCGAACCTGGCCCGCGTCCGCAGCGAGGAGATGGCCCGCGCCCGCGAGATCCTCGGGGTCGAGCAGCACTGGCTCGGCTTCACCGACTCGGGCCTGCCCGACGGGTGGCTCCCCGACTCCGGCATCGAGCTCCCCGCGGACGCCTTCTACCTGGTGCCCACCGCGGAGGCCGCCGCGCCGCTGGTGGAGATCATGCGCTCGTTCAGGCCCCACGTGGTGACCACCTACGACGAGGAGGGCGGCTACCCGCACCCCGACCACGTCAAGACTCACGAGATCTCCGTCGCGGCCTTCGACGCCGCCGGGGACCCCTCGCAGTACGTCGACCGCGGCGTGCCGTGGCAGCCGCTCAAGCTCTACTACAACCACTCGTTCGGCAAGGCGCGCATCGAGGCCCTGCACTACGCGATGGTCGACGCCGGCCTGGACTCCCCGTACCGGGAGTGGATGGACGCCGGCGACTGGACCCGCGACAAGGGCGAGCGGGTGACCACCCGCGTCGAGTGCGCCGAGTACTTCGAGATCCGCGACGCGGCCCTGAAGGCCCACGCGACCCAGGTCGACCCCGACGGGTTCTGGTTCGCCGTGCCGCGCGCGATCCAGGAGAAGGCGTGGCCGACCGAGGACTACGAGCTCGTCGAGTCCCGGATCGAGACCCGCCTGCCCGAGGACGACCTCTTCGCCGGACTCCGCTAGCCGCAGACGCCGATGCACATGGGCCCCAGGGGAACCTGGGGCCCATCGCGCGTCTCTGGACACCCTGCGGGACACCGGATCGTCCCGTCGCGAACACCCTCAGTGAGGAAACAACTGTCGGGCTCCCGACACCACGGTGTATTTCTCCGGAAAGTGCGAGAACCTTGCTGCAAGCGCGCTCCCGCGGGATACCGTGCGGGAGAAAACCGGGCCGCACCCAGGGCCCCGACAGCACTCTCACGCGGAGGCGGGCGCAGAACGGAGGTGGCCCCATGGTCAGTCGCGAAACCTCGCCGGCTCGGACGAAGTCGTTCGTCGGCAGTCTCCTCGTCGCCACGCCTACGCTCCAGGACCCCAACTTCGACCGCACCGTCGTCATCGGTGTCGGGCACGAGTCCGACGGCGTGCTCGGCGTGGTCCTCAACCGCGCCACCGAGCGCAAGGTCGCCCACTACCTCGACCAGTGGGCCGTGCTCGCCGGGCACCCGGCCGTGCTGTTCGAGGGCGGGCCGGTCCAGCCGGACGCCGCCATCGGGCTCGGCTGGCGCAAGGCCGACGCGCCCTTCTCCGAGGCCTTCCGGCCCGTGCTCGGGCGCCTCGGCACCCTCGACCTGTCCCGCGACCCCGACGAGGTGGCGCCGCTGCTGGAGGGCATGCGCGTCTTCACCGGGTACGCCGGATGGGCCCCCGGCCAGCTCGAGTCGGAGATCGACGCGGGCGCCTGGATGGTCTTCGACGCGCTCCCGGCGGACCCGTTCTCGGCCAGCCCCGAGGACCTGTGGTCGATGGTGTGGCGCCGCCAGGGCGGCATGCTCTCGGCGGTCGCGCACTACCCGGCCGACCCGGCGATGAACTAGCTCAGGCCCCGGGCCGCCAGGCCATGAGGACGACCACCGCGGTGTAGAAGACCAGGTTCAGGCCCGACAGCGCCAGCAGGCGGCCGCGGTGCTGCTCCAGCAGCTCGCCGTCCATCACGCCGTGGCCGTCCTGGAGCTCCTTGCCGATGCGGGCGAGCACGCCGGGGATGACGGCCGCGCCGTTGACGACCGCGACGACGTACAGCGTCGCGGCGATGATGAGCCAGGCGTCGGCGAACGAGTACCGGTCGCTGGTGGTCGTCGCGAGCACCCCGAACAGGGCCGCGACGAGCGTCAGGGCGTTGAAGAGCATCGTGCGGCGGCCCGCCTGGTGCACGCGGTCGCCGTCGCGCTCGCGCAGGCCGCGCTCGCCGAGCCAGGGCAGCAGCATGGCCGGGCCGACGCAGATCACCACCGCCAGCACGTGCAGGATCACCAACAACGTGTGCATAGTGTGATCTTACGGACATACGATCCGACAACGCGCCGGAACGGCGGGCGCCGGACACGACGAAGGCCGGGACGCTCGCGCGTCCCGGCCTGTCGCTTGTGGAGCTGCAGGGAATCGAACCCTGGTCCTCCGCGGCCTTCGTGAGACTTCTCCGGGTGCAGTCCGCTGTGCCTTTTATCGAGCCCCGCCGATCACACGGACGAGTCGGTGGGACGGGCTCTAATCGCCGAAAGTCTCGGACGACGTCCCAGCGATCAAGACGTCGGCCACAGCATCCTCAGATGATGCCGCTGGTCCAGGGCGGATGCGCCCCTGGAGCGGCAAACTTCACACTCGCTTAGGCAGCGAGGGCGAAGTCAGTGCGTTGCTTTGCGTTGGCACTTGTTGGTTTCCAACATCGGTTTACGAGACGGCGTTGGCTTCCTCGACCCGCTTCCCTCACGTCAACGTACGGAGTCGAAACCGATCAGCCCCTGGATGGGTGCCAGGTGCAACGTCGAGTGAGTGTTCATCACCCTGTTCAGTTGTGCTGTGGAATTCTACCCCGCTGCAACGAGCGGAGGCGAACCGATATTCCCTAGACCTGGCGGCCGCGCTTGGCGGCGGCGCCGGCGGCCCGCTCGATCTCGCGGTCGGCCTCGCGCTTGGCGATCGCCTGCCGCTTGTCGTAGTTCTTGCGGCCGCGGCCGAGCCCGAGCTCCATCTTGGCGTACCCGTTCAGGAAGTACACCGAGAGCGGGACCAGCGTCAGACCGGCCTCGTCGAGCTTCGGGGCGAGCTTGTCCAGCTCCGAGCGGTGGAGCAGGAGCTTGCGGATGCGCCGCGGCGGATGGTTCGTCCACGTCCCGTAGTCGTACTCGGGGATGTGGAAGTTGTGGACGCGCGCCTCGCCGTCGTGGATCTCGGCGTACGCGTCGACGATGTTCCCCCGGCCCTGTCGGAGCGCCTTGACCTCGGTCCCGGACAGGACCATGCCGGCCTCGTAGGTGTCCAGGATCTCGTAGTCGTGGCGGGCCTTCCGGTTGGTGGTGACCACCGAGCGCTCGGATCCCGAGTGCTTGACCTTCTCCTGCTTCTTCTTGGGCACCACGCAAGCTTAACGATCGAACATCTGTATGTCGAAACCTTATCGGCACAGGCAGGAGGGCAGGTACCGCACGGGGTTGACGCGCTCGCCGTGGACGCGGACCTCGAAGTGGAGGTGCGGGCCGGTGCTGTCGCCGGTGGTGCCGACCGCGCCGATCTCCTCGTCGCGGTCGACGCGCTCGCCGTAGTCGACCCAGATGCTCGACTGGTGGGCGTAGCAGGAGGTGACGCCGCCGCCGTGCGCGATGCAGGTGAGCTTGCCGTAGCCGGAGCTCCAGCCCGCGTAGACGACCTTGCCCGAGGCCGCGGCGTGGATCGTGGTGCCCGAGCCGGCCGCGAAGTCGGTGCCGCCGTGGAGGCGCGCGTACCCGAAGATCGGGTGCATCCGCCAGCCGTAGTCCGAGGACTTCCAGCCGTCGACCGGCACGACCCACCCGCTGCCGCCGCCACCGCCGCCGGAGGAGGACGAGCTCCCGCCGGAGTCGCGGTCGTCGTCATCGTCCTCGCGGCGGAGCGCGTCGGCGAGCCGCTCGGACTCGGCCTCGAGGTCGTCGTAGTCGGACTGTGCCTCGTCGCGGGAGTCCTCGGCGACCGCGAGCGCGGCCGCCTGGTCGGACTCGAGCTGCTGGACGGCGAGCTGGGCGGCCGCGGCCTCGGCGGCGCGGACCTGGGCCTCGGCGAGGGCCTGCGCGGCGGCGGCCTCGGCGGCCTCGGCCTCCGCCTGGGCGGCGGCGGCGACGTTCTCGGCGTTGGCGGCCTCGCGGCGGGCGAGGGTCACCTCCTCGACGGCCTGGTCCTTGCCCTCCATGAGGAACTCGAGGTAGGTGAGGCCGTCGATGGCCTCGGCGGGTTCGTCGGAGGCGAGGATCGCGTCGACGGTGAGCAGTTCGGCGCCGCGCGCGGTGGCGTTGAACATGGCGGCGCGCGACTCGCGGGCCTCCTCGACGACGGCGGCGGCCTCGGTGTACGCGGCCTCGGCGGCGGCGAGGGCCTCGCGGGCGGCGTCCGCTTCGCGCTGGGCCTGGGCGGCCTCGGACTCGGCCGCCGCGACGCGGCCCTGGGCCACGTCGACCTCGTACTGGGCGTCGGGGAGGCGGGCCCGGGTCTCGGCGAGGACGTCGCCGGCGGCGCGGACCTCGGCGGAGGCGTCCTCCAGCTCGGCGGCCATCTCGGCCTTCTCGCGCTCGACCTCGTCGAGCTCGGACTGGGAGACCCCGAACGCGGGACTGCTCGCGGTCCCTGCGATGAGCAGGGCCGCGAGCAGCCAACCGATGCGCCTCATAGCGCCTGAATCTAGTCCATCTGCGACGGATCTTCAGGACGTTCGGGACACGCCGCCCCGAACGGGTGACATCGCTAGACCTTGATGTTGAACCGCAGGGTGATCCAGGCGGTGATCGCGGAGATCACGGCCGAGATGCCGGTGAGGATCGGCAGGAGCAGCAGGATCGACTGCATGCTGATCGGCGGCATCAGGCTGAAGAGGTCCTTGAACTCGCCGTCGATGACCAGGAACTTCGCGGCGATGAGCGTCGCGAACGCGAAGATCGCGCCGATGACGCCGGCGAAGACGGCCTCGAGGACGAACGGCGCCTGGACGAACCAGTTCGGCGCGCCCACGAGCTTCATGATCGCGACCTCGCGCCGCCGCGAGTAGGCGGCGACCTGGATCGTGTTGGCGACCAGCATGAGGGCGGCGACGCCCTGCACGAGCGCGACGATCAGGGTGAGGCGCTGGGCCCCGCCGAGGATGTCGAACACCTGCTGGAGGATGTCGCGCTGGTTGGTGACCTGGTAGACGCCGGGGCGCTCGCTGAAGTCGGCGATGAGCTTGTCCGCGTCGTTGATGTCGTTCATCTTGATGCGGAAGGCCGCCGGGAGGACGGTCGGGTCGACGGACGCGACGAGGTCCTCGGACTCCTCGAAGGTGTCCTTGAAGCGCTCGTAGGCCTCGTCCTGGGACTCGAACTGGACCTGGGCGGCGTAGCCGCTGGCCTCGAGCTCGGCCCGGAGCTGCTCGGTCGTCGCCTCGTCGATGTTGCGGTCGAGGTAGACCACGACCTCGAGGTTGGTCTGGTAGTACTCCTCGATGACGTCGACCTGGTTGTACAGCAGCAGGCCCGCGCCGAGCATCGTCAGCGAGACGGCCATGGTGATGATCATGGCGACGGTCATGGAGATGTTGCGCCACAGTCCGAGGAAGACCTCGGACATCACGTACTTCGCGCGCATTAGCTCTGGTTCTGCCTTTCGCTCAGCCGTAGACGCCGCGAGCCTGGTCGCGGACGATCTGGCCGTTCTCGATCTCGATGACGCGGCGACGCATCTGGTTCACGATGTTGGAGTCGTGGGTGACCATGAGGATGGTGGTGCCGGTCCGGCTGATCCGGTCGAGGAGCCGCATGATCTCGATCGAGGTGTCGGGGTCCAGGTTGCCGGTGGGCTCGTCCGCCAGCAGGAGCAGGGGGCGGTTGACGAACGCGCGGGCCACGGCCACGCGCTGCTGCTCGCCGCCGGAGAGCTCGTGCGGGTACCGGTGCTCCTTGCCGCCGAGGCCGACGAGCTCGAGGACCTCGGGCACGACGCGGCGGGCGACGGACTTGGGCTTGCCGATGACCTCGAGCGCGAACGCGACGTTCTCGGCGGCGGTGCGGTTCGGCAGGAGCCGGAAGTCCTGGAACACGCAGCCGATGCTGCGCCGGTAGGCGGGTGTCTTCCAGCGGCGCAGGCGGGTCACGTCGACGTCGCCGACGGAGATCTTGCCCTTGTCCGGGACCTCTTCCCGCAGCAGGAGCTTGATGATCGTCGACTTCCCCGCACCGGTGGGGCCGATGAAGAACACGAACTCCCCCTTGTCGATGAAGACGTTCATGTCCTCCACCGAGGGGCGGTTCGACCGGGGGTAGTGCTTGGTTACACCCTCAAGCTGAATCACGAGGCGGAGTCTATCCGCCGATTCTCGCAGCCGTGGCGGCGGCTCCAGTACAAGCGTGGCATATTCCATGGTTTCGACCCCATATGTCACGACCGTTCGAGGGTAACGACGCGATTTCGCCCGAACGGGGGAAGCACATGTGGTCAGGAGGCCCATGCGAGGGCCGCGAAGGGTCACGGGGCGGCCACGAGGGGTCCACAGCGGATCGTAGATCCTATAGGAAGCAGGACCTACGATCCGGTGCTAGCCGGCCGACTTCTCGCCGCTCTTGCGCCAGCGGATGCCGGCCTCGAGGAAGCCGTCGATGTTGCCGTCGTAGACGCCCTTGACGTCGGCGGTCTCGAAACCCGTGCGCAGGTCCTTGACCATCTGGTACGGGTGCTCGACGTAGGAGCGCATCTGGTCGCCCCACGAGGCGGTGGCCGAGCCGCGCAGCTCGTCGACCTTGGCCCGCTCCTCGTCGCGCGTGCGCTGGAGGAGCTTGGCCTTGAGGACGGCCATGGCGGTGGCCTTGTTCTGGAGCTGCGAGCGCTCGTTCTGGCAGGAGACGACGATCCCGGTCGGGAGGTGGGTCAGGCGCACCGCCGAGTCGGTGGTGTTGACGCCCTGGCCGCCGGGGCCGGAGGAGCGGTAGACGTCCACGCGGATCTCGTCCTCGGGGATGTCCTCGATCTCGTCGGTCTGCTCGAGGGCCGGGACGACCTCGACCGCGGCGAACCCGGTCTGGCGGCGCCCCTGGTTGTCGTACTTCGAGATGCGGACGACCCGGTGCGTGCCCTGCTCGACCGAGAGGTGGCCGTAGGCGTACGGGCCCTTGACGGCGAAGGTGGCCGAGCGGATGCCGGCCTCCTCGGCGTAGGAGACGTCGTACACCTCGGTGCCGAAGCCGTGCGGCTCCGACCAGCGCAGGTACATGCGCATGAGCTGCTCGGCGAAGTCGCAGGCGTCGGCGCCCCCGGCGCCGGACCGCACGGTCACGACGCAGTCGCGCTCGTCGTACTCGCCCGAGAGCAGGGTCCTGACCTCGAGCTCGTCGACGGCCTTGCGGATCGAGTCGAGCTCGGCGCCGGCCTCGGCCGCCGCGCTCGGGTCGTGCTCGGCCTCGGCGAGCTCGAACAGGACCTCGACGTCGTCCATGCGCTCGTGCAGCGAGGCGAGCTTCTTGAGCTCGGCCTGCACGGCGGAGAGGCGGGAGGTGAGCTTCTGGGCGTGATCGGGGTCGTCCCACAGCCCGGGGTCGGCGGCCGCGGCCTCGAGCTCGGACAGCTCGCGCCGCAGCGCGGGGAGGTCGAGGACGGCCTCGACGCTGGCGAGCGTCGCCTTGAGTTCGCGGAGATCGGCTGAAACATCGACACTGGTCACAACAGATCAGGGTACGCCTGTATTCGGGCTCATACGAAACGGGACGCGAGCCCCTCAGGGCCGCGTCCCGTTCCGTGCTTGATGTCGTGCGTCCGGCTCCGGCGCCGGGTGTACTCCGCTACCGCTTCTTCAGCCAGCTGAGGGCCGAGCGGTGGTATCCGATCGCGAACTCCATCGCGATCGCCGCGTTCGGGTCCTCGTCGGCGTAGTCCTTCGCGGCGGCACGGGCCTCTGCCAAGGCCTCCTGGTGCTGCTCGACCGCGTCGGAGAACATCTCGTCGGCGGTGTCCTTCGAGAGGTAGTCGAGGAAGGCCGTGCGCAGCGCGACGGGGTCGCGCAGCTGGCCGATCCGGGCCGGCTCGTTGAGCCAGCGGGTGAACGCCCGCTTGCCGTTGGCGCTGATCGTGTAGGGCACCGAGGCGCGGGGCCCGGGCTTGCCGACGCGGACGAGGCCGCCTTCGGCGAGGGCCGGGAGTTCACGGTAGACCTGCGAGCGCGTCATGGTCCAGTACGGACCGAGGCGACGGGTCGCCTCCGCCATGAGTTGTCCGCCGGTCATCGGTCCTTCGTGCAGCAAGCCCAGCAATGCTGCTGAGGTCGCGTTGAGTTCTTTTCCTGCCATGCCCGACAGGATGCCATGTGGATGCCGCCCTGACAAGTGGACAGCTCCAATGTGTCGATAGACCCCGACCGATGACTCGACCTGCGTGACCACGGAAAGCACTGCAAGCCTTGTGATTCCGTCGGCGGGCGATACGGTATTGCAACGCATGATCGGAGAATTCCAATCGTGTGATCCCCATCGCCCTCATCGGTTCGGGTGAAGCGGGGTCACCCGCCGCGCACGGATCATTATCGACTGTCGCGGCCGATTTCACTTGTCGGCATGGGCGAACCGATGAGGTCCGATCCGGGCGAGTCGTCGTCCGAACCGCCCTCAGTGGAGCCTCCGGTGGAGCCGTCCGATCCGGACAAATCAGTTGATTCCTCCCCGGGGTCGGGGCTCTCCGCCTCCGCCCCTTCAGGACTGGCGGACTCCTCCCCCGGGGACGCCGACTCACTCGGCGCGGATGCCGTTGGCTCCGCGGAGGTCTCGACAGGAGCGGACGTTCCGGCCTCTTCGGACGGATCACCCGCATCCTCCGCATTCGGGACTTCCGGGCCCGTCAGTGCCGCGACGGCCCAGACCGCCGCGGCCGCGAGGGCGACCAGCGCCAGCGCGGCGACGAGGAAGCGGCCGCGCCGCGGGGCGTCGCCGGGCTCGGACTCGGCGGCCATGAGCGCGGCGATCCCCTGCACCTCCGGAGCGTGGGGCGTCACCGGCATGTAGTCGAAGGACTTGCTCGAGTCCCGTTCGCGCAGTTGGGGTTCGATCGGCGCGGTGGCCTGCCGGGAGAGGCGCGGGGCGAGGCGGCGGAGCTCGGCGGCGATCGCGTCGAGGTCGCCGCGGGCGCGCGGGTCGAGCGCGAGGAGCGTCTCGACGACCTGCCACAGGTCGCGGTCGACGGCGGCGGGCTTGACGGGGATGCGGGTGAGGTGGCGCTCGACGACGTCGGTGATGGAGCCGCCGCGGTAGGCGCTGTGGGCGGTCAGGGACTCGTAGAGGACGAGGCCGAGCGCGTAGTTGTCGACGCCGGTGCTCGCGGAGTCGCCGGAGGCGACCTCGGGGGCGATGTACTCGGGGGTGCCGTGGGAGGGGGCGGTGCGGGAGGCGGCGGCGCGGGCGATGCCGAAGTCGACGAACTTGACGCCCTCGGGGCCGTCGAGCATGAGGTTGCCGGGCTTGACGTCGGAGTGGCGGTAGCCCGAGCGGTGGATCGCCGCGAGGGTCTCGGCGGCGCTCGCGCACCGCAGGGCGGCCTCGGCGGCCGGCAGCGGCCCGTGGACGCGCAGGTGCTCGCGCAGGTCCAGGCCGTCGATGAACTCCAGGACGACCGCGCACAGCGCCTCGGTGACGATGAAGTCCTTGACGGCGACCACCCCGGGGTGGTCGATCGTGCGGAGGATCTCGGCCTCGGCCCGGAAGGACTCGAAGATCTCCGACTCGCCGCGCAGTTCCTCGCGGAGGACCTTGACGGCCACCCATTCGCCCGTGATCCGGTCGAACGCCCGCCAGACGACGCCGACCGCGCCGCGCGCGATCTCGTGCTCCAGGACGTAGCGGTCGGCCAGAACCGTCTTCATGGCTGCTCCCGGGGGTGGTGGCGAGGCGGGCTGAATCCACTGTAATCGGGGCGTCACCGCAGCTCAGCGGCGGGATGGCAGCGTGGCACGAACGGGGGATACACCATCGGGCCGTCCGGGTTCCCCCGCCGGGGTTCAACGGTCGCGTGCTGTGAGTGCGGGACCACTACACTTGCGCCCATGTCCCTCGTACGGCCAAGCTTTGAACAGACTGCCGAAACTCAGTGCCGAATCAGTGGTGATCGCCTGTGACCGAATTGCGCTGGCGCTACGGCGCCGCCACCGACGTGGGCAAAGTCCGCGACCTGAACGAGGACTCGCACCTCGCGTCGCGGCGGCTGCTCGCGGTCGCCGACGGCGTGGGCGGCGCCGCCGCGGGCGAGGTCGCCAGCGGGGTGACGATCGCCGAGGTGACCCGCCTCGCGCGGCGCTCCCCCGCCGACGCCCACGCGGAGCTGGGCGAGGTCGTGGAGGCCGCCCGCGACCGCATCCGGGCCGCCGTGGCCGAGAACCCCGAGTCCGAGGGCATGGCGACGACCCTGACGGGCCTGTGGCTCGGCGACGACGCGGTCGACATCGTCCACATCGGCGACTCCCGGGCGTACCAGGTGCGCGGCGAGGACTTCGTGCAGGTCACGGTGGACGACTCGTACGTGCAGCACCTGGTCGACGAGGGCGCCATCACCCCCGCGGAGGCCCAGGACCACCCCTACAAGTCGGTCGTCACACGCGTGCTCCAGGCCAATCCCGCGCCGGCGCACTTCGAGACCCGCCCCGCGCAGATCGGCGACCGCTACATGCTGTGCTCCGACGGGCTCAGCGACGTCGTGGACGACGCCGTGATCGAGCACGTGCTGCGCGACTTCGCCGACCCGCAGGGGGCCGCCGACGAGCTGGTGCGCCTGGCCCTGGAGGGCGGCGGCCCCGACAACGTCACCGTGGTGGTCGGGGACGTGTCGGAGCACCGGTCGCGGCGGCGCTGGCCGTGGGTCCTCGCCGCGGTCGCCGCGGTCCTGGTGGTGGCCGCGATCGCTTTGGGCCTGTACTACTTCTGAGACTTCGGCGTCGGGCCGCCCGGGCGACCGGGCGGCCTTTCGCGCGTCCGGGGTCATGCGCGGGCGTGGACGTAGACCGCGCCGTCGGGGTACGTCACCGCGAGGGTGTCGGCCTCGGCGTCGTAGGCGAGTTCGAGGACGATGTCCTCGCCGGTCTCGGGCTCGGTGCCCTCGAAGCGGTGCGGGTCGGCGTCGCCGAGGGTGACGGCGCCGACGTAGGGGCCGTGCTGGTTGGCGAACGAGGTGAGCTCGGCGGTGCCGTCCTCGGCGATGACGAGGGTCGAGCCGTGGGGGCCGACCTCCTCCTCGTCGGCCTCCCAGGTGCCGACCAGGACCTCCAGGCGGGGGTCGGTGCCGGACTCGGTGGCCGATTCGGTCGGGGTCGGCTCGGCCGTCGCGCTGGCCGAGGCGGTCGGCTCTGCGGTGGCCGAGGTGGCGGGGTCGGACGGGTCGCCGGTGCCGCAGGCCGCGAGGCCCGCGAGCGCGGCGGTGGCGGTGGCGAGGTGGCGTCGGAGGGGGTGGCGTCGCATCGGAGTGCTCCTTGTCGTTGCGGTGAGTGGTCCTCACTGACATGACGCGCGAGCGCCGCCTCCGTCTCTCACGGTTTCGTGCCGTTCACGCTCAGTCGAATTCGAGGCCGAGGTTCGCGCCCTCGGCGCGGGCGCAGTACTCGAAGAACGCGTCGTCGTCGGCGGTCACGTTAGCGAGGTGGCCGTGCAGCTCGTAGCCGATGATCCCGACGAGGCGGTTCCAGGCGAGGATGAGCCGCGCGGCGTCCTCGGCGGTGAACGCGCCGTCCTCCAGGAGGACGAGCATGGCGGGCTCGATGGCGGTGGGGTCGCAGACCGGGCCGGTGCGGGGCCGCAGGCCGCGGTCGTGCTTGGCGTCGGCGACGACGCGCGCCAGGGTGAGCGGCATGCGGGCGGCGATCTCGGTGGTGAGATGCGGGGCGGCGTAGCCGGGCACGGGCGTGCCGAACAGGAGCGCGTACTCGTGGCGGTTGGCGAGCGACCAGTTCCGGACGCCGCGCCAGACGCCGAGCCAGCGGATCTCGGGGACGGCCTTGGGGCGGTCGGACCGCTCGGCGGCCTCGCCGACCTCGTTGTAGCACTCGATGAGGAGGGCGGTCAGGAGCTCGTCGCGGCTCGCGAAGTAGCGGTACACGGCCGAGGAGGCCATGCCGAGGTCGCGGGCGACCGAGCGGAGGGACAGGCCCGAGGCGCCGACCTCGCCGAGCTGGCGGCGGGAGGAGGCCAGGATCTCCTTGGTGAGTTCGGCTCGGGCGCGTGCTCTGGCGGTTCTCGGCGCGTTCATGAGGCCAGTGTACAGAAACGAGAGCACCGCTCTTGCGCGATCCGGGACCATATGCAATCATTGCTCGCAACAGAGAGCGCCGCTCACAACGATGAGCGGCGGACCCACAAGGAGCACCCGTGCCAGTCCCCCACGCCCCCGACTCCCGCGCCCGTGCCGGCGCCATCGCGTTCGGCCTCGCCGGCGTCCTCTTCGTCCTCTACGAGGCGGTCGCGCCTCGCGCCGACCAGACCACGCTCGAAGGCGCCGAGTCCTGGACGACCACCGGATGGGCCGTCGCCCACCTCGCCGCGATCGTCGCGCTCATCCTCGTCCCCCTCGCCTACGGGGCCCTGCGCGGCCACCTCGAAGGCACCCGCAACGAGGGGACCGCGTTCCTGGCCGCCACCATCGGATACATCGGATCGGGGCTGACGATCTCGTACTACGGCGCCGAAGTCTACGGGCTCAGAGCGATCGGCGAGCGGGCCGTGGCCGACGGCGACGCGACCATGACCGAGGTCGGCGACGCCTTCCGCCTCGACGCGATCGCCATGTCCGTCTTCGCGATCGGCCTCGCGCTCATCGCGGTCGCCGCCGTGGCCGCCGCGGTCGCGGTGTGGCGCTCGGGCACGCTCAACCGCTGGAGCGGCGTGCCGTTCGCCGCCCTCATGGTGACCTTCCTGCCGCAGTTCTTCCTCCCCCACGCGGGCCGGATCGCCTGGGGCGCACTGGTGACCGTCGCCGCCCTGTGGCTCGCGGCCGAGCTGTGGAGGGCCGCCGCCAATACCCGGGCGAAGGATCCGCAAGCGGCGTAAGCGCATACGGCGAGGGCCCCGCGACCAGTGGTCGCGGGGCCCTCGCCGTATGCGCAACAGAGTATCGGCAGGGGCGCCGCACGGCCGCCCCTAAGCGGACAGTGCGATGCCGTCGAGGATGTCGTGCTCGCTGATGAGGACCGCGTCGATCCCGCTGCGCTCCATGACGGTCCGCAGCACCAGCGCGCCGCCGACGATGACGTCGGCCCGGCCCGGGTGCATCACCGGGATCGCCAGGCGCGCGGCGTGGTCGGCCGCGGCGAGGTCGGCGGTGGTCTTCGCGACCTGCTCGTACGTGAGCCGCGTGCCGTCGATCGCCTCCGGGTCGTAGGCCGGCAGGCCCAGCGCGATCCCGGCGATCGTTGTCGCGGTCCCGGCGACGGCCACCAGCTCGGTCGCGGCGCGGTCGGGGTCGGCGACGGCGAGCTCGCCGCCGGCGACGCCGGTGACGTCGGCGACCGCGGCGTCGATCTCCTCGGGCCGCGGCGGGTCGGAGCGGAGGTGGCGCTCGGTCATGCGGACGCAGCCGACGTCGACGGAGATCGCGGCGGCGACCAGCGCGCCGGTGCCGCGCACGAACTCGGTGGAGCCGCCGCCGATGTCGATGAGGAGGCGCTGGCCGGCGTGGGCGGGGAGGGTGGCGACGGCGCCGGTGAAGGACAGCCGGGCCTCCTCGTCGCCGGTGATGACCTCGGGGGCGCGGCCCAGCGTGGCCTCGACCATGGCGGTGAAGTCGGCGGCGTTGGCGGCGTCGCGGCTGGCGGAGGTGGCGACCATGCGGACCGACTCGACGGCGTGCTCGCGGATCTCGGCGGTGTAGCCGGCGAGGGCGACGCGGGTGCGCTCGAGGGCGGCCTCGGAGAGGCGGCCGGTGCGGTCGACGCCCTCGCCGAGGCGCACGACCTCCATGCGGCGCAGGACGTCGCGGAGGCGCCCGTCCTCGCCGACATCGGCGATGAGGAGTCGGATGGAGTTGGTGCCGCAGTCGATGCCTGCGACGCGTCGGGTGATCATTCGCCGTCCTCCCGGTGGGCGCAGCTGGAGTTCCGCCACCACTCGGGCAGCAGGTCGAGGGCCTCGTCGCCCATGGGGCTGACGCCGGGGCCGGCGGCCAGGGCGTGGCCGACGAGGGCGTGGAGGCACTTGACGCGGTCGGGGAGCCCGCCGGCGGAGACGCCGGCGATCTCGGGGACGTCGCCGAGGCGGGCGCGGCGGGCGAGGTAGTCCTCGTGCGCGCGCCGGTGGTGCTCGGCCAGGTCGGGGTCGGCGCCGAGGCGCTCGTTCATGTCCTTCATGACCCCGCCGCCTTCGAGGCGCCCGATGGCGGAGGCGGCCTTGGGGCAGGTCAGGTAGTACGTGGTGGGGAACGGCGTGCCGTCGGGCAGGCGCGGCTCGGTCTCGATCACCGCGGGCTGCCCGCAGGGGCAGCGCCAGGCGACGGCGTGCGCGCCGCGGATGGGGCGTCCGAGCTGGGCGGAGACGGCGGCCGCGTCGGCCTCGGTGACTTCTTGAGGCGCTTGGGGCCACGCTTCCGGCTTCACTGGATCACTCCGCTGGTTCCTCGGTTTCCTCTGGGTCGAGCTGGTCGGCGTCTTCAAAGGTAGCGGCCAGCTCCTCGTACCAGGCCTGGTCGGCCCCGGTTTCGTCGTCCTCGCCACCGGTGTGCTTGGGGTCGTCCTCGTCGATGACGATGACGAGGTCCTCGCCGGGGGGCACGAGCAGGAGGCTGGAGCGGATCTGGGCCTCGACGTACTCGGGGTCGTCCCATTTGAGGCGCTCGGCCTCGAGCTCCTCGATGCGGTCCTGCTGGGCGGACTGCTCGGTCTCGAGGCGGTTGATCTCGATGCGCTGCTCGACGTAGGTGCGCAGCGGGTAGGCGTACGCGAGGGCGAGCGCGGAGAGGACGAGGGCGAGGACGGCGGCGCGGCGGGAGACCTTGCGGGCGGGCCGGTAGCGGACCCGCTTGACCTCGGCCCTGCCGGCGGCGCCGGGCGCGGGGCGCCTCGCGGCGCGGGTGCGGCCGGGACCGGTGGATCGTCCTCCGGGGCGGCTGGGTCGGCGGCTCGCGTTCACGGGCCCAGCCTAGTCGATCGCCCCCCGGACCGAGGCGTTCGAAGGCCCCCGCGCCGGACGGCGTGGGGGCCTTCGATTCACGAGCGGCTTCAGCTTCCCTTCAAGACCGCCCGGCTACGGTTGCAACCGGGGGCCCTCAGCCCAGAGGCGGATCGGCCGCGCCCTGATCCGGCCGCTTCGCTTCAGGTCCCCTTCAGGTGCGACCGGCTACGGTTGCGACCGGGGGCCCTCAGCCCAGAGGCCGATGCGGTGCGCCCCGAAACCGAGCCGGCCGCGTCCGGTGCCTACTTGCCGAACTTCGGGAACGCCGAGGCGCCGGCGTAGCGGGCGGCGTCCCCGAGGTCCTCCTCGATGCGCAGCAGCTGGTTGTACTTGGCGACGCGGTCCGAGCGGGCCGGGGCGCCGGTCTTGATCTGGCCGCAGGTCATCGCGACGGCCAGGTCGGCGATCGTGGTGTCCTCGGTCTCACCGGAGCGGTGGCTCATCATGCAGCCGAAGCCCGCGCGGTGGGCCATCTCGACGGCGTCGGTGGTCTCGGTGAGCGAGCCGATCTGGTTCACCTTGACGAGGAGGCCGTTGGCGGCCTTCTCGTCGATGCCCCGGCGGATGCGCTCGGGGTTGGTGACGAACAGGTCGTCGCCGACGATCTGGAGGCGCGAGCCGACGGCCGCGGTGAGCGAGGACCAGCCGGCCCAGTCGTCCTCGGACAGCGGGTCCTCGATCGACACGAACGGGTAGGCGCCGATGAGCTCCTCGTAGTAGGCGCTCATCTCGTCGCCGGTCTTCTTCTGGCCCTCGAAGAGGTAGGCGCCGTCGGTGAAGAACTCGGTGGCGGCGACGTCCATCGCGAAGGCGATGTCGGTGCCGAGCTTGTAGCCGGCCTTCTCGACGGCGACCGCGATGAGGTCGAGCGCGGCGCGGTTCGAGTCGAGGTTCGGCGCGAAGCCGCCCTCGTCGCCGAGGCCGGTGGACAGGCCGCGGTCCTTGAGGACCGACTTGAGCGCGTGGTACGTCTCGGCGCCCCAGCGCAGGGCCTCCTTGAACGTCGGCGCGCCGATCGGGGCGATCATGAACTCCTGGACGTCGACGTTCGAGTCCGCGTGGGAGCCGCCGTTGAGGATGTTCATCATCGGCACCGGCAGGAGGTGCGCGTTCGGGCCGCCCACGTAGCGGTACAGGGGCAGCTCGGCCGAGTCTGCGGCGGCCTTGGCCGCGGCGAGCGAGGCGCCGAGGATGGCGTTCGCGCCGAGGTTGGACTTGTCCGGGGTGCCGTCCGCGTCGAGGAGGGCCTGGTCGACGAGGCGCTGCTCGGAGGCCTCGATGCCGATCAGCGCGTCGCGGATCGGGCCGTTGACGTTGTCGACGGCCTTCTCGACGCCCTTGCCGAGGTAGCGGCCCTTGTCGCCGTCGCGCAGCTCGATCGCCTCGAACGCGCCAGTGGACGCACCGGACGGCACGGCCGCCCGCTGGAGCGTGTCGTCGTCGAGCAGGATCTCCACTTCGACCGTCGGGTTCCCGCGGGAGTCGAGGATCTCCCTCGCGCGGATGTCTTCAATCGCAGCCACTGTCACTCCTGAAATAGCCGAATTTGACGATCGGCCCGATTACGGGGCCGTGTCCGAAGGATTTCGGCCGACCCGACGCTGCGTCGGCCACAGCTGTTCAGCCTACGCCCCGGCCCCGGCGGCAGTGCCTCCGAGCCGCGAAAACGCGATGGCGCTCGCGCCCCCCGCTCGTGTTACATGAGGGTTGGACCGGGCGCTATAAGGTGGAGTCCGACCTCAGATCAGACACCTGTGCTAGGCGCGCCCCCCAGATGCCGCCGGGCGAGTCGCGGCCCGCGGGCTCCGCCGAACGCGCCCGGGCATCCCCGACGCCCAGCACTATGGAAGTGGAGCCCCATGATCGTGCAGAACCCCCTTCGGCGCTGCGCCGTGCTCGGCGCGGCGGCGCTGCTCGCGCTCGCCGGCTGCTCCCTCGGCGGCGGCGCCGGGGAAGAGGCCTCGGAGGACCAGGCCGCGCTCACCGAGCTGAGCGAGCGCCTGGTCGACGGCGAAGGCCACGCCTACACCGCCGAGTACCTCCTCGACGGCTCGGACGACCCGCTCCTGGTGGCCGTCGACCCGGAGGCCGGCACTGCCGCGGTCGTCGTCGGCGACCGCCCGGCCCTGTGGTCGGGCGAGGACGCGGCCGAGCTCGCGGTCTGGCTCGGGCAGAAGCTCGACGGCCTGCTGCCGACCGACGACGACGTCGCGGCCTGGCTCGCGGCCGCGGCCGCCGACAGCGCCGCGGCGGCCGAGTTCTCGGACACCACCCTCGCCGGCGAGCTCGCCGACTGCGCCGACGTCCAGGGCGCGGCCGACGCGCCCGTCGGATCGTTCGAGGTATGCGTGACCACCGTCGGCGTCATCGCCTCCGTCACCGCGAAGGTCGGCGACACCGCGTACACCGCGAAGCTCGTGAACTACCACGACGGCGTCGACAGCACCTGGCTCGACGGCCTCTCCGGACAGGCGGACACGAGCAACCAGTGAGAATCACGCCGCGCCGGTGAGCGCGGCGCGTTACAGTCGCTCGGCGGGCCGGGCCGGGCGCACGGGGGTTCACCTGAGAAGGTGTCGGCGCCAGGTCCGGCCCGCCGTTCACCACCCGATCCAGTAGCCCGCATCACAAGCCTCATCCCGCTTGCGCACCCCCCACCGGCACCGTGTAAAGTTGTCGTCGTTGCCGCGGCAAGCCGCGAAGACAAGGCAAGCTCCCGTCGTCCAGGGGCCTAGGACGCCGCCCTCTCAAGGCGGAAACGGCGGTTCGAATCCGCTCGGGAGTACCAGTAGATACGCACAGCAAAGCCTCGGCGGGAGCCGGGGCTTTCTTGCTGTTCCGGGGGCTTATGCGTCGGTGCGGATGCGGAGGAGGTCGGCCGCGGTCTTGGCGGCGCGGTCGAGGGACTCGGGGTCGGCGGCGCTGAGGAGGACGGTCGCGACGCGGTCGCGGGAGGACGTGACGGGGTGGACGCGGTCGCCGGGGCTGACGTCGATCTGGACGTCGACGGTCTCGGGGAGGCGGCGGAGGGCCGGGAGGCCTTCAATGCGGGTGACGGTGCCCGGTGCGGCCGCGGGGAAGCGGACCGCGGCGGCGCCGGAGCGGGTCCGGCGGATCGCGGGGTCGTCGCCGAGGGCGACGGCGATCGCGGCGGCGAACAGGTCGGTGCCGTGCGCGAGGGCGTGGAGTTCGAGGATGTGATCGCCGGGGGTCCGCACGGCCACCTCCATCAGGTGCGGCCCGGTGTCCTCCTGGCGGAACTCGAGGTGCATGAGGCCGTCGCGCATGCCCATGGCGCGGGCGACGGCCGCGGCGAGGTCGCGGGCCGGGCCGGGGTCGGGGAGGCCCGCGGGGACGGTGTGGCCGAGTTCGACGTAGTACGGCGGGTCGGTGGTGGTCTTGCGGGTCGGCTCGGCGAAGACGAGGGCGCCGGCGCGGACGACGCATTCGAGGCTGTACTCGGGGCCCTGCAGGTACTGCTCGACGAGGAACGGCTCGCCGGGGCGGTCGCCGTGCCAGGCGCGGAGCGCGGCCTCGTCGGCGACCAGGCGCACGCCGCGGCTGCCGGTGCCGCCGGCGGGCTTGGCGATCACGGGGTAGCGGGAGGCGGCCCACGCGGCGGCCGCGTCGAGGTCGGGCGGGGCGAGCGCGGCGGGCTGGCGGACGCCGTGGCGGGCGAAGAGGCTCCGCTGGAGCGCCTTGTCCTGCGAGACCGCGGCGGCCCGCAGGCCGGGGCCGGGGAGGCCGAGCTCGTCGGCGATGAGGGCCGCGGCGGTCACGTGCGACTCGCCGAAGGCGACGACGCCGTGCACGGGCCCGGCCGCGAGCACCTCCGGCAGCGCCGAGCACCAGGCGGCCGTCGACGTGCCGACGACCGGGTACCCGGTCTGGTCGTCGTCGAGGACGCCGCGCGCCTTGGCGAACGCGAGGGACGCGGGGTGGTCGAGCACCGCCAGGTCGAGGCCCAGTTCGCGGGCGGCCCTGGCGTAGGGCCGGCCGACCCGGCCCATGCCGACGAGCAGCAGGCGCCGCCTCATCGGAACCGCTTCCCCTGCGGCAGTGGATATCCGCGCATCGGTGCGGTCCCCTCTCGTCGAGCCGTCGGAGCGAAGCTATCGCATTTCCCGGCCCACTGCGACACCTCGGCAACACGGGGCACTTCCGTATATCACGCCATATAGTCAGAAATATAGTGATGGATATTTCTCGCATATTGGACTTATACCGTCGAATATTTCTTTGCACTCATTTGCCACTCTGCATTGCAAGTGCAATTCGAGTGCGATCGCAACGCATTCACTGAATGCACTTCGGTGTATTTGGTATTGCTTTCCAAGATCATTTTCTGTGATCTTCGTATATCGTTTCGTTATCGTTTGTATATACCGTTGTTATCGACTTGCACCTAGGGTGATTGACTGTTGCGCTACCGTTATCTCGGAACGCGACAGCTTCCACTTAGCACCCGCACTCAAATGGAAACCCCACACCGACGATTGCTCGACCCTGCGATCGGCGTGCCGTTCTGACGGCCGCGCCGCATCCCGGCCATTGGGCTGCCCCAAACAACCCCAAGGCGTACTCATAATGAAACATCAACTCATGGTCGTCTACGACGTCGGCGCTGCCGGACCCGTGGACATAGCCACTGCTGCGCATGGAACCTGCGACATCGTATTCGTATGCGATCCCACGAATCCGAACGTCGCGCGACACCTCGACCAGCTTCACCAATCCGGAACCGTGATCGCGATATCCGATCCCAGCGCCCGCGACGTCAGCGGAGTCGCCAAGGTGATCGGCGCCGACGGCATCACCACCTTCAGCGAATTCCAACTCGACTTGACCGCGGCGGCCGCGGCGGAATGCGGACTCCGATTCCACGACCCGACGGTGGTGCGACTCCTCACCGATAAGAATGCGCAGCGGCGCGCATTGCGGGAGGCCGGAGTCGACGCCACTCGCAATGCCGCAGTGGATTCGCCCGCCGATCTCGCGGCGGCGGCGCGAGCGGTCGGACTCCCGGCCGTACTGAAGCCCAGGAAGGGCGCGGCCAGCGCCGACACGCACCTTATTCAGACCATTGAGGAGGCCGAGCGCGTACTCCGGGACGCCGGCGGCCCCTTCGTCCTCGAGGAGTTCCTGATCGGCGACCCCGCCGCCGCCGGACCGGGCTGGGGCGACTTCGTGTCGGTCGAGTCGATCGTGGCCGACGGGGCGATCGCGTCCTCGCACGTGACCGGGAAGCTCCCGCTCGCGCCGCCGTTCCGGGAGACCGGGCAGTTCGCGCCCTCGACGCTCGACCGCCCGGTCGCCGACCGGGTCGCGGCGCACGCCGAGGCCGCGGTCGCGGCGCTGGGCGTGCGCTGGGGCGCGGTCCACACCGAGGTGAAGCTGACGCCCGCCGGACCCCGGATCGTCGAGGTCAACGGGCGGCTCGGCGGCTACGTCGGCGACGTCCACCTGCGGGCCGGCGGGCCCGACCTGCTGCGCGACGCCATCGCGGTCGCGCTCGGCCTGCCGGTCGCGGAGCGGGCCCCGGGCTACCGGGCGGTGGCGTTCCGGCACTACGTGGCCGCGCCGCCGTACCTCGCGGTGCTCGAGCGCCTCGACGGGATCGACGACCTGCTCCGGGTCCCGGGGGTGACGCACGTGGACGTGCGCGCCGAGGCGGGCCGGGTCCTGGACTGGCGCAAGGGGACCCAGGAGTGCCTGGCCGTCGTGTACGGCACCGCGCCCGACCACCGGGCGCTGGCGCGGACGGTCCGCCGGATCGCCGCCGCCGTGCGCCCCCGCTACGCGTCCGCGCAGCGGCAGCCGAGTGAGGAGATCCGATCATGAACGTTGACTTCGACATGGACCGGCTCGAACGGGCGCTGGCCCTCCACGGCGAGTGCGGGCCGGACGGCTGCGCGCCGGTCCGCGAGACCCTGGCGCTGCCGCCGGGCCCGGCCGACCCCGAAGCGCTCGTGACGGCGGCCGCGCTGCTGCTCGACGCCAGGTACAGCGGGCGCGAAGCGGCGGCGGTCGCGGTGACCGGCGCCGACGGGGCCGTCCGGGTGCTCGGGGCCGCGACCGGGCCGGCCGCGGCGATCGGCGACTGCGTCCCGCGGGAGGCGGCGGCCGATCCGGCCGGGTGCGCGCTCGCGGTGGACCTGCTCGGGAAGACCGACCATCCCGGCGTGCACGGGCTCGTATTCGGTTGCAGCGCTTCGGCGTCGGAGCTGACGCTGACCGCGGTCGGGCATTCGCACGGGGACGACCCGGGCTGGACCGCCCGCGCGCTCGGGCACCTCGCCGAGGTCGTCGCGGCGCTGACCGAGGCGCCGGGGACGAGCGTCGGCGGGCTGGAGATCCTCACCGCCGCCGAGCGGGACGCGGTCTTCGGGCGGTTCAATCCGCCGCCGACCGCGTATCCGCGCGGGGCGACGCTCGTGGAGCTGTTCAAGGCGCAGGTCGCGGCGGGTCCGGACCGGCCCGCGGTGGTGCGCGACGGCGAGTCGCTGTCGTACCGGGACCTCGACGAGCGCTCGGACGCGCTGGCGCGCACGCTGATGCGCCGCGGCGTGCGGGCGGGCGACCGGGTGGCGCTGCTGGCGGACAAGGTGCCGCACATGGTGGTGGCGACCGTGGCGATCCTGAAGTGCGGGGCGGCGTACGTCCCGGTGGACCCGGCCTATCCGGCGGACCGGCGCGCGTTCCTGCTGTCGGACTGCGGGATCGAGGCCCTGGTGGCCGCGGGCGTCGACGTCCCGCCGGCTCCCGGCGTCGCCGTGGTCGACGCGGCCGGGCCGCACGAGGCCGGCGGGGAGCTCCCGTCGGCCTCGACGGCGCCGGGCGACACCGCCTACGTCATCTACACCTCCGGCTCCACCGGGAACCCGAAGGGCGTGGTGGTCCCCCACCGCGGGGTGGTGCGCCTGGCGACGAGCTGCGACTACCTCGACCTGTCGCCGGACACGCGGCTGCTCCAGACGTGCGCGATCGTCTTCGACGTCACCACGATGGAGCTGTGGGGGCCGCTGCTCAACGGCGGGTCGATCGCGCTGGTCCCGGACGAGACCCTGCTCGACGCGGCGGCGCTCGGCGCGCAGATCGCGCGGCACCGGATCACGACCATGTGGCTGACGGCGCCGCTGCTGCACCTCCTGGTGGACCAGGACCCGTCGATCTTCGCGCCGCTGCGGCAGCTCATCGCGGGCGGGGACGTGCTGTCGGGGCCGCACATCGCGGCGCTCATGGCCGCGTGCCCGGACCTGGAGGTCCTGAACGGCTACGGGCCCACCGAGAACACGACGTTCTCGACGGCGCACCGGATCGCCGCGGCCCCCGAGGGGCGCGTCCCGATCGGGCGGCCTATCCCGAACTCGACGGCGTACGTGCTGGACGCGGCGATGCGGCCGCAGCCGGTCGGGCTGCCGGGCGAGCTGTACACCGGCGGCGACGGGGTCGCCGACGGGTACCGGAACCGCCCGGACCTGACCGCGCGCGTGTTCGGCGACGACCCGTTCGCGCCGGGCGGGCGGCTGTACCGGACCGGGGACCTGGTGCGGTGGCTCCCGGACGGGACGATCGACTTCCTGGGCCGGGTCGACAACCAGGTGAAGATCCGGGGCTTCCGGATCGAGCCGGGCGAGGTCGAGCAGCACCTGAACGCGCTCGGCGGCGTCCTCCAGTCGGCGGTGCTGGTGCGGTCCCGCGGGGGCGAGAAGTACCTGTGCGCGTACTGCACCGGGGACGACCTCTCACCGGAGCGCCTGCGCGAGGAGCTGGGCCGGACCCTCCCGGACTACATGGTCCCGGCCGTGTTCACGCGCCTGGATTCCATGCCGCTCAACCGGAGCGGGAAGATCGACCGGGGCGCGCTCGCCCGCCTCGAACCGGAGGCCGGGGAGGCGGTCGCGGTCGAAGGGGACGAGGTCGAGCGGGCGGTCGCCGCGATGTGGCGCGACGCGCTCGGCGCGGCCGTCGGCCTGGACGACGACCTGTTCGGGCTCGGCGTCTCGTCGCTGACGACCGCGGTCGTGGCCGGCCGCATCCACCGCGAGCTCGGCGTCCGCCTCCCGGCGGCGCGGCTGCTCGCCCACCCGACCGCCCGGCGCATCGCGGCCCTGGTCCGCGGCGCGGGCTCGGGCGGCCTGCCGCCGCTCGTCCCGGCCCCCGACCGGGCGGTGTACCCGGTCTCGGCCCAGCAGCGGCGGATCATCGTCGAGCAGGCCAAGGACGAGGCGGCGACCCACTACAACCTCCCGGTGCAGATCCGGCTCCCCGAGCCGGTCGACCACGGCCGGCTGGAGTCGGCGCTGCGGGCGCTCGCGGCCCGGCACGAGGCGCTGCGGACCGGGTTCGTGCAGATGGGCGCCGAGACGTACCAGCGGATCCACGAGGAGGTCGCGGTCCCGGTCGCGGTCCTCGACGACCCGGAGTCGTGGCGGCCGCTGCCGTTCGACCTGTCGGCGCCGCCGCTCCTGCGCGCGTGGCGCTCGGCGGACGGGAGGCTGGTGGTCCTCGACCTCCACCACGCCGCGGTCGACGGCCGCTCGCTGGAGGTGCTCCTCGACGACCTCGACCGGCTCTACCGGGGCGAGCGCCTGCCGGACCTGCCGCTGCGGTACCGCGACTACGCGGTCTGGCAGCGCGGCGAGGGCGGCGACGCCGTGCGCGAGCAGCAGGAGGCGTTCTGGCTGCGGGCCTTCGCCGAGCGGCCCGAGCCGCTCGAGCTGCCCACGGACCGCCCGCGCGGGCCGGTCCGCGAGTACGGCGGCGCGCGGCTCGGCTTCGCGCTCGGGGAGGCCCGGACCGCGGGCCTGCGCGACCTGGCGCGGCGCGAGGAGGCGACCCTGTTCCACGCGCTCGCGGCGGCGTACTTCGTGTTCCTGCACCGGATCACCGGCCAGACCGACCTCACGGCCGGGCTGCCGGTGGACGGGCGCGGGGTCGGCGACGTCGACGGCGTGGCCGGGATGTTCGCGAACACGCTGTGCCTGCGGGCCCGCATCCGCCCCGGGCAGCCGTTCACGGCGTTCCTGCGGGAGGTCCGCGACGACGTGATCGCGGCCTTCACCCATGCGGACCACCAGTTCGACGAGCTGGTCGCCGCGGTCGGCGGCGAGCGCGACTTCAGCCGCAACCCCCTGTTCGACACGATGCTGGCCTACGGCGAGGCCGCGGGCGCGGGGCGGCCGTGCCTGGGCGGGACCGCCCGCCAGGACGACTCCGCCAGCGCCGCGAGCATGTTCGACCTCAACCTCCAGTTCGCGGGCACCGCGGACCTGACGGCGACGTGGGCGTACAACTCGCGCCTGTTCCACGAGCGCACCGCGAAGTCCTTCGTGGACGCGCTCCTGGAGACCGTGGACGCGGTCCTCGCCGACCCCGGGGCGCCCGCGCTCGCCGCCCCCGAAGCGGACGGGGCCGGCAGCGGCCTCGTCTTCGACTTCTGACCCCCCTCGACACGCACCCTGAAGGGACCCTCTGGTGAAGACACTCGGACAGTTGAAGATCGAGGCGGCCCGCCGCCCGTACGCGACCGCCTTCTGGCACAAGCAGTTCCCGCCGGGCTGGGAGAAGTCCGGCCTGCGCGGGGACGGCGGCGCCCCAGGCGGGACCGGCCGCGGCCGGGTCGACCTCGAGATCGGGGCGGCCGCGAGCGACGCGCTGGAGCGGTTCGGGCGCGGCGACGCGACCGCGCTGCACGCGCTGCTGACGGCGGCGGTGGCCGGGCTCG
The DNA here is from genome assembly GCF_039531525.1 of Glycomyces endophyticus. Lineage (NCBI taxonomy): Bacteria > Bacillati > Actinomycetota > Actinomycetes > Glycomycetales > Glycomycetaceae > Glycomyces > Glycomyces endophyticus. The sequence continues at coordinate 173,942 of NZ_BAAAQF010000009.1, forward strand.
TGCACCGGTACACCGGGGCCGGGTCGGTGACGGTGGGGCAGCCGCTGCCGCTGGAGCGGGACCGGGCGGCCGAGCCGCTCGCGTCGGCCGTCCCGGTGCGGCTGGCGGTGGACGGCGGCGCGTCGCTGCGGTCGCTGACCCCGGTCGCGGCGGCGGCGGTGGCCGACGCCGAGAAGTACCACGACTACCCGTTCGAGGTCCTGGCCGACCACCTGGGCCTGGCCAGGCCGACGGGCGCGAGCCCGTTCTTCGACGTCGGCGTGCGGCTGGAGGGCCTGCACGAGGCGTTCGCGGAGGCGCCCGCGGTGGTGTTCGACTTCGCGCGGACCGATGCGGGCCTGCGGCTGCGGCTCGGCTACGACCGGGCCGTGTTCGGGGAGGACGCGGCCGGGCGGCTGGCCTCGCACTTCGGGCTGCTGCTCGACGGGATGTGCGCGGGACCCGAACGGGCCCTCGCGGAGGTGTCGCTGCTCGGCGGCGAGGACCTGCGGCTCCTGGAGGAGGTCAACGTCACCGGCCGGGCGCTCGACGACTCGGTGCGGTTCCACGAGATGTTCGCGGCGCGGGCCGCGGCGGCGCCCGACGCGGTGGCGGTCCGGTGCGGCGGGGCCGCGCACACCTACGGGGAGCTGGACGCGGCGGCGAACCGGCTGGCGTGGACGCTGCGCGGCCGCGGCGTCGGGCGCGAGTCGGTGGTGGCGGTGATGGCGGACCGGTCGTTCGCGATGACGGCCGCGATCCTCGCGGTGCTCAAGGCCGGGGGCGCGTACCTGCCGGTGGACCCGGCGCATCCGGCCGCGCGGATCGAGTACGTGCTGCGGGACTCGCGGGCGGCGCTGGTGTGCGCGCAGCGGTCGCATCTGGGGAAGGTCCCCGAGGGGGTCGCGGCGGTCGACCTCGACGACCCGGCGTCGTTCGACGCCCGGGACGGGGCGCCGCCGGCGGTCGGGGACGCCTCGGACCTGATGTACGTGATCTACACGTCCGGTTCGACGGGGCGCCCGAAGGGCGCGGCGGTCGAGCACCGGGCGGCGATCAACCGGATCGCGTGGATGCAGCACGCGTACCCGATCGGGGAGGCGGACGCGATCCTCCAGAAGACGCCGATCGCGTTCGACGTGTCGGTGTGGGAGCTGTTCTGGTGGATGCGCGAGGGCGCGTCGCTCTCGCTCCTGGGCCCGGGCGACGCGGGGAACCCGGAGGCGATCATCGCCGCGGTCGAGTCGACCGGGGTGACGACGATGCACTTCGTGCCGTCGATGCTCGCGGTGTTCCTGGAGTACGTCGCGTCCGCGGGGGCGGCCGGGCGGCTCGCGGGGCTGCGGCAGGTGTTCGCGAGCGGCGAGGCGCTGAGCGCGAGCCTGGTGCGGGAGTTCCACCGGCTGCTGGCCCCGAACGGGACCCGGCTCGTCAACCTGTACGGCCCCACCGAGGCCACTGTGGACGTCTCGCACTTCCCGTGCGACGACCCGGAGCCGGCGTCGGTGCCGATCGGGAGGCCGATCGAGAACCTGCGCCTGCACGTGGTGGACGGGAACCTGCGGCCGCTGCCGCCGGGGATCCCCGGCGAGCTGTGCATCGCCGGCGAGGGGCTCGCCCGCGGGTACCTGCACCGGCCCGAGCTGACCGCGGAGAAGTTCGTGGAGGCCCCGTTCCCCGGCGAGGACCGCGTGTACCGCACCGGGGACCTCGCGCAGTGGCTCCCGGACGGGAACGTGGAGTACCTGGGGCGCATCGACCACCAGGTGAAGATCCGCGGCTACCGGATCGAGCTCGGCGAGATCGAGGCGGCGCTCGCCGACCACCCCGGGGTCCGGGAGGCCGCCGTGGTCGTGCGCACCGCCGGCGACGGGCAGGTCCTGCACGGGTACGCGACCGGCGAGGCCGCCGAGGCGGAGCTGGCCGCGCACCTGCGCGAGCGGCTCCCCGAGTACATGGTGCCCGCGCGGATCGCCGTCCTGGACGCGATGCCGCTGTCGCCCAACGGGAAGCTCGACCGCGCGGCGCTGCCGGAGATCCGGCGCGCGGGCGGCCCGCAGGGGCGCACCGCGCCGCGCGAGGGCACCGAGCGGGTCCTGGCCGGGATCTGGTGCGAGGCGCTGGGGATCGAGCGCGTGGGCGTCGGCGACAACTTCTTCTCCGTGGGCGGCGACTCGATCCACTTCGTGGTGGTGCTCGCGAAGGCCCGCCGGGCCGGCCTGCACTTCACGTTCCAGGAGTTCTTCGCGCACCCCACGATCGGCGAGCTCGCGGCGTACCTCGACGCGCGGTCCGGCGAGGCCGCGGCGCCCGAGTCGCTGGAGTTCGCGCCGTTCGCGCTCGTCGCCGAGGAGGACCGCGACCGGCTCCCCGCGGACGCCGAGGACGCCTACCCGCTCTCGATGCTCCAGGCGGGCCTGATCTTCCAGAGCGAGATGATCCGCGGCACCGCCGAGTACCACGACATCATCACGTACCTGATCCAGGCGCCGTTCGACCGCGAGCGGTTCGAGCGGGCCGTGGCGCTCGCGGTGGCGCGCAACCCGATGCTGCGCACCACCTACCACCTCGACGGGTTCCGCGACTACCTCCAGGTGGTGCACCGGACCGCGCCCGCGCCGCTGGTCGTGGTCGACCAGCGCGGCATGGGCACCGACGAGCAGCAGGCCTGGTTCGAGGCGTGGTCGGCGGCCGAGAAGGCCCGCGAGTTCGACTGGTCGCGGCCCGGGAGCCTGCTGACGCTGCACGTCCAGGTCCTCGGACCGGAGCTGTACCGCTACAACATCAGCCTCCACAACTCCTGTGTGGACGGATGGAGCATCAACCGGGTCCACGCCGAGGTCTTCGACCTGTACCACCGGCTCCGCACCGGCGAGGCGATCGAGCCGGACGCGGGCGCCAACCACCAGCGCGACTACGTGGGTCTGGAGCTGCGGTCCCTGGCCTCAGCCGAGGACCGGGGGTTCTGGGCGGACCGGCTGCGCGAGCACCCGTTCACCGAGGTCCCCTCGCTCGCCGCGCCGGGCACCCCGAACGAGGTGGTGCTCAGCCACTTCGACATCCCGCTGGAGCTGTCGGACGCGATCCAGGCGCTCGCCGACGACCTCGCCGTCCCGGTGAAGAACGTGCTCATGGCCGCGCACCTGCGCGTCATGGCCGTGATCAGCGGCGACGACGACGCGGCCACCGGCTACGAGCACTCGGGCCGCCCCGAGGCCGAGGGGGCCGAGCGGGCGATCGGGATGTTCCTCAACACGATCCCGTTCCGGGTCGAGCAGGGACCGGGGACGTGGGCCGACCTGGTCGCCGCCGTGTACCGGGCCGAGACCGACCTGCTCCCTCACCGGCGCTACCCGATGGCGAAGATGAAGCAGGACCTGGGGACCCAGCGGACCCTGTTCGAGTCCACGTTCAACTTCACCCACTTCTACCTGCTCAAGGACCTCAAGCGGCTCCCCGAGTTCGACCTGCTGAACGTCCTGGTGCAGGCCGAGACCGAGTTCCCGCTGCGCTGCGAGGTCTCGCGGCACTTCTTCCACGACAACGTGCGGCTGAGCCTGCACTACCACGCGGACCGCGTCAGCGCGGAGCAGATCGCGCGCATCGGCGGCTACTACGTGCGGGCCCTGGAGCTCATGACGGGCGACCCGGGCGGGGAGTACACGGCCCTGTCGCTCCTGGACGGCGCCGAGCGCGTGCTCGTCGAGGACGAGTACCCGCGGGGGCGCGCGGCCCTGGAGCGGTTCGCGCCCGCCGCGGACGGCGCCTCGGTGCGGGTCCTCGACGCGCACGGCATGCCCGCGCCGGTCGGGACCCCCGGCCGGATCACGGTGCTCGGCGGCGGCGGCCCCCGGGACACCGGCGAGCGCGGACGCTGGACGCCCGCAGGGGAACTCGAGCTCATCGCCGCCCCGGCCCCGGCCGAAGCGGCCGAAGCGGCGGCGTTCGCGCCGCCCGCCGGCGAGGCCGAGCGGCGCGTCGCCGCCGCCTGGGAAAAGGTCCTCGGCATCCCCGCCGAGGAGCTCAGCCGCACCGACGACTTCTTCGACCTAGGCGGGAACTCGCTCACCGCGATGCGCGTGACCATGGGCCTGGGCGGGGACGTCGGCCTCATCGACGTCATGGAGCACCCGCGGCTCCTCGACCTCGCCGCGGTCCTCGGCACGGCCGCGGCCGACGAGGGAGTCCTGCGGCGGCTCGCGGCCGCCGAGCGGACGCCGTCGGCGACCCTCGTGTGCCTGCCGTACGCCGCCGGGCACCCGTCGAACTTCCTCGACCTCGCCAAGGCGCTCACCGCCGTCGAGCCCGGCATCGCCGTCCACGCCGTCGAGTTCCCCGGCCACGACCCGCGGTTCCCCGGCGAGGCGCTCACGACCATCGCCGAGACCGGGCGGCTCGTCGCCGACGACGTCGCCGCGCGGATCGAGGGCCCGGTCATCCTGTGGGGCCACTGCTTCGGGGCGGCCCCCGCCGTCGAGGCCTGCCGCCTGCTCGAGGAGCGCGGCGCCGACGTGCGCCGCCTCTACCTGGGCGCCAAGCTCCTCAACTCCCCCGACTACCTGCGGGAGGCCATCGAGGTCGCCGAAGGCCTCACCGACGACGAGATCATCGCCTGGCTCGTCGAGCGCACCGGCTTCACCGAGGCCGACGGGCTCGAACCCGACCAGCGCGACTTCATCTGCCGCATGTTCAAGCACGACAGCGCATCCGGGCACCGGTACTTCATCGACGCCCGCGAGCGCCCCGAACCGGTGCGCCTGCGCACCCCCGTGACCTTCGTGGGCACCGGCGACGACCCCCTCGTCGCCGGCTACCGCGAGGCGCACCGCGACTGGACCCAGATCGCCGCCGACGTCACCCTGCGCGAACTCGACGCCGGCGGCCACTACTTCGCCCGAACCCGGGCCCGCGACGTCGCCGAGCTCGTCGCCGCGGACCACCGAACGACCGACACGCCCAGGAGGTAGGACCCCCCGTGAAAGAACTCATCTCCGTCCTGAAGAACCGCGACTACCGATTGCTGTGGTCCGGTTCCGTCGTCAGCCTCATCGGCGACGGCGCGACCTGGACCGCCCTGGCCTGGCTCGCCATCACCATCGGCAACGCGGGCTCGGTCGCCGTCATGGCGGTCTGCTACACGATGCCGATCATCCTCGGCGGCACCGTGATCGGCCCGCTCATGGACCGCCTCTCGCGGCGGTTCCTGCTCATCGCCGACTCGCTGTTCCGCGCGATCGTGGTCGCGCTCGTGCCGATCATCGCCTGGACCGGCGAGCTCCAGCTGTGGCACCTGTACGTCGCCGCGGGCGTCTACGGCCTGCTCAAGATCGTGCCCCTCGCGGTGGTGCCCACGCTCGTGCCCGAACTGGTCGAGAAGCGGGCGCTGCACTCGGCGACCGCGCTCGAGTCGATCGCGTACGGCGCGGCCGGCATGGCCGGGCCCGCCATCGGCGGCGTCCTCATCGCGGTCTTCGACGCGCCGACGGTCCTCATCATCGACGCGTTCACGTACCTCGTCCTCGCCGCGTGCATCATGGCGATCAAGGCCCCGCTGGCCGCGCCCGAGGGCAACACCAGCATGAGCCTGCGGCAGAGCTTCGGGTGGAAGCCCGTGTTCGAGCTGTTCAAACGCGACGACGTGCTGGTGTGGACGACCGTCAGCTTCGCCCTGTTCAACGCCACGGTCGGCATGATCCGGGTGGTCATACCCTGGCTGGTGGTCGAGCAGCTCCACGCCGGGGCCGGGACGCTCGGCGTCGTGCTCGCCATCGCCAACTCCGGCGCGCTGATCGGCGCGTTCCTCTCCGGCGTCGTCAAACCCACCGACCGGCAGATGCTGCGCGTCGGCCTCCTCCAGCTCATCGGCGGCCTCGGCCTGCTGTGGCTGTTCGGACCGCAGGTGTGGATGATCCTGCTGGGGCTCATGATCCTGGAGTTCGTGTCGACGCCGATGACGGTGTCGGCGCAGGTGCTCCGCCTCGCGCGCATCCCGGCCGACATCCGCGGCCGCACGATGACGTTCATGCGGACGCTCCTCCAGTCCACCTCGCCGGCCGGTTCGGCGCTGGCCGGGCCGATGCTGCTGGCGGGCCTGTTCTCGCCGCTGCTGGTCATCGCGGCCCTGTCGACGTCGGCCCCGGCCGCGTTCGTGGCCTGGAAGTACCGCCGCCGCTCGTTCGCCGACGAGCTGGGGCTCAACGACCCCGCGCCCGAGAAGGAGGAGGCGAAGGCCGCCGCGCCGTAAGGCCGCCGACCAGACCAGGTCGTCCGAGGCGCACACCGTGCCGATGGAGGGGAAGACGAGCTCCTCGGCGAAGGCGTGCGCCTCGGCGCTGAACGCGGCCATCGCGTCGGTCGGGAGCACCACCTCGTACCCGTAGTCGGCGGCGGTGCGCGCGGTCGACTCGACGCCGAACGTCGTCACCAGGCCCGCGATCACGACGGTCGCGACGCCGCGCGAGGACAGGAGCTCGTGGAGCCCGGTCTCGTGGAAGCCGCTCCAGGCGCGCTTGACGACGACCGGTTCGCCCTCGCGCGGCGCGCACGCCGCGTCGAGGCCGCTGCCGGGCGGCTGCTCGTCGACGTTCGGCCGCTCCACGCGGACCCAGACGACCGCGGCCCCGGCCTCGCGGGCGCGCGCGGCGAGCGCGAGGCACCGGTCCCTGACCTCGGCACCGGTGCGCGGGGCGGTCTCCAGGGCGATGATGCGCGGCATGAGGTCGATGAGGACCAGTGCGCCGCTTCGGGAGTCGATCTGCATGGCCTCATCGTGCCCTAGCTCCCGCCGGGCAGTCCCGCAGGTCACCCCGGCGGGCGCCGCCCGCGGCTCCCGCGAGACGAAGGAGGTCCGCACGATGGACGCGACGACCGGCCCGCGGGCCCGGCCGCCGGAGGGCCGCACGCTGGTCCCGGTCCGGTTCGACGGCGCGGCGCCCGCGGCCCCGGCACTGCCCGCGGCGGGCGGGGCCGCGGTCTTCCTGGCCGGCACCGCGACCGCGGTCGACGCGTCGGTCCTCGACGCCGCCGAGGCGACGCGCGCGGCGGGTTTCGCCCGCCGCCTGGACCGGGAGCGGTACACCGTGGCGCACGTGATGCTGCGGCTGCTGCTCGGCGCGTACCTCGGGTGCACTCCGGGCGCGGTGCGGCTGGTGCGCGAGCCGTGCCCGGTGTGCGGCGGCCCGCACGGCCGCCCCGCCGTGGCCGGCGCGCCGCGGCTGCACTTCTCGCTCTCCCACGGCGGATCGTTCGCGATGGCGGCGTTCGCGACCGAGCCGGTCGGGGTGGACGTGGAGCCGGTGCCCGGCGAGGCGGCGGTGCGGGACCTGCTCGGCTGCCTCAGCGCGGTCGAGCGGCGCGAGTTCGCGGCGCTGGCGCCGGCCGACCGCCCGGCCGCGTTCGCGCGGGCCTGGGTCCGGAAGGAGGCCCGGCTCAAGGCCGACGGCACCGGGCTGGCGGCGGACCCGGCCGGCGTCCACGCGGGCCTCGGACCGGCCGCCGGGCCCGGATTCACCGATGTGGAAGTGCCGCAGGGACATGCGGCGGCCCTGGCGTTCCGCTCCGGCGGTCCGGCGGGCGGCCGGCGGCCTCGCAGATGAACGCCCGTTCCGCACGGAACCCACTGGGCGGCGGAGGCGCGGATATCATCGGCTGCGCAGGACGGGGAGCGCGGCGACGGCCCCGCAGACGGAGAGGCTGGTGCGCGGATGATCGGTGTGGTCGGCGAGGCCCTGATCGACCTGGAGGTGGCGGCGTCGGACGCCCGGCACCCGGTCGCGCACCCGGGCGGGAGCCCGATGAACGTGGCGGTCGCATTGGGCCGCTTGGGGTCCGAGACGGCGTTCCTGGGGCGGCTGTCCTCGGACGCGTTCGGGCGGCTGCTGCGGACCCACCTCGCCAAGTCCGAGGTGGACATGCGGTGGATCGTCGACGCCGAGGAGCCCACGAGCCTCGCGATCGTCTCCGTCGCGCCCGACGGGTCGGCGGACTACGCCTTCCACACCGGGGGCACCGCCGACTGGCAGTGGCGCCGCGGGGAACTGCCCGGCGAGCCGGGCCTGGACGCGGTCCACGCCGGGTCGCTGGCGCTCGCGCTGGAGCCGGGCGGGCCGGTCCTGGAGCGGTGGCTGGCGGGGCTGAGCACGCGCACGACGGTCAGCCTGGACCCGAACGTGCGCCCGGCGCTGCTGGGCGACCGGGACGCGTACCGCGAGCGCCTGGAGCGGTGGCTCGCCTTCGCGGCGATCGTGAAGGTCTCGGACGAGGACCTGGCGTGGGTGTGGCCCGGCGAGGCGCCCGAGGCGCTCGCCGAGTCGTGGATCGCGAAGGGACGCAAGCTCGTCGTGGTGACACGCGGCGGCGACGGCGCGCTGGTGTGGGCCGGCGGGGAGTCGTTCGCGGTCGGGGCCGCCCCGGTGGACATGGTCGACACGGTCGGCGCCGGGGACGCCTTCAGCGGGGGCCTGCTCGACTGGCTGGGCCGCAACGGGCGGCTGCGCCTCGGCGACCTCGACGCCCTGACGGCCGCGGAGGCGCGCGAGGCGGTCGGCTTCGCGTCGCGGGTCGCGGCCGCGACCTGCTCGCGCGCGGGGGCGAACCCGCCGCGGCGGGAGGAGCTGGACTGAGGGCCCGGCCGCGGCGCGGCCGGGCCCGCTCGGCTACGGCGCCTTGACGATCGAGGCGGCGGCGGCCTTGACCTCGTCGATGCCCTGGCGGCCGAAGGGGTCGCGGACCTCGACGGCGAGGCCGGGGGCGAGGAGGCGGGCGACCTCGTGCTCGCTCGCGAGGCCGTCGTCGCCGACCGGTTCGGGCTTCCAGTCGCCGCCGCGCTCGTGGTACTCGGCGAGAAACTCGCGGAGGGCGTCGAGGTCGGCGAGGGCCTCGCCGCGCATGGCCTGGATCTGGAGGTCGACGCGCCAGGCGCCGCCGGGGAGCTGCGTCTCCCAGACGCGCTGGACGAACGCGACGCCGCCCCATTCGAACTCGAAGTCGGAGGCGGCGCCGAGGCGGTCGGGCAGGTACCCGACCGCGAGGCCGCCGATGTGCGTGTCCTGGCTGCTCACAGTCATGTCTCCATTGTAGGCATTCAGTCGGTTCGAGGCCTGTAGGCGGTAGATCCGGCTTGTCCGTGAATCAACAGTTGCGTAAGTTCGCCATGTCTTGTGGGTAAAAGATGTGATTCACCCCTTGCGTCGCTTCGACATCCCATGATTCGATGATCCCGGTCGGCAGGGCATTCGCGCCCTTCGATCCGTGTACCCCGGCAGACGCAGCGTTCACCTCTCCCCCACAGGAGCCTCCATGCAGACACTCAAGCGCGCGGCGGCGGTCGCCTCGTCCGCGGCGCTCGCCTTCCTGACGGTCCTCGTCCTCGACGCCTCGCCCGCGGAGGCGGTGCGGCCGCCGGGCATCCCGTCGCTCGCGACCGCGCAGTCCGAGCTGAACCAGCTGACGGTCGCCTCCGAGTCGCACGGCGACTCCTACGACCGGGACCTGTTCCCGCACTGGTCGAGCGTGGGCGGCGGGTGCACCGCCCGCCAGTACGTGCTCAAGCGCGACGGCAGCAACGTGGTGACCGGCTCCGACTGCCAGCCCGACTCGGGCTCGTGGCAGTCCGATTTCGACAACGTCTGGACCAGCACGGTCTCCAACGCCACGGTCGACCACGTCGTGGCCCTCTCCGAGGCGTGGGCCTCCGGCGCCTGGTCGTGGACCACGGCCGAGCGCCAGGCCTTCGCCAACGACATCTCGTCGCCGCAGCTGTGGATCGCCACCACCTCGGCGAACTCGTCCAAGAGCGACTACGACCCGGCCGAGTGGATGCCGACGAACTCGTCGGTCCGCTGCGACTACGTCAAGGCCTGGACCCACGTCAAGTACCTGTACGACCTGAGCGTGGACTCGGCCGAGAAGACCGCGATCCAGTCGCACCTGAACGCGTACTGCTGACCGCGGTGCGGCGGCGCTCCCGGACGGGGGCGCCGCTCACGTGCTGGAGGCGAGGGCGATGAGCCCGACCAGCCCCGCGAACCCGAGCGCGACGATCGCGATGACGAGGCCGGTCACGGCCAGGCCCTTGCCGGAGACGCCGCCTTGGGCGGCGCGGATCTGCCGGCGCGCGTAGATCGCCAGGAACAGCGAACCGAGGCCGAACAGGCCCGCGGACATGAAGAAGGTGAGCCCCGCCAGGGGGCTGACGGCCGCGAAGATCAGGCCGGGGAACGCGCCGAGGACGGCGCCGATGCCGGCGATCAGGGACCCGATCGCCGGCCCGGACGGGATGGGCTTGAGAGGCGGCTGCACGAGGGCGAAGCCGTCGATCGTGACCGGCGCCGGGGGCGCCCAGTACGGGTGGGCGGGGTGGAACGGCGGGACCTGCGGATACGGCTGCTGGCCGTAGACCGGCGGTCCCGCCTGGGCGGACTGCAGCTGGGGCTGGTGCACGGCCGGAGGCTGCTGGAGATGAGGGTGGTACGGATCCTGCGCGGTCACGTCCCCAGACTAACCGCCGCGGAGCGTCCTCGCGACCTCGGCGAAGTACTCGTCCACCTCCGAGGTGTCGTAGCCGCGCATGGTGAGCTGGAAGCCCATGTCGGTGAGGGAGTCGGGGTGGGGAGGGGCTCCCGCATCCGTCGCGGTGCGGATGCGGACGACCGCTCGGTCGACTTGGGCGCGGTCGTATCCGCGGAAACGGACAGAGAAGAAGGGGTTCTCCATACGTCACAGTCTGCCAGGTCAGCACCACCCTTCGGGATCGGGCCACCGGCTGGTGAATTTGTGGGGAAATATCAACTTCTAACGGGCGCAGACTAAGTGAGGAAGCGTTTCCACCGTTTCACCTGGTGCCGGACCCGCTTGGGGTATTCGCCCGCGACGGCGGCCGCCGCGCGGGCGTCCTCCTCCGTCACGGCGCCGGGCGCGAACGCCGCGGCGTTGACCAGACGGGGCAGCGGCCCGATGTCGGCCTCCAGCGACGCCAGCCGCGCCGCGGCCTCCTCCGCGTTCGCGTGGCCGGGCACCCGCACCCCGGCGCGGGCGGCCGCGGCGAGCACCTCGGCCCAGGCGCGGGCGACGCGGTCCGCCGGACCGCCGCGGGTGAGCCGGCGGCGCCGCCGCAGGGCCCGCCGGGCCTTGAGCACCAGCGGCACGCAGGCCAGCAGGAGCGCGCCGAGCGCGTACCAGGCCCACAGCGGGACGCCTCCGGCCTCCTCGGCGAGCTCCTCGTCGAAGTCGCCGTCCTGTTCGAGCGCCTCGTCGTTGAAGTCCTCGGCCTCGCCGCCGCCCCCCTCGTCCTCCTCGGGGGTGGGGGTCTCCTCCTCCATCTGCTCGAGGGTGTCCTCGGGCGGCGTGGGGACGGCGTCCGGCGCGGGCATCGGGTCGAAGCGGACCCACCCGACCCCGGCGAAGTCGATCTCGGGCCAGGCCGAGCCCTGCCCGGCGGTGACGGTGCTGGACCCGCCGGGGACCTCGAAGCCGACGACGACGCGGCTGGGCAGGCCGACCAGGCGCGCGATGATCGCGTACGCGGCGGCGAAGTGCTCGCTGGTGCCGCGCTGGCCGCCCGCGTCGGCGGGGTTGCCGAGGAAGAACCCGAGGGCGGGCAGGTCGTGGCCCGAGGGCGCCTCGGGGTTGTAGGCGTAGTGCTGGGCGAGGAAGTCCGCGAGCCCTTGGGCGCGTTCGAAGGGCGTGTCGTACGTGGCGATGACGTACTCGGCGATCGTCGCCATGATCTCGGGCGTCCCGGGCGGGACCGCGACCGTGGATCCGTCGGCGAGGTTCGGCCGGGCGGTCTCGGCGCCCGCCGGGTCGACCGCGACCAGCGCGGACTCGACGTGGTACGTGGAGCCGGTCGCGAGGCCGTCGGGCGTGAGCAGGCACCGGCTGGCGAGGTTCACTGCGATGGGGAGGCCGGTGATCGTCGCCGGGTCGGCGGCGGCCGGCACGAGCTTGCCGCCGAGGCCGATGATCTCGACGTCCGCGGAGAAGTCGGCGTCGCCGCTGCCGGGGATGACGGTCCCGGCGGTGCGGAAGTCCCCCGCGGCCTGCCAGGTCGTGCCGTCGTACTCGGTGAGGACGGCGAGGCGCATCCACGAGTCGCCGCTGGTGTCGGCCTCGAACAGCTCCTGGTCGGGGTATTTGGACCAGGCGGCGATGCGCACCAGCGGGTTCAGGTCGATGTCGGTGAGCTGCGGCGGCTCGACGTACTCGCGCGGGTCGCCGGGGTCGGCGGTGACCAGCCGGGCCGCGGCCGGGCCGAGGAGCGCGACGGCGGCGAGGAGGACGCAGGTGGTGACGACCGCGCCCATGAGCGCGGGGGCCTTCGAGGGCGCGGGCCCGTCGACGACGGCGTCGCCGTCGGGCCGGCGCTCGGGCGGGGCGGCGGTGACGGCGAGCGCGGCCGCGGCGAGGACGCAGTACGCGAGCGCGTACACGGTCCCGCCGTCGGCGTTCGGGCCCACGAGGTACAGCCCGGCGGCGTACAGGAGCGTCGGCGGGAGGCAGCCGAGGAGCGTGCGGCCGTAGCGGATCGCGAACTCGCAGGCGAGGGTCGCGGCGAGCCAGGTCAGGAACACCGGGACGACGACGGTGTCGGGCGCGGGCTCGACCGGGATGAGCGCGGTGAGCGTGCGCGGCACGGCGTTGACGAGCGCGTCGACGATCGTCGCCGGGAGCGGCTCGGTGCCGTCGGCGGTGAGGGCGATCGCGCCGAGCAGGTACGCGGTGAGGCCGACGAGGGAGGCGCCGGGCGCGAGGAACGAGGGGCGGTTGCGGAGCGCGAACCCGATCGCGAAGGCGCCGAGCGCGGCCCCGGCGACGAGGAGGACCAGGAGCCTTCCGTGGTAGACGCGGGCGGCGACGGTGCCCGCGAGCACGCACATGAGGGTGAGGCAGGCGGCGACGGCCGCGACGCGCAGGCGGTACCGGGCGCGCCGGGCTCGGCGCTGCCGCGGGATCTCGACGGCGGTCACAGGCGAGTCCCGCCGCTGTTCCAGGCCGCGGCGAACTGGTCGCCGTCGGCGGCGCGGACCGTCGGCAGTCCGCCCGCGAGGGACGCGGACGCGGGGAGGCCGAGGGCGAGGTGCACGGCGATCACCGTGGGGTAGGCGCGCTTGAGCATCGCGAGGCGGTCGGTGGGGGGCTCGGTCCCGGTGATCCACACGAGCGTGTCGCCGTAGCGGGCGGCGGTGAGGCGGGCGACGTAGGCGTCGAGGGAGTCCTTCGCGTTCGGTTCGAGCTCGGCGAGGAGGTCGCCGTAGGAGTCGCGCCCGGCGCCGGAGACCGTGGCGCCGGAGGCCGGCACCAGCGCGGCGTGGTACTCGGCGCGGAAGCACGCGGTCAGGATCGAGTACGCGGCCTCGCAGGCGGCCTCGAACGGGCCGGGCGACTCGGGGGACGCGGGCCAGGACTCGGCGCGGTCGTCGATCGCGATCGCGACCGTGGGGAGGGAGGTGTCGAGGTGCTCCTTGACCATGAGCTTCCCGATCCGGGCGGAGGTGCGCCAGTGGACGTGCCGCAGCTCGTCGCCGATGACGTACTCGCGGAGGGCGTGGAACGTGAGCGAGCCCTGCTCGACCTTGTCGGCGGTGCCTTCGAGGGAGCGGGCGAGGCCGTCGGGGGTGCGGCCGAGCCGGTGCAGGCGCGGGTGGATCCACAGCCGCGCGGCGGACCCGAAGTTCCCGGCGGTCGCGGCGAGGCCGAGGAGGTCGCGCTTGCCGATGCCGAGCGGCCCGGCGTCGACGACGCCGCGGCGCTCGGCGTCGATCGTGTAGCTCGCGCCCGCGCTCGCCCCCGGGCGCAGGCGCGCGAGCGGGACGGCGACGCGGCGCGTCTCGATGCTCGGGCCGCCGTAGGCGTCGACGGCGCGGGCGTTCACCGCCCGCCAGCGCCCGGCGTTGCGGACGGTGAGCTTGACGGTCGCGGTGTGGCCCACCGAGACCCGGTCGGGGGTGACGGTCCGCTCGACGTCGAGCCGGGGCCTGGCGGCGATGACCGACCCGGCGGCGGCGCACGCGAGGGCCGCGGCCGCGCCGAGCGCGGCGAGTTCGGGGTAGCCCCAGAGCCATCCGGAGGCGGTGAGCGCGGCGGCGGCGATCGCGAGGCCGACGCCGCGGGCCGTGACGGGCACGGCGAGGAGCCGTTCGGCCAGCGCGGAGCGGGGCGCCGCGGCCGGGCCGCTCGCGCCGTCGGGGCGGGCCTCGCTCATGCCGCCGCGGACGGCAGCGGGACCGGGACCTGGTCGAACGCGTCGGCGACGACCTGCGCGCCGGTGGCGCCGCGCATGGCGGCGTCGGGGGCGAGCTGGATGCGGTGCGCGAACACCGGTCCGGCCAGGGCCTTCACGTCCTCGGGGATGATGTAGCTCCGGCCCTGGGAGAGCGCGAAGACGCTGGCGGCCCGGGTGAGCGCGATGAGTCCGCGGGGGCTGACGCCGACGGCGACCTGCGGGTGGTTGCGGGTGGCGTTGGCGAGCTGCACGAGGTAGGCGTACAGGGGCTCGGCGATGTAGACGTGCTTGGCCATCTCGGCCATCTGCGCGACGGTGTCGGTGTCGACGACGGCGGCGAGCTGCTCGGGGCTGCGCTGGTGGGTGCCGCGCAGGACCTCGATCTCGGCGGCCTCGACGGGGTAGCCGACCGAGAGCTTCACGAGGAAGCGGTCGAGCTGGGCCTCGGGGAGGCGGTACGTGCCGTCCATCTCGACGGGGTTCTGGGTCGCGACGACGAGGAACGGCTGCGGCACCTGGTGCGGGCGGCCGTCCACGGTCACGCGGCCCTCCTCCATGACCTCCAGGAGCGCGGACTGCGTCTTGGGGCTGGCGCGGTTGATCTCGTCGGCGATCACGATGTTCGCGAAGACCGGGCCGGGGTGGAACTCGAACGCGCCGCTGGCCTGGTTGAAGATCGTGACGCCGGAGACGTCGGAGGGCAGCAGGTCGGGCGTGAACTGGATGCGCCGCCACTGCCCGGAGACGGCCGCGGCGATGGCGCGCGCCATCGTCGTCTTGCCGGTCCCGGGCACGTCCTCGAGGAGGATGTGGCCCTCGGCGAACATGGCGGTGAGCGCGAGCCGCACGACCTCCGGTTTGCCGAGGACGACGGTGTCGACCGCCGAGGCGAGCCGTTCGAACGCGGCGGCGAAGGACTCGGCCTGCGCGGCGCCCAGCTGGACCGGTTGCTGCATGCGCTTAGGCACTCGCAGCGGATGGGTCTGCTCGGTGTCGTGCATTGATGTCTCCTGCTAGCACTGCGGGAGGTCCCCGGTGGAGTTCTTGCCGACCCCGTCGATGTTGATCCATGCGAAGGGGACGTACGCGTTCGAAGCGTAATCGATCTTGATCCACTTGTTCGTGCCGTCTTTGCCCTCGTGATAATCGTGATAGCCGTCCTGCTCCTGGCCGCGCGGGGTGATGGTGGTCCCCCCGGTGGTCCAGCAGTAGGCCTTGTAGCGGTCCCCGGTGTTGGTGACGCCGAGGTTGCTGCCGCCGCTGGGCGAGCTGTACACGGAGACGCCGTCGACGGAGTCGCAGTAGTCGGTGTTCATCGAGTCGCAGCCGAAGAACACCTCGCCGTTGATCGTCGAGGTCTGCGCGCTGTACGCGGCTGAGGTCGCGTTGCCCGCCGGGTTGGTGATCCGGATCTGGAAGCTGTAGCTCGTGGAGGCGTACAGGCCGGTCACCGCGTAGACGTCCGGGCAGGACTTGGTCTCCTGGTTGACGCCGTCCGCGAGCAGGGTGCACTGCGCGTCGGCGCTGCCGCCGTCGTCGATGGCGAGGGTGAGGTTGATCTGGCCGCCGGTGGACTCATGGCTGGAGATCTGGACCGTCGGCGGCGCCATCGTGTTCGAGGTGGTGGTGGCGGGCTGGGACTGGCCGGCCTCGTTCACCGCCACGACCGAGACGTTGACCTGCTCGTTGTTGCCGAAGCCGGAGAGGCTCGCGGTGGTGCCGGTGACCTCGACGGACTGGCTGCCCGCGGTGACGACGTACTTCTGAATGTCGCGGCCGTTGTTGGACGGCTGCACCCAGGACACGTTGATCGTCCCGGCCTCGGTCGTGGAGCTCTCGGCGAACGGCGACGCGGGCGCGTCGGGCACGTTGAACGGCGTCACCGAGTTCGACTGCGGCGACGGCGCGGAGGCCGCGGCACCCGACAGGCTCGTCACCTGGAAGACGTAGCCGAGGCCGTATTCGAGGGTCCCCGCGGTGCTCTGCAGTTCGGTCCCGGTGGCCTGGCCGACGACGACCTGCTCGCCGCCGGAGGCGATCGCCTCGACCTGGTAGCCGGAGATGTCGTTGCCCTCGCCGTCGGCCTCCTCCCACTGCACGGTGACCGTGCCGTCGGGGTTGGCCGTCGCGGTGACGGCGCCCGGCGCGCCGGGGACGTCGGCGGAGGGCGTGATGGACGGCGAGGTGACGGTGTCGCCCGCGCCCTCGGCGTTGTGGGCGGTCACGGTGAAGGTGTACGGCTGGCCGTTGTCGAGGTCGCCGATCTCGAGCACGCGCTGGCTCGGGGCGATCTCCCAGGTCTGGCCGGCCCCTTCGACGACGTACTTCGTGAGGGCGGAGCCGTTGTTGGGGGCGGCGTCCCACGAGAGGTTGATGAGGCCGTCGCCGACGGTCCCGTCGAGGTTGGTGACGGCGCCGGGCGGGCCGACCTCGGGAGCGGACTCCTGGTCGCCCTCCTCTTCGCCTTCGTCGTCGCCGCCCTCGTCCTCCTCGGTGGGCGGCGCGTCGCCGCCGAGGATGTCGTCGCGGTTCTTCGGGGCCAGTGCGGCCTCGCCGTCGGCGGAGACGACCACGGCCGCGTTCGTGTTGACCGCGTTGGCGAACAGCGTGTCGCCGGTGTGGTACAGCTCGACGGGGCCGCCGCCGGAGTCGATCTCGATGCGCTTGATCTCGTTGCCTTCGAGGTCGTAGACCCAGACGATGCCGGAGGCGCCGTCGGGCACGTAGATCCGCTCGTGGAACTCGACCGAGGCGCCGAGGAGCTCGGAGGAGCCGGCGGCGATCTGGAAGGTCCGGGTCTGGTCGTCGTCGACGGTGACGACCGACGGCGGGTCGGTGACGGTGACCGAGGCGACCGTGCCGGGGCTGGTGTCGGCGGTCTCGGTGGGTCCGGCCAGTTCGACGGCGGTGACGGTGCGGCGGCCGTCGGCGCGGATCGTCGTCATCTCCTTGGCGGTGGAGTTGAGGACGGCCACGCCGTCGCCGAGGACGGTGAGCGCGAGCTCCTGCCGGGGCTGGGCCACGACCTCGGTCGCAAGGGTCTTCGCGCCGGAGTCGCGCGGCTCGATCTGGACGATGGTGCCCTCGCGGGGGACGCCGATCCACAGCATCCCGGTGGCGTCGAAGGCACCGCCGGTGAGGCCCGCGGGGAACTGGAGCGGGTCGCCGATCGCGGAGAGGGTCGCGGGGTCGACCTGGTTGACCAGGCCCTGCGTCTGGTCGATGATGAACGCGCCCTCGTCGGAGAGGGCCACGCGCACGCCCTCGCCGGGGGCGGTCTCGGCCGAGCCGGTGAGCTCCAGCGTGGAGAGGTCGATCGCGGAGACCTTGCCGGTGGCGATCTCGCGGAGCAGCAGGTGCGAGTCGGTCTGCTCGACCTGGACGGCGTTGCCCATCGCGTCGGTGACGTCGAGGCGCACGTCGGTGGCGGCGGTGAGGCCGTTGACGCGGGCGAGTTCGCCGAGGGGGGTCGTCCACAGCCAGAGGCTCGCGTCCTCGCCCTCGTTCTCGCGGCTGAACGCGCCGGTGCCCAGGAGGGTGGCGACGAGCGCGCCCACGAGCACCACGGGGAGTCCGACCGCGATGAGCAGTCCCTTGACGTTCAGGCGTCGGGCGTCGACGTTCGGAGTGGTCATAAGGGGGGTCCTCTGCGCTTCCGGTACAAGTCTGCGGCTCGCGGGCCTGCGCGGGGTTCGCGCTGACGGGGTGCGGGCGGGGCGGCGCACGAACCCGAGCCTAATTCGCGGGTGCAACTAGGACCAGGCTGCCATTGTCACAAGACGGTAAAGGTCTCGGGTGCGGCGAAACGGCGCAAGCCGGTCAGGTTACCGATGCGTAGAGACAGGACGGAACCCCTTCGGACGCAGCGACGGGGGGGCGCTTCGCGCACCGCCGTCGGCGTCTCGGAGATCGATCGTCCGCTACACCGCGACGACCTCCAGCAGCGACTCCAGCGGAGTGAAGTCCTTCGGGTTCCGGGTGTAGAGCGGCAGGCGGTTCCGGATGGCGATCGAGGCGATCATGAGGTCTGCCGTGCACGTCCGCGGCTTGCGGCCGGACGTCAAGACGAGCAGATTGACGGTCCCGAATACCCGCGCCGACGCCTCGTCGAACGGCAGCGGATTCCTGAACACCTGCTGCGCCCAGTGCAGTCGCTGCATGCGGACGGCCTCCTCGGGCACGTCGTGCCGCGCCGCGTTCGGCCCCGCATGCAATTCCGCGAACGTCACGGTCGTGATTGCGCGAAACCGCGGCAGCAGGTTCGAGTCGAGCCTCCGGTAATCGACCACTACCGAGGTGTCTAGTACGGCGAATTCTCGCAGCGACCGGTCGTCAGCCATCGCGGCGCTCATACGGATCGCGAAGGCCCTGGTCGATGTGTTCGGCAAAGTCTCGGCGGAGCCGTTCGAAGTCGACTCCCGGCACGCCTTCGACAGACAGGTCCATGACCTCAGCCGGCACGAACGGGCTTTCATCGACCAGTGGCATCAGCCGGGCGATGGGCGTGCCGTTCCTGGTAACGATGATCTCCTCGCCTGCTTCCGCGGCGCGCAGGACAGCGGCGCTGTCGTTGCGGAGCTCCTTCTGAGTGATCGTGCGGCTCATGCCCCCAAGATAATTCCAAGAGCCGCCAGAAGGCCCATAGGACAATCGCGAAGCCTGGTCATGACGGTGTGTCGAGCGCGCCGCCCCGGGCACGGAAGCGGCGGTGCGCCTCGCGCACCGCCCGTCGGGGGTTCTCGGTATTCGGTTCA
The DNA here is from genome assembly GCF_039531525.1 of Glycomyces endophyticus. Classification (NCBI taxonomy): domain Bacteria; kingdom Bacillati; phylum Actinomycetota; class Actinomycetes; order Glycomycetales; family Glycomycetaceae; genus Glycomyces; species Glycomyces endophyticus. The sequence continues at coordinate 192,896 of NZ_BAAAQF010000009.1, forward strand.
CTGCCGCGGCGGCGCATCGCCTGCGCCGCCGTCGGTCCTGCCGGGTAGTAGGGACAAGGGGACGCGCTAGGCGGCCTCGCCGAGTTCGAGGACGCCGCCGCGACGGGAGCGGGCGACGCCGGCCATCGCGAGGACCTCGGCCGCCACGTCGGGCGTCGCGAGCTCGTTCGGCGTGTACACCGGCGCGTCCATGCCCGCGACGGCTTCGCGGATGGCGAGCAGGGACTGGGTGAGGCGGCCGGAGGCGGCGATCACCGGGAGGCCCAGGGCGCGCAGGTGCTGGGCGCCGTAGCGGGCCCCGGCCGCGTCGGCGGCGGCGAGGACGACGCCGTCGACGAGCTCGCGCACGATCGGGAACTCCAGCAGGGCGGAGGTCTCCGCCTGGAGGATGCCGTCGGCGATCTCCATGACCACGGCGTCGACGTCGTGCGCGGCGGCGTGGTGGTAGAGCGTCTGGGCGAGCTCGGCCAGTTCGGGGACGGGGACGCCCGCGGTCGTCGGGTAGCCGCCGTCGGTGAAGTCGGCGGCGACGACCGCGCCGGAGTCGCGGAACATCCACGGGTCGCCGCCCGCGCCGGTCCCGGTGATCTTGATGCCGGCGACGCGGCGGCCCGAGCGGGACAGGCCCCGGATCACGGACGCGGCGGTGGTCGACTTCCCGGCGTTCATCGAGGTCCCGACGACGCACACCACCGGCGGGTGGTCGCCCAGGCCGAACGGGGCGAGCACGTTGAAGCGGCGCAGGTCGACGGGCGTGCCTTCGCGGTCGGCGAGGATGCCGATGGGCTCCAGGCGGGTCGGCGGGCGCATGTCGCCGTGCCGGGAGAGGACCTCCCCGGCGACGCCGCCGGCGGCCACGAGGTCCACGGAGGTGCCGAGGACGTCGGGGATGCGGGACTCGTACTGGTCGGGGGCGTAGCGCTCGCCGAACGCCAGCAGCACCTCGTCCCCGGGGTAGATGGCGGCCTTGCGGCCGGTGGACAGCTCGAGCCAGTTGTGGTGCCCGATGGCGTCGACCCGTGCGACCAGGATATGGCCGGCGCGGGGCGCGCATTCGTCGACCAGGGTCAGTCCGGGCAGCGCCATGTCGACGTTGCGGACCGCATAGGCGACTTTGAGCCGCGAAGCGAGCTCAGCAGAGAACTCACGAATGCGCATGCACACTCCAAAGAGGACAAAAAGGGTGAGCGAGAGACCCCGCTCATTTGGAAGTACACCGCTGGTCCAGAACGTGACCACGGTGGCAGACGCGGCGATCGCCGCGCTGTTGATGGACGAATATTACGGCCTGTGTTCGCGCTTGTAAAGAGTGGATTAGGTAAAAGTGCGGCGACCCCGAGATGACACTTCGGGGCCGCCGCAATACCGGTCTCCAGCTGCGGAAACTCACAGTCCGCGGGCCCTCGCCGCGACCGCTCCGATGACGATGACGGCCGGGTGGTGCGCCTCGGTGACGCCCAGGTCGGCCAATCGGCATTCGCGGACCGTCTGGTTCTTCGTCGTCGCGCTCTCCACGATCCGCACCGGGGTCGATCCGGGCCGGCCGCCCGCCATGAGCGCCGCGGCGATCGCGGCCCGGTTCTTGACGGCCATGAGGAGGACGACGGTGCCGTTGCCGGCGCCGAGGGCGTGCCAGTCGACGAGGCTCTGCGGCCCGGGCGGGACGTGGCCGGTGGCGACGGTGAAGTCGTGGACGACGCCGCGCTCGGTGACGGGGACGCCCGCGGCGGCGGGGCCGGCGATGGAGGAGGAGAGGCCGGGGACGACCTCGACGGGGACGCCGGCGTCGAGGCACGCGTCGAGCTCCTCGGCGCCGCGGCCGAACACGAAGCCGTCGCCGCCCTTGAGGCGGACCACGAACTTCCCCTCGCGGGCGCGTTCGACCATGACGGCGTTGATCTGCTCCTGCGTGGTGTGGCGGCCGTACGGGAGCTTCGCGGCGTCGACGATCTCGACGTCGTCGCCGAGCATGTCGAGGAGCTCCTGCGGGGCGAGGCGGTCGGAGACGACCACCTCAGCCTGGCGGAGCAGTTCGAGGCCGCGCAGGGTGATGAGGTCGGCGTCGCCGGGGCCGGCGCCGACGAGGGCCACGCCCGCGGGGCGGACGCGGCGGGCGCGCGGCGCGTCGATGGCGCCCGAGCGCCCGGCCGCGGCGACGGCCTCGGCGACGGCGGCGGCGCGGGCGAGGTCGCCGGAGGCGGAGACGGCGACGCTGACGCCGTCGAAGGCGGCGCGCGCGAGCGTCCAGGCGTCGGAGGCCTCGGCGTCGTCGCTGCGCACGCACCAGGTGCGGCGGGACTCGGCCTCGGCGGCGACGGCCGCGTTCACGGCGGGGTCGTCGGTGGCGGCGAGCACGAACCAGGCGTCGTCGCCGTCGCCGGGGCGCCAGCCGCGCCGCTCCCACTGGAGCTCGCCGGAGGCGGCCAGGTCGGAGAGGGTGGTGGTGACCTCAGGGGCGACGACGAGGACGCGGGCGCCGGCGTCGATGAGGCGGGGCACGCGCCGCCCGGCGATGGTGCCGCCGCCGACGACGAGCACGGCCTTGCCGTGCAGCCGCAGTCCGACTTCGTAGACCGACACGCGCGTCTCCTCTGTGCTCTCACCTGGCGTCCGGGGGCGCCGGACCTCGACAAGCGTAGGCGGGTTTCGTCGCGTGCGTCTAAACGGCTCGTTGCGAGCCTGTTACGCGGCACGCCCGTGACGAGGCGGCCTGGAGTGATGCGAGTCCGATTTGCATTCGGTCCCTTGGCGAAAGCGATACCGACCCTCGTGAGGATTTTCACCTTGGCGTGATCCGTGTGCCCTAGGCTGGATATATGCGCGATCGACCCCGCCAGCACCGTGTGCCCGGACTGTCCGCACACGGGAGCGACCGACCCGGACCGCCCGCGGAAGGGGTGTACGCCCTCCTGCGCACCAGCGTCCTCGCGGGGCTCGCGATCGCGGCCCTGCTGTTCCCGCTGGCCGCGATGGCGGGCCTCAGCGCGAAGGCCGGCTTCAACGCGATCGACACGTTGTCGGTCGAGGTGACCGAGACCGACCCGCCGCTGACGTCGTACGTCTACGCCTCCGACGGCGAGACGCTCATCAGCCTGTTCTACGACGAGTTCCGCCGCCACGTCTCGCTCGACGAGGTCGCGCCCGTCATGCAGCAGGCCATGGTCGCGGCCGAGGACTCGCGGTTCTACCAGCACAACGGCGTCGACTACCGCGGCATCGTGCGCGCGTTCGTCGCCAACAACTCCTCGGGCGGCGTCGAGCAGGGCGCCTCCACGATCACCATGCAGTACGTGCGCGGCGCGCTCCAGCTCAACGCCGAGTCGATCGACGAGGTCATCGCCGCGACCGAGCAGACCGCGACCCGCAAGCTCACCGAGGCGCGCCTGGCGATGGCCGTCGAGGAGCAGCTGACGAAGGACGAGATCCTCGAGCGCTACCTGAACCAGGCGTACTTCGGGCACAACGCGTACGGGATCTTCGCCGCCGCGCAGGTGTACTTCTCGAAGCATCCGTCGGAGCTGAGCCTCCAGGAGGCCGCGACGCTCGCCGGGCTCGTGCAGGCCCCGTCGGCGTACGACCCGATCGTCTCCGACCAGACCGACGCGCTCGCCCGCCGCAACTGGGTGCTCGACCGGATGGTCGACATCGACTACCTGTCGCGGGGCGACGCGTCCGAGGTGCGCGGCCTCCCGATCGAGCTGCACGTGTCGGACCCGCCGAACTCGTGCATCGGCGTCGAGGGGACCCCCTCGGAGTACGGGTTCTTCTGCGACTACTTCCGCCGCTGGTGGCGCGAGCAGGACGCGTTCGGGGCGACCCCGGCCGACCGGGAGCGCGAGCTCCGCCAGGGCGGGTACACCATCATCACCACGCTCGACCCGGAGCTGCAGAAGCTCGCGAACGACACGGTGAACGACGCGAAGAGCGAGGAGTCGAAGTACGCGCACGGCGCGGTCCTCATGGAGCCGGGGACGGGCCGGGTCAAGGCGCTGGGGCTGAACCGCACGTTCTCGTACGACCAGAGCCACAACGGCCCGCACTCGAACCCGTCGTTCGACCGCAAGGGCAACTACCCGAACACGGTGAACCCGGTGCTCGGCGGCGGCGCCGAGGGCGGGTACCAGGCGGGGTCGACGTTCAAGATCTTCACGCTGCTGGCCGCGCTCGACGCGGGCTACCCGCTCGACTACAACATCTACTCGCCCAACCAGGTCCGGACCAGCTTCGTGTCGGCGACGACGGCGTGCGGCGGGAACTGGTGCCCGAAGAACAGCTCGGCGGCGATGGCCGGGAACCGGGACATGTGGTCGGGCTTCGGGATGTCGGTGAACACGTACTTCGCGCAGCTCATCGACCGGGTCGGCGCCGACAAGGCCGTGGAGATGGCCGAGCGGATGGGCCTGGAGTGGCGCAGCGAGGGCGACGCGTACTACGCCTCGGAGGAGCGGCGCTCCGGCTGGGGGCCGTTCGTCCTCGGCGTCTCGGACGTGCAGCCCATCGAGATGACGAACGTGTTCAACACGCTCGCGGCCGAGGGCGAGTACTGCGAGCCGATCCCGGCGCTGCGGATCATCGACCCGCAGGGCCAGGAGCTGGACGCGGCCGCGCCGCGCTGCCACCAGGAGCTCGACAAGGACGTCGCGCGCGCCGCCACCGACGCGGGCCGGTGCGTCACCGAGACCGCCCGCAAGGGCGCGCAGTGCGGGTCGTGGGGCACCTCGCCGGTGGTCGGGAAGCTCGCGGGCCGGCCGGTCGCCGGGAAGTCCGGGACCACCGACAACAACCGGACCTCGTGGTTCCTGGGGTACACGCCGCAGCTGACGATCGGGGCGTTCATGGCCGACCCGGACTACATCTTCAACGAGGTCGGCACCGCGAACACGACGGTGTCGAAGGCGACCGTGGGGGCGATCTTCAAGGAGGCCCTCGAAGGCGAGGAGGTCATCGACTTCAAGGCGCCGTCGCGGGAGATCCAGTACGACGGCAAGGACTGACCCGGGTCAGAGGGAATCGGCCGCTTCCGCGTCGGGGGCGGCCGTCTCCGCGTCCGGGGCCCTCCCGGCCTCGTCGAGGTCCTTGCGCTCGCGGCGCACGAGCACGGTCCAGCCGACCGGGACCATGCCGGCGAACAGCGCCCACTGGACGGCGTACGAGTAGTTCTGCCAGTCCTTGAACGAGGGCGTCTCCAGGGCGGTGAGGCCCTCGGCCGGCTCGGTGTCGGCGACCCACGCGGACCGGAACTCGTAGTCGAAGCGGGAGCCGAGCATGTCGATGCTCAGCCGCCGCGACTCCAGGTGCCCGTCGACCTCGGTGACGCCGCCGGACGCCTCCTCGTACTCGTAGACGCGGCCGGTCACGGTGACCTCGCCGGCCGGCGGGGCCGGGTAGTCGGGGACGGAGCCGGTGTTCTCGGAGGGCACGAACCCGCGGTCGACGAAGACCGCGGTCCCGTCGGCGAGGACCAGCGGGGTGACGATCTCGAAGCCGTTCAGGCCGCCGTTCGTCTGGGCCCGCAGCACGACCTCCCGGTCGGCGTCGTACACGCCCGTGGCCTCCACGAGCGTCCACCGCACGTCCGGGTCGAGGCCCTCGCCCGCGGGCAGCGTCTCGTCGAGCGGCGCGGACTCGATGCTGGTCTCGATGACCTCGTTCGCGGCGGCGCGCTGGACGGCGCGGCCCCACTGCCACTGCGAGAGCAGGGCGCAGACGACCATCACGACCACGCCCGCGAGCGTCAGGAGGACCCAGCGGGGCGCGAACACGAACCGGTATCGCTGCAACACGTCGCCGAGTGTAGACCCGGCATAGGATTGCGCCCCATGAGCGATGTAGTGAATGCGGTGCGCGCCGCCCTCCCGGGGGTCCGCGCCGATCTGGAGGCCCTCGTCAAGATCCCGGCGATCGCCTTCGACGGACTCGACCACGAGCCGGTCCGGCAGGGCGCCGACGCCGTCCAGCGGCTCCTCGACGAGGCCGGCGCGGCCGAGTCGCGCCAGCTCTCGCACGGCGGCGGGCAGCCGAGCGTGTACGCCCACTTCCCCGCGCCCGCGGGCCAGCCGACCGTGCTGCTGTACGCGCACCAGGACGTGCAGCCGGTCGGCGACCTCGCCAAGTGGGAGCAGGACGACCCGTTCACCGTCGTCGAGAAGGACGGGCGGCTGTACGGCCGCGGCGTCGCCGACGACAAGGCCGGCGTCATGGCGCACGTCGCCGCGCTCCGCGCCTTCGGCGGGAAGCCGCCAGTCGGCGTGAAGCTCCTCATCGAGGGCGAGGAGGAGTTCGGCTCCCCCACCCTCGAAGGGCTCCTGCACGCCAACCGGGACCTCCTCGCCGCCGACGTGGTCGTCATCGCCGACTCCACGAACTGGCGCACCGAGGTCCCCGCGCTCACCACCACCCTGCGCGGGGTCGTCAACGTGTACGTCGAGGTCGCGCTCCTCAAGGTCGCGGTGCACTCGGGCGTGTTCGGCGGGCCGGTCCCCGACGCGCTCACCGCGCTCGCGCGGCTGGTGGCGACCATGCACGACGACGCCGGCGACGTCGCGGTCGAGGGCCTGGTCTCGGGCCCGTCCGCGCCGCTGGACTACGACGAGGCGGCGCTGCGCCACGAGGCCGGGCTGCTGCCGGGCACCGAGTTCATCGGCACCGGGCGCCTCACCGAGCGCCTGTGGACGAAGCCGACGGCGACCGTGCTCGGGATCGACGCGCCGGGCGCGGCCGAGTCCGCGAACGCGCTCCAGCCGAGCGCCCGCGCGAAGGTCTCGTTCCGCCTCGCCCCCGGCGACTCCGCCGAGCGTGCCCTCAAGGCCGTCCGGGCGCACTTCGAGGCGCACGCCCCGTGGGGCGCGCAGGTCACCGTCACCCCCGAAGGGGGCCTGGGCGACCCGTGCGCGATCGACGCGACCGGCCCGTCGTTCGACGCCGCGCGCGCGGCGTTCGCGGAGGCGTGGGACGGCACCGAGCCCGTCGAGATCGGCATCGGCGGCTCCATCCCGATGATCGCGACGTTCCAGGAGCTCTACCCCGAGGCCGCGATCCTGGTCACGGGCGTCGAGGACCAGTACTCGAACCCGCACGGCCCCAACGAGTCCCTCGACATCGAGATGTTCGAGCGGGTCTGCACGGCCGAGGCGCTCCTGCTGGAGAAGCTCAAGCGGTAGGGACGTCGAAGGGGGCCCGGTCGGACGACCGGGCCCCCTGTCGCGTGCGTCTAGAGCCCGTCGCGGAACTTGCGCAGGAGCTTGGCGAGCGGGTCGCCGGAGGTCTCGAACAGGTCCTTGTAGGACTTCGCGGCAGCCTTGGCCTCGGCGGAGATCGAGGCGTCGCCGTCGCCGTCGCGGCGCGGGTAGCCCCCGGCGAGGTACTCGCGGTACTCGCCCTCGTCGATCCAGGTCTTGACCGCGGCCGCCCGGGCGACCGCGAAGTCGTGGCTGCGGGTCTCCAGCAGGATCAGCTTCAGGAAGCTGTCGCGCAGGTCGCCGCCGGTCTCGAACTCCTTGGCCTGCTCCAGGAACGCCGCGGTGTCGACGTCGCGGAGGTCGCCGCCGCCGGCGAGCTTCGCCATGACGCGGATCGCCGCGGCCGGGTCCTGCACGGCCAGCGCGCCGGCGCGGTCGGCCGAGAGCTCGGCCTTGCGGCTCCACTCGTAGAGCGCGGCGGTGATGACCCGCAGGCCGACGACGCCGACGGGGATCCACGCGACCGAGGTGGTCAGGCGCAGCAGGACCATGAGGAGCGTCCGGTAGAGGCCGTGCCCGGAGAGGGCGTGGCCGAGCTCGTGGGCGAGGAGGAACCGCAGCTCGGCGTCGTCGAGGAGTTCGAGGGACCCGGAGTTGATGACGACGACCGGCTTGTCGATGCCGATGCACATGCCGCCGAGGTCGGGGTTGCGGGTGATGTAGAGGTCGGGGAGGTCGGTCGCGTCGAGGACGGCGGCGACCGAGAGGTAGGCGTCGTGGACGCGGGCGTACTGGTGGCGGTCGACCTTGATCGCGGAGCCGAGGAGGCTCAGGCGCAGGGAGCGCTCGGAGATCATGCCCGAGAGCTTGCGCAGGACGATGTCGAAGCCGCGGAGCTCGCGCAGGGCCACGAGCGCGCCGCGGTCGGCGGGGTGCTCCCAGGCCCGGGTCGATATGCCGCGCAGGACGACCGGTCCGCGAGCGGTCTCGCGCAGTTCGTTCGGGGCGTCTTCGGCCGGTGGCCGCTCGTCGCTCATGCCCGCTCCTCACAGTCGGCTCTGGTGCAAGTGTGGCACGGCGGCGCCAGCGGCGGCGTCACCGCGATGCGCGGGGGCCGGGGGGCGGGCCGGGCGCGCACGCTGCGTGCGCGTCCGGTGCACGCCCGGATTCGGCCCGCGTGTCCTTTAGGGCCGCAAGCGGTCGGGAGGCATAGCGGGCATAGCCGCCCACTTAGGGCGAGATAACGAATCAGCCTCAACACGCCGCGTGCCGCTTGACACTTGACGGCTCAAGGACTACTCATTGATGTGGGTCAGCAATTCCGGGGCGTCGTAGAGAATCGTTTGGGGTGTTCTCGCGACGCCCCGTATCCGTGCCCGCATCTCCGCTCCCCGTCCCCCGCGGGGCCCCGGGGCCGGGTATTCTTGCGCTGGCGCGGCGCCGTGTGCGACCCCGCCGTGCCTCCGTAGCTCAGCTGGATAGAGCACCGGACTTCTAATCCGATGGTCGCAGGTTCGAATCCTGCCGGGGGCGCTCCTCCCCCGGTTCACATCCCGCCGTTGGCGACGTCCTCCTGGTACGTGACGGCGACGATCCCCTCCTTGCCGGTCAGGTCGGCGGTGAGCGCCTTGATGGAGCCGCGTCCGGCGAGCATGAGGTCGGTGGACCGCTCGCCCTCCTCGCCGTCCTCCTCCTCTTCGATCTCCACGACGGTGAAGCCCTTGTCGGTGCACGCCGCGAGCACCTCGGTGAGCGCCGCGGAGCTGGTGTACTTCAGATGGAGCCGGCCGGTGTGCTTGGCGTGCTTGGCGATCCAGTCCTCGACGGGGGCGAGCCCGGCGACGACGAGGAGGTGCATGACCGCCACGACGACGGCGACCCAGTACAGGCCGGCGGCGCACGAGACGGCGATGGCGGTGACCGACCAGATCGAGGCGGCGGTGGTCATGCCGAAGACGAGGTTGCGGTGGAAGAAGATGACGCCCGCGCCGAGGAAGCCGACGCCGGTGACGACCTGCGCGGCGATGCGGGCGGGGTCGACGCCGGGGGTGCCGGGCTCGATGCCGCCGAAGCCGTAGCGGCCGGCGAGGACGAAGAGGGCGGCGCCGACGGCGATGAGGGCGTGGGTGCGCATGCCGGCGGGCTTGCCCTGCCACTCGCGTTCGGCGCCGACGGCGATGCCGAGGACCAGGGCGAGGGCGACGGGGCCGAGCTGGGTCAGGAGTTCGTTCATAGTGATCGATTCAATACCCGATCCGGGGCGGCGCGAATCCTCCGGGGCTCAGGCGAGGAGGTCGGACTCCCAGCCGTGCGGGCCCTCGCCGGGGCCGCGCTCGCCCTTGACGAGCACGTAGTACTCGGCGGCGGCGCCGCCGCCGAGCTTGTCGCCGAGGAGGTCGAGCCAGTCGCCGGGGGCGATCTGCGTCGCGTGGGCGGCCATGGCCTCGCGCTTGCGCGCGGCGGCGCGCGGCCCGGCGGCGATGCGGGCGTGGATCGCGTCGTCGGGGGCGCCGAAGGGCAGGTCCTCGACGGTGGCGGCGCCCGCGAAGGGGTTGTCGGCGGCTCCGGCGAAGGCCGCGAACTGCGCCTCGATGACGGCGCGGGGGATGGTGGTCCAGTAGATCTTGCGCACGTCGTGGGCGGCGCCGAGGCCGGGGCGGTACGCGGGGTCGGCGGCGAGGGCGGCGGCGCGCATGGCGACGCGGTGCGCCTGGATGTGGTCGGGGTGCCCGTAGAAGCCGTCCGGGTCGTAGGTCACCAGCACTTCGGGGCGGCGGTCGCGCACGACCGCGACGAGGTCGGCGGCGGCCTCGTCGACGTCGGCGCCCCAGAACGCGCGGGGGTGGCCGTTGGAGGGGAGGCCGATCATGCCGGAGTCGCGCCAGCGCCCGACGCCGCCGAGGAAGTGGGTGTCGGCGACGCCGAGGGCGGCGACGGCGGCGCGGTACTCGGCCAGCCGGTAGCCGCCGAGCTGGTCGGCCTGGTCGGCGGCGAGCTGCGCGAGGTGCGGGACGCGGATCTCGCCCTCCTCGCCGAGGGTGCAGGTGACGACGGTGAGGTGCACGTCGGGCCGGTCGGCGTAGTGGGCGAGGGTGGCCCCGGTGGAGACGGTCTCGTCGTCGGGGTGGGCGTGGACGAACAGGATCCCGCGTGCGCTCATGGGGGCAAGCGTAGCGGCGGGGGGCCGCCACTCGCGCCCCAGAAGCCGCCGGGAGCACTCAAGAGAAACTTTGCAATCTACAGTCCCAGAACGAGGAAAGCTCGTAATTGTGATGTACCCCATGGACTTACGTCACCGGTTCAGGGATATCCTGCGCTGATGACCACGACCGAAGACAGTGCCGTCTCGTCGCCGCCCCGGGCCGCCATCGCGGCGAGGAACCTGCGGATCGACAACTGGCGGCGGGGCCCCATCCTGACGGTTCTCGGCATCACCGCCTGGGTCGCGTACGCGACCTTCCGGGTCTTCTACCAAGGCGACTACTGGGTCGCCGACTACCACTACCTGACGCCGTTCTACTCCCCGTGCGTCTCCGAGGGCTGCGTCCCCGACGCCGCCCACTTCGGACGGTTCCTGCCAGACCACCCGCTGCTCCCCTACGCGGCGCTGAGCCTGCCGTTCCTGCTGGCGTTCCGGCTCACCTGCTACTACTACCGCAAGGCCTACTACCGGTCGTTCTGGCTCTCCCCGCCCGCGTGCGCCGTCCCCGACGGGCACGCCAAGTACACCGGCGAGACCCGCTTCCCGCTCATCGTGCAGAACTTCCACCGGTACTTCTTCTACGCCGCGTTCCTCATCTCGGTGATCAACACCTGGGACGCGGTGCTGGCCATGCACTCCCCCGACGGCTTCGGCCTCGGCATGGGGAACCTCGTCCTGTGGGCGAACGTGGTCCTCCTGTGGTGCTACACGCTCGGCTGCCACTCGTGCCGGCACGTCATGGGCGGGCGCCTCAAGCACTTCTCCAAGCACCCGGTCCGGTACCGGTTCTGGACGGTCTCCAGCGCGCTCAACGCCCGCCACATGATGTGGGCCTGGATCACGCTGGCGTCCCTGGCCCTCACCGACTTCTACGTCATGGCCGTCGCCGCCGGCTGGATCACCGACCTCCGCTTCGTCGGGTAACGGGAGCACACATGAGCGACAACACCAACGACGTCGAGCACCTCGCCTGCGACGTCCTCGTCATCGGCGCCGGCGGCGCGGGCCTGCGGGCCGCCGTCGAGGCGCGCCTGGCGGGCAAGTCCGTCATCGTCATCTCCAAGTCCCTGTTCGGCAAGGCGCACACCGTCATGGCCGAGGGCGGCGCCGCCGCCGCCATGGGCAACGTGAACGCCAACGACAACTGGCAGGTCCACTTCCGCGACACCATGCGCGGCGGCAAGTTCCTCAACAACTACCGGATGGCCGAGATCCACGCCCAGGAGGCGCCGGACCGCATCTGGGAGCTGGAGACCTACGGGGCCCTGTTCGACCGCACCCCCGACGGGCGGATCAGCCAGCGGAACTTCGGCGGCCACGAGTACCCGCGCCTCGCCCACGTCGGCGACCGCACCGGACTCGAGCTCATCCGCACCCTCCAGCAGAAGCTCGTCTCGCTCCAGCAGGACGACGAGGAGGCGGGCGAGCCCGCGTCGAAGCTCCAGGTCATCGACGAGACCACCATCACCGAGCTGTTCATCGAGCAGGGCGCGGTCAAGGGCGCCTTCGGGTACCGGCGCGGCACCGGGTCCTTCATGGCGATCGCGGCGCCCGCGGTCGTCCTCGCCACCGGCGGCATCGGCCGGTCCTTCAAGGTCACCTCGAACTCGTGGGAGTACACCGGCGACGGCCACGCGCTGGCGCTGCGCGCCGGGGCGAGCCTCATCAACATGGAGTTCATCCAGTTCCACCCCACCGGGATGGTCTGGCCCCCGTCGGTGCGCGGCATCCTCGTCACCGAGTCGGTGCGCGGCGACGGCGGCGTCCTGAAGAACTCCGAGGGCGCGCGCTTCATGTTCGACTACATCCCCGAGGTGTTCAAGGCGCAGTACGCCGACAACCCCGAGGAGGCCGACCGCTGGTACACCGACCCCGACGCGAACCGGCGCCCGCCGGAGCTGCTGCCCCGCGACGAGGTCGCGCGGGCGATCAACTCGGAGGTCAAGGCGGGCAGGGGCACCGAGCACGGCGGCGTGTACCTCGACATCGCGTCGCGGCGCAGCGCCGAGTACATCACCGAGCGGCTGCCGTCGATGTACCACCAGTTCAAGGAGCTCGCCGACGTCGACATCACGGCCGAGCCGATGGAGGTGGGCCCGACCTGCCACTACATCATGGGCGGCGTCGAGGTCGACGCCGAGACCGCGGCCTCGAAGGTCACCGGCCTGTACGCGGCCGGGGAGGTCTCCGGCGGCATGCACGGCTCGAACCGCCTCGGCGGGAACTCCCTCTCCGACCTCCTCGTGTTCGGCAAGCGCGCCGGCGAGTTCGCCGCCGAGCACGCGGCGGTGACCGAGCCGCCGAGGATCGGCGACGACGAGATCGCCGCCGCGATGGCGGACGCCCTGCGGCCCTTCGCGAACGACGGCGAGAACCCGTACGAGCTGCAGGCCGCGATGCAGGAGGTCAACGGCCGGCTCGTGGGCATCATCCGGCGGGCCGGGGAGCTGGAGGAGGCGCTGACGGAGCTCGCGGCGCTCAAGCCCCGCATCGACAACGTCACGGCCGTGGGCGGTCGCGCCTACAACCCCGGCTGGCACCTGGCGCTGGACCTGCGGAACATGTACCTCTGCTCGGTCGCGACGGCGAAGGCCGCGCTGGAGCGCGACGAGTCGCGCGGCGGGCACACCCGCGAGGACGCCCCGGGCATGGACCCCGAGTGGCGGCGGGTCAACCTGGTGGCCTCGCTCGACGAGGGCGGCGAGCTGGCGCTGGCGCGCCAGGACGTGCCGTCGATGACGCCGGAGCTGCTGGGGCTCTTCGACACCAGTGAACTGTCCAAGTACATGACCCCCGAGGAATACCGGTCGACGGAAGCGGAGGACGCCTGATGAGCACGAGGACCTTCCGGGTGTGGCGCGGCGACGCGGACGGCGGCGACTTCGCCGAGTTCGACGTCGCCGTCAACGAGGGCGAGGTCGTCCTCGACGTCGTCCACCGCATCCAGGCCGAGCACGCGCCGGACCTGGCGGTGCGGTGGAACTGCAAGGCCGGCAAGTGCGGGTCGTGCTCGGCCGAGGTGAACGGGATGCCGCGGCTGATGTGCATGACGCGCATGAACGTCTTCGAGGAGGGCGAGCCGGTCACGATCACGCCGCTGCGGACGTTCCCGGTGGTGCGCGACCTGGTCACCGACGTCTCGTTCAACTACGAGAAGGCGCGGCAGATGCCGCAGTTCGCGCCGCCGGCGGACCTGAAGCCGGGCGAGTACCGGATGCAGCAGGTCGACGTGGAGCGGAGCCAGGAGTTCCGCAAGTGCATCGAGTGCTTCCTGTGCCAGAACACCTGCCACGTGGTGCGCGATCACGAGGAGAACAAGCCGCCGTTCTCGGGTCCGCGCCTGTTCATCCGCGCGGCCGAGCTCGACATGCACCCGCTCGACGCGCGCGACGACCGGCGCGAGGCGGCGCAGGACGAGCAGGGCCTCGGGTACTGCAACATCACCAAGTGCTGCACCGAGGTGTGCCCCGAGCACATCAAGATCACCGACAACGCGATCATCCCGATGAAGGAGCGCGTCGCCGGGGGCCGGTACGACCCCCTGGTGTGGCTGGGCCGCAAGATCTTCCGCAAGGGGAAGAGCGGCACCTCGGCGGGCTGACCCGGGCGGCCGTCGCACCCCCGTGTCAGGGTTGATCCAAGGGGTGCTGCGAATGCCCGATTTGCACCGAACCGCCGAGACACACCCCGTTCACGTTCGAGGGCCCGGCATCGCGATGCGATGCCGGGCCCCGTCGTATGCCGCGTCTGGTCGTCGGCGGCCTAGTCGTCGGCGGTCTGGACGAGGTCGATCTCGACCGAGATGTTGCCGCGGGTGGCGTTGGAGTACGGGCAGACCAGGTGGGCCTTCTCCACCAGGCCCTCGGCGACGTCGCGGACGGCGCCGGGGGTGGAGACCTCGAGGATGGCGTTGAGGCCGAAGCCCTCGCCCTCCTTGCCGATGCCGACGCTGGCCTCCACGGAGGAGTCGCCGAGGTCGACCTTGGCCTGGCGGGCGATGAGCTGGAGGGCGCTGTGGAAGCAGGCCGCGTACCCGGCGGCGAACAGCTGCTCGGGGTTGGCCTTGCCTCCGGGGCCGCCGAGCTCCTTCTGGATGGCGAGGTCGAGGTCGATGAGGCCGTCGTCGGTGGCGACGCGGCCGTTGCGGCCCTCGCCGGAGGACACGGCGTGTGCGACGTAGAGCGGTTCCATGTGGTTTCCCCTTACTCGGTGGTGTGCTCGCGGGTGCGGATGGCGGTGGTGAACTCGTTGAGCTTGTCGCGCAAGGCGATGAGCTCGTCGTAGGACATGCCCGAGGCGGACCCGACGACCTGGGTGATCTCGCAACCCCGGCGTTCGAGCGCGGCCCCGGCCTCGGTGAGGTGGACGGTGACGCGGCGCTCGTCCCCGGCGTCGCGGCGGCGCTCGACGTACCCGCCGGCCTCCAGGCGCTTCAGGAGCGGCGAGACGGTGCCGGAGTCGAGCTGGAGCTCGTCGCCGAGCCCGCTCACGGTGCGGCCGTCGTGCTCCCACAGCGACATGAGGACCAGGAACTGCGGGTAGGTGAGTCCGAGGGAGTCGAGCATGGGCCGGTAGAGCCCGATCACCGCCCGGGAGGCGGTGTACAGGGCGAAGCAGGCCTGCTCGCGGAGCCTCGGTGTCGCGTCCATGCAAGAACTGTAGCGCACAATTCAATTGTGCACAACTTACATGCCGGAACGGCTCCCGCGAACCGCCGGCACCGCCTCCCCCACCCGCCCGGGGACGCTGCACTCCACCCTCCCCCGCGGGTCCGACACTTCCGCGCCCACGCGCGGCCGATGTCACCCGAACGGGAGCCGGATGCGACCGGCGCTCACCGCTCCCGTGCGGCCGATGTCGCCCCGAACGAGGGCCGGACGCGACCGGCGCTCACCCCCGGCCGAGGGCGGTGGCCGCGGCGACGGCCTTGAAGGCCCCCTCGGGGTCGTCGAGGACCGCGCGCGGGAAGTTCCCGGCGAGGAGCAGCTCCGCGAAGCCGTGCGCGAGCGACCAGGCGGCCAGCGCGCGGGCGTTGAACGCGGCGTCCGGCCCGTCGGTGCCGGAGCCGCGGTGGAGGGCCTCGCGCGAGCGGACGCTGGCGCGCACCAGGTCGGGGTCGTCCATGTGGAGCAGCTCCGGTCGGAACATGATCTCGAAGTGGGCCCGGTGGTCGATGGCGAAGCGCACGTACGCGGCGCCGACCGCGTCGAAGTCGCCGGTGGCGGTCCACGCGCGTTCGAGCGCGTCGGCGAACCGGTCGAACCCTTCGGCGGCGACGGCGGTGAGGAGCCCGGCCTTGTCGCCGAAGTGGTGGGCCGGGGCGGCGTGGGAGACGCCGGCGCGCTTGGCGACGGCGCGCAGGCTCAGGGCGCTCGGGCCGGTCTCGCCGACGGCCTCGACGGCGGCGTCGATCAGGGCGCGGCGGAGGTCCCCGTGGTGGTAGCGGTCGGTCACGGAGACCACTCTAGCGCGGATCTTGACAGTGTCAATCAATACGGGCTACGATCCACACGGAAACTAGACACTGTCAAGACGGCTGCGCGCCTTCGGCTCCAGCGCACCGTCGGATTGGAAGCCCCCGATGTTCGAGTCCGCCTTCGCCCTCAGCGACGCCTCCCGGCTCCTCGCCGGCGTCGTCCTCCTCACCGTCGTCACCATCGAGTTCGGCGGCGCCTTCCTCGTCCGCGTCGCCAGCGGCAAGGTGCCCTTCACCGAGTTCCAGAAGTCGTTCTCGCGCGCCGGGCACGCCCATGCCGGCGTCCTCGTGGTCTTCAGCCTCGTCGCCCTCGTCCTCGCCGACGCCACCGGCCTCGACGGCGCCTGGGGCTGGATCGCCCGCGCCGGCGTCCCGCTCGCGGCGATCCTCATGTCCGGCGGGTTCTTCGCCGCCATGGCCGGCAAGGGCCGCACCGAGCCAAACAAGGCGATCGCCCTCCTGTACGCCGGCGCCGCCAGCCTCGCCGCCGGCACCCTGACCCTCGGGATCGGCCTCCTCGCCGCCTGAGGGGCCGGGCGCCCGCCCGCGGGGCCGGACACCCGGCAGCCCGGCCCCGGGCCCGCAGGTGGGCGCCCCCTCCTTCCGCGGTCGCGCCGCACGGCCGCGCGGCGGCGCCGCCTAGAATCGACTCTCGTGAAACTCAGCATCGGTATCGTCGGCCTGCCCAACGTCGGCAAGAGCACGCTGTTCAACGCGCTGACCCGCTCGGACATCCTCGCGGCGAACTACCCGTTCGCGACCATCGAGCCGAACGTCGGCGTCGTCGCCGTCCCCGACGACCGGCTGCCGAAGCTCGCCGAGATCTACGAGTCCGAGAAGACCCTCCCGGCCACCGTCACGTTCGTCGACATCGCCGGCCTGGTCAAGGGCGCCTCCGAGGGCGCGGGCAAGGGCAACCAGTTCCTGTCGAACATCCGCGAGACCTCGGCGATCGCGCAGGTCGTGCGGGTCTTCGAGGACGGCAACGTCACCCACGTCGACGGCAAGGTCTCCCCCGTCGACGACATCGAGACGATCAACACCGAGCTGATCCTCGCCGACCTCCAGACCGTCGAGAACGCCCTCAAGCGCCTCGAGCGCGAGGCGCGCATGAACAAGGACGCCCGCGCCAAGCTCGAGGCCGTCCAGACCGCGCAGCAGGTCCTCGACGGCGGGAAGACGATCTTCGCCGCCGGCCTCGACACCGAGCTGCTGTACGACCTGCACCTGCTCACGGCCAAGCCGTTCATCTACGTGTTCAACGTCGACGAGGACCAGGTCGCCGACGAGGAGCTGGCCGCGAAGCTGCGCGCGCTGGTGGCCCCGGCGCAGGCCGTGGTCCTCGACGCGAAGTTCGAGTCCGAGCTCATCGACCTCGACGAGGCGGAGGCCCTGGAGCTCCTGGAGTCGACCGGCCAGGCCGAGCCGGGCCTCGACCGCCTCGCGAGCGTCGGCTTCGCGACCCTCGGGCTCCAGACCTACCTGACGGCCGGGCCGAAGGAGACGCGCGCCTGGACGATCAAGCAGGGCGCGACCGCTCCGGAGGCGGCCGGCGAGATCCACACGGACTTCCAGCGCGGCTTCATCAAGGCCGAGATCGTCTCGTACGACGACCTGGTGGAGGCGGGCACGATGCAGGCGGCGAAGGCCGCGGGCAAGGTCCGCATGGAGGGCAAGGACTACGTCATGGCCGACGGCGACGTGGTCGAGTTCCGCTTCAACGTGTAAGACGCAAGCGACAGGCCCGCACACCGTGCGGGCCTGTCGCTGTTCGGCGGATCGCCGGGAGGTGGGGTTCCCGGCGGTCCGCCTTGCTCGTGCCGCCGCTAGCGGCGGTCCGCCCGTACGCGCACGGCGGGCGGGTCATTCACCTCGCCGGAGCCATCGGAAGCGGCCCTTGGCGAGGCCGCCTTCTCGTGCCGCGAGGTCCCCGGCGATGGTGATGTAGGCGGTCTCGACGCGTCCGGCGAAGGTCACGTCGGTGAGGCTGAAGCCGCCTTCACGGGCGAGCACGATGAGCGTGGCCTCGTCCGTGCGCCGCACGTCCGGGCGGACGCCCAGCGTGTCGGCGAAGATCTTGATCTGCTCCGCAAGCTCGGCGTGCTGGGAGGCGTCGAGCGGCAGCGACCGCGAGAGGCGGCCGTCGTCCGCTACCCAACCGTTGAGCTCCCTCAGTGCATCCAGCAGCACGTTGTCGTCTTGCTCCGTTCTCCCCATGGCACCGTCGCCATTCGTCGTCGCCGTTCCGAAGTGCCGCGTCCAGCAGAGCTGTGCCCTGCCGGAGCAGGGCCGCGACCGATCAGTAAGGTTGGCCTGACAGCGACCCGGCAGTCACGAGGGGCGTTCGTGTCTGAATTGTCGCCGGATCTTTATCATTTCTGAACCGAGTCTTCCCCGTTGTTCAGCTTCTGTCCAGACCGGCAAACGGGATTAAGCGGGCATACCGGAATTATCAGGACGGTTCTTGTCTGGTTTTGTGCCGACGGACACGATTCCTGACCACCCGGGCCATGCAACATCATCCGAACGTATGAGCAACAGGATGCTCAGTAGCGCTCACGCATCGTCATCGTTCGTGCGAAAGATAACGAAACGCCTTCAACACGGCAACGGGCGCGTCGGGGCCGTGCCTTAGACTCCGGCCGGTGAACGATCCCAGCACCGCCGAACCCCGCGTCGTCGTCGGCGCCGCGATCCGCGACGGCCGCGCGATCCTGGCCGCGAAGCGCGCCTACCCGCCCGAACTCGCCGGCCTGTGGGAGTTCCCCGGCGGCAAGCTCGAACCCGGCGAGACCGAGCCCGAGGCGCTGCGCCGCGAGTGCCGCGAGGAGCTCGGCGTCGAGATCACGGTGGGCGAGCGCGTCCTCGGCGACCTCGCCACCGGCGGCGGCCGCTTCACGCTGCGCGTCTACTACGCGGACCTCGCCGGCGGCGAGCCGCACGCGAAGGAGCACGCCGAGCTGCGCTGGCTCCTGCCCGAGGAGCTCGACTCGGTCCCGTGGCTCCCGGGCAACCGCCCCGCGGTCGAGGCGATCCGCGCGGCGCTCGCCGAATAGCGGGAGCGCCGTGCTCGCGGGCCGACCCGTGCGACGGCGAAGGAGCCGACGCCTTCTCATGCAGCCCTAGAAGAACGTGCGGACCGCGTCGACCACGCGGCCGGTCTCCTCGTCGACGACCGGGATCAGCCGCCACTTGTCGAAGCTCGTGCACGGGTGCGAGAGCCCGAGGCGCACGGTGTCGCCGACCTCCAGGTCCCCGAGGTCGCCGGTGAGGAACAGGTGCTGGTCGCTGATCTGCGGGCACTCGGCGCCGTCGAGGTCGACCGTCTGCCCTTGACCGTCGATGCGGCCCAACGGGATCGGCAGATCCTGGTCGTAGGGGAAGTCGCGGCGGCCTCCGTCGAGGATCGCGAGGCCCGGTTCGGGCCGCGAGAGCACCTGGGAGCGCCCTTCGAGGGCCGGCCTGAACTCGGGCCCGTCGCCGCCGCGCGCGGCCGGGGTCATGCGGGCGTAGAAGCCGTGGTCGTGGACGAGGTACGAGCCGGACCGCAGGAGCACCTCGGCCTCGCCCGCGAGCGGCCCGAGGACCGCCGCGACCCGGTCGAAGTAGGCGCTGCCGCCGGCGCTGACGACGGGCCGGTCGGTCTCGAAGTCCAAGGCGGCGTACAGGGTCGCGAGGTCGCCGAGGTAGTCGTCGACGGCCGCGAGCGCGGCCGCGTCGGTCCCCGCGGTCACCGAGCCCTCGTATCCGGCGACGCCCGCGAGCCGCAGGTTCGGCGCGGCGGCGACCCGCGCGGCGACCGCGAGCGCGGCCTCGATCCCGCGCGCCCCGGCCCGCCCGCCGGGGGTGCCGAGCTCGACGATTACATCGCAGGTCGTAGACACCGCGGCGGAAACCCTATCGATAGTTGGGATGGAATCGGAAAAAAGTCCGATGGCAGTGCCTTGACCGGCCCATACGCTTAGTGCAGCCAGCGCGGCAGGATCGGCGATCTGGTTGGCGACGAGGATGCGCGGCACGCCGAAGTGGCGGGCCACGCCGGCTTGAAAGGGGGTGGCGACGGTGATGCCGACGGCTCCGGCGGCGAGCTGACGGTGCCACAACTGCGGAGCCATGGTGGCCTTCCCATGGGGGGCGAGGGAGAGCCCTCGCTCGGCGCACCAGGCGGCCATGGCATGCAGATTGTGGTCGAGGGCCTGGGCCGAGAGGACGACGATCGGAGTCCCGAGCTCAGCGGCGAGCGGACCGGTGGCGGACCGCTGAGCAGGGCCCGACCCGCGGGAGACGGCGTCGGCAGCGGCCCGGGACGCGGGGCGCGAGGAGGGTGAGGCCGCATAGGAGGCGGTGGGCGAAGCGGCCAGGAGGGCAGCGTCCGCGGAGGGATGGGCAGCGGAGGAGACGGCCGGAGAGTCCGCGGAGGGAAGCGCCCTAGAGGAGGCGGCAGGAGAGGCAGGGTGCGCGGCGGGAGGGGCCGCTTGCGAGGCGGCGGGCGAGGCCGCGTCCGCGGAGGGTAGGGCCGGGTAGGAGGCGGTGGGCGAGGCGGCAGGAGAGGCAGGGTGCGCGGCGGGAGGGGCC